>NZ_OY762614.1:3538915-4235330 GCF_963666145.1 uncultured Desulfobacter sp. | reverse complement strand
TAGTTTTTATTTAAATTGAAAGACCCCCATATTTTGAGGTAGGCCCAAAATCCTAAATCTAAGTACTTATAGACAAATTGCTCGTTTTCAAGAGTTCATCGGAGGTAGGAGTTTATTAAATGTAATCTTATTTTTCTGACAAAATAATTAATCGTGTATTATCTTAAACGCGATAAGAATTTGGATCAGGGTGCTAACTATTGTGCAAATAGCAGCAATGAAAGCAATATTTTTAGCAAAAATACCCCACTTATTTTCAAAAAAATACCTGAAAGGACTCTGAGAATAGTTCATCGCCTTCAAATATCCTTTTTCGGAAAAAGTGTAAACCAAACCATTACTATTGCTTTTTTGATTTACAAGCCCTCTTGCAGAGCCTTCTTTAAGCCAAGCCAAGGTTGGATATTTTATTTCTTTTGCGGTTCCACCATCTTTAGTCCTGAATGTTTTTTCTTGAATAGCGTCTATGAAATATTTCCCAAGCCATGTATCAACAGCATTAAATTCAAAAGAATCTATAAACCTAATCTCATTTCCATACTTTATTTTGTATTTATTAAGGAGAGTCATCAGAAAAATTCTTTCGTCGAATTCAGTTTGACTTTTTTTCATACCGATGCCCTTTTTAAAAATTATTTGGAATGTTTTTTCATAAGCCTAACTGAGCAAAATACATTCAGTCAAGTTAATAGAACAAACTTTTGAATCAGAATAACGAGCTGGCTCTGGTCAAATCCGAGATGTTTTAATAAATGTAATATGTATGTTTTTGAAAAGAGAATTTAACTGCCCATCAAGTTTACGGAAGTTAAAAATTGTGACCCCCTTGCTCCTCTTAATAAATTTTGACTAACTCGACTACAAGTCTGACCAAGCCAATCACACAATTGACCGTCAAAATTATAAAGGTCGGTAAAGCGAGAATCTCAACCATAAGCGTGTCTCCTTTCAAAGTTGGGGTTAATAGTAGGCGCTCATATCCAAATGCAGTCATAAGGATCGGCGGGCATATATTGTGAATATATGCAATGGCACTGCCACCGCGTTTTGGGTGGAGATGCCTTTTGTCTTGCTGCTCTCCATGTGTGCAGAGAGGCTCATTGCCTTTGTTTATTAACCCTCGGTACGCTTTCAGGCCAAGGGGATCACAACTAATGTTAAATATCAACTGAATCAAATAAGTGTCAAGTTAATAGAAACTTACCAGCAATTCTATCAGAAAATAATATGATCGGCCTAAGATGTGAATCTGATTTCATCCACATAGGTAACAATCGAGAAATGCAATTTTGAAATTCAATGCCTTGGTTATGATTTGGATTTTTAGAAGCATGTTACATAAGAATGTATCGAAAAAATTTTGGGATGCAGCCGACAATGGATACGAAGAATCACGTCAACATGGAAAAATCAGTTTTATATAAAAGTGCCAATAAGTTGCCAAATTAATTTCATGTTTTGTTGAGAGTTAATCCTGGGAATTGATAGACCAGGTCGGCCCATGGCCGTTAGTAGAACTAAAAAAATTGACTAAGCACTTATGGTATTATTGGGTGCTTTTTGGGAAATTCACGGCACTCAATATGTGGTATGTCAGATCGTGTCAACAAAAAAACCGGCCGCCGGTCCGTGGGACAATGGCCAAAGGCATTGTTCCTGGACCGGGCGCGGCCGGTTGGGCGGGGAGCTGGGTTGATCTATTCGTCTGTCGGTTGTTCTGGCTCGGTCTCTTCGTCAGTTTCAGGTTCAGTGCTGGAATTCAAACAAGTGGCACACTTTTTCTTGGCGTCGCCCAGGGCGGTCTTTACCTTTGCACCATACTCCATAGCGGTTTCCAAGGCAGGCACGGCCATGACAAAGTCTTCCTTGCCCATGGCGATCAGCCCCTTGAGCCGGTAAAATTTGGCCCGGATCTCATCGTGCAGGTCCCAATCTTGAGCCAGATCAAACACCCGGGAAAAATATGGTTCCACACTGCGGCCGGCTTCAAATTCAGTGTCCGCCCACTCAATAATGGTATCGCATAGATATGTGGGCAGATCGCGTTTAAACCGTTCCGGCATGGGCACATCATGTTCAATGCAGTAGATCGCCAGGTCCATGGCCTGGGCAATGTCCTTGATGTCAAACAGCCAGATCAACACCAGGCCCAGCAGTGCATGGTCGGATCCGGACGCCATGAGGCCGGTGACCGTCGGCAAATATTTGGGCACCAGGCTTTCCGCCTTGACCTGCTCTTTTTGCTTAATGCTCTTGATCAGCTTGAGCGCTGCCAGATCGTTTTCCAGCTCTTTTTCAATCTTGGCAAGGGTTTGGTTTCTTGCCAATGTTGACGTCGGCATGGTACCCAGCACCTTGGACTTAACACCGGTACCGTAGGACGGATCCTTTTTCTTTTCTGCCTGAAATCTTTTCATAAGACTCATGGGGTTATTTCCTTATCTTTCCCCGGGACTATGCCCAGGAGCCGTCGTTCTGGGGAACGGTGACGTTGTCGAATTCAACCGCAACAAGTTTTTCCGGGGTTTCCACCACATAGCCCTCGTTTCGGCTGTTGTAATCTTCCACACGGTCTTTTTCCGGTTTGTCCTTGATATGGCGCCGCCATGTTCCAGACTGCATGTAAATGGACAGGTTGTCCAGGCTGGTGATCACCAGGCCGCGTCCCGGGAAGTTGTTCGGCGTTGTCCAGTCCATACCGCCGAACTTGGTCAGGGATGCAGTGGCAAGGTTTTTTTCCGTTGGCTGGGCACCAATGGCCTGATACAGGGCTGATTTTTCAAGGCCTACCAGCTCATCCCCGATCAAGGCGATCAGGTCCTGGCGCAGATATCTGGGGATGCCGGCAACAAGTTCGGCCACTGCATGGTCAAGGTTCACAAAATCACCATCCGCACCGATCCGGATTTCCCCTGCGGCTTTCTCCCCCTGGGTCAGGATGTTTGCTGACAGGTTTTCCCGCATGTACTGCAGCCAGCCCTTGTTGACATCCTGCATCAACGGGTACGTGGCCAGGTTAGTATCGGCAGCAGCCGACTCGCCGTACCACCCGATCAGGCACCGGTCGTTTGCAATCCGCTTTTGGACATAACGTGCATACCGGTCCGCCATATCCGGGAACTTGGCCCAGGCGTCCATGGTGGCATAGCGCATGTACACATCAGAGTTGGTCTGGTAAAGCTTGTAGTCATAGGTATCCAGGCCCAGCAGATTATTCGGCGTACGTTCGCCATCGCCGCTGGTGTCTGTCCGGCCGGATGCCGGGCCGGACGCATATCCAAGGATGTTCTGTCCCTCGATCTCGTCAACAGAGATGACATTGATCCGGGACAGGAAATTGTCCTGTTCAACAATTTTATCATTCAGCCGCTGTTCCACCGTGGGGGTGGCCGAAAACTGTTCTGACACGGTGTCAACCCCGTAGGCTTTAGCGATGCGGGCCTTGATGATGTTAAACTTCTGTTTGGTCTCTTTTTTCATCTATGATTCTCCTGGTGCCGGGATCCCCCTGGCCTTAAAGAAGTTCGTCCTCGTCGCCTGCCGGTGCGGTTGTCTCGGTAAACCGGGTACCTGGCACGGCCTTTTCCATCCGTTCAACCAGGGAATCGAACTTTTTCCCCAGGTCGTCCAGGCCGGTTTTAAGTTCGGTAAAGTCCTCTGCCGGGGGTGTGGCGTTGTCATCTCCGGAATCGTCCGGGGTATCCGCCACGTCATCCTGGGGCGGATGGCCGGCGGCCATAAACGCATCAAGCCGTTCAGCAAGGCCGGATACGGCATCAAGGCTTTTTTTAAATTCGCCCTTCAGCTCATCAAATTGTTTCTGGTCCATGGGTTCTTCCTCTTTTATTTCAGTTTCTGGTTTTGATTTGGAGAAGATTTGCAGAAGCCTGCGAAACAAGGTAAATGCCGTTTCATCATCGGCGGCATCCCGCAGGTCCGGGACCGGATCTCCGGGATACCGGGCCGTGAATGTGCGGTCCGGGTTTGTGGAAAAACGCATTTCATCCGTGCCGAGACTTGCCGGTTCATCTGTCATGGCCAGGCCGCCCAGGTAGAATTTTCCGGTCTCGGCAAAGTTTTCAATCACTTCAATGCTGAAATGCAGTTTATCTTCCCAGACCTGATTGCGTTCGATCAGATCCCGGCTGGGGGAAATTTTGGCAAACAGCCGGACAACATCACCGTCTTGTTCCGCCTTCACTTCCCGGACCGAACCGTAAGACCCCATATACCTGCGATGATCAATCCAGAGCTTGGCCGTGTATTCATCCGGATTATATGTTTCGGCCATATCCTTGAGCCACTGGGGATCTATTTTCCGTCCATCAACGGTGGGGCCTGATTTCGCAATGCGTTTCCAGTCTGTTACAAGAGAGCCCGGCATTTATTCTCCTTAAAATGATTCTTTTTCCTCAATGGTAAAAAAGGAATACGCCACTGTACACGAAAGGCGGTCCGATTTTCGCGTTATCGGATGGAAACAGCGTCCAAGGCCCCGTCATCATTGATATTGTATGGGTATGAGTTACTATCCACAGGAAATATTAGAAGCGGCAAAACGGTTGTATCTGCGCCGGCACAAACCCAAGGAAATTGCAGAGATCACAAACGTTCCCCTGCGCACGGTTTATGACTGGCGGAACAAGGGCCAATGGGATGACATGCTCTCCTATGAAACCGTGGAAGAGGCCATGGCCCGCCGCCTGGCCATCCTTGCCGAAAAAGAGGACAAGCAGCCCATTGACCTGGAAGAGATCAAAAGCCTGACAGATTCACTTATCCGGCTGAGTGCAAGCCGGAGCCGTGATGATTCAGAAAAGCCCCAGGGCTGTACCGGGACCGGTACCGGCGGTAATCCCAAACAAGGGGGAAAGAAAAAGTCAAACGCCCGCAAACATAAAAATGACGTGTCCGGCCTGACCGAACAAGATTTTAAGGAAAAGCTGCATAAAAATTATTTTGAATACCAGCTTGCCATGCGCGAAGAACGCATACACCGCATGCGCATGTATCTTAAATCCAGGCAGATCGGGGCAACCTGGTATTTTTCCCAGGAGGCGTTCGAAGATGCCACCCTGGAAGGCCGCAATAAAATATTTCTCTCCGCCACCCGGGCCCAGGCCGAAACATTCCGGCGGTATATCATCGCCTGTGCCCAGCAGCATTTTGACATCGAGCTCAAGGGCAACCCCATTATCCTGCACACAAAGCACGGCCCGGCGGAACTTCATTTTTTATCGAACAATTCCAAGTCCGCCCAGTCCTATCATGGGGATGTATATATTGATGAATTTTTCTGGATCCAGGGATTTAATGATCTATATAAGGTAGCCTCCGGTATGGCAGCCCATAAGAAATGGAGAAAAACACTATTTTCCACGCCATCTGCCGTAACCCACCAGGCCTATGACCTGTGGACCGGAGACCGGTACAATCAGCGGTTTAAAAAGAAACGGGTGGAGTTCCCCGGATTTAAGCAGATGCAGTCCGGGATCATTTGTCCGGATAACACATACCGGAAAATTATCACCCTGGATGATGCGGAAAAAGCAGGGTGTGATCTGTTCGACCGGGCCCAGCTCCGGCTTGAATATTCCCCGGATGAATTTAAAAACCTGTTTGGCTGTCTGTTTGTGGATGACACATTCGGTGTTTTTAAATTTGCAGACCTGGAAAACTGCACCATTGACACCAGCATATGGACGGACATTGATCCAAATGCAAAACGGCCCGTGGGAAATTACCCGGTATGGGCCGGGTATGATCCAAGCCGGTCCGGGGATGATGCCTCATTCGTGATCCTGATGCCGCCGCTTGAACCGGGTGGGAAATTCCGGATGATTTTACGGTTGAAATGGATCAATAAAAGTTTCACCTGGCAGGCGGCAGAGATCAAAAAGCTGATCCAGCAATACAATTTTGCATACATGGGCATTGATGTAACCGGCCCGGGCCTGGGTGTGTTTGACACCGTGCGCAATTTCTATCCCCAGGCAACCCCCATCCACTATTCCGTAGGCAATAAAACAGCAATGGTGCTAAAGGCCCAGGAAGTAATCGGCGCCAATCGGATTTTATGGGATGCCGAAGAGACCACCATCGCCCACGCCTTTTTGACAATCCGCAAAACAACAACAAACAGCGGACAGATCACATATGCAGCAAACAGGACAGACAGCACCGGCCATGCGGACGTGGCATGGGCCATCATGCATGCCCTGGCAAATGAGCCCATCAGCCACGATCATATCCAGAGCGCTACGGTTGAAATTTTATAGGAGAATACAATGGAAGAGATCAAAAACGATTCATCATCAATGGCCTTTACCTTCGGAGATCCGGAACCCATCCTTGACGGGCAGTACCTGACCGATTATGTGGGGATCTGGCTCCTGGATAATGGGCAGTATTATACACCGCCGGTGTCTTGGGCCGGCCTGGCCAGGCTGAGAGGTGCGAATGCATACCACGGGCCGCTTTTGGAGTTCAAAGCAAACATGATCCTGCGCCGGTTTGTGGCCTCTGCGGCATGCCCGTTGTCACAAATGCAGCCGTTTACAACTGATTATGTGACATTCAATAACTCATATTTCCAGATGATTAAAAACTTTCTTGGAGAAACCGTTTTCTTAAAACACCTGCCGGCCATAAACATGCGCCGGATGAAAACAGAAAATCAATACTGCATGCTCAATGTGGACGGATCCAGGACTGACTTTGAAGTGGGTGAGGTGATCCATATAAAAAATTATGACGTGGCCCAGATCATTTATGGCCTGCCAACATATTTGGGTGCAATCCAGTCCATGTTGTTAAATGAGGATGCAACATTGTTCCGGCGTCGATATTACATGAACGGGGCCCATGTCGGATACATTTTTTATTCATCATCCGCGAGCCTGGAGGAAAAGGACAAGAACTCTATCCGTGACGCCGTGAAATCAGCCAAAAAACTTGGCAATTTTCGGAATCTATTTCTTCACATCCCCAACGGCAGGGAAAAGGATATCCAGATCATACCGGTGGGGGATTTTTCCACAAAGGATGAGCTGCAGAAAATCAAAAATATTTCCCGGGATGACATCATCGCAGCACACAGGATACCGCCGGCATTGGCCTCCATTGTTCCGGCAGAGGCCAGGGGAGGGTTTGGGGACATAGAAAAATCAGATATTGTTTATGAAAAAAACGAAATAGAGCCCTTGCGTAACCATTTGGCCCAAATAAATGATTATTTACCGGCAAAATGGCGCATATCCTTTGCGCATCCAGAATATGAGGAGTAAAATTAAGATATAAAAAACAGGAGAATACAATCAATGGCAGTAAAAGTGACATGCAACCGGTGTGGTTATACCGCAACAATATCATCATCATCAATTGAGTCTGACGAAGTCAAGCGCCTGTATTGCTGCTGCAAAAATGCAGACTGCGGCCACACGTTTGTCATGGACCTGACATTCTCCCATACCCTTTCACCATCTGCGCTTGATATCCCGGACGAAGTGTTGAACCGTCTGCACACTTCCACGAGATTCGAACAGCAAAAAATTTTTTCCCGCCTGGCCGCTCCATAAATATTATTTCTCAACATTCTGGCCGTTTTTAAATCAGGTCGTAGATAACCGGGGCCCCGGTCGTCTATGACCTGATTTTTTTTGGGGTAACCCTATCTGTTTTAAAAAAAAGTAAGAACGTAAGAATCGTGATTTTTCATTTCTAAACACTTGATTAAACAAGAAAAAAGTCGAATTCAATTTTGTAAGGATCGTGTAAGGAAGAGTAAGGCAAAAAGTAATGTGCAATGATAATAGATACTTATACTTTTATATAAAAGTAATAAAAAAAGTAATATTCCTTACATGTTCCTTACTTAATCCTTACCTTTTTTTGAAAATATAACTCATTAAATATACAATGAATTCTTCTTGTTTTTATCAAATCCTTACGTTCTTACTTTTTTTTAAAACAGATAGGCTGACTGGAAAAATCAGTCCCTAACGGGCGCGCATGCGTATACAATACATATAAATGAAACGCTCAATAATAATCTCTCAGCCTGGCTAAATATTTCTTGTTCTCATAAAAAATCAAAGCTGGATAGATCCTGCTGACTTACTGAATGAAATTGGACCCGGAAAGATCTTGGATGAGATCTTTATAATGACAGCGCCCTGCCCTATGGCACTCACAGTTTAGTTATCTGCTCGCACGATGGCCTGTATTGAGTTTGGTGTTATGACCTGGGCCTCTTGTTGCCCATGCGGTTTTATTCCTGTGATTTTTATTATTCCTTTTGCACAAAAAAAGTGTGCGCAAAGTGTGCGCAAATTTGATCTTTTTTGTGAGATTTGGCGAGGTTTCTGTCCAAATAAAAAAGCCGGTAAAAGCGTCGAAAGCTTTACCGGCATTGTTTTTTGGTGGTGGGCCATCAAGGGATCGAACCTTGGACCTACTGATTAAGAGTCAGTTGCTCTACCAATTGAGCTAATGGCCCATCAAATTAACCAGGGAAGAATAGCCAAAAGAGCATTTATTGTCAACTGTTTTTTATTCATATTTATCAATGAGCATGTAACAAGTTGATATAAAATAAAAAAATAGATTTTTTTATGTCTTTTGGAATTTCATGCTCAGTCCGTAACGATCAATTTTATTGTACAAAGACCGCCGGGAAATACCCAGAATTTCACTGGCCCTGGATCGGTTCCCCCCGGCGTAATCAAGGGTTCGAATGATCAATTCTTTTTCGACCTGGGCCAAAGTCATTCCCACACGGATGGTCACCCGGGCTTCCCGGTCCTGGTTTCGGCTGACCCGGTCCGGCAGATTACCGGTCCTTAGCACATCCTCTGTGGCGGAGATGACAGCACGCTGAATCGCATTTTTCAATTCCCTTACATTGCCGGGCCAAGGATACGCCTCAACACAGTTAATGAAATCCGAAGACATGCCCCGGATATTTTTTTTAAAATCGTCGCAGGCCTGTTTGATAAAATGACTCACCAGAAGGGGAATATCACCGTTGCGCTCGCGCAGGGGCGGCATTTCAATACTCAGGACATCCAGTCTGTAATACAGGTCTTCCCTGAAGTTGCCCATGCGAACCTCATCTTCAAGGTCTGCATTGGTAGCGGCAATCACCCGGGCATTGGCATTTTGACTTTCCTGACTGCCGATCCTGGAAAATTCATTGGTTTCTAAAAGCCTGAGCAAACTGATCTGCATCTTCTGATCAATGGTCCCGATTTCATCCAAAAACACCGTACCGCCGTCGGCTTGCTCAAAACACCCTTTTCTCAACCGAGAAGCACCGGTAAAGGCGCCTGCCACATGCCCGAACAATTCACTGGCCACCAGATCCTGGGGTAAAGAAGCGATATGGACCGGAATGCAGGGCGCATTCGCCCTGGCACTGAGTTCATGGATTGCCTGGGCCACCAATTCTTTACCTGTACCGGTTTCGCCTGAAATCAGCACGGGAATATCTGTTGCGGCGGCCTGGCGAATCTGACGGTAGGTCTTTTGCATCACCGTGGATCTGCCGATCATTCGTTCAAAGGTCGTTTTCTCAGTCTCGGCCTTTAAAAGCATATTGGGGCCCAATTGGGGTTTGGCCTGGATGGCTGACCCGATGAGCAGCTTGAGTTCTTCATTACTGATGGGAAGCGTAGAATAATGGTACGCCCCGGCACGCAATCCAAGATTTGCAAACTTCAAGGCGCCTGGCGGCATAAACAATAAAATCTGGGTCTGGGGACATTTGGCTGAAATCAACTCCAGGATATCCAGGGCACCGGACTGCTGGTTCCTGGCCATGGCCCCGGAGAAAAGCATCAGGTCGAACCGTTCTTTTTCAAACCGGTCGACGACAGTTTCAAGACTTCGTTCAAAGGCAATGGAAACCTGGTCTTCGTCAAACACTTCTTTGACTTGATCGGCCAGCAGCTTGCCCTTGTCTACGCAAAGAACACTGATGGGATCGTCTAAGTTATCCATAAGTGTTCAACACTTTTGCCGGGGCTGTCCGGGCGTTGAACCACCGATTTGATGTAAACAATATACGCATTAATCTTTTTCCTTTCCGGCCCAATCTGACCGTCCCCCTTATGACCTATCATTAATAAACCTGCCATGCAAGGCGACAAAAACATAGAAAATAATACAAAAACCGAATTTTAGTTTTTTAGCAAACACACATTAGATCTCGATAAGACCTGTGCATGAATCACACATAAATATTGAAATACAAAAGCAGATGGATATGTGCTGATATCCATCTGCTTTTAGGATTTTCAAAGCGGGAGTATTTTACATTTTCACCATAATGTGCCGCACAACTGTATAATCTTCCAATCCATACATCGAAAGATCCTTACCATATCCGGACATTTTAAATCCCCCATGGGGCATCTCGGACGCATACATAAAATATGTATTAATCCATGTCACACCATATTGGAGCATAGATGAAACCCTGTGTGCTTTTTTGATATCCTTGGTCCAGATAGAAGATGCCAGTCCATACTTGCAATCATTGGCCCACTCAATAGCCTGATCGGTATCACTGAAACGGGTGACGGAAACCACGGGACCGAAAATTTCCTCTTGAACCACCTCATCACCCTGACGGGCATCAGCGATCAGGGTGGGCTCATAAAAGTAGCCGGGGTCAATTTTATTGCCGCCGGCAACGACTTTCAGGTGCGAGACTTCCTTGGCACGTTCAACAAATCCGCTAACAATCTCCCGTTGATCGGCAGAAATCAACGGCCCGATATCAATGACATCAATGCTTTTAACGGCCGCAGTCAATTTTTCAACCACTTTCTGGTAGATATTGTCCTGGACATACAAACGGCAGGCTGCCGTACAATCCTGGCCTGCATTGTAATATCCCCACAACTTCATATTTTCCACCAGGTCATCAACATCACAATCATCAAATGCGATGACCGGAGCCTTGCCCCCCAACTCCAGATGTGTGCGCTTTACATTGGATGTGGCAGAACTCAACACCTGTTTGCCGGTATTGACAGAACCTGTGACGGAGACCATTTGAATTTTTTCATGCTCGGCAATGTGTTTTCCAACGACACTGCCCTTGCCCGTTACAATATTAAGCACACCGGCAGGAAAAAGCGCGTTGACGTCTTCAACCAAGGCAAGCATGGTCAAGGGTGTGCATTCGGACGGCTTGAACACCACCGTATTTCCGGCCGCCAGGGCCGGGGCAATTTTCCAGGCCGCCATCATCAAAGGATAGTTCCAGGGGGCGATCTGGCCGACCACGCCCACCGGATCACGACGGATCATACTGGTAAAGCCTTCAAGATACTCCCCTGTGGCACTGCCGGACATGCACCGACTGGCGCCGGCAAAAAAACGAAAATGATCTGAAATGGCGGGCATTTCATCTTCGAGCATCCGCTGGTAGGGCTTACCGCAGTTCAGGGATTCAAGCCTTGCCAAAACTTCAGCTTTTTCATCAATACGGTCGGCCAGTTTATGTAAAACCGCAGCTCTGTCCGCAAAAGACTTTCTTTTCCAGGCCGGAAACGCCGCATTGGCCGCGTCCACGGCCAGATCAACCTGGGCAGTGGTCGCACACGGCACATCTGCTATAAATTCATTATTTTCCGGACTGAAAAGAGAAGTTCTATCCCCTTCTCCATCCACAATATTTCCATTTATTAAAAGATGGACATCTATATCTCCCATCATTTTAACTCCTTATCTCTTTCATTCATTGTTCGAATAATGCTGTCTTCCAAAATGTCTACAACCTGATCAATACCGGTTTTATCGATAATCAACGGTGGAGATAATATACACAGGTTTTCATAGGGCCGGACAATAAGCCCCTTCTCCTGGCAGAATTCATCCACTCTTTGGGCAACAGCGATATTTTCGTCTTCATCGTCCGACACCACACACTCCACACACGCCATTAAGCAAACACCCCTGACATCGCCGACGATGGGAAACGCCTTGAGCGCCTCCAGGCGCTGTATGAAATAGGGACCAACATCCCTGACATGTTCATTGATGTTGTCCCTCTCCATGATTTCAAGATATTTCAAGGCGGCGGCACAGGCCACGGGATGCCCGGAATAGGTAAACCCATTGGTGTAATAAGAATTGGGCTTTGCAGATTCCCCGCTGATACGCGCCATAAGTGTGTCGGAAATAATGGCAGCCCCTAACGGCTGATACCCCGAAGAGATGCCTTTGGCTACGGTGATGATATCCGGCACGATATCGAAAACCGCTTCGGATGCAAAGTGATGGCCCAATCGGCCGAATGCCGTAACGACTTCGTCTGAGATATACAGGACGTCATATTTTCTGCAGACGTCCAGGGTTCTTTTATGGTAGCCGGACGGCGGAACAATCACGCCGCCGGATCCCATGACAGGTTCGGCAATGAAGCATGCGACATTGTCCGGTCCAAGCGCTAAAATCTTTTCTTCAAGCTCACGAACGCGAAGATCGCAAAAATCCTCAACACTCATGCCGGCGTCTCGCTTAAACGGATTAGGATCAGGGATGGCATGCACAATATCAGTGATATAGTTAAAATAACTTCGATCACATCGTTTGCCGTTCAGCGAGGCCGTTAGATAGGTACTGCCGTGATAGGCATTTTCACGATAAATAATATGTTTTTTTTCAGGCTGATCCAGACAATTAAAATAGTAATGAACAAACCGGATTGCCGATTCCACAGCCGTGGACCCGCTGGTGGTAAACTGAAAATAGTTGAGATCACCGGGTGTCATCTCACTGAGTTTATGTGCAAGCTCAATGGACGGCGGACTTGTCATGGCCCCAAAGGGCGTATAATAAACCAGACGAACGCATTGATCGGCAATGGCATCTGCCATCTCTTTGTTTCCATATCCTAAATTCACGCACCACATACCTGAAATCGAATCAATGAATTTGTTGCCTTCATTGTCAAACACATGAATCCCTTTACCGGATTCAATAACCATGGGCTCGGCATCGCTGCCCAGATCCGACCATGGGTGAATCACATGCTTTTTATCTATTTGTGCAAGCGTC
Source organism: uncultured Desulfobacter sp. (assembly GCF_963666145.1). Taxonomy (NCBI): domain Bacteria; kingdom Pseudomonadati; phylum Thermodesulfobacteriota; class Desulfobacteria; order Desulfobacterales; family Desulfobacteraceae; genus Desulfobacter; species uncultured Desulfobacter sp. Next base: position 4,222,262 of record NZ_OY762614.1, on the reverse strand, counting down.
GCTTCTTCAGTTGCATATTCCATATTTTCTGCGCTTAAATTCATAATAGCCTTTTATACGATTAAATTTTCGGACACCTGCCCCCGCATACAGTGATTGGACATCATGGAAGATGCATATCCACCGGCATTGATAAAAACAAGGGGATCGCCCTCTGTAATCTGGTCCGGCATGGAAAAGTTATCTTTCCAGACATCCAGGGATTCGTTGATATTGCCCACAATTGTCACGGGCTTCATTTGATCAGTTTTTTGCGTGAGGACAACAGGTTCGCAGGGCAGCCCATAAAACATCGGCTCAATGGCCAGGTTGAATCCACCGTTCACACCGACAAAATCGGTATTGCGCTTTTTCTCGACCGTATTCACCTCTAAAACCAAAATACCGCTATCCTTGACAATATAATCCCCGGGTTCAACACAGACGATGATGTCTTTATTACCGAAATGAGAGTCGATAATCGACACCCAGGCATCCAGGTCCAATGGCGTGTCATCAATATCGTGGGGAACACCCAGACCGCCGCCAAGATTGACGAACGTCAGATCTTTGACTTTATCTAAAAACCAATGCGTTGCGTCTAGAATCTCACTGAACAAAGAGAGTTGATTATTCAGATATCCGCACCCGGTATGGAAATGGATTGTATCCACGGCAAAATTGTTCGTTTCAGCGAGCTGCAGCGCTTCGTCAAACTGCTCTTTGTAGATGCCGAACTTGGTGGTTTTATCGCCGCTGTATTTCAAGGTTTCATTGTCTCTGTATCCAATTCCCATTGCAGGATTAACACGAAGCCCGATTCTTCGATGGGAACAGAACTTGCCCAGTCGCCGGATCGTACTCAAAGAATCGCAGTTTAAGGCCACATCCGGATTATCGGCCAGAAGCTTTAGCTCATCATCGGTCATGGAGTTGGCCGTATATGAAATCTCGCTGCAGTTGAAACCGCAGGAAAACGCATGGAGCAACTCTTTGGGCGAACAAACGTCCACACCACATGCTGCACCGTTCTTAATGAGTGTCAGCACGGGAGCAAACCGGTTGGCTTTTATTGCATAAAAAATTCTATGGGCGTCCAGTCGGGCCAACGCTTTATTGAGCCGCCCGATATTTTCTAATATGCGCCTTCCATTGTAAAAAAAAGCCGGAGTGCCGGTTATACCGATCAAATCAGCCACTGATTTTCCGGCAAAATACAACCTTCCGTCCTGGTAACATAAATCCTGTCTTTCCCACCACAATCCATTGTTTTGTGGATTCATCCACACTTCCTTTCCAGTTCAAGAAGGTACTGCCGCCCTGTTTCGTTGATTGATTCTTTTCGTCCAGTGACCCATTTGCGACAGTTAACAGCACCGCACGAGCAGGGGAATTGCTTAAATAACTTATCTTCCGTCTGGGCATAATCCATTGTCAGCGCTTCACCTTTTTCAATATCCTGCAAGGCCCAGACTTCAAGTTTATTCATATCCAGGGTGACCAAAGGATCGCATGAATGCAATAAAAGACCCGTAAAATGAGGATCATACAGATGAAGAAACGGGCTGATTTGAAGGGTATGCTGAAGGATATACGGCACGGTAATCCCGGCCATCCTTGCCACCATTTCGCCCTTTTTAAAACTACGCTTCACATAAATGCCGGCACCGGTTGTTTCACAATGATTAACCGCAAAATCTTCGTGACTCGGATAATTTCGACCTGTTTCAAGTTCGTACTCACTAGGGTAAATCATAAACACCTCCCATCATAAAGATTATAAACATGTATTCTTTAATTTTTTAAAATCGTAAACTTCTTGTACACTTTATCAGTGGTGTCCGGTTAGGTTTTTGCACGTAAAAAACAGCTTAATTTATTGAAAAAACAGTCGTTTTTTTGTTGACAAATGTGCGTAAAAATTTTATTCAAGGAGCCCAAATGACGCGCATTTCAGTCTCAAAAAAAACAAATACAGTCCCTGAATTTTGACAAGTTCCAGCGCCCTCTGGTAAGGTCGCTTTCACAAGCACCTGAACTACAGTCTCGAGGAGATCGCCCTTTAAAAATGACATTCGAAGACCAAATCAATGCTTTGATTTATTTTCATCTCCAGGAGCACAAATCAGCCCGGCATTTAATTCAAGATCTCAAGGAGAACATTTTTGCCAAAGAAAATATTGCTCCAGACGGGGGAATCAATCGCAGCAGCTTTGGCGAAGCAGTCAATCACCGGGGACTTGAACAACTGCAATTTGTCTTCGAGGACCTTTATAAGCAGGCTGTTGGGTGTCTACCGAAGGAGCACGCAGAACTTGGAGATCTGGTATCCATTGATGGTAGCCTTATAAATGCTGTCCTTTCAATGCACTGGGCGAACTACAGGAAAGGAAGCAAAAAAGCCAAAGCGCATTGCGGGTTTGACATTAATCACGGCATCCCCAACAAAATTTTTCTGACGGAAGGGAACGGTGGAGAACGTCCTTTTGTACCAAAAATCCTGTCCAAGGGACAAACAGGCGTTATGGATCGTGGCTATCAATCCCATCACGATTTCGACCTGCTTCAGGAGCAAGGGAAGCATTTTGTTTGCCGTATAAAGGCCAAGACAACCAGAACCGTAATTGAAAACCATGAGATCAATTCCGGTAGCTACATTTTTTATGATGCACTGGTCAGGCTTGGTACTCCGAATCAAAACCAGACTAAGAATCCCGTTCGGGTTGTTGGGTATAAAATTGCCGGGGTTAAATATTATGTGGCAACGGACAGGCATGATTTAACGGCAGAACAAATAGCAACCATTTATAAACTCCGGTGGACCATTGAAGATTTTTTCAAATGGTGGAAAGAGCACCTGAAGGTTTACCATCTCATTGCCCGCAGTGAATACGGCCTAATGGTTCAAATTCTTAGCGGCCTTATCACTTACCTGTTGCTGGCAATCTACTGCCGCGACGAGTTTAATGAGAAGGTCTCTATTAAAAGAGTTCGGCAGTTACGAATTGCCATCTTGAATGACCTAATCGGGTACAACGAGAATGGTTCGCATGGGTTAAGCAGGGACAATATTGTCAAAGATCAAAAATTTACGTTTGCCGAGAAAGCAAAAACCTAACCGGACACTTTATGATACATAGCCCAATCAATTTTAAATTATTGGCACAATGTATTTTGCATTAAAATATCGAAACACATGCACCAAAAGGACAATTTTCCACACAACTGAGACATTCAACGCACAGATCTCTGTGAAAAGCGATCTGCCGTGATCTTTGATCCCCCACATGGAGTGCACCGGTGGGGCAATGCGGCACACAATTACCACACCCAACACACCGATCTTGATCCCATAAAAGGCTGTTCATGGCCAGGTTGATATCCACATTCAATGACGCTATAAAATCCAGCCCATCTTCGATCAAAAATTCTTCGCCTGTGATATCTATGGCAATGTATCCTTCTTTATTCGGGGTTACCCGGGCTCTGTATATGTTTATTTCCAGGTCAAATTCTTTGATCAGCTTGGTAATAATCGGCTGCCCGGCATTGAATTTGGGAAAGCTCAATATAACGCGTTTGGTGATCAATTCTGCTGTGTTCATCTTTGCTCTCCTTGGGCTCTTACATCAAGCGGAGTCATCCCCTGGTTAACCGGCAGATTCCGGATAGGCGTGCTTAATAAAAAAGCCCCTTGTTTAATTTCTTGTTTAAAAATTTCGGATATTTTAAGCGCCTTGGAATAGGAAGACATCGACCCGGTCGCCACGGTCTTGCCGTCCAGTTCCACTTCGCCACTTCTCAAATCAGCGTAGGAGACTCTACCGACAATATCACCGCCCCTTTCAGGGTATGTTGAGGAGTAGTCTATTACCTCAGCAAATATCTCGCTGTCGCGCACGGTGCAATGCCGAAGAATTTCTTTATCCAATATGGGGATGGGGATACCAACACCCAAAGCCAGAGAGGCACCATATCCTTTTAAACTGACACCGCGAACAAACTCGCTGTCCATCTCTTTCATATTCCCGGTCAAACCAAGGGTACCGGCACCTCCCATGGGGACATCGTTGTCACCCCGGAGGCAATCCGATGCATGCTGAGTCCCTTGGGCATACACATGGCCATGGGCACCAGCAAGCCATACACGGGTTCCGATCCCGATTGTTTTATACAGCGGGTCATTCAACAAAGGAGAAAGCTGTCCCGCCGAAGAGTATGTCAGATTTGCCATGTTCGGCTTTAATTCGCCCAGGTAGGTATAAATCGTTTTGTCGGAACAATTCACCGCAACATTATAATTCTGGTAGCAGTTTCTCGGATTGGTCATAATGGCTTGATTGAGATCGTCGATTGTGAAATAGGTCCGAATTTCTTTTAAAGGATATTCATCAGTACCGTAAGACAGGGCAAACAACTGGACTTCTTCGCCGGCCACAAGCTTTTCTATCACATGCCCGCCGCCGTATCGGAAATCACCCGGATAATACATATTGGCAGGATCATTGCGCCTTAACTGCGTGGCACCAAGGTATGCATCCACAGCAGCGATACCTGCATAGGCCATAACATCGTCAATCCAGACTTCGCTCATCCGCATCTTCGGCTTGGAATGACCAAAGTTAAGAAAACACCCCGAAGAGCACATGGGACCAAAGGTTGCCGCTGTAACCACATCAACTTCTGCCGCAGCCTTATCCAGACCTTCTTTGTCTACATAATCAATAATTTCATCCGCCGTAAGGACGACCGCTTCTCCAGATTCTATTCGACTGTTAATTTCTTCGTATGTTTTCATGTTTATTTTCGACACGATCCCATTGCTTTTTTAATCTTAATGAAACGGGAGAATGATTGCTTATCGCTAATTTTGCGCATGATACAGCTCCTGTTAAAATATTTATCCCGTCTGTATTTATTTGTTCAACATCGGTGCAGCTAACAAAAACCCGTGCAGTCAAATTGGTATACAAACGCTTCACACCTTGCCATATCCATGCCAAAAAAATGTTTTAATATTCAATCAACTGATTTTATGAGACAATCAATTTATTTTATGAATTGACCATATCTTTTCTTTAATAGGATATTGCAGGTATTACCACCCAACAGATCGCAAGTGTGTATTTTTTACACAGGTGGTTATAGACAGCTCCATTAATTGTGAAATATAAACACAACTCTTTTTATTTAGCGGCCTGAGAAGAAAAACAGTTCGAGATAAAATCGATTTAATATTATACCTTTAAGCTAAAATAACCACAAAGCAAATGAAAGCTACATATATAGAAGGTTGTGCATTTTTTACACATTACTTTTTGCGGAACTAAAGACGTTTAATAGAAATGGACGCCTGGACCAGAAATGTTAAGCTTACACATCACCATCAGACAGGTGATCAGCTGTTTTTCCAGACCGCAGTCAAAGAACGATCAAATAAAAAAAGGGTTCAGAAGGAATAAGTCTTCTGAACCCTTAAACTATCTGGTAGAGGAGCCGGTCACCCGACTCCCCCCCATTTGGAACCCATCGTGCCCTATTTAGTGCCTGAACGGAAACCTGGATTTCAGACCTCCCAGGCTGGTTAATATTTTAAAATTCATTCCACCCAGGTTAATTTCGATGGGTGGAGTGAGTCATTTTCGGTGCTCTTTGACAATTTTGCCTAATTTTAGACACAACTCTCCTGTTGAAGAGCTCTTTTTACCCAGTTTTAGGCGGCCTTTCGCTGCCGTTGAATTCGCTTCAGTTCTTTTTGTTGTATATGATGCCCAATGATTTGGAGGTTCCGGGCTAAAACAGATAGACTGACATATCTCTTAAAGCCAAGAATACCATGATCAGGACATCGATCTAACCCATGATTTTCCAACGCATTAATAGCCGATTCTACCGCTGAATGCTTTCGTTTTGTCTGAACAAAAATTTTGGAAGTCTCTTCTTCATGCTCAATTTTGTTACGTTTTCCTTTTTTGGGAAGCACCAGGGAATCCAGCTTTTTCCTTAGTTCCACCTTATTATATGGACTGTAAAAGCCCTTATCAAAACTGCAGCCTTTAAGGTTGGCAAATTTTGATTGGGCCGCATTGACCATAGAGACCGCTACTGAGGTGGTAGGGTAATTGTGGACACTTCTCTAAGAGTGGGTTAATAATCCACACGGAGGTGTCAAATGAAGAAAGACAGAAAGAAGTATGCACCTGAATTCAAAGAAGAAGCAGTTAAACTGATAACCGAACAGGGATATCAGATTACCGAGGCAGCCCGAAATCTCGGAGTCAATCCAACCATGCTGGGTCGCTGGAAACGTGAGATTGAAGGTAGTGGAGAGAGTGCCACTGGTTTACAAGGAAGTGTGGCAATGAAGGCAGAGTTGAGCCGTCTTCGAAAAGAAAACAACCGTTTGAAGATGGAACGTGAAATCTTAAAAAAGGCAGCAGCCTTCTTCGCGAAAGAAATGAGCTGAAGTATCAATTCGTTGATGCTGAGAGGAAGGCTTACCCAGTAGCTCTGATATGTATTGTCATGCTCATATCCCGGAGTGGATATTATGCCTGGCGTAAATGTAAAAAATCATTGAGGCAGAGGGAAGTAGAGACACTAATTCCTATTGTTAAAGCGGCTCATCAAGCATCAAGGGGTACCTATGGCGCCCGCCGGATTGCAGAAGAGATAAAAGCATCCGGCAGTCCTTGCGGGCGGTACAAAGCTGGGTCATTGATGAAAATGGCCGGTGTTGCCGCCAAGCAGAAAAAGAAATTTAAAGCGACGACAGACAGCAAACACAATTTGCCAGTTGCACCGAATTTACTGGACAGACAGTTTGAAGTTGTCGAAGCGGACAAGGTTTATGTCTCTGACATTACATACATTTGGACCCACGAAGGGTGGTTGTATTTGGCCGTCGTTATAGACCTTTTTTCACGCCGGGTTGTCGGCTGGTCCCTGAGTAATCGAATGACCACAAAGTTGATCATGGATGCCCTGCACATGGCAATCAGGCGTCGAATGCCTGCCCCTGGCCTGCTATTTCATTCAGACAGGGGAAGTCAGTATTGCAGTAAAAACTTCCAGAAAATGTTGAATACCCTTGGGATGGTTAGCAGCATGAGCCGGAAAGGGAATTGTTGGGACAATGCCGTGGCAGAGAGCTTTTTCGGTAGTTTGAAGACTGAGAGGGTCTTTTTTACAAACTACATGACCCGAGAAGAAGCCCGGAGAGACATCATTGATTACATCGAAATGTTTTACAATTGCAACAGACGTCATTCCTATTTGGGGTATATCAGTCCAAAAGAATTTGAAAAACTGTGGTTTTTAGAAAAAGCCGCTTAACAAAAGTGTCCATTTTTACTTGACCAGGTCAGGTCGGATGCATATAACAGGAGAAGAAATTCTCTGGCTGCTGAATAAAAATGGCGTTATCGTCAGTAAAGCTTGGGGAGGGACAGGGAACCTAACGATCGAAGGAAATGCCTATGGAGATGGTAACGCCTCTTTTGCGTCATTCACAGATCGGACGCCTTTTTATGAAGGCGACGCATTATCCGAAATAGCAAAAATTTCCGGAAAGGGTGGCGAAATCGACCATTCGACACTTCCGAATTTTGCCCAACGCCATGCGGAAGTTCCGGTATACAAAGAGGTCGCACTGCAGGAAATTGCTACAGAAAATGCTTTCGAATCTGTTTGGGTCGATGCGGAGAAGGTATCTAAAACCCTCGATAATAGTGGCAATGTTGTGAAAAACAAGGTTTCAAAAAGCGTGCAGAAAATTTCTAAAGGGTTTAGAGCGGAAAACGGGAAGATTGTTGAAATAATAGAGGAAACGCCTGTTTATGAAAGCGAACAAGTCGAGAAAATACAGCTCAAGAGTGATGTATACTTGGATGAGATGACTGGAAAAGTTTACCAGAAAACAGGCAACGGCGAAATATATAAAAAAGACGGAACAATATATCAGAACAATCAAACTGGAATAGAAAAGGAAGAGCAACGGGATATCGGCGCAATGGTCTCAATTTTAACCGTAGCTGTCCAGCAATTGAATAAAAAAAACGCAGCGTTGAAAGAGAATAATAAACAACTGGAGGAGAGATTAAGCAAGCTTGAATCAATGCTTGCCAAATAATGAAAAAATTTCTCTGGTATATGAATACGATGGAGACCTTCTGGTCTCTGTTATTCTCCCGAACCATACTTGAGTTGACACTTTTCCCTTCGGAAAACCCTCTGATTTAGGTAAAGGGCTTTCGAAGGGAAAATTACTGAGATGAGGGCTTTGTCAAGGGGCTTGAAGCCCAATGGAACGATTATGCAAAGCTTTACATAATCGTTCCATGGGACTTCAAACCCCGAAACTCTCCGGCCACTGCATATGGTGTGGCCAATGCTTTTGATTATTTGGTTGCCGGATACAATAAAGGGAACCATCGTTCGACCACATCAATGGGAAAGCCTAAACGCACAGAGCCGCGTGGTGTATCTGAAACCAGCAAGCCTTTTTTAAGCAATGCATACATAATTTCTCTGGCAGCGCGATCTTTAAAACCTGTGATGTCCACAACTTTTCCCCTTTCAAATTCACCAACGAGCAAGGCTTCTCGCAAAAGAGAATAACTTCCTTTGGGAAGTTGTTTCATGGCTATCATTTCTTCAACATGGATGCGCATGCGCTCTGAAAGCGTTGTAAAGTCAAGAAGCTTGCTCATATACTCCACCTGATCAATGCAGATGTTCATAAAAAATGCACAAAAATCAATCAACGCTTTTTGAGACAAAGTTCCTCGTCCGTCCAGATCACCGCGCCGATGTCCGTCGGCGGCTTGTAACAATGACTTGTATTTTTCTTTCCGGCGCGCCACCCCCCTCGCCACCGACCACAATTCGCTACCAACTTTAGCATTCTTAAGGGCTGCATAAGACATCAAACGTACCACCCTTCCATTGCCATCGTAAAAAGGGTGTATCCAGACATACCGGTGATGGGAGGCCGCAATAGCAATAATACGCTGGAGTTTGGAAAGGCTTCTTGAATCATAAGCCTCATTAAAACGCCGTAAAAAAATATCTATATTTTCGGGTAATGGTGGAATATGTCGCCCGACTTGTACAGCACCATCACGGTGCCTTCCAGGAACAACCTTTATTTTTTCCTTCGTATCAGGGTTCTTAACCCAAAGAAGTTCTTCCGGCAACCGTTCGCAAAATTCTTTATGAATCCACTGCCCATATTTCGAAGATATTGGGCATAGCTCCGGGGCATGCCCCTCATCAATCATTTTTTGAACAGAAATATGCGCGACCGCTTCTTTTTGCAGCGCGCGCTTTTCTGGCTCGCTTGAATAATTTTCGGCCATCGCACGATCAATATCCCGCGGATGTGTATCATGACCTTCAATCAAATTTGAATAATAACAGTTCATGGAACGTACCAAGTCTCCAACAGATTTGCTGACTACAGGATTCAGCATTCCCGCAAAACGGCTTGCTTTTGATACCAAATCGATAACCAGATCATTTAATTCGCTGGTTCCTTCCGGCGGAATGAGGGGTTCCATCAACCCGATAGATTCCATGATATAATTGCCCTTAATATAGCCACTAATTATGCCACTAATTATGTTTTAATAACATATTGTTAAATAATAATAAAAAATATATATTGCCACTATTTTAGCCACTAATCAACCATTAAAAAGTAACTCCTATCTTGGAAAAACCGCATGATTCTGGAATCCCCATTTTTTAATACCGCACGGCAAAACTGGCACTCTCCCGGTACTTGGCCCTGCGCTTGTCATACATCTGAGTAGTTTTTATTTGCGAATGCCCCACAGTTTTTTGAACAGCCTCAATGGGACAATTATTCTCCAGGGCCTGGGTGATAAATGTTGCCCTGGCCGAATGGGGCGTAACACCGTAAAGAGAAGCCTGCTTTGCATATCTTTTAAAGAGATAATCGACGGTCTTTCGACTCAGCTTCCTTCCGGGGTCAGAACAATTAGGCGCATTCCTAACGGGTAAAAACAGATAGCTGCTATTCTCCATACCATGACAGGCAACGTTCAAGTAGCTGTTTATTAAAATCTGCAATTCCTGATGAATCGCCAGACGGTTTCTTTTCCCGCCTTTGACCCAAAAATCAAGGACATGGTATCCCTGTTCCTGGTAAAAATCTTTCACCTTGAGTGTGCAGACCTCAGACACTCGGCACCCGGTATAAAACAGCGTGGCTAAAATGGCTTTGTCTCTGATGCCCTTCAGCGTATCCGTATCCGGTGCGCTTAACATTTTCCGGACTTCATCCGGCGTCATCACCTTGGCTTCCACCCGGTCGGCGTTGACCGGCATCCGGCGAACCCCCTGGGCCACATTGATTTTAACCACCTGTTTGTCGATCAAATGGTTGAACAGCGAAGAGATGGCAGACAGTCGGTTATTGATCGTCCTGGGGCTGCATCCAGAATTTTGCAAATATTTCTTAAACGCAATCACATGACCATGTTCAACCTGCCTCAATTCTTCGGGGGCGCCTACGCCAATGAACGATAAAAAAGAGCGAATCGCCTGGTCGTAGGTTTCAATGGAGTTGTCAGAATTAAAATTGGCCTTCCATAACAGTTCCTCCGGCACCTCTTTGAGTACTTTAAGGAGAGATTTTTCATTTTCCGGCCTGGCTATCAAATCGTGATTCATTTTTCCCACCTTAACGGTTTATGTTTTTTTATACCTTATTATATAGGGCTGGATTCGGTCAAGGAAAATAGTTAGACATAATGCCTTTTATGTCTAACTAAAAACATGCTCAAAAAAATTAAGTATACAGACCAGCTGGAGCATTTGAACAAAAAATTACGATTATGGTATATTCGTCAAGATAAAAATAGTATCTTTTCGCACGAATGTCCCCCGATTCAGATTACATTTTTTTAAAAGTGTTCATTTTGTCATCAAAAACATTAACCTAAGCCTATTTTGAGGGCGTATTTAAAGAACATTTACTTTTATTTCAGTCTTTTAGATCGGCCCGCCCCCGAATCGCTCCTTGATTACAGTGCGTTCTCTAAAACGACAGATGTCTCTATCTTGTGAAATAGACTATTTTTGATTCTCAAAATTCATTCTCGATTCCGTTTTCTTAATTTTTCGGATATTCACGGGTTTTAAGAACGCTTAGCGTATACTTCCGTTTGGATATGGGCAGCACCCTTACTTTCCGCCGGTTAGGGTTAGGGTGGCGTTCACCCCGGGGGCTTGGCAAAGGAGTTGTCCGGCAGGCGGATATAGGTAAGAAGATCCAGCAGAGTCCGATGTCAGGAATCCTCATATTGTGCCCTGCTCGGAGATAACCGCATGACCTCGCTGTATAATTCGTTATAGTTGGTAACGTAATTACAAAATATTCTAATAACCCTTTTTGGGCTTATTATTAATAAATGATCAAGCCCAGCTCTAATAGGATACCTGCATTCCTTAACGGAATTAACATCTTTAAAAAAAATTGATTTTCTTGATTTAAATATAAGACCTGAAATAATTATTTTATCTTCGCATATAATTATAGTTTTAAACTGTATTGCAACAACAACAAAAAAACCAAATGATATAAAAAACAATGCCTTAAATAAACTTTCAATTAAATAAATATTATAATTATTAAAAAAATTAAGACCAAATATTAAAGTTATTAAGCAAGAAGATGCTATATAATTTATAATTAGGTTTTTATACATTGGGTTATATACTTTCATTAGCATTCGCCTTAAATATAACTATTTTCAAACATGATAGAATTAGTAACGGTAACTATATTTCCAATGGTCATGGGCCGACCTGGTCTATCTGCGCCCAAGTCGGCCCAATAACAAAATATGAAACGAACTCAACAACTTGTTGGTATTGTCATATAAACGACTATTAAAAGTTTCTTTTCATTTGTTATTATGCTCAATCGAACGCTCCAAAATCATTAGCAACATTGATTGTATTGGAACCGAATTCGATTGCTCTGGGAACTGTTTTTAAACTTCCAGTCCCTAAACTATAAACATCGAGTCCAGTATCAATATATTTACCAACGGATTGCCCTGTTTCGCCTGTTAAACCACCCATTCCTTCAAAGGCTCCCTGCCCATTATTATACCATCCCCTTAAAGCATCTGTTAAGTCTAATATACCATCCATTGATGTTGCCCATCCTGCAGCAATCAAAGATGCTCCTCCTAAAGCTCCGCCTAATCCACCAGAATTAATCGTAATAAATAGCCCACTACCTAGAGTACCTACCCCTCCGATAATTTGAGTGGTAGCTAACCCCACATTTTTCCAATTCGTTTTTCTGGTACATAACCCCAAAGGATCATAAAACATAACAGGATTATTTGAGGCATAAGCATACAAGTTAACATCCCCACCGTCAAACCCCAGAGGATCTTCAGAAATAAACCGGCCAACTTCCGGGTCATAATATCTTGCCCGCATGTAATACCAACCGTTGTCCTCAGTCATGACTCCGTACTGGCCCACGAATTTGAAGGGTTGGGCCACGGTTTCTTCCTGATTGGCAATGGTGCCGAAGGGTGAATAAGCGTATTTGTTGATGATAGTCTTGTTGATATTAGTCAAAGCTACGGTGTGGCCGGTGGCATCGAAGTGGTAGCAATACAGGGTGCCGGCAGGCTCGGCCATGGCCAGAAGTCCGGCACCGTAGATGTAATAGCGCTGGATCTGGTTGGCGGCGTCTGCCTCGGCCAAAAGATTGCCTGCAGCATCATAGATATACCGGGTGTTAACGCCGTTGCGTGTGGCTTCCAGGCGTGCGCCTGTTCCGTCATATTTGAATTCGGAGGTGGTTCCGATGGCGGTCAGCCGGTGCTCCGGGTCAAAGGTCAAGGTATTGCCGTAAGCCGAAGTCAACTGGCCCTGGTCATCGTAGGTGAATGTATTGGACCCTGCCTGGACCAGGCGGTTGCCTGCGGTATTGGTGGTAAATGTTGTGGATAGGGCGGCAAGATCCGGGCTGATGGGAACCTGCTGGTTAACATCGGTCCTGTTGCCGTTGTTGTCCAGGGTGAACTGGTATGTGGCAATGGCGCTGCCTGAGGGTGCCGTCAGGTTCTCAAGGCCGGTGAGACGGTTGGCGTTGTCAAAGCTATACTGGACCACGGTGCCGTTGAACTGGGTCAGGCTGGTCAACCGGCCTGCCGCATCGTAGGTGTAAGTGGCGGTGCGGTCCAGCCAGTCGGTGACGGTGTGCAACCGGTTCAGGGCATCATAGGTATAGGTTACGGTTTTATTCCCGGGATAGGTCAAGGTGGTAAGATTGCCGTTCTCGTCATAGGTATAGGAGATGCCGAATCCATTGGCATCTGTTTTGGACGTCAGGCGCCGGACCGCATCATAGGTATATGTGGTGGTGCCCAGGCGGTCCTGCATCTGGGTGAGGTTGTCTTTCTGGTCATAGGTGTAGGCGGTGGTGCTGTCCGGCAGGGTGACGGTGTCTATTTTCCCCGAAGGGGTGTAGGCATAGCTCACCGTATCATTGTTCCTGTCCGTGATACTTTGTACCTTGCCGTCGTCAAAATAGGTCAGGGTCATGGTATTCATCAGGGGATCTGTCTTGGTCAGAAGCTGCCCCCGGTTGTCGTAGGTAAACCCTGTGGTGCTGTTTTCCTGATCCGTAAGCTGGGTCAGGCGGCCTGTGCCGTCATATTGATAATCAATGGCCGGCGCCGTTGCCGTCTGGGTGGTGTCCGGGTTGCCCCAGGTATCATAGGTGAAATTTGTGACAATGCCCCGTCCGTCCGTGCTCGTATGGACCTGGCCGTTGGCATAAAAGGTGTTTGCGGTGGATATGAGTACCCCGGTTTCGGGCTGGACGGTAGTTTGTGTCAGATGATGTTCGGTGTCATAGCCGTATTGGATGGCATGCCCCAGGGGATCGGTGGTCATTGTGAGCCGAAACTGGTCATCGTAAGTGTTGAGGCTTTCCTGGGTCAGGGCATTGGTGACCTTGACCAGATTGTTGTTTCCATCATAGTCGTAGGTCGTGATATTGCCCTTGGGGTCGGTTGCCTCAATCACATGGTTCTGGGCGTCATAAGCCTGCAGGGATTTTTCACCCAGAGCGTTTTTAGTGGCAATGAGCCGCTTTTTAGGATCATAATAAAACAGGGTCTGATCGCCCTGACTGTCCTCTTCAATGCTACAGAAGCCCGTATAATAGAGGTTATAGGTTGTGGTGCCGGCCTGGCGGGGCACCGTTTGGGCCATGACCCGGCCCAGACTGTCATAGGCGTTGGTCACGGTGGTGATAAGTTCCGGGCTGGTCAGGGTGGTCAGGCGGTGGTCATCATCATACCCGTATTCCCAAGTTTTGTTTTCCGGGTCTGTATAGGTGCTCAGATCGTTACCGGTATAGGTATACCCCACGCTGCGGCCGACCGAATCCGTAACCGAGGTCAGGTGCTCTCCTGAGTATCCGAATGTCAGGCTGTGGCCGAAATCATCGGATACTGCCGAGACCTTATCGTTGGCATAAGTAAAGGTCAAAGCATTGCCGTCGGCATCCAAAATGGCCGTCGCCTGATTGTCTGCATTGAACTGGACCGTCCGGTCAAACCGGTCTTCCAGGCTATAAAGGCCGTTATTCAGCTCCAGGGCTGCATTTACACCCGGCGGCAGGGCGAATGATCCGTCCGGTAATTTGACATAGGTGAGGACATCCGTCTCCAGGTGGATACTGACAACATTATCGGTCAGCTTATCCATCCCCCATTTACCGGTAAGTGAGGCGGCCATCCATTCCTGGAGGCTGGAATTCCCGGTCATCAGGTCCAGTGTGACCACGGAAGCCGCGATGAGGGCCACGGCATCGGTGGGTAAACGGCTGCCAAGGCCCAGCTTTGAGCTGGAATACGGCTCGGCAAAAATTCTGTAGTTGTGGGACCAGCCGTATCCCATGCCGTTATCCGCATGGTGATTTCCGCCGAAATAGGAACGTTTGAAGGCAAGGCCACCCATACCTCCCGACAGTGCAAGGTCAACATTACCGTGCATGAAATGTCCGCTGGTCATATCCACGGGATCGCCGTTGGGCACTTTGGGCTCATTGACATCGGATGTGGCATTCACTGTAGATATTTTGTTGACAGGCGATATTTGTATAGGCGCTTCAGTCACAGACTTTCCGCCGAAATAATCTCCCCCGATGATCATGCCGCAATGCATGTCAGTGGTGCCGATGTAATAATCAATATATCCCTTGCCGCCCCATTGCTGGAGCGAAATCTGTCCGTTGGCCGGCAAGATAAGGCTGTTCCCGGCATTGACCGATTGCTGGAACGCCTGTTTATCCGCATCACTGTAATTAAACAACTGGGGTTCAATGCTTGCATAATTGGCCGATGTGACCTGAAAGATCTTATCCCCGTCTTCATTGGTCAGTTGAAGCAGCTTCGTAGTGGATACGGCGGGCCGGTCCACCTGCATCTGTTCCAAAACCCCGTGTTCCAGGGCGCTGGCCAAGTGATTTACAGCTTTGAAATAGGCTTTTACGGCATCCGCATCGTTGTTTTTCGATACACTGGCACTTTGCTGGGCTTTGACATCAATATAGTAGCCTTCCTCCTGGGCCATGACACCGAACCTGTGGTGGCGAATGGATAATACGTTTGCAATTTGTGCCAGCAGGTTGTCATTCAAGGTGGTGTCCCGCATCCAGGTCATGCCTATGACGTTCAAGGTTTCTGTGAGTACTTCCCGGGAGGTGTCTGAAACCCCGGAGCGGCGGTAGGCCATCATTTCTTTCTGTCTTTTTTCAAGCAGTCTGCCGTCCCGGCTGCCGCCGAAATCATATATAATCGTGTAAAAGGAACCCCGTTTCATGGGATATTCTACGGCCTGGTCTGAAAATGTTCCGTTATCTCCTGAATAGGGATGGTCAATGGTCAGGAACATTTTATCCAGATTCGTGCCGGATATGGGGGCGGTTTCCTGGGCGATCAGGGTATCGGCCAGCCACAGCTGCGCCATAGGTGGACTAAGAGTCTCTCCTGTAAGGGGCAGGTTAATACCCTGGGCTACACCATCATAGGTGAATCTCACCAAAACAGAGGCATTGTGGCTGCCCACGCCATCGGCAAGGTAATTCACGTGAATGTCGCGGTACTGGCCTGGTCCTATAACACCGGTTCCGGCACCACTGATCAGCTCAAACCGGACAGCATCGGTTCCGTTTAATCCGATACTGGTCAGGCTCATATTCAGAGTCCCGCTATTTTTGATTCGGCAGACGCCTTCTGCCGGAGAATTAAAATAAACCTGCCCGAAGTTGCGGCCGTATGATCCGGTCAAATCCGGAGCCTGGGCAACTACCCCGGTCAAATTATAGATTGTGTTGGCGAAATTGTTGCTCCCATACCACCATGCGATTTTAAGTTGCCCGGTTTTTGTCCCGGGCGTCTGGCCCGAACCGTTGAATCTGACGCTAATAGCATGTGACGTCCCGGACGGTACGTTGGTGGTGCCGCCGCCTGAGACAATAGAATAGGCACTCTGGGGATTGCTGGTAAGGGAAACGACCAATCGAATCGTAACAGAATTCGAGTTGGTCATATTCAGAGTGCCCTGGCTGTAGCCCGAAGCCGGAATACTTCCAAAATTCCAAGTGCTGGCAGCCAAGGTGCTCACCGCAGCGCGTTGGGAACTCTTGAGTTGCGGCCCCGAAACATTCATATCCGGCAGTTGGACCATCATTTCATTGGGCATTGATTTTAATGCTGCTGTCTGGGCGACACTGCGCATCGCAGCTGTCTCAGTTGTTACGGGTTGATCATATGTGACGGACAGCCTTTTGCCTGCCAGATCCGGAATATTCAGCGTTTCGTCAATTCCCCCATGCTGAATGCGGAGGGTATGAACATAGGTGGCCGGGATAGTGTCCCAATAGGATTCGGCTGTGTTGGTAAACCCTATACTGGTCGGTAACGCAGATGAATATTCCGGGATAATATTCCGACCGCCGACGATCTCTTCCATTCCGGCATTGGGATAGGTCTCCCGGATGTGGTTAAACAAATTGCCAGAATAATTGCTCAAAAGTGTGCGCAGGCCGGATTCGTTCAGATTCTGGATATAATCTGTGCCCATGGTACCACCGGCAGCGGCAAGCAGCGTTGCCTGGTTGTATCCCATGGCGGTCGCCAGATTAATCCCCTGGGTTTCCTGATATACTTTAAATGCGGGGTCAAAAAGATAAGTTGTTCCGTCAATATTGGCGCTTACCCACACCCGGTTCAACTGACAAAAAGATCCAGACTGGACGGCCGGGATGCCGCCATTCGCCAAAACGGTGTGAATCACGGTAGTGTTTGCATCAACACCGAGCCAATGCTGCATATCTTTTTGATCTGTTGCGCCGTAGTAGGGAATCTGCATGGTGCCGTACACATATTGCGCGTTGTACCCGCTGGCATAAAGCAGATCGATCAGTAATGAGGCCTGATCAAAATCATTTCCAGACCCGTCCAGATAGGTCAAAACAGAGCCTTTTAATGAACCGAAATACGGAACATAATCCACATGGTTACGAACATATTCAAAAATCAGTTTTGGATCGTATTGAAGTCCCCGGGCAAGTTCCGTAATCTCCGGGAAATCTGCGGCCCCGGCAGATAGCGTTTTAGTTGCCGTTGCCAAGGTCTTTGCTTGAAGTACCTTGAGGCTTTGGTAATATGTCTTGGCGGTTTGGGGTGTGACCTGCTCCCCCTGGCTTTCGAGCCAGCCGGGGTTGGCCGGCTGAGCATAGCCTGTGCCGCTGAAGGTCAACACCATTAGCCCACAAACCAATAAAACCGTCATGATACCGTTGAGTCGAAACAAGAAACCCAATCCCAAACCGCTGAGCAATAAACAAAGAAGCGCGCCGGCCTTCTTGCCAGTCGAAGAGGCTGCATCAAAGTGCGTGGCCCCGGCCTGAATTTTTGACAGGTCTGAAAAAACGTTATGATCCGTATCAAAAAGCAAAGGATTGATACCACCATTTAATTCTTCCAGGTTCGTCACATTCTCCTGATCAGGGGCCCGGTCTGCATCGTCCGTATCATTTTCATCAAGCCCATATTGGGTACCCGTCTCATCAGAAGTCTGACCCTGATCCTCGTCCGGTATTTGAATGGTTACCTGTTTTGAGGTCATATTCCCGGCGTGATCATACACGAAAGTTATTTGAGTAATGGTCGTTCCGTCATTGTAAGTCGAATAGACAAGCCGGCCCAGATCATCATACTCGTGGGAAACTTCATCCGCAATGGCATTAACGGTGAAGAACATGGCGCAAAGCAGAATCAGCCACAATTTTTTGATAATTTGTTCTTTTAGGATTGGTGTGGAAATAAGCGAAAAATTTGAGATTGCAATCTTGGTCATGATATACCTCATGCTTGAAATTAGAATAATATTTACAGACAATATTTTTTGCAAAAAAACGAATTCAAAAAACCATAAAAAAATATTTATTGATTTTTTTAATTCAATACATCTTATTTTTCTATTTTAAATAATAAGTCAAGCATTTTTTAGTTTTATTTTAAAATGTCTGCTCCTCAAAAAAATGTTATTGCCGCACAATTAAATAGTCGATTATTATTGTGTAATAGCTCCATTATTTAAAGAATTTTATCTTTAAAATAAGGAAGATAGATATATTTCCGGAGTAATAAAACAGAGAGTTAAGTTCGACTATATTTGGCCATGGGTTAAATAAGCTACAAAAAACTTTGTTTTTGCGAATACTATTCAATAAGATCGACTAACAGGACTCGTGAGGGGATTTGTACAAAATGTTTAATGGAACCCTATATCCCTTATTTTTCTTTAGCGTACGTTTTCGTTCCATTGGACTTCAGACCCCTTTTCTTGCTTTTGTGACGGTTTCCTGATTTTCCCTTGCCTTGTCCAGAGCCCCCCTTGCTTCTTGTTCTTTTTCCACACAGAGAAGGATTTTTTTATCAAAATCAAGAGGTCTACCAACAGGTCGTTTTTCAAGGTTTCATAGTCGGCCTTATTTTTCTGCGCATCAAGGACATTCTTTTTACTGTTTTCATGTTCTTTTTCGGCTTTCCGTATTTTGGAAGAGAGTGGAGCTCCGGTTCCCCGGCTGATTTCATACATTACATGAAACAAATCCGGAGAATGATGACTGTTTAAGCCTTTCGTCACATGATGGATCAATCCTTTTCCCTCATCACTCGTACTTTGAATGACCTTGACGGGAAGATTGCCAAGTGCTCCTCCTACAGATTGGTTCCAAGTGGCTCCGGAACGGTCCTTGGCATATTTTTCAAGAATAATATAGTTGGAATTCGGCTCGATAGCCACAAGGCAAACTTGAGGATGAAAGGTTTCATCTTCACATAGAGTGATCCGTTTTTCGGGCATAAGCAGTGAAAGGCGTGCTTGTTCCATATCACCGAACCGACCTATTTGGGTGTCCATTTGATTTGAAATTTTTTGATGGGTGCCATAGGATGCTGCCACAAAGCTTGATAACCGGGTTAACTTAAGGAAATTGCAAATATTACGGATACTGGCACATCCCACCTTGGTGAATTCAAAATGGAGGGCCTGAATCAAGGTATGTAAAAACTTTACGCCTGCCGGACTTTCGAAAAAAGCGACTATCGCCGGCCCCTCATCTATTTTATCCATCCGGTTGAGCCAATTTTGTAACGTTGTGCGGGGAACGCCGACATCTTTGGCAAACTCACGCTGACTGAGTTTTTCCTTACGGTTCTTGAAATCTATAATTGTCATAGAGACTTCATCTCTGGGCCATTTTGTCTTGATATTTGCATTATGAGAAGATTCAGCGTATGTAGATGTCATGCCCGGGCTTTTTTAATCCTTTCTGTGAATAAT
Source organism: uncultured Desulfobacter sp. (assembly GCF_963666145.1). Classification (NCBI taxonomy): domain Bacteria; kingdom Pseudomonadati; phylum Thermodesulfobacteriota; class Desulfobacteria; order Desulfobacterales; family Desulfobacteraceae; genus Desulfobacter; species uncultured Desulfobacter sp. Next base: position 4,202,363 of record NZ_OY762614.1, on the reverse strand, counting down.
TATTGTTTGGCGCATTATCTATTCACAGACCGGGCTAATTTTATCTACATTTTTTTCTTCTAAATTCCTTTTTTAAGCTTGCTGAGGGCACACTTGTTGGCCGATGTTATGATCAAGCCCGATATTTTTATTAGTGGCTTGGTAGTCCTTGTTACATCAGTAAAAGGCCTACATAAAGATATTTTTTCATCAACAAAAATTAAACAAGAAAAAAACATCTAACAATAGCCTGAGAACATATTAGAAAATAATAAAAATACACATATCAAATTGGTTACACCGGACTCGCTGAAGCTTGGTGGTGACATTACCGTTTGCTGCATCCAGAGGCATCAATACTATGGACTGGAAATAGTTTATTCTCGGAATCATTTCAAATCGAAACTACCTATTTTCAAATTGGGGCAGAACCGCCCTTCTTATATTTTTTCTGGTTATAACGGATTTGGGGGACCCGTCCGTAAGCCTCCCAATGAAGCTGAAATCAAAAGGTTCTGAAGCCAATTCTCGTGGTATTGGAATCCGTTCACTCTTTCAAAAGAACTCACATGGCCCTTTTGCTTTACCGTCCACGGATTGAGTGGAGCAAAATTTTGGATAAGAGCCCAGGCACGTATACTGAGATTGGCCGATTTCATAGTGCCATGAAAATACTTGGTGCTGAATAAATGACGGTCCATCCGTTGCATCAGCCGGTCAACCATGTTGCTTGTTCTATGTGCACCAGGAAAATCATAAGCTTCGGAAAACTGTGGAAGATTATCCTTGAGCTTCTTGATCTTGGCTGAAATTACGTCTGGGATTTCGTTCTGCGTATTTTGACAATGTTCGGAAAGCCTCCGAACTCTCTGTGAGAATGCCCCCTTAGACTCTGCCCGAAAGCAGTCCCATAACCTGGTCGCCATATCCAGGAAATGCTCCTTATATTTTTTGCGTGAGCGATCACGTATGCCAATATATATGTGTAAGAAGCAGGATAACACAGTTATCTTGGGGAACAATTTTCTCCAGGCTTTCTGCGTTGACCGCCATCCGTCGGTATTGACAGTTTCTGGCTGATATCCCGGATTAATACATTCAGCCTCCTCTTTAAATACCCCGTAAGCTTTTTGGAGGTCTTTGCCGGAGGCCGTTTCGGAAACACTGGCTCCTAAAATACAGTTTTTCCCAGCCGTCGTTGCAATATAGGTCTTTTCTCCCAAAAGACGAGTATGCTTTTCATCAGCAGAAACATGTTGGGGTAATGTATCTGGGGATTTAATCGTGGTTCCCACAAGACTATGTCGGCCAAGGGATGCTTCAAGGCGATACCAATACATGGAATTTTTACCGAAGCAGTAACTCAAAGCCCAAAACGGGACTGCAAACTTCCGCAAAAATAACGGTTTCTCAACATCTTTTACAAGACCACTCATATAGGGCATGGCAAACGAAGGTCGTATGGTATAACTGACACCTGCTATTACAATTCTCCTGATTTTCAATTTCAGTTTTTTGGAGAATCGGATCTCCTTCATTTTGTATCCGTTAGTGATTTCAACGGGGAAAAGCTCGGGATATTTCATGATTACCATGTCTAATACCATCCGGAATTGGGCTGCCTGCTGGATAATGATGTAATATTGTGCTTGACAAACATTCATACAAATAGTTCGATTCAGTCGGGGAGCGGTGGTAGAGGAGGAACTCATCATTTTCCTTATTTGTTATCGTTGCTGTTGGCGCTTCAACCATAACTCAGGAAATGATTTTTTTCAGTCTATTTCATCGCTCTCCGGCTCTATCCCCCAAATCCGTTATAATCAGAAATTTGCAAGCCTTTCCAAATGATGTTAATAATTTTATCATTGTCTTTTAAATATTTATGCAGATCTGGTTATTCTTACTTTTCGGATGTTATCCCTTTAGATTCAACTTGTTCACAGCGCCGGTCAGCACCGAGATTATGTGCAACACCAGAAACCCAAAAGGAATCAATTATGAAATTAGTTGCAGATAAAAGACAACAAGAACGACGTCGCTCAACAACAGTGAGAGTCAGAAATGAACAAAATCAGGCATCTACCTTTCAGTTTGCTGATAACAGGCCCGAAACCATTCGAATGAAGAAGTTACAGGATATGATGAACAATAGTCCACAAGTGCAGCAGCTGAAGGATTTTCAGGAAATGGATAACAATAGTATCCAATCTACACATGATCTACAATTGGAAGATATGGCTCATGACGATTCTGCAAGGCAATTACGAGCCATTCAGAAAAAGGAAAAAGACGTAAATCTGCGTGGCGATCTCAAAAATACTCTCGAACCTATTCAACTTTACACGGATGCCGGGGGTGAGAAGCGCACCAATAATGATCTATATGTGGTCTACCATGGTCAAGCAGATAATCCATCCATGCTTTATGTCAGCCCGGGTTCGCCTGTTCCTCAACCGAACAATCTAATCATCGCGACGGGTCAAAATAGAAACATTGCAGGATTTAATTACGGAGAATATCACTATGACCCAAATCGTAACTTCACAAACGATTGCTTGACTTTTGCTGAAAATTTAATTCGAGGTGTAGATCAAGATAGCAATCGTGCTGAGTTGAGAGCTACGGGTGACAGGCCACAGGGAACTGATCGACTCTTTGGCCAAACTGATCAACAGAATCAATCCATTGCAACGGGTCCGTGGGTGACAGGGCAAGGGGCAAATCCAAACATTGGCGAGGCATATGGAATCACTCGGAATAGGTTACCGAACCAAGGGGAAACTCCCTATCATGTCGCGGCAGTAGTAGCCCAAGATGGTGTTGATAATGTGACGTTAGAGGCTGATGCTGGTAACATGGGACAGAATGCCCCTGTTTTCGATATCTACGACACAACCCCTGCTAATGCGCGCGGAAATCCACTCTCCTTGACATTTGAAGAGACATATTCGAATGACTATGCACCGTCTGCAACTGGTGTTTTGCGACAAAGGTAAGATAGGCTTGTGTTAGGGCCGAATGAAGCACACACAACGCTCCAGCCGACTGGGGGAGGCTATCGGCTTTTTGAAAGTGCTTGCTTTTTGAAAAAACTTGGCTTTTACAACGTACTCGGCAATTTGTCCCCCGGCTGGCTGAGCTCCGCGATTACAGATCAACTGGACGTTTTCAAAGTATCAGTAGACCCTGTTGACTATGTCTATACATAAACGCTGTGATGCTTGTTATTGAAGGCGTTGGCTACTTCTGTTATTCCTGCCTGGTTTAAAACTTGGCTCAGACAAGGATGGTTAACTTCTATCAAATCAATTTTCAAAGGATTTTGCTCTAAATAATCTTTACACACGTCAACCATACTGATATGCAATTCAGGTAGATACTAAGATGATAACCGATTCGGTTATCTGTCTATTTTTCATGATATGCGGTTAGATATCAGATTGCTCAAGATAACCGGACAACCGGAGAATTACTTGTTGGACGAAGCCCTGACGGGCGGACAGAGAGAGTTTCATTGCTTTTACCCAAGGGACAAACGTCGTGCAAAACTCACCCGATAAATCGGGTTCATTTAACAACTAAGTTAAAGCAGGCTTTGAGGTTTTTGGGGCCTGGTGAAAGCTGTTTAACTTAACGTTGTGCATTAAAAATAAATACTTATACCACCTCCTGACGACAAAGATAGATCGTGTGAGGAACGAACCACGATCTTATAAACAGCTTATCCTCCCTGTGTATCCCCTAATCCTTTTACCCAGGTCTACGGGTTTTACCGCTGACCTGCCAAATCATTCTGCTCTGGCAAACCCCCTTGTCATAGGTGGCAAACCCTTTATCGGCCCGAGCCATGATAAAAGCATCCACCTTCTTTTCCACTTCCGGGGAGATGTCCATGTAGTCCCACAGGGAAGCCAATATCATTTGGCCAGCCTGTTTTACCCTTACCCGGCCGGGATTTTCCTTGACGATGAAATCAAGGCTGGGCCTGTATCCCAGGGCATAAAGCATGTTGAAAGGGTAAATAATATCCCAGGACTCCATTCCCGGGTCCTCGTGAAAAAAAAGTTCCCAGATGCCGTCAAATCCGTAAAGCCCTCTCAGTCCTGAAAAACGGCTCAAATAACAAAAGCCCCGGGACGCCAAGTTCATCTTTGCAAGGTCGTCAGGTCCGCTGACACCCGGATTCATCGAGGCAACCACCAAATCAAATCCTTTTAAAAGCCCTTCGTTGTCAAGATCGACCTCCTGCCATGAGCGATTTTCCACATGGATATTTATGATCCCCTTTTCCAAAGCCCTTTGCTCCAGTATCCCGGCCATTGCCGGCGAAGGTTCCAAGGCAGTGACGCTTTCGGCGACCCGGGCCAGGCTGAAAGTCAGATCCCCCAAACCAGCCCCGATATCTAGGACCTTGGTGGTGTCGGACAACGCTCCTTTTGCCTGAAGGTCTCTGATAATGAGCTCTTCGGCTTTTATATTTTCCGGGGGACGCTTTTCTTGAGCAAATAAATGCGCCATTTTATCCCACCTTTGAACCTGCTCTTTTTGATCTCTTATCATCCGCTTGACCATGGGGGAGGTTTCCATTGCCATGATCCAGTTCTGTCTGCATTCTTTGATATTCTGACCTGGGAACAATTCCATTTTTTCACCTATACCTTTAAAAATTATCTAAGCACCATAACGCTTGTAAACCACATACACCACGGCCCCTGTCCCTAAAAAACCGGTATAAAACAAGGCTTCATACCCGAAATTCGAAATCAGAAACCCGGCACCGATAGTGGTCAGAATCCTGACAATGGAAGTCAGGCTGGATTGTACGGCATAATCGACTCCCCTGGTGTTCTGACGCGAATACTCCATGATCAGGGAAAATACCATCGTCGTGGAAAATGCAATGGAAACAGATATAAACGTAACCGCGGCAAGAACACCCAAAATATTGAATGCCCAGGCTTCCATCAGAATCAGAATTAAAATACTGATCATCATTAAAAAACCAAAAAAGAGAAGAGAGTCTCTTTTGGAAAGGGATTTGCCAAAATGGCTTGCCAGTATGCCGGCGCAGAACCCGACCCCGCTGCCATAAATTCCCACATAAAAGGCCACCTCGTCCGTGGAAAGACCTTTCACGATTAAATAGGGTTTAATGAACATCCAGACCGATAGGATAAAGGTAAAATAGAACGTCAGGATGAACAGCCAGATCCCCATGCCCGGACGTCTGAAAAAAGTCAGAATTGTGTGCAATGACGCAGGTGTGTCCTCAACAGGTTCATCCATTGGCTCATCTGCTTCTTCTATGAAAAACAAAAAGGAGAGGGAAATAAGAACCCAGCCGGACACCAGGGTAAACGTACAATGCCATCCTAAATGATTATACACGACCAGGAGCATACCGCTCCCAGCCATTCCGGACAGGAAATATGCACTTGTTTTGCAACCGCTTGCGGCGATTCTGTCCTCTGAAGAAAACACCTTTATAGCGAGAGCGTTCAAGGGAATATCGATAAAAATGTATAAAAGCGTGGCAAAAAATATCACAATAAACACCGTATAAAAATCCCGGGACAGGGAAAGGCTGCTCAGACTGTATAAGGTGGCCGCATAGGCTATGCCGCACAAACCAATCCACTTTTTATAATGGTGTTTCTGGAACCTGATCCGATCAACAACAGGGGATAATAAGAATTTGATGACCACTGGTAAACCGATGAGCTGAAAAAGTCCGATGAGAGAGGTGTCAAACCCTTCAAGCTGCATCACCGCCGGGATCCCGCCCACAAAAAACACATAGGGGGTGGCAAAAGATAAATACAATATCCCAAACATTATATTGGTTTTTAAAAGATTCGGTCCAGATTTTCTGATCATGGCTAAAACCTGTATACCAGCTGGACACCAACCTCTCTGGGCGGGGAATATTTGGTGTATTTATTGGAATAGCCCACTGAATCATAGACCTTATCGAAAATATTTTTGCCGTAAAGGTAGATGTCGTAGCTTTCCGCTTCAAAGCCGAGTTTCAAGTTGACGAGATGATAGGCATCCCGCTTGGTGGTATTTTCCTTATCAAGATATATATTGCTGTACCCATTCAGGTCGATCCTGGCATAATACCCGGACGCGTCACGGTACCGGGCACCGATATTGTAATTGTACTTTGGTGAATAAGGATTCGTATTTCCGGAATAGTCTCCCAGGTCATCCACATAATGGTCAAAGGTGGTATCATTGTATCCCGCTGAAAAAAACAATTCCCATTCCCGGTTGAGTCTAAGGGACAAATCCAATTCCATACCCTTTGAGGTGGCCTCGGCAGCATTTGACATGTACATATAGGAACTGTTTGCGATGCTGCTTGTTACCTGCATCTGATTTATATCCATATAGTAAACCGCCAGATTCAGTATGAGGCGGTTATCCAGGAATGTATTTTTGTAGCCGATTTCATAGGACCACAAGGTCTCTTTATCATATGATTTGGGATATCCCTCCGGGGCATAGGCATAGAACCCTGCCGGCCTGTAACCCCTTGCAAGGGTCGTATACATCATGGAGCTGGGGGTTGATTTATAGGAGAAGGAAAATTTGGGAGAAACGGCAGAGGAAGTTGACTTGAGATCAAGGTCGGCTGCACTGTTTTTATAATGGTTTTCATTGTCATCGTATCTAAGGCCACCTTCAAGGGAGAGTTTTTCCGTTATCCTGTATTTGACATTGGCAAACACCCCTAAAGATTCTCCTTCGATCTCGGCATAGGTGGGATATTCGTACCCATACATATACATGATATAATCAAGGGTATTGTCGTCCCTGTACAGATTCATTCCAATAAGGCAGTCAAGTTTGTCCGTATTCCGGCTTATCCGGAATTCCTGGGACAGATTGCTCAGCTCACTGTTGAGCTGCATTTCATAGTCGAGGTTTGAAGTATAATCATAATCCAGCCATGCGATATCATCCGTGCTCATCTGGGCGGTGATGGACTCAAAAGTATAATTTTCTTTATTGAATTTAATTTTCAATGCATTTGACAAGGTACGGGTTTTTATATACTCACGATTGCTTTCATTGTTGCGTGGCGAATTTTTAAGGCCCCAAGTCAGGCCGCCGTCATCATGTTTCAAAACCGACGAAATTAATGCAACCTCAAGTGGGTCCGTGGGGGTAAATTTGAGGTAAACCTTGCCGTAGTTGTGTTGCCTGTCATCTGAGGCCCCCCCAAGTTGCAGGTTATCTATAAATCCATCTTTTTCATAATGACGCCCGGAAATTCCGATGGACAATTTGTCCTTTACGATTGGGCTGTGAAGGCTAAGATTATATTCCCGTTTATTATCGCTCCCTAATTCAAGCATGGTTTTTCCGCTAAACTCATTACCCGGTTTTTTGGTAATAACGTTGATGACGCCCGCTTCAGCGCCCTTGCCGTATAGGCTTCCCTGGGGGCCTTTGAGCACCTCCACCCGGCTTATATCCGTTAAAGGCAGGTCAAATCCGGTGGTGCCAATAGCCGGCACACCATCCACAAACATGACCACCGAAGGCGAAAAAGACCCGGATTCCGTGTGTAGACCCCTCATTGTAGGGGATAACGAAGCGCGTCCGCCGTTGTCGGTTAACATCAGGTTGGGTGTATAAGCGGCAAGATCCTGAATGGATTTTATATTTTTCTCCTCAATTGAAAATTCATCGAACACACTTATGGAGATGGGAATGTCCTGTACTTTTTCCTCTTTTTTTTGTGCGGTTACAGTGATCTCGGATAAAACAGACGGTTCCCCGGAATATCCGATTCCCGGAATCATCAGAAAAACAGGCAACATGAGCAGAACAGGCATCTTGTGAATTTTCATCGGCTATAATTCCTCGTATAAATTTTTTGTTTAAAATAAAGAGACGCATCACTCCAAATTGAGGTAGATCCTGTTTATCAATTGCCCTATCGTATTAAGTTCCGAAGTGGACAGCCCTTGATATGCCTTGTCTCTAACCTGCTTTGCAATGGCAAAGATATCTTCCCTGATGCTTTTGCCGTAAGGCGTCAGTGTGATCAGGTACTTTCTCCGATCATCGGGTGCAGGTATTCTTTTTGCCAGGTTTTTTTTCTCCATGCCATCAATGATCCGGGTGATATTGGGCTGGTCCTTGCCAAGAAGCCGGGCAAGCTCAATCTGCGGCAGGCTGTCACATTCGTATAGTTTTTGTAATATACCCCAATGATCTGAGGTCAGTTGGTATCCATGCTCACGAAAGGCCCTTTGAACGGCCAGTTTCATTCTAAGCCCGGTTCGGTTAATGAGGTATCCAATGTTTTCATTCAGTTTCATTGCGGTATCTTCTTTATTCATCTTTATTCGATTCTCACCTTCTGCATGTCTAAAAACGCCATTATTTGTTACATTAATAATTAATATGACAACTATTAATGTAAAACGTCAAGCTATTTTTAGAATTATGAAGCCATGATACTGGGCTCGTATCATTCTGAGTAACAGAAGATCCACAGCATATCCGTCCTTTTTTAGACAAGACCGTGCGTTTGATGTCAGTCACATTGGCCAACCACACGGCATGCCAGAAGGTATTTTCCGCAGGCACGAGCCGATTCTTTTCGGTTATCTACGCTGTTCATGCCGAAAATCCAATTTCATCTGCATGTTACGGCAATTCATTACAAGCTCCAACCTTGAGCACTCAGACGCTAAAATTCTTATGATTTCTGCAATTGGAGTCACTCCTTTATTACCTTTTTCAAAGGGGGCAGCATTGTAGCTTGCAATTTTGCCTTTTTAGTCATTTGTGCCATAATTTTTGTTTCATCTGTATTTTTAGGCTGATATACTGTGGGCCACCACAATTGCACCGAAGGATCCGTCACCAAAAAATCAAAATTTTCGTTTCCGTATCGTAAGTGGCAATGCCTTAAAGAATCCTTGCTATGCTGATGGAATTGAAATAAAAGGAAATATTTAAATCCGGCCGCTATCATTTCCTTAGAATCCGTCTTAAAAACCTCCCAAGTCGTATTATGCTCCTTCCATCTTGTACTGACACTACCAACATAGACATAATCTCCGGTGATCTTATTATCGATATTGATTGTATTTTCATCCATAACACGAAAGGACTTAAACTTCAGGGAAAACATGTCGTAAATAAAATCCTTTACCATTTTTTTTGTATATCCCTTGGGTGCATATTTCACCACCTCGGAAAAAAATTTGTCTCCAGCGTCACTTTCGTATAGCTTGATAACCGATACACTTTCTCCTATCCATGGTGTGAGGTCGGTGATGCTGTCTTTTTGCTTATCAGCGGCAAACGCCTCAGTGCAAAAGCTAAATACAATTATAACTAAGAAAGAGGTCAATTTTTCATTCATTTTGAATATCCTTAATAAAACAATAACATTTAAGTTTTTTTGTAAACTCCCAACCCAAATAACTCTGGTCCTCCGACATCCGGGACCACACCACAACAAACCATCGGAAACAGCCCATTGCATTATGGCAGGTTCGGCTTTAACCACAGATAGCTGTAGGTGTAGAATGGAATCCAGGTGCGCTTTTCAAGACGGATAAGCCCAGATTCTTCTGTTCCTGCTTCCAATTCTTTAAAAGTGAATTGATATCGAGGTTCTTCAAATAAAAATACACCACCAGGTTTCAAAACCCGATACACCACTTTAACCGCCTGTCTCCACTGGGGGATATGATGCAATATACCTGACATGAATACCGCATCAACAGACTGATCCGCTTGATCAAAGTTCAACACGTTTCCGATTTTAAATTCTAAAGCAGGGTATTTCTTTTGAGCCCATGTCTTCATTTGTTTCCATAAATTTTCTCCTAAAATTTTTATTTTTTGCAAAAAACGGGGACCTTAAAAAGTTACATTCATACCCAAGACCGCGTTAATTCCAGATATGGGATAAAGCATTTCACTTCCGGGATTACCGCTGCCACTGCCAACAGCGTTTTCATCTAAAAGGTTGTTCGCAGCAAGGAAGAATTCAATCTGCTTGATTTTTTTTGTATATCTGGCGTTCAGCACCCAGAAGCCTTCGTCTTCATTGGTGTTCGCAAAGTTAAAATACCGCCTGCCAGTATATACAGGGTTGAGAGAAATATCGCCCAAGGTTTCATTTCGGAACCCCAAAGTAAAGGCAAATAATATATCCGGAACACCTGTTACTTTTTTTCCTGAATAGTCAATCCCCATGCTTACAAAATCCTCGAACTTGGAATCCTGGTAAGTAAAATTGGCAGAGGTGTAAAGGCCATTGGAAAGATTAGTACCAACCCCCATTTCGAAACCTTTTGAACTGGTTTCACCGGCGTTCTCATATTCCGCAGTCCAATCAGCACTGGGCAAGACAAATTTGTCGTCAACGGTTTGCCAGAAAAAAGCCAAATTGTAATTGAGCCAACCCAAATGACCGCGAACCCCGACCTCATAGGCCTGTAGTTTTTCCGGATCAAGGTTGCCGTTTGTCCAAAACACCGGCAATTTGACAGGACTTTTCAGGCCGCTATTATATCCTGCGAACAGATTTACTTCATCGCAAATCTGGTACGCAAAGCCAATCTTGGGGCTGAAGTCGCCTTTATCTTGGGCCCAGGAAGTACCACCGGTGATATGTGAATTTTGTTCCAGGTCAAAAAAATCATAGCGGATACCTGCGGAAATAGTCAGCGAATCGGTTACCTGCAGTTCATCCTGAAAGTAGCAGGCATACCCCACATCTTTTCGGGTAAAATCATGGGTCAATACCGTCAGGTCATTAAAGCTTGATGCGGTGTATCTGTGTACATCATAATCGTGGTTGCGGTATTCACCACCGATAACCAGTTTATTAGCCATGCCTGCCATGTCATGGTTAAAGGTTATATTCATTTCCGGGTGAACCAGTTCTGAGTCCATGTGGGTAAAATAGCCCCAAAACAATTGATAATCCGCAGTCTGATACTCTATTTTTGCCATGAATTCATGGTCCCCCAGTTGTTGCTGATACACCAGGGCTTGCAGGGTATCTTCGGATTCATAGTCGTAATCAGCACCGGTATTGGGATTCTGGCTCGGGTCCGACTCCAATTGATCTCTGGTCAGACTTTCGGCATAAATCCCCTGTGTATCAGTATAAGAGCCGTGAAAAATTAATTGCGAACTGTCATTAAGTACATAGCCGATCCTGGTGTAAACATTATTACCGTCCAGATTCACTCTATCTTGATAGGCGTCTTCCCGTTGCACGGACGCGTCAATATAGTATTCCCATTTATCCTGAGTGCCGTTGAGTACGCTATACCCGTTGCCGCCCCCTAAACTGGTAAAAGCAATGCCGGCCTTGCCCTCCATAGGTTCCTTTGCAGCCCGAGTAATGATATTGATCACGCCTCCTATGGCCTGGTCACCGTACTCGGCCGATGGTGTTTTGGTGATTTCGATGCGCTCTATATCGTGAACGGCGATGCGGCTTGCGGCAATAACCCCATCAGGTCTGTTAAAATCAATACCATTAATCATGATCTTCATTCCCCAGTTTGAATTTTCACTTCCCCGGGTACTGATTGAAACGTCCTGACTTCCCCCGCCATAGACATTACCGGAAAAAAACAAACCCGGAATATTTGCCTCCTTCAGCGCGGATAATGCAGTGTGATGACCCGGGAGCCGTTCCAGTTGCTTACGGGAGATAACGCTGACATTGGTCGGTATGTTATCCACTGTTGTGGCGACCTTGGTCGCAGTAACGACGATTTCATCGAGCGAAATACGCGAATCTTCAGTGATGTCATCCGCTGCCCATAGTTGTCGGTAGACAAGGCATCCAATAGTGATAATGAAAAAAACAATAATTTGCATTCGATGATTTAGCAATTGTTCACCTGAGGTTCTACTCCGCATCCTTTTCTCCTATTGTAAAGTGGTACGAATACTAATATTTCGAAATGAGTATTCTGATCTTGTTCCATCCGTATCGCCTACCGCTTATAATTTCAAACTTTCAGTCATCTGTTTTTATCGCTAAGATTTCGGCTCTTTTAGAATCGTCAGTCCGAACCTCCTATACCCTCCCGTGACATTGATACCTGCGGGAGCCGGTTAACGTATAGCTATCTAACTGAGTCTCCTTGCGACCACCAACTCGAACTCTCCTGCCGGGAATTCTATCATCCTTGAATCAACCCGGTGAAAGCCGGCTTGTTCAAGGTAGGAAACAATTTCTCCTTTTTCAAAAAAATAGCTTTGCCCATCTTTTTCCAGAGCGCTGGAAAGTCGCATCAGAACAACACGTTCTGGTGCGGTCTTTTCACGGCTTAACCCTTCGTGCAGACAGACAAAGACACCGTTGTCTGACAGCGCGTTTTTCACACGCCGGAAAAAAGAATCCCGATCTTTTACGAAATACAGATTATGGCTAGTCCAAATCAAATCATAACCGCAGCCTAAATCCGTCTCGTTATAGTCACCAGAAATAAATGAAATCCGGTCTGCCATCTTTTGATTTTCGATTTCTTTTTCAGCTATCGGGATAATGGTAGGAAGGTCCAGGAGTACACCTTTTGCCCCGGGAAGACGACCAAGGATTTCCGCCCCAATAAGCCCGGGGCCACCGCCAAGATCAAGGATTTTTTTGATCCCTTTAAATTCCGGCAGTTCTTCGACAAGATCTGCATAAATAGCAGCCGTACCGGCACGCTGCCATGTCGCCAGCTGCGTCACAGCCCTTTTCCAACGGCTTTCGCTTTCCCATGTCTCCGTTTCCTGCCCTTCCAGCGAACCGTTTTTTATGATCTCTGTCATACCAGCCATATTCTTCAGCACCATATCCTTCATACTTTGTATATATTCACCCATAAAAACCGGGCTGTTTTTATCAAGGAAATGTGTTCCTATTTCTGTATTGCTGTATGTGCTGTTTTCCTTATTTGCCAATCCCATGGAAGCCATTGCATCCAACAACTGTATGAGACCGGTGGTATTTGCCTGGGCACCGACCCTTTTAGCAATATCATCAACATTGCCGGTTCTGCAGAGTATGTGCGCCATATCAAGTTCAATAGCCGTCTCCAAAACGGCCAATTTAACAGGGGCCACCAGGGCATCAAACAAAAATGCCATGGAAGGATACGGGGTGTTGGGAGAGTGAATCGCCTGTATCATAATGCTATAGTTCTCCATAGATAAAAGTTAGATAAAAATTTTGCCCATCAGTACACAAGTTCTGTGTGCAGCTGTTTTCGATTCGTGAGCAAGCCGGGATATTGGACAGTATTTCCCTTTGGAATAATATCATCTGCGTAAAGAAAAAGAGCATCTGCGTAAAATTTAGTCATGGATATCTTTATTTTCTTTGCAAAAAAAGATAAGACATGATTTGTATTGCGAAATGATAAATGCAAAAAGGGCGAAATTGCCGTGAAGGAAGTAACGCATGCTCGATCGGATTCTGATTAAAAACAGTCAAGGTGACTTTGTAGACTTTAAGCCTCTGAATCCTGAAAATGTGCCGATTGATTCAAATGAGGTCATCCGTCCGTTACCGGACCAAAAGGGAAGCGGGTATTTTTCTTCTTTTTCAATATGTGAGGGGTTGGGGTTAGGCATATGCCGTTGTAAATTTAACGAGGATTACATGGCCCGGTTTACATTGAAGAATACTTTTTTTTCTCTTGTTTTTTGCATCAAGGGACAGAATCTGGCCTGGGATCTCTGCCAACCGAAGTCGATTCCTGAAACTTCAGCATGGTCATATGCCGTTTTCTTTAAAGGGCATGATGCAGAACGGAAAATCAAAGGGCGACAGGAAGTGCTTTCGCTTGCCATACATGTTTCGCCTGAATTTTTAATAAAAAAATTTGCCCCGGTCCATCCCCGGACGGAACAATCTGATAATACCCTGGAAAAAGCGTTTAATAGCAGTCATTTTTATAAAGACCACATCATGACATCCCAGATGAAAACCACTATTTACCAGATTCTGAACAATACCCACAAAGGCAGAGTCGGTAATCTCTATCTTGAGAGCAAGGCACTTGAACTGATCGCACTGAGACTGGCACAGGTATTGCCGCCGGGTTGTTCCCCTCACGGCCTGCCCCCCATGGACTCCGGGAGCAGGGAACGTATTTTACAGGCCAGGGATATGCTGATCAAAAAGCTTTCATTTCCGCCTTCACTCAGAGAACTGGCCGAGCAGGTAGGGATGAGCCATACCAAGTTGAACAAAGGGTTCAGGATGGTCTTCGGATGTACGGTGTTTGGATATCTGAGAAAAGAGCGTCTGTCTTACGCTCGAATGCTCATTGAAGAGAACCCAGTTGATCTGACATGGATCGCTTATGAGTCAGGGTTTTGCAGCTCGAGTCACTTTGCCGCTGCTTTTCTCAAGGAATACGGCGTGAGGCCCTCTGAATATCGTAAATCCTTATAGCATTTAATAATTTATAGTTTGGTGCTATTACGAATGAAGAAAGATGGTCTCCTCACATCAACAAATACATCAATCACTCACCCTCTAAGAATAAGTGCAAATTTAGGAATATCCGAGTGACACCTATGTCTATGACCTGTCGCTAATGGTCAAATTTCCCGAACCACAATATCTGGTACCTGGCTTGATTTTGAAAAAATGGGGGCTAATACCATTATTGTGAACTTTTTAGTTTTTAAATTTTTTACTTCCTTTCATTCCTCAAAATGACCCTGAAATTATATTGAACAACAGTAAATGTAGTTAACCAGTCAGAGTGTTAAGGCAGTGGTTTGTTGGGCGATCCAAACTCCATAGCAAGAGAATTACGATTTCCAAATTTTCTGACAAACATTGTTCTAATCTAACTTTAAAAAACTAATCACCCCAATTTCATATTCACTTAAAATAAATTTGATACTGAGATTCATCTAATCAATTGTGTTTATTTTAAGGTTTTGGGCAAGCCTTGATTTTAATCATGCAAAACGCCCAATAATTCTATTTTGGGAGAGTGAATATGTCTAAGATATTCTATGTTACCCTGATTTCATGTCTTTTATTTTCTATCTCGTCCATCGGTTGGGCAGAAACCACCCAGTTTGGTTACGATAATCTCAACCAGGTTACGTCTGTCACCTATGCAGACGGCAGTACCGTATCCTTTTCATATGATGAGACCGGTAACCGCAGCGTCCATGGCGTTACACCGGCAACAGATACCGATGGCGACGGCTTAAGTGATTACCTGGAAAATCTTGCGGGAACAAGTGCTGAAAATGCTGATTCTGATGGAGATGGCCTGTCCGACGGTGAAGAGGATACAAACCGGAACGGCTGGAAGGACGCAGGAGAAACCACAGGTCTAAAGCCGGATACGGATTCCGACGGCATGAACGACGGGTGGGAAGTCACGTATTCACTTGATCCCCTGTCGGATGATAGTGGCCTGGACCCGGATGAAGACGGATTCACCAACCTGGAAGAGTATACGGCAGATTCCGATCCCATGGATTCGACATCAACCCCATCATCTGTCGCCCCTGTTCCCGCCGTTTCTCCCCTTGGCCTATCCGTCACCCTGCTGGTTCTAGCTGTACTGGGAGTAAAGATATCTGCAAGAACAAAAAAATCCTTTCTATTGATTCCCTTTGTCCTGGCAATATTTTTTCATGGACCTGGATTGGTTGCAAATGCGTTTGGGGGAAATGATTCCCTGCCCGGCTTCCGGCAGGAAAATGCCGAGCCCATAAGTCCGGATGAATCCCATAGAATTATTTCATCCTCGGGAGCATCTGTCCGGGCATCTGCCCAGGAAATTATTGCCCTGGATACAGCCGCGACTAGCACGGATACAATACAGGCAATGGCAAGGTCCCTGAAAAATGATGCCGACCTGATATACGAATATGTACACGACAAAATCACCTATAGCCCGGTCTGGGGGTCAATCAAGGGAGCGGAGGCCACACTGGCGGACGGTGTAGGCAACAGCTTTGACCAGTCTTCTCTAATGATCGCCTTGCTGCGGGCTTCGGGTTACACAGCCAATTACAAGTTCGGAACCCTGCGACTCACCTGGGATGAAGTCAAGGACTGGCTTGGGATAAGCACGGTTGACGGCCTGAACATACTTTCCAACGGCGGCGTTTCCTTGAAAAAATGGGTGTATTCAGGTGGAGATTTTGCCTTTGCCGATGTCGGCCATGTCTGGGTTGAAGTTGAGATTGACGGGACCGCCTATGTGTTTGACCCATCTTATAAAACCCACACTGTAACAGCCCCGATCGATTTCTCCACGGCCATGGGCTACGACCGTACCGCCTTTCTGGCCAACGCCAAAAGTGGTGCGGTTGAAGGTACAAATTATATACAAAACGTTAATAAAACCAACATTGCAAACGATTTAAGCGCCTTTACAAACAGCTTGCACCAGGAAATTAAAACCACTTACCCGGGTGCCACCCTTGAAGAGATCACAGGCGGGCTGGTCATAATCCCAGCAGATGGCATTTTGCGACAGACTTCACTTCCCTACGATAATAACGAAACCATTAAAGAAACCTGGACCGATATTCCCAATTCCTATCGGACAAAATTTACCGTTCAGCACCAGGGCATAAATATTCCTCTATATACCGATGAGACCTATGGCAAAAGGCTCAGCCTGTTTTATAATGACTCCGTCCAGCCGGTCCTCACCAGGGACGGAACAGTGCTTGCCACCGGAACGGCTGCCACGGCAAACACCAGTGTGGATATCACCATCATTGTAGACCACCCCTATGCCGCTTCAAGCGGTACCTACCAGGACCAGACCCGGACCTTCAGCATACTTGCCGGCGGAAGCTACAACATCGTCAACGGCTGGGCCGAAACCACCCGGGGAATGATCGAAAATCACCGTAAATTACTCAACCAGTACAAAGCCGACGGGCAAACAGACGATTCAGAAGAAGTCCTGGGAGAAACCCTGGCCATGATGGGCTTTGCCTGGCTGGCCGAGGTCCAGATGTCTGATAAACTGATGGATGCCATGCTCAAGACGCACACGACCCATCACCATGTCCTTGGCGTCTGCGGCCAGAACCAGAGCCCCTATATTGACCTTCCCATGGGGGCCGTCAGCACGCTCGGCCTTGAAAGTGATACAGCTGCCGGGACAGCCTCGTTTTTTGCATCCTCAGGCCGGTCCAGTGCCATGGAATGGGGGGTAATCGAGCAATTTCAGCCCAACTCCGCAGTCTGTACGGTCAAACTTTTGGATATAGCCAACCAAGAGGGCAGTAAAATATTTGAAGCCAACTCCTCTAACTGGAGTTCAATAGAAACCCAGCTTGAAGCCAACGGGTACAGCGCAAATGAGATTGCCAACGTTCAGGCTTATGTCAATGCAGGCTACAATGTTATTGTCCCCCATAACGGCAACCTGACCCAGGGCGACTGGCAGGGCATCGGATTCCTGGCCGTATCGTCAGCCGGCAACTCTATCGGCCACATCATTTCCGGCGGGTTGAGCGGAGGGTTCGCAGATACGGTCTTTGACGCGGATTCCGGAGAAACCTCTTCAACCGCCGACCAGGGCACAAGCTCAGCTACCAATGATGTATCCGATGAACCCATAGACCTTGTGACCGGGGATTACCTGTACGATCATTCGGACCTCACCCTTGGCAATGGCGCCCAGCCCTTTGCCATGGCCTTTGCCCGAACCTACAACTCTGCCAGCCGTTTAACTGACTCAGGCCTGGGCCTTGGGTGGACCCACAAATACGCGGTCAGAGCAACGGAAGACAACGATGGGTTTTTAGGCCTTGGGGAGCGCTCTACCATTGACGCGGTGGCAGCCATGGTTGAAATTTACGTGACCATGGACCTGCTCACACAAAACCGTGATCTTGACACACTGGTCATCGCCTCCATCGGCCACCGCTGGTTCATGGACCTGCTCATTAACAATGTGGTGTCGGTGAATATCCCCGGCAGCACCAAACGGTTTGTCAAACTGGCTGACGGCAGTTTTAATGCCCCGCCTGGTGACGGCTCCATACTGACCCTGGAAACGGACGGCACCTACCTTGTCCGGACCAAGCACGGTGTTGAGCTTGATTTTAATGCCGACGGCAGGATGACGGCCTGGACAGACGCCAACGGCAACGTTCTGACCTTTGCCTATGATACCGGCGGAGCGCTTCAGACCATCTCCAACGGCATGGGAAAGGCCCTATCCCTTTCCTATGCCAATGACCGGATCAGCCAGGTCTCCGACGGAACGGGAAGAAGCGTATCTTACACCTATGATACCGACGGAAACCTCACCCAGGTGACTGGTACGGAAGGCAACACCACGGTTTTTGAATACGATGAGCCGGGGCGGCTGACCCGGATCTTTTATCCGGACAATCCTACAAGTCCATTTGTCACCAACACCTTTGACGCTAACGATAAGGTCATCACCCAGGCCGATGCCAACGGCCAAGCCTGGCAGTATTACATATCCGGATACCGGACCGAGGAGGTCAACCCCCTGGCCCAAGGCAACACGGCTTATTACGATAAAAACGGCAATGCCGTTCGCCGGATCGACCCGCTGGATAACGAAACCACCCTGGAATATGACGGCCAAAAGCGCGTGATCAAAGAGACCAAGCCCGAAGGAAATTATACCGAATATGTGTATGATGACCTTCATAATCCGGTCACCGTTACCCAGTATCCCAAACCCGGGTCAACCCTTGGCGCCATTGTGAACCAGTTTACCTATGACGCCACCTTCAGCAAGGTTCTGACCGCCACCGATCCTTTGGGCCGCGTAACCACCTTTGAATATGACAGTAACGGCAACCTGACCCGGATGGAACAACCCGAAGTGGACGGTCAGATCCCGGTGACCCTGATGACCTACAACGCCCGGGGCCAGGTTCTGACAAAAACCGATCCTGAAGGCCGCATCACCCGGTATACTTATGACGGTACCACCGGAGAGCTTTTGTCTGTGGTCACGGACGATACCGGTCTTGCCCTGACCACCCAGTTCACCTACGATAATGTGGGCAATATCCAAACCCAGACCGATCCTGAAGGCCATACCACCACCCTTGCCTACAACGGACTTCGTCTGCCTGAGCAGGAAACAGGGCCTGCCCCGTTCAGTTATGTAACAACGTATGATTACGACGAACAGGGCCGCCTGACCCAAACCAAGCGCCAAACAAACGATACCAGTCAGCCCTGGCAGACCCAAACCGTGACCTACACCCCCACGGGCAAAAAATATATTGTCACTGATCCCGAAGGCAACCAGACCACCCACGCCTATGACGAGGCTGACCGGCTGTCACAGATCACCAACGCTGAAAGTCAGACCACTACATATGTTTATGATGATGCCGGCAGGCTTTACCAGGTAATTGACGCCAAAAGCCAAACCGCCCGGCAAATCACCTACACGGCCAGCGGCCTGAAAGAGACTGAAACCGATGCCAACGGCAACACCAGCCAGTATACATATGACGGCTTTAATCGCCTATACCGAACCACATATCCGGACACCTCCTATGAATCCTATGCCTGGGATGATGTCGGCAACCTGACATCCAGACTCACCCGGGCCGGTCAGGCCATTTCCTTTACCTATGATGACCTGAACCGGCTGGCATCCAAAATCCTGCCCGGGCCTGAAACCATTACCTACACCTATGATCTGACCGGGCTTCAAGAAGGTGTAACGGACAGCCTGGGTACAATCTCCCATACGTATGACAATGCCCTGCGCTTGACCGGGGTAACCTACCCGGACGGCAGAGCCCTAGGCTACCAGTATGACGGCAACAGCAACCGGACCCGATTGACCTATCCGGATAACGCCTATGTCACTTACACCTATGACGTCCTGAACCGGATCACGGACATCAAGCAGGCCGGCACAACGCTTCTGGCCCATTACGACTACGATGCCCTGTCCCGGCGGACCACCCTGACCTACGGCAATGGCACCACTACCACCTACACCTATGAAATCGACAACGACCTTTCATCCCTTGCCCTGGTCCATGCTACAGGAACGGCCACCTATACTTTCATCACCAACAATATCGGCATCAGAACCCAGACGGACGTTGATGACTACCGTTTTGTTTACCGCCAGGCCGGCATCGTCAGCACGGCCTACACCCCCAACAATCTAAACCAGTACACAGTTGTGGGAGGCCTCAACCCAGCATATGATGGAAACGGGAACCTGACGTCTGACGGCACCAACACCTACGCCTATAATGCGGAAAACCGCTTAGTCACAGCAGTCACACCGGATCATACCGCAGCTTATGTCTACGACCCCATGGGCCGCAGAATTGAAAAGGAGGTAGACAGCGTAACAACCCGGTATCTGCACGACGGCAATCAGGTGATTGTGGAATATAACAGCACCGGAACCGAACTGCGGCGTTACATCTATGGCCCCGGCATCGACCAACCCGTCTGCATGATCACAAGCTCCGCTACCTACTATTATCAGTTTGACGGCTTAGGATCTGTGGCTGCATTGACAGACGAAACCGGAGCCTTGCAGGAAATTTACGCCTACAATGTATTTGGACAGCCTAACGGAACCAGCTATATAGGTAATCCTTACCTTTATACCGGCAGGGAGTGCGACCCGGAAACCGGGCTTTACTATTACCGGGCCAGATACTATAATCCAACTCTTGGGCGATTTATGCAGACAGATCCCATCGGTTATGATGATGGGATGAATTTGTATGCGTTTTGCTTGAATAGTCCGCTGCTGTTCATTGACCCGTATGGATTATCCAGCCTTTCTCGCAGCCTTGACTGGATACAGGGTGGACTTGATGCCATAGGAATTTTTGATCCGACAATCGTTGCTGATGGAATCAATGCTATCATCTCTGGCTTCCGTGGGGATGCGGTTGGTGCCGTGGGGTCAGCAATATCCATGCTACCATTTGCTGGCGATCTTATCGGTAAAGGCGGGAAATATGGCCTGAAGTATGGGGATGAGGTTGTTGATGTTGCTAATAAAGCCTCAAAAAAGGTTGGATCAACCAGGCATGTTAATTTGAACAATGCAGATAATGGTGCTTATATGATCTTACTAGATGATGGAACCGCTTACATTGGCAAAGGTGGAACTAAAAGAGCTCGCCAATCTGCTCGACGTGTCTCCAAGCAGCAAAATTCTCCAGTTGATGATATCGCTCATTGGGCCGAACCCGATGATGCTTCAGCTTTTGCTAAAGAAGCAGAGCTTATCGAATCAGTTGGAGGCAAGGATGCACCTGGCCTTCTTAACGTACGAAACTCGCCAGGTAAAAATTAGCTCTTTTACTAAGCGCTCAGAAAAAAGGGACAATAAATGTATTTAGAACCATTCGGAAATATCGACACAGATAATCTTGAAGAATGTTATGATAGTTTGCTTTACGTTCACGGGGATACTATTGAAATTGATTTGAATTTTGAAGCGGAATCAATAGAAAATACTGAATTAGAACACGTAAAAAAATTTCTTTCTGGTATTGAAGCCTTCTCCGAAAAAGCATTTAAAGCTATCTCAGATGATTTTGATTTAGGAGAAAAATCGGAAGTTGTGAGATTGTATTTGCACCATCATCTTGAAGAATTCGAGGAAGATACAATCCAAGAGGCTTTCGGCGCAACTCAAATTGATAAACAAATATTCTTGAATCATTTAAAGCTATATAGAGTTGGATTTTACCCTGAAGATGACGATTCTTTCGCAATATTTGATATCCAGTTCCCCAAAAAATACACTGATTATTTAATTGCTGTAACGTTTGACAGAGACGGCAAGCTATTGCGTATGTCAATGGAAAGTTAAGCATTTCCTCACGTCTTGTATAAAAATAAATAAATGGGGTCAGAGTAAAGTCACCAACCTCCGGCTTTGCCGGAGGTTGGTGATTTAAAATCTGTCTCTTTGGTTCTGTTCACATTTTAACGAAGGCATACCACAGCCGCAGCAAAAAGAACAAAATACATATAGTTTTTAGCCATTTTTCAAACCGTGAGAAAATGCGACGAAATTGTTTCAGTTTGCCAATGAAACATTCAATAAGATTCGTTCTTTATATATGTGCCTGTCATATTCACGGATTTCTTTTCGAAATGAGAAAAAATTCACTCTGAGATAGGGCGACACCTATGTCTATTAAAGCTCGCTTTTCGGGGATTGGTGATGTGCACAACATCTTGTACCCGTCTTTATTCTATTAAGGGAAGAGAATAACCGATTATACACTAAATTGTAACCGGCAATGAACTTTTTGTAACTATAAGCTTGCTATTATTGTTTTAAATCTAAAATAGTATTTAATTTCAGTCTATTATGGTTTTGGTATAAGAATTGCTATAGCTATGTAATTGTCGTATGCATCCAAAACTTTTTTGGTCCCAACATAAAACAAAGGAGATAATAATGAGAACCAAAATAGGTGTGCTGATTGTCGGTTTTGTTTTTCTTTTTGCAATGGTGTTAGCTGGCTGCGGAGATCAAGATAAGTCAAACCAAGCGCCTATAACCCCTGAAGCTGAAGTAACAGTTCCCGAAGCTGACGTCCCCCCCCCGGAAGATGAAGCGGCCCCCCCTGAAGTTGAAAAGACAGACCCTGAAGTTCAAGCTGAAAAAATGGCCCCTAAAACAGATACGGAGCCACAAGAAGCCTCTACTCCAGAAAAAGAATGAAAATTTGTTTTATCTATATCAGCTGACAACTGAAAATCAGGCCCAATAGAACCACCGGCTGGTTTTAGCCCGGTTGCTACAAAATGTACAAACCCTTTTTTTTCATGACAGTTAAGCCTCTCTGTAGGAATACCGCCCCCTATAGGGGGGCTTTTTTAATTGTACATAAGTGAAAAATCGTATCGGAATTTTTTTCAGACCCCACTCCTGATGTGATTTCTTTATTTGTCGTTGATCAGTCTCCGGTTGAATCCTGAACAAGGCGCGCATTCTGTCTATGATCTGTCGCTATTGACCAAATTTTTCAAACCACAGTATTTGGTGTTTGTCTTTTTTTTTCGCAAAAATGAAGGCTAACACCCGTGGTTAGCCAAACAACTGCATGTACCAGGTATGAATGATAAACAGTAATTACAGAGCAACTTGATCAACAAAGTAATTCTTACTCGAGTGGAATATTGATTTTACCTTAAGCCAGTTAAAATCTAATACATCATCCCAGCGGATCGCGTACCTCCCCCACTAAATTAAAGCGTTTGAGGATTAAATATGAAAAACTTTTTATTTGAAAGACTTCGTGATGCACTTGAACTAAACAATTTTATTCCAAAAAAACAAATTTGGGAAGCAATAATGGTATTTCTCGCATGGAGTATCCCTGCATTCATATTCGTTTTCTGGACAAATAGCTATTATCCAGATGTAGAATTTTATAACAATGCTATAAAAGAAGGCATAGGACCAAACCTTTGGAATGCTATTGGTGGTTTTGGCATCTTTGCATTTGGTATTGCAGTTATTTTTTCACCATTTTCAACTCCTTCTGTAATTGCTCATAAAATATTATCAAACGCATATGCCATAGGATGTCTGAGTTTTGGGTTGTTAGTTGGTCAATGGTTTTTACTTCCTTTTGCTCAATTGGAATGGTGGCAAAAGGGACTTTTTGGGGTTACTTCAGTATTTTTACTTCCCTTGTCTTTTGTGTACAACTTGGTCATATGGTATTTAAGTTTTCTAATTCAAAACTCTCGGCAAAACAAATCGGCTTTTTTAATTAATATTACAAAATTACATTGGCTTTTGAGGGCACTATTAGGAGCTTTTGTGTCTGGAATTGCGCTATTTGCCTTCATGATTCCAGGGTTTTTAGGCTAACTGAAAAATGGTTGTCAATACCCTGTTTAATCCTCTATTTTCTGGGGCATAAGAACCGCTGATTGTGTCTATCTATGCGCTGTGTAACCCTCGTCAGTCATGGCGTTAACTTCTTTTGTTATTGGAGGGCTGGCATGTAAATCCGGTA
The DNA here is from genome assembly GCF_963666145.1 of uncultured Desulfobacter sp. Classification (NCBI taxonomy): domain Bacteria; kingdom Pseudomonadati; phylum Thermodesulfobacteriota; class Desulfobacteria; order Desulfobacterales; family Desulfobacteraceae; genus Desulfobacter; species uncultured Desulfobacter sp. Next base: position 4,178,360 of record NZ_OY762614.1, on the reverse strand, counting down.
GATCAGGTCGAAATGTTTGATGTGAAATTTTTTTAAAGCTCATTTTGATAAACGCTCTTAATTTCTTCAGGCTGGACGCAAAGATAATCCAAGGTCTGTTTTTGACTGGTGTGATTGAAACAAACCATTAATTCTGGAATCCCAACACCGAAGGTGACTCGTTGATGATATCCCCAGGTTTTTCTTAGAGTGTGGCTGGCGTAGTTCCCTTTCAGGTTGATATCCTTACACCATTTTTTTACCAAAGTGCTTAGGCTGGAAACCGTCAGGGCATTTTTGTCCTTTCGGTTGCTCAGAAAAAGAAAATCATCATCTTCATATTTAATGGATTTAAGCAGATTTTGAATTGCTTCAATGCAAACCCGATTTAAATTGATCCGTCGTTGTTTCTGCGTTTTTTTTTCCTTCAAGGTGATTTCTTCCCCGGGCTGAAGGTGCCGCACTTGTTCAACTTTGATTTTCAGCAAATCTGAAGCCCGCAGATTGGTATTAATTCCCAAAATGAACAAACAGAGGTTCCGAGGCGAATCCTGTAAAATTTTTTTTATGAGTTTGATGTCTTTTTGCCTCCGGATCGGTTCAACAGAAATATGGCTTCCTTTCTTAGGATGATTCAAATTTTTCATGTCTTCAAGAATTCCCAACTTTTAATAAAAATATGAATAAAAGTTAGGAGGTGCTTTTTGAAAAAGCAAGTCCAAATTTTAAAAAAAAGTCCCAACGCTTTTATTGATGAGCCTTTGGAGTGATTTTGATGCTCCCCAACTTTTCAGTAAAAGTTGGGAAACCATCAAAGGAGAAACTTCTTAATTTGAACGATAGAAATTCTTCTGATCAACGACAATTATTTTTTCCACGGGGTTTATATAGCGAAAACGGCATAAAATAAAAATATGGCGTTTTAAACATAATTTGATATTATACCGTTATCGACATATTTTTTTGGAGGACACGATGCATCAGATCATGGTCTCCCCCAGAGATCTTGGGGCAACACTTAGAGAATTGAGGAAGCAAAAAGGGATGACCCAGACAGCCTTGGGTAAACGGGTGGGGCTTGATCAAAAACGGATATCCCTAATGGAAAACGGCAATCCTAATATCCGGGTGGCCAGCCTGTTCAGACTGCTTTCCGCCTTGGGCGTGGGTATGGCCCTTGAGCCCAAGGCCATTGATGGAACGACTCCAGTCCAGGGGAACCAGGAATATAATAAGGATGAATGGTGATGGGAAAGGCAAAAAATCTTACCGTCCTTATGAACGGTATTCCTGTGGGCCGGCTGAACCGCAGTGCCAAAGGGATTATCTCTTTTGGTTATGACGAGGATTGGCTTTCAGACCGCAATAGACGACCCTTGTCCCTGTCTCTTCCTCTTACAACCCAGGTTTATTCTGGTGACCGGGTTGAAAATTATTTTGACAACCTGCTGCCTGACAACATGACATTGCGCAACAGGCTGCAGGCTAGGGTCGGGGCTTCGTCCACCCGGGCCTTTGACCTACTCTCCCACATCGGCAGGGATTGTGTGGGAGCGGTGCAACTTGTTCCCGAAGGAGAAACACCAAATGTCAAAATGGTCACCGTAGATCGGGTAGATGAGGCGCAGATAGAGGCTATTCTCAAGTCCTATGCCGCCATGCCCCTGGGGGTGGACATTGATGCCGATTTCAGGCTTTCCGTTGCCGGTGCCCAGGAAAAAACTGCATTCCTCAGGATGCAGAACGACTGGTACCGCCCTTCCGGAGCTACGCCGACCAGTCATATTTTCAAGCTGCCGATGGGGCGACTGGGCCAAACCGGCTTAGATTTGTCAGGCAGTGTGGAAAACGAATGGCTCTGCCAAAAGCTGTTGGGAGCCTTTGGCATGGCGGCGGCTGACACCCAGATAGCAAACTTCGGCAGCCAGAAGGTGCTGGTGGTGGAGCGATTTGATCGACGCTGGTCCGCTGACAGCACCTGGCTGATCCGACTGCCCCAGGAAGATATCTGCCAAGCCACGGGCATCCCTTCGGCCCTGAAATATGAGGCGGACGGGGGACCAGGCATGACCACGATCATGGATCTGCTTCTGGGGTCAGACAAGGCTCATGAGGACCGGACCTTATTCATGACGGCCCAACTGCTTTTCTGGATGTTGGGGGCCATTGACGGTCACGCCAAGAATTTCAGCATTTTTCTTCGTCCCGGCAGCCGGTTTCACCTGACCCCATTTTACGATGTAATTTCAATCTATCCTTTGGCCAGGGCTGGCCAGATTTCCATGCACAAGGTTAAGATGGCCATGGCCGTGTCAGGGAAAAACCGTCATTACAGATGGAACAGCATAACCAGAAGACATTGGTTAAATACTGCAAAAAAATGCAGGTACCCGGAAGATGAGATGAAGCAAATTATTGAAAAATGTTGCGATATGGCACAAGGGTGCATCGATCAGGTAGGTGCTACCCTCCCCCCGGGTTTTCCCGGACAGATCTCAGCAGCAATTTTTTCTGGAATGCACCAGGCAAGGGAACGGTTGATTAACAATAAAAAGGATGGATCTGCTTAAAATTAATAAAATTTCAAGTGGCATCTCCAATAACATAAGTAGTAAACGCCTTAATTGATAAGCATCTCAGTCAAAACTTATAGACACAAAGTTCTCCTCTGTTGTGTGGCTATTTTCAAGATTTCATTAATTTTCAAACTATTTATAGCCATTTTTATGAGAACAATTTTGACTAAAAACAGTCGATTAAAATTAAAATCGCCGAATAGGAAAAATACTTCTTAAAATAAAACAATTTTTTCCTATAATATCACTCTGATTTATCAATCGGAGAAAGTAATCTTATGTTTATCTCATGTTCGCCAGTTGTAGGATCATTTGGTCCCTTCTTGTGAAGAAATCCCTAATAATTTCAAAAAAATATTGGTTTCGGCGCCAAAATCTGTAGGCACACGAATATAGAGTTTATTATTAACATATTAGCTAATACATGCTTTTTAGGTGGGCATGTATGTACGCACGATAAAAAAGCAAGAACAAGGATGGGTGTGAAATCGGCTACGTTCAGTTAGCCCACGGTGCCCGACACCTTGAAACGGGCTATTCCCTGACCGATGTCATCCGTTTTCCTTGGCGGCTTGCCATGTTTGCCTTAATAATCTTCAAGTTCCCCATACTTACAAAAACAGACAAGGGAACAAAAAATGAAGATAATGATCGCAAGCCAGTAGCTGCTCAGGTATCAACGGGATCATTTTTTCGGAGTAGAATTTTTGCATAAAGATTTGCGTATACTACACACAAAAAATAGATGGGATTTACAGTAACATGTTAGAAATATTAAAAATAACCAATATGTAGAGTTTCTACCCCCTTCAGATTGCCCCAAATTTTGTAGGCACTACGCCATTTTTGATAATCGCCGTATCCCTTGATAGACAAGGTCTTTGCCTTTTCGTATACCTACGACTGTCGAACGGGAGTTTATCAAACGTTCTATCATTAATACGATTTTAACATTCAAAAAGAATATAAGATTTAAATAGGTTAAAGCCTTAGGTAAATGTGCTTTGAGAATTAGGGAATAAATATTGCATATTTTCGAGAAGTGTTTGAAAAGCAATGCTTGTCTCAGGCAAGTAGGAAAAGTTTTGATCTTCAATTATTTTTGTCAATGAAGACAGTCGACTCGCTGACTTAAACACACCTATTTTTATTTATTATACTTCGATTAGCCAAAAGGAGAAAAAGATGTTTTTCATTTGTAAGATTAGATTGTTGGGCGTTTTTTTAAGCACCATGTTTCTTTTATTTTTACCTTTATCGGTTCATGCAGCAATTGACTACTCATTGAATGACTTAGGTGGTGGGAGATACGAATATCTTTACACTGTAAGCAACGATAATTACGATTTTGATATTGAAGAATTTTCCATTTTTTTTGATTTCGAAAGCTATGAAAATCTGGAGATCACATCCACACCATCATCCTGGGACCCAATACTCATTCAACCCGACGTTGACTTAGAAGAAGATGGGATGTTTGATGCTTTAGCCTTGGGGATGCCATTAGTTTTAGGAGAGGTTGTATCTGGCTTTGGTGTTAGTTTTGACTGGATAGGTTCAGGTATCCCTGGGACGCAGGCTTATGAATTCATCGATCCAGATAGTTTTATGGTTTTAGACGACGGCTCAACAACCCTGACAGCAGTTCCGTTACCTGCCGGTATTTACTTTATGATTTCTGGATTGATGACAATAGCAGGTTTAGGACGCTCGTGCCGGAATCGACTGAAAGATTAAACTAAGTTCTTATTGTGTTTATTTTACCATTAAGCGGGGGGAAACATGTTTAAAAATTTATTGCGTTTTTTATCAATCCACATTGCTATTACAATACTTATGTTCTGTCCAGGGCCAGCATGGGCTGATATAGAAACTGACTTAAGTGTCGAAAATTACACTAAACTATCTAAGCAAAGAGTTGGACGTACTGTATATGAGTTCACCTATTCAGTTGATATATCTAATACCGCGCCCATTAACTATGAGAATGTCTTGATAAACGTTTCAAGTTCAAGCCCACATACCACAATTATAAAAGATGTCATTGATATCGGCTCGGTTAATGCCTCTACTGATTTATCTTCTACTGATACGTTTAGATTCCGCCAGGATCGGCGCTATCCGTTTGACTCCGATGCGATTACTTTTATATTTACGGGAGATGAGGTTCCCAACACAAGACCTTTTGCATCTTCAGGTAAGAATCAATTGGTGCAACTCGGGACTATCGTGCAATTGGACGGAAGCGGATCTGAGGATGCAGAAAGCCCAAACTTGAATTTTAACTGGGTATTTCAATCGAAGCCTTTGAACAGTGCAGCCGATTTTGACGACCCGTCAGCCGAGAACCCCACCTTTGTGGCCGATATCCCGGGTCGGTATGTCATTCAACTGACGGTGAACGACGGTGTAGAAAACAGCGACCCCGATACGATCAGCGTCAACACGGTAACCGGGGATGTTGACGTGAATTTTGACAATGAAATTTCTTCGCTTGATCAAGATATCATTGAATACTGCTACGGGGTGAGTGTGGCCCAGTACCCGATGTGCTCGCGGACTGATTTGAACGGCACTGGTATCGTTGATGAGGGCGACCTGGAAATAATGGGATATGCCTTGTTCCATTCTGCTCCTGATCCGGATCTGTCCAATGAGGGCAAGGTGGATGGTGACGACCTCGCTATTGTATCTGGCTGCATGGGGGAAACCCCGACGACGATTGATACCTGCGGCATCGCCGATGTGAATGGGGATAATTTTGTCTCTAACGCGGATATAAATCTGATTCAAACCGCTATGGGAGAGGATGGTTTTGTTTTTTTAAACGACCAGCCAATAGTCGAACTCGCGCAAACCCCGGGGGGCACATCTTTTGCTTTGGACAGATTTTTGGTGGAAGTCAATGTCGGAACATCACGTACGATTGTTGATTCTCTGGCAGCATCTGTTGGTGCTACAGTCTCTGGTTTTTTAGGAAACGATTTATTTATGTTTTCCATCCCAGTAAAATCAGAGGAAGACATTATCCAGATTATGGAAACTCTGGCTTCTGACCCTAATATTAGTTCCGTTTTGCCCGATATCATAGGGGAGTTATCTTCTTTTTCTTCTGATTTTGATAATTTCGAGCATGACATTATAGGTATAAGTAGGAGACCTTATGACCTAATTTTAGCTGAAAAGGCTTGGGAACTTATAAAGCTGAGTAATCTACAGCCGAAAGATGTAAAAAAACCAATTGTCGGCATTATCGATGGAGTCATCGATAATAATAACACCGAATTTAATGGTGTGAATATTTTATATCAACAGGGATCTCCTCTGGATAGCCAAATAACTCATCATGGAACGATGGTGGCTGGTATTATTGCTGCAAACAATAGAAAAGGCAACGAGAGCATAACCGGAATTGCTTATGGTGGGACGAATGGAGATTTGGGTATTATATCCGCTCCGATCTCCGATGGACATGGAATCACACCTGACCTTGGCAAAATATTCAAACAATTAATGTATCTTGCCACAACTAATGTCAGCGTTATAAATATGAGCTTTAGAACCCTAATAAAAGATAACGAGCTATGGAATCAAACTGTAAAAAATTGGTATTATAAATTCTTTACTCGATATCCTGAGAAGCTATTTATTATTTGTGCTGATAATTGGAATATGGAAGCATCGAAATATGGCCCTATGGGTGCGGTTAGTTTTGATGGTGATCGTCCTGGAAATGTTCTTGTGGTTGGGTCTTCCAACAAATCTGGTACTGCAAAAGCCGGCTTTTCAAATTTCGGCAGTTTTGTAGACATATGGGCTCCTGGTGAGCTAATTTATGGGCCAACAATTCCTAATGGCCCAGAATTTCCAGAAGACCAAGTATCTTCAAATGATTCAAGATATAAAGCGTATTCTGGTACTAGCTATTCTGCACCAATGGTTACTGGTGCTGCAGCTCTTTTGCAATATTTAGCACCTCAATATTTAGCCCGCAATCCTGAATTAACAAAATCTTTTCTTATTAGTTATGGCGATTTAATCCCCGATATCAATCAAATTTTTGTTTCATATCAAGACGGCATGCAATTAAATGTGTGTAAAGCTACAGAAGCTGTGCTTTCACAATTAGGTGCTCTTGATCCTAACATTGTTCCTCCTAATTTTTGCAATGTTGGGAATGGTGGATTTGTTACAGGTAGCATGTTAGGCCCAAAACAAGCGTGTTTTCCCAAATACAACACTCATGAGCAATCGGTCGTTTGAGCTATGATTTTTATCGCCAATTGTCATCAGGCAGACGAACTGCTCCCCATATTTTTGAGTCATACCGATTGTGTTGTGGTTCATTTTTTTTAAATCCTTTTAAAAGCTACCGGTTTAGGACTCGCCATTGCAAACCATTTGCAATAACTATCCGGTGGGAGAAAGATCACGTAACCCGGACGGTCTTCATGAAGTCAAAGTACTTGAACATGCTTGTAAGACGATCATTATAACCAATGATTCGATATTTTATGGCCCTGCCGGATCGCAAGATTAAACAGGGGATGTTTATAAATGTCTGGATGAACCGCTTGAATTCCATGCGGATTATTGAAAGACCTAATGCCCGATATGGCATCAGCAGCCCATACCAGGCTTTCAGATCCCATGCCAAAGAGGCGATAACCATATAGGCCCAGTTGGCATTTAGAGAATCCGACGGGTTCTCCATAGCACGTACACCATGTTTCAACTGGTCAATATCATTCTCGTGATCAGCCCGTTTTCGGTAAAAATCCACCAACTGCTCGGCCGATTTTTTCCAATCGTTGGTGATATAAAAAAAGTAACGAACATCATCAAACAGCAGACGTTCACCTTTATACTCGTTGATCGTTTTGCGCAGAACGATCATCCGGTAGGGCTTCCGACATTTACCCGGCTTATATTTAAATTCGGCTATATGTTCACATGCGGTCTCCAAGCGTTTAAATTTGCGTTTTTTAACCACTTCACGTTTAACATTTTCCGGGCGTTGTCTGGGAACTGTTTTAATCGACCGAGGCGGTTTTTCAAATACAATCCAGTCAGACTCCGAGAGATTATTGGCCTGTTTGACCAAATTTGATCTGGCATCCATGCCAAATATAAAGGAACAGCGCTGATCCCATTTATCAAAGTTAGTGGTAAGACTAAAATCAGTATCACCCCGAACGTATAATTTTTTGAAAGTACCTTCCAGCAAATCAAGTGCCTTATCCACCCACTGCGCAGAACCAAGGTGGGACGGAGCATTACCTGACCGGTTGATAATGTATAGAGGCTCCCTTGTTTTTTCCAAAGAGACGACCAATGGAGCATATCCCCACGTCCCTTTGTAAGAGATATCCATGCCCTGTTTGCACTCGCCGGTTGTCCCACTGATAGTACCGTCGATATTAATAATGGCTGCTTTCTTGAAATTTTGTGGCTGCTTTTCCCATATCTTTTTTCGGATGGTATTTTTTATATCCATCAGAGTCACAATATCTTCCGGGGAAAACCGGCGTAAAAAATCTCCTGCCGTAGTGGGATCAGGGATAAGTTTTGCATCCAGCGCATTAAGCCAGGCTTCATTATTTCTGAGTAGTTCAATATCCTGGAGGCAAGTACCGCCGGCAAGAATATTATATGCCATATTGGCGATATGATCTGATTCGTGATATGGCAGATGGCGTTTTAGCAACTCGAGCTCTTTATCTATCTCTTTCAGGAGGCCAGTCCTTTTTGCAAGCATATGAATCAGGCCTATGCCGCCGTGAGCAACCCCTTGGAGACGACCGTCAATCTCGTATTGAATGTTGGACGCCTTTAACATAGGAGTCGGCTGTTCCGTCCAATTTCTTTTGTTAAGTTTTTTGCTGATTTTTTTCTTGCGTTTTGCCAATTTTTTGCTGATATTCTTATTCACTCGAAACGTCCTTTCAACTTTGTATAGTTTGTTGTGGAAAACTCATTATACTCTTTATTGTTAGGCGTTTCGAGACTTTATCTTCTTTTTTATTACTTATTTCACGCTTGTTTTGGGGTTAGGTTGGGAAACCTTCGGGGACAGCCAAGTTGTGGCATCCTACCCCAGTAGTGGTTCCATAAGGCCAGAGAACTCCCCAAACATGAATTTACTACGTTCCAACGGTAATTCAAGAATAACTGCAGAAGAAATGGAGAATAACTTAGATCTACCAAGCGGCATAATCGATGGGGCCCTTGGCGGTAATGCTACTTATGGTTCTTTAACTTATCAAACTGTAGCAGCACGGGAAACAGATGAACTTCATATTAATTGGAATTTGGTTGCTGGCTCCATGCCGTATGAAGAGGCAAAGGCCTTCGTTATTATTTGTAAAGAAAAAAGTGACAGACCAAACGAGTGTGCTTATGACGCTGGTGGAAATTTAATTGGATCTGTAGAAGTGCTTACTTTTAATCATTATGGATTTGATAGAGAAGCCAGTTCCACAATGGCTAACAGCAGTGTAACTGGTGCGTCATATATGCGGCAGACAGGCTGGAAGGAATCTGTATATCCCATACCCTCGACGGGCAACTACATTATCGGTATTGGTATTATGGATGTAAATAGTAATTATGGAGCTCACATGCTGTTAGTTGATGATGTAGTTCTGCAAAGCACTCTTTCAAGCAATTAGGGATCTAAACTATCGCATTGGCGATTTATAATAAGTGATCAAGTAGCTTTTGTCTGTTTGAGTGTGTTTTTAGATCTTTCAACTGTGAGTAAGTAAAGATCGAAATTTTTTTTGCTATATATTGAGTAAAAAAGGTAGAGCAATCACGGCTCCGCCTTTTTTATTGCATAAACTCTAAAAAACTGCTGAATAATGGTATTTATGTAGCGAGTTTTTTTTGTTGCGTGTTCTACCCCGCCCGATCCAGCCGGACCCTGCAGGACCCCGCCATATTTTGAAAAAATACTACCCCGCCATCGTTCATCCGATCATAGACCTAAGGAGGTATCAGGTCTATGAAAAAACAAATTCGCCGGCGCAGGTGTAAAAACTGCCAAAATTTATTCAAGCCCGATGCCCGCCATTTAAAGCGGCAGAAATTCTGCGACCAACCCGAATGTAAAATTGCCAGTAAAAAACACAGCCAGCAAAAATGGCTGAGTAAGCCAAAAAATCAAGATTATTTCTCAGGGCCTGAGAATGTTGCCCGTGTTCAGGAGTGGCGCCAAAACAATCCAGGCTACTGGAAACGAAAAAATCCCCCTAAAAGGCTATCCTTAACTGAAGATGCGTTACAAGAGATAAAAACCGGCAAAAGCATTGCTGGTAAAGGATCTCCGATGGATTTAACCCAAATACCGTTACAAGATTTAATATCGGCCAAGACCCTTGTCTTTGTAGGGTTTGACACCCTCCTTAACAAAAATGCGTTACAAGAGATTATTGATGCCACGGACCAGGAAACGATAGAATTGACACCAGATATTCTGAAAGAATTGACTCAAAAGAAGAGGTGGCAACATGGGCAAACTATTTTCTTCAAAGGAACTTTATAAATTACGAAACGCAATCCCCATCCATGTGTTGATTGAAACACAATTGGGTATCCCGGCCAAAATCAGCGAAGGGGTTTTCCGTTTTCTGTGCCCCTTGTGCAATGAGTTCCAGACTGCAGTTAATCCGCGAACCAACTTGAGCCGGTGCTTTCGATGCGAAAGGAATTTTAACACCATCGATATGGTAATGATCTGCCGCAACATCGATTTTGTGAGCAGCGTAAAATATCTGCAGACTATTTTAAATCCAAGGAAATCCGGTCATGACTTCTGATCACATGACCAGCTTTAAAAAGTGTAACGCTTATCCCCGATATTCATAACGAAATAATGTAACGGCCAGATACCCCGCCGCCATACCCCGCCAAGAAAATCATAAAATCATACCCCGCATGCCTATCCCGCCGATAGACCCCGCCGTTGATTCATTCAAAATTTGCTACATATAATCTCCCTGATTCGAATCTTGGAGAAAAATGATGGCAAAGAATTCTCGTGGAAAACGCCCTTGTTCTATTTGCCGAAAATGGTTTGCTCCTGATGTAAGACAAAAAGGCAGGCAGAGAACATGTAGCCCGGTTTGCCAAAATGAGCTTCATCGAAGGCAATGTGAAAACTGGAACAGGAAAAATAAAGCTGTCTCCAAAAATAATTATCTGGCAAAAAAGCTTGAAGAGGCAGAGAACCTTCAAACATCCGGAAAATTGCCTGTTCTACCATTGGAAGTTATTGAAATAGAATACGGTATCAAGCCGGCAATTATCGCCCAATACCTGGTCACCCAGGTTATCAGCCACACCAAAGAAAAAATTCGAGAATTCCCATAAACGCCTCTGACTAATCGAATATTGATTTCAAGAGACATGATTGGAGTAACTTCTTGTAATATTAGGATATATGAACATACTAATCGGATTTTGATTCTAAGAGACATCATGTGCGTAAGTTATTGATAATATATATGGATACAAACAGAGTAATCAGCATCCCAGTTCAAGAGGCAACTGACAACCGACCCTGGCCGGTGATATAAAAAGGCATCTGAAATTCTAAAAATAAGGAGATGTCTCATGGCGCACAGGTTTTCATCACGGGAATTATTTGAACTGAGGAACAATATCCCTGTGGATATGCTGATCAGGGATCATTTACAGATTCCATCTAAAATCAGGGATGGCTATTTCCGTTTTCTATGCCCTCTGTGCAATGAATTTCAAACGGCTGTAAATTCAACCACGAACCTGGCCAGGTGCTTCCGGTGCGAAAAAAACTTTAACACCATCGACCTTGTCATGAAAATCAAGGGATATGGATTCCGGGACAGCGTCCTGTTTTTGAAGCAGATAAATACTGCCCACCAGGTTCCGGCATCAAAGATAGCTGCCTTGGTCGCTGCAATCGGCAAACCCATGCCGGGAGGGCAATGAGTATGAAACGGTTGGCCAAGCTTGAAACCCTGATTGCCCGGAATCAGGAGTGTTTTTCCAAAATCGGCAAGGCCTTGAAAGAAATTCGTGACAATCGTTTGTATAAGCAGGCTCTGTTTGAATCATTCGAAACATATACCAGGGCGCGATGGGATATGGGAAAATCCCATGCTTACCGCCTGATCAAATTTTATGAAGTCATCTATAATCTGTCCCCAATTGGGGACAGATTACCGGCCAACGAATCCCAGGCACGGCCTCTTACTCAACTGGATTCCATAGAACAGCGCCAACTTTGGAAGGAGATTATAGAAAGCGGCATGGAGTTAACCGCGCGTAACATCAAAAAATTTATCGACTCCCGAAAAACGGCATCGGTAACCAAACCGGATCTGACGGATCAAATTTCGAATGAATACATGGCTGTTGTAAAGGCAATGCTTGAACAGGTCCGTGTGGCACAGCATGATCATTGGCAGCAGACCTCTCGCCCGGCTGCATTGTTGTGGCATCGGGTCATACACGAAAAGATTGTATCAACGGGGGCAGATAATGGATGACCTGAGCATTGACGACCGCTTCCATTTACTGCTGCATAAAAAAATCATGAATAAAATCGGATCTGCCAAGAGAAGATCCAAAAAATATTACAAGGACCAGTACAAGAAAACCGGGATTATCCCGGTACCCCTTTTGCTGGTTGAAAAAGGAATTATGGATGGCCGCAAGTGCAGCGGGCGCCCCAAGGTTATAGACGAGCAAACAAAAAGGCGGTTTATTGAAATGGTCAAGGCGTCATGCGATCCGTCATCTCAGGGGTTCATTTTTATCACCCGAAGAGCCAGGACCATTAAAAATTACCACTGCTGGCTCGAGGAAGAGTTGGGTAAAACAATCAGCCTTCCGGCACTTCGGCGATGCGCCAAAAGGGAGAATCTCAAATTTTATCTGGAAAAAGAGGACGATCAGGAGCCGTCACCGGCACGTTATAGCTTCAAATCGGTTCCGGTGTTTGCCTTGATCCAGGTTGACGGTTGCAAGTTCCAATATTTAAGAATCAGAGATGAACGTGGAAACTGGCAGAAACCGCAGGTGATTGAAATATTTGATACCGGTTCCAGGAAGCTGTTCATCCTGGAATTCTATTTTACCGAAAGTAATCTGAACTCTGTGGACCTTTTTACCCGTTTTTTGTTATGCACCCCTTTTCCTTTGAAAACAATCGGCATCAGGCCCGACCAGGCAAAGGGATTTTTAAATTTAAAGCGTCCCATTAATGCCATTAACCTTGCGCATTCTACGCCAGGCGGTTTTTATTTGGCGCCGGATTTTTCAAGGGCGCATTCACCAAAAGATAAGGCGCATCTGGAATCTTCACACCGGAGCCTGCATAATTTTGAAATACGGATTATCAAAGCCTTTGAGGACAGGATTGTGAAAACCGTTACCGAGTATAACTTCAAACGGGGAAGAAAGGAAAAAGTCACTGTAACCCTACTTGATATCACCCTTGATGAATTGAGAAGCAGCACTGTGCTCCGCCAATACCGTGACGAACATAATCATACACAACATTATTTTACTGAAGACGGCGTGGTCAGTGCCTGGGTGCCGGCACAGAAGTTTGATGATTTTTTGTCAAACCAGGCAGACACCCTGAATTTTATCCCGGAGCAGGTTCAAGAATATATGAAATATGGTTACAGAAAAATCAAAGCCACCGTATCCAAGAACAGAACTATCCGCCATGACAAACGCGATTTTTATGTGACCAGTGGTGCAGACCGGTTCAGCAAGCATAAAAGTACACCGGTAAAGATATCCAGATACAGGGACAAACTTTTTATCTTTGAGCCCAGTGAAGACGGAATACTTCTGGGCGAAGCCATTGCAAAAAAGCCGTTTGACAGGCCACCTGCACCAGCGCCTGATCCTGTGCCCGATGAACTCGACACCATTATCGCTCTTTTGGAAAATCACAATATGGCCGTTGACCGGCCTATTTTAATCGAAGTTTACCATAAGGGCCTTTCCCTATCCCGGGCGGAGCAAGTACTTCATCATAATCAATCAAGGTACGCAGATTACATGAAAAAAATGGACCAGCCTGAGGAACGTAAAAAACAGGCTTTGTTCAATGCATTTATGCTTGATTGCCAAAAATCGTTAACTACGAATCGAGTGGCGACTTATGCATCCCTCGGAGATATGACATGAAAGAGGATTTTATCAGTGATAAACGAAGAGTCTCATACCTGTCTGCCACTTATAATAGGATATACAGGGGCCAAAGCGTACTCATTGAAGGAGATTTTGGCGCAGGAAAAACTCGGTTTTTAAAACTGCTGCGGCCTAAAAAGCTCCATGCCGTATGGGTCGAGTCTCTGTTCAACATCCATGAAACCCTGGCATCCATACTCAAGGAATTGAATTATGAGGCCACCGCCACCTACCGCCGGACTCCCCAGTACCTGAAAACGATCTGCAACCTATCCAATTGTTTTATCATCATAGATGAAGCCAATGATCTGGACTCCCGGGTCTGGCCATATCTCAAACGAATTATTGATGCCGGTGTTCCCATCGTATTTGCAGGGCTCCCAAAGGTCAGAACCCATCTGAGCCGGAATCATCCCGATATACTCAGCCGGCTCAAAACTCTGATTTTATACCCCATAGAGGTCGAAGACTTCATCGAAAAATACAAAGATATCCAGCAGGAAGCCGTTGAACAAATTTATATGGCCGTCAAAGGCGACATGAGAAAATTTAAAGAAATATGTACAGACTGCCAGGACAGGGCAAAGGAGTTGAATCACAACTTTGTTGATATCAACCTTGCTCTGGAATTTATATCCGATCTCCCTCCCCAGTAATCCTTATCACAATTTATCTGTACGAACAGGCCACCTTTGGTTACGCCGAGGATGGCCTGGTGGTGTCTCTTTCTTATATTAAGGATGCCGCTTGATGCTTGTTCTACCTTTAAAATTTTGAAACCACAGATCATTTTTGATTTTTTAGTGTACCGTTACATTATTTTGTAACTTCGTTTTTGATGGCACTTTCGTTTAACTCACTTAAATCACATTGAAAATATATGCTTCTTGTTTGGTGGGGCAAGCCTCAACACCGTTACAGTATTTGAAGCTCGTCAAAAACAGATGGTTTGAACCGTTGATTAAAAAGTGTTTGGGCTGTATCTGCGTCGATGATTGCCAGTTCTATAACCTGGTCCTGGCTTTCGGTACCGGTATTTTCTGTGCTAAGTATTAATTTCATCTAACCATCGTCTTTCCTTCAAAAACTTTGATAGCCCAGGTATCCAGCGGCCTTTATCTCTTTGCCAATCCTGGGACATCTTGTTTTTTCCAATGATTTTTAAAAGTTCTGATGTTTTGGGTATTTCTCCGGCCTGAACAAATTTTTTAAAATTCTTCCAGGCTTGCCATTTTCCAACTTTCCGGGGGTATTGATTTAAAAGAACCTCAAATTGCTTTTTAAGGGGCAAACTATTCAATTCAGCTTCCTGCTGCTGTTTTTCAGCCAGAATCCTTTCCTGAAGTACTTTTTGCCTCTGCCGTTGAATTTGATCTTGCAGCGTTTGTTCTTCATTTTTTTTCTTTTGGAGTTTTTCCGAATAAACCTTGAAGACAATGGTTTTAACGCCAAAAAAAGAAAAATTATCTTTGAGTGTTTGACCGTAATGTTTTTCAATTCGTTGTAATGAGATTTCGTTTGGTACTGACAGAATCACACCCTCATTCTCGATTTCAGCGTATATGCAGGGAAGATATTTAGCGGCTAAATTCAGTTGATCATTTTCGATGATACGATCTCTGACCTTTACCCAGGTTGGTGGCTCCTGGTGGCCATGAGTTATAGCTGATTCTGAGGGGGATAAAGAGGGAGTCTCTAATTTAGTCTATCAAAGGTATAATCCGACAAATTGCCGACATTTTGTTGATCCGGGGCATAACAATTCTGGGTAGCATCCTGGCCGCGACCGTCTGACAATTCTTGCTTTGTTTCAGGCTCAATATCTGGGGTCGCTTCCGGCTTATCAGGCTTGGGAGTTTTATTCTTTTTTTGCTGAGGTTTTGTTTTACCAACTCTTAATTCCCTGAATTTAACAATTACAGGATGGGCAAGAAAATAATAGACGGTCCGTTTCCAGCCGTTAATTTCTTCTCTTACAGCGTTGATCAGCCCGGCATCCTTAAGGATTTTGACGTGTCTTTCAATGGTTCGATGACATACATTTGTCCGGTTGGCTAATGTTCCCATATTCACGAATGTATGGTCTTTACCAACCGCGCATCTTACCATTGCCTTAAAAGTTTTCTCGATCCCTGCCGTCATTTTCCCACCGTCTTTTCTTTCGATTTTCCCAAACCACAAATCAAGATCATTCGCATAACCATGCGAAATTGTGAAAGTATTCAACGTTCTCCTTCCGAACCAAAAAAACAAAACACTTCACCGATCGCTTGACAGAACTCTTTTTTCGAGTTATCTTCTAAATTGAAAGTATTCAATTTAGAAGATACAAGCTTCTACAGAAGGACCTCTTCGGCGGCAACCGATGAGGTTTTTTTGTTTTTAGCGGTTACTTTTCTTTAAAAATCAGTTCACTCTCCATAAAAAAAAATTTATAATAGAGCGTAATGTATTAAAGAAAGAAGTTAAGACGGGCGATCTGGTATATTTTTCCAGACCACCGCTTAGGGAGAGCCCAAATAAAAAAAGGGCTCAGAAGAAAGAAGTCTTCTGAACCCTTAAAGTCTGGGTTGGAGGCGGCTCCCGGATTTGAACCGGGGAATAACGGCTTTGCAGGCCGTAGTCTATCATTTCCGCGTAAACTTCTTTCGAAACATTACGTCTAATACCTTGTATCAGACGCTTTCCCCAAAAAGCAACAATTTTTTTAGTTAGATGCAAATTTTGTAATTCATTCACAAGAATTATTAGGCTTAACTACTTGAATTTATTACAACTAATATTCTGCATGAATTTTGCATTTAGGGGATAAAGTTACCTAATTTTTCTATATAGGAGGTATTCAATTGAAACAGATCAGAAAAGTTCATGAAGCGTGGGAATTTTATGACGAATTTATTTTACAGTCGCTTTCAAAGAGAAGTCAAACCACAGAAACAGGCCGATGGAAAAACCATATTTCCCCGATAGTTGGGGAAAAAATCATAAATGAATTGAACATCGTAGATCTTCTGAAATTACGCAAATCTTTGGAATCAAAGCGATTGAGCCCTCAAACTGTTTTTCATTGCTTATCCTTACTGCGCAGAATCCTTAACCGGATTGTCGATTATGATCACTCTGTGCAGGTGCCTAAATTCAGAAATGTAATGCCCCAATTTGATAACCGGAGGGTCCGTTATCTTTCAAGGCCGGAATTTGATCTTCTTCTAAATATTTTAAAGAAAAAATCAAAAGCCTGGGTCGACATATCATTATTTGCCGTGAACACTGGGCTGCGGCGAGGGGAAATCTTTAATCTCGGCTTTGAAAATATCAACAAGAGAGACCGTAAAATTTGTATTTTAGATTCTAAAACTCATAAAAACAGGGTCATTCCTTTAAATGGCACAGCCTTTAAAATAATTTCGGACAACAAAAACAGAAAAACATTTACCTTGTCGGCACCCAAAATATTTGAACAGGCCGTCAAGGAATCCGGCCTCAATGATGGGATCAAAGACTCCAGGCAAAAAGTTGTATTCCATACACTGCGTCACACTTTTGCGAGCTGGCTTGTTCAGTGTGGGATTAAGCTTGAGGTGGTCAGTAAATTGCTTGGCCACAGCAGCCTTAATATGACAATGCGATATGCGCATTTAGCACCCTCCCAGGCAGAAGCCGCTGTTAATTTAATAAGTCAAAAACTTAAATAAAAATTGGGCGATTATCATAGATTTATGTATCCTTTTTATAGATTTCTGCATGTTTTTTATCGATAAATGCAGATTATTCAAGAATTCGCCAGATATCTTCATTTATCTCGAATATTCTGTATAAATCTTGGATGGTAAGAGGGCAGGACATGTAAAGTAGGCCCACTTTTCAATGTGGTCAACTTTACGTCCTGCCTTATTCGCTTCACTCAACGGGACTTATTCGCTGTGCTCAACGGTAATTTTTAAGATGCAACGGAACCATAATGGCGGCGGTGTTTACCGGAAGGATAGAAGCATGAAAATCCCTTTTGAATGATCGCCGTAACCCGGAAAGGCTCAGTTCGTGGTCAGCCCCCCGTCAACTGGAAAAATGCCACCGGTGATCCATGCGGCATTTTCAGATGCCAGAAACAGGGCCAGGTTTGCGACATCCCTCCCCTCACCCAGACGCTGCAGAGGGTATATGGAACGAATCATGGTGTCGAACCGACCTTTAGCCTCATCATCCAGGCGATCATGGTTGTACGCCACCTGCGGGGTGGAAACGGTCCCCGGAGCAATTGCATTGATCCTGACCCCTAACGGTCCCAGCTCAAAGGCCAAGGCCTTAGTGAAAGATTCGATAGCCCCTTTTGAGGCCGAATAGGCTGTGGATGGCCGATCCGAAAGCATGCGTTTTGCAAAGTAGGATGATAAGTTAATAACGTTGCCCCGGGCCTCTGTTAAATGTCCCAAAAAAATCTGGGTCAAAAAATATGGAACCCTGACGTTTAATGAAAAATGCCGGTCAAAATCAGCCTTAGACATCTGGGAAAAGGGTGTAAATCGAGCTATTCCGACGTTGTTGACCAGGATATCCACCTGGATGCCCTGTTTGTCAACTGAATGGAAAATTTTTTCCACGGCACCTGCCTGTAACATATCCGCTACCACGGGCAAAACATGGTTGCCGTTCAGGGTGAGGCTGTGAGCCTTTTCCGCCAGCTTGTCCGAATTTCTTCCTACGATAACAAGGTCTGCCCCATGGGCAGCGAAGGCCTTGGCAATGGCGAATCCTATACCGTCACTACCGCCTGTAACAATTGCAGTTTTTCCTTTGAATGTAATCATAATATCTCCTGTGATAATTCCGGGTTATTAATGCACAGGAGTTTACCTAAAATTTTTCTGTTTTCATTAACACGGGTTAATTTGAGGCATTTTTTATTCTTGATTTGATTCTGGACAAAGACACATCGGTTATTCCAAGATAGGAGGCCAGGTGATAAGCAGGAAGCCTTTCGGCAAGAACAGGATTCTTTTTACAAAATGCAAGATACCGCTCCTGGGGCGTATGCATGAGAAACTCGTACTCCCTTGCGAACTTATCCTCGGCCAGGGCCTCTGCATGTGGCAGCGCAAAGTGTTCCCAAATGCCGTGACCATGAAACCAATGATAAAACGGATCAAATTTGCAAACAGAGGCCTCAACCGCTTCTATGGTTGCAATTGTAAACAGACTTTTCTCAACTCGGGCGGACGGGGCCACAGGCCAGAGAAATTGCCCTTCAAGAAAAAGTCCCTTGTTGAACTCACGACCCAAAACGTCCGTATAAAAGAGCCGAATGATGCCCTGATGGATAAAAAAAACTTTATCCCACAGATCTCCGGCCCTGATAAGAGTTTTTTTGGCCGGATAGCGGCGACAAACGAATTTACCTGCAAAATCAGAGAACGCAGATTCTGGAAGATGTAGTCCGTTTCCCGAATCCTCTTGCCCGGCCTTCAGAATCCGTTTCAGGGCTAATTCCGGACTCTTTGCATGCTTTTCAATGATGCTCATCTGTTTTTTTGTCAACCCGTACAAATCTAATTGCCAATAAATGCAACGTGGCTATTTCATATCCGTTTTAATGTGATGCTCACTACATCCTCATCGCCTTCCCAAAGGTTCAGTTAAAACCAATCTTCAATTTTTAACCCGTCAACCCGTTCAAACTCTTTTATGTTATGTGTTGTTAAGACAGCATTTAGACTCAAGGCTGTGCCGGCTATAAGGGTGTCAAGAGGTCCGATAGGTTCCCCTTTCCTTTCAAGTTGGGCTCTAATTTTTGCAGAGAATTCTGATTGTTTTTCGGCAAAAGGGATGACTGAAATCCGAGAAACAAGTTTATCCAATTGTTTTTTTCTTTTTTCGGGATTAGTGGATTTTTCAATACCAACCTCAAGCTCATATAGCGTGATGATGGATATGGCAATGTCTTTGGGGGATTTTGAAAGCATTCTATCAGCCACAGATCCCATATTTTTGAAAAAATAGATGATTATATTTGTGTCAAGGATATACAATTACCAATCCTCCCTTGGAACATCCCGACCGGTATCTGACCTGATTTCTTCTATAGTTGGGAAGTCATCATCAGCCCAACATCCCGCCAGATCGATCACTTCTTTCGGCCACACCGTTGCATTTTTTTCTTCGATCAATTCAGCGATCCATTTGCTTACGGATTTATTACTGGCTTTTGCAGCAGCTTTTGTTATCGCTTCATTCTTGTCATCAAGATATATAGTTATCTGCCCCATAACACACTCCTTACGATTTATTCCAATTATAATTGAAAGTATAATTATTTTTAATAAAAAAGCAAGTATGCTCCACTGTTGAATGAAAGCATATACTATCAGGGGACCATCAGGATTGTCAGATTATATCCGTTACCAGGCCAGCAGCTTTCATTTTTTCAAGAATATGATCCCGATGAGAACCCGGCCGGTACACCTGGCGATACCGGGGGCATTGGAAGAAATCATTGTAATACCGTCGAGTCTTGGGTCCAAGAAGCGGCAGCACGGACGCCTTGGTCACAGACTGCAGCAAAGTGTTGCACCGGGGGCTATCGTTTTAAGCCGGGACACCCTTTAAAAAAGGCTTCTCCGGGAGCATTGGTTCATGAGGTTTCGATACTGCAAAACTCTCATTTCCGGGTCAAACTGTCCCGTGTTATGTCGGTCGCCGCACCGGGTGCAACGCGTAAAAAAAGACAACTCACCTTTAAGGCCCAAAAAATACAGGGTTTCCATTAGCTGCGCATAAGGGTCTTCAGAGAGTATCCGCCGGGCAAATATAATCTTTTTTCTCATGAGCAGCCGGGTCCCGGGTCAGCAATACGGTTCTCTTGCTCGGCGATGTTGGCAATTTGTGCATCCTCAAAGAAGAAGAACAGCGGACATCAAAACCGGCCAGAATCATCAGGCACCCCAGACGCATGACATTCACATCTGCAATAAACCGAATAGCGCATACTGGATGGGCCTTAAAAAAGAGGGTGAGCAGACATCGAAAGGAGACTGAATTGGGCCGACCGACAGTATACCACCAGTCAAGTAGACAAAAGAAAAATCAACGGGCTGGCGGTCAAACACCAGACTGCCGATTCCTGTGTGGGGGACACCATATGATTCTACAATATCTTTAACACTTGCCTTCCGGTTCAAGGAAGAAAGGCCGCAGCTACAGCTTACTTTCCTGGAAAGGAAAAATTCAAATG
This sequence comes from uncultured Desulfobacter sp., assembly GCF_963666145.1. Classification (NCBI taxonomy): domain Bacteria; kingdom Pseudomonadati; phylum Thermodesulfobacteriota; class Desulfobacteria; order Desulfobacterales; family Desulfobacteraceae; genus Desulfobacter; species uncultured Desulfobacter sp. Next base: position 4,157,384 of record NZ_OY762614.1, on the reverse strand, counting down.
ATTTTTCAAACGCTATGATCAGCATTTCACCTCAGGGCCTTACGCTGTCATCAACGACTCATCTTACCACATAATTAAATTTCGGCAAACGTCGAAGTTTTTGATGAAATCCATTTCTATAAGAACCACGAAAATCCGGTAATTGCCCTACTTATAATTGACGCTGATCATCTATACTATTAATAATAGTCCGGGTGTTTGAATCCTGAATTTGGATGATTTCATTTTGAAATAGTCTGCAGTCCCCAAGCCTTTCTATTGAGTTTTGCGGTTGATTCCAAACCAAGTATCAGGTCTTTCAGGTCTCTACAATCCATAAACTCAATACATTTTGACAAATATGCATTTAATTTTGGAAAAGTCTCAAATCTCAAAATGAGGGCCTTCAAGCCAATTGGTGTTATTATCTCTTGACCTCGTACTTTAAATCATTGATGGGTTTTCGGTTTTGGTATATTCCGCGCTATTTTTTATATGAAAGAGCGCTCAAAACAATTGATTATAATTGTTCAAAACGGATTCGAAACTAAAAAATGAAGCAATCTTGTGTTTTAAATTCCGTTTGCATCTGTTATAGCAAATGCTATGATTTGTTTTTCGTATCAACAAACGAAATCAAGATTGAGGGTGATACTTGATGACCATAGCTTATGATAATTATTCTGAATTAGTTAAAGAGGTGCGACGTCAACTTGGTTATAGCCAGGAGGATCTGGCCCGGGAGTTGGGCGTCAGCTATGCTACTGTGAATCGCTGGGAGAATGGTAAAACAAACCCTTCAAAAATGGCTCGAAATGCGTTTAATCAGTTTTGTGAAAAAAAGATCGAGAGTAACGAACTACATCTGCCTGGAGAAGAAAAATGAGCAAGAGTCATGAGTTATCGAATTTTATTTGGTCCATCGCTGATTTACTGCGGGGGCCATACAGGCCTCCCCAGTATGAGCGGGTCATGCTGCCCCTGGTTGTCTTGCGCCGCTTTGACTGTGTCCTTGAAAAAACAAAGGCCGATGTACTCATAAAATATGAACAATACAAGGACAAATATGAAGGTGGCGCTTTGGACAGTATTCTGAATAAAGCGTCAGGCCAGCGATTTCATAATCACTCCCCATTGAATTTTGAGAAACTGAAGGGGGATGCAGATCATATTGATCAGCACCTTGTCTCCTATATTCAAGGGTTTTCTGAAAATGTACGCAAGATTTTTGAACGATTTGAGTTCACCGCTGAAATTGAGCGGATGCGGGAACATGATATTCTTTTTCTTGTCATTCGTCGATTTTGTGAGGTCAATCTTCATCCGGACGTGGTTGACAATATCCAAATGGGGCTGCTCTTTGAAGATCTGATCCGGCGGTTTAATGAGCAGGCCAATGAGACTGCCGGAGACCATTTTACACCCCGTGAAGTCATCCGGTTAATGGTTCATCTCTTGTTTATCAACGATGATGATCTTTTGTCCAAGTCAAACACCATCCGGAAAATGCTGGACCCCACCTGCGGCACCGGCGGGATGTTGTCGGAAGCACGGAACTACCTGCTCGAACATCATGAAAAAGCAAAACTTTACGTTTATGGTCAGGATTTTAATCCCCGTTCCTATGCAGTTGCAGCCTCAGACCTTTTGATGAAGGAAAACCCGAAAGAAGCCAGTCAATCCACCATTCGATTCGGGGACACACTTTTAAATGATCAGTTTAAATACGATGAGACCAATAGCGATAAAAGGGCAACCTTTGACTATTTCTTAGCCAATCCGCCATTTGGAGTCGACTGGAAACGACAGTCCAAAGAGGTCAAGCGGGAATCTGAAAAAGAGGGATTCAGCGGTCGTTTCGGTGCGGGCACCCCCCGGGTCAATGATGGTGCCCTGCTTTTTCTTCAGCATATGGTCAGCAAGTTTGAGCCGGTTGATCTGAAACAGAACCGGTATGGATCTCGTCTTGCCATTGTGTTTAACGGCTCTCCCCTGTTTACCGGTGGGGCAGGTTCCGGCGAAAGCAATATCAGAAAGTGGATTATTGAAAAAGATTGGCTTGAGGCCATTATCGCCATGCCCGAACAGATGTTTTACAACACCGGCATCGGCACCTATATCTGGGTGGTGACCAACCGAAAGGAAGAACACCGCAAAGGCAAAATCCAGCTTATTGATGGCAGGGAGAAATGGGAGCCCCTGCGCCGGAGTCTTGGAGATAAGCGCCGGCAGTTCAATGATACCCATATTGACGGGATCGTCCGGGAATATGGAAATTTTATCCAATCCGACACCAGCAAGGTTTTTGACAATGCAGATTTCGGGTTTCAGCGCATAACGGTGGAGCGTCCTTTGCGCCTCCGGTATCAGATGAGTCTTGAGCGAAAAGAGCAGTTTCTAGAGCTTTGCCCGGAACTCCTCAAAGATATTCAGGAGATTGACAAAACTTTTGGCCGAGAACCAGATGCCGACTGGAGCGCCTTGTGGAAAAAAATTCAAACACTTTTAAAAAAGCTGGACAGCACGTGGCGTGCACCCCAGAAAAAATCATTTCGTGCGGTGTTTACCGAAACCAATGAAACAGCCGAACCGGTCATCCTGAAAAAAATCAAGGGCAAGGTGATTTATGAGGCTGACCCCAAACTGCGGGATTTTGAAAATGTGCCGTTAAAAGAAACCATTGAGGACTATTTTAACCGGGAAGTATTGCCCCATGTTCCCGATGCCTGGGTGGATGAGAGCAAAACCAAGGTGGGATATGAAATTAACTTTAACCGGCATTTCTATAAGTTTAGCGAATTAAGGAGTCTTGCAGAGATTGATGCGGATATTAAGGCTGCTGAGGAGGAAATTTTAAGGTTGTTGGATGAGGTTGCAGAATGATTGTTCCGAACCTCTTACCTCCTAATTGGATAAGTGCTCCTTTAAAAAGATTTTTAGCGATCAGAAGTGGGGATATGATTTCTGCTACTGAAGAATGTGACGGTGATATTCCGATATATGGCGGTAATGGCATCCGTGGTTATACAGACAAAATTAACACAAAAGCGCCTGCTATAGTAATAGGTAGAGTTGGAGCCAAATGCGGTAATATTCACTTGGTTCTAAAGGACTTTTGGGCATCAGAGCACGCATTCGTTGTTTATCCAAACAAAAAGTTTTCCTTACGTTATGGTATGTATCTTTTAACTGCTCTTAATCTGAATCAATACGCAATACGAACTGCTCAACCACTTTTAAACACTGAGGCTGTAGTCACTCAGAATAGTAGCTGGCCAGTGTCTTTTGAAAAACAATCAATTATCGCAAACTATCTTGATAAAAAAACAGCAGAGATAGACCGACTAATAACAGCCAAAAAAAATCTTCTCTCGTTGTTGGATGAGAAAAAACAGGCCGTGATTGCCCATGCAGTCACACGTGGGCTTGACCCTGATGTTGGCCTAAAGGATTCCGGCATTCCCTGGCTAGGGTTGATTCCTGAGCATTGGAAAGTAGAACGTGTAACTAATTATTTTGAGGAAAGGGATGACCGGTGTCGACCTGAGCTGCCCTTATTAGTGGTTTCTATTCATAGTGGTGTGAGTTTACGTAAGTTATCTCAAGACAAGATTGAACAACGGGCAGAAGATTATAACAGCTATAAAGTGGCACTCAAAAATGATATCGTTTTTAATAAAATGCGTATGTGGCAAGGGGCTGTAGGGGCTGTTCCATGTGACGGTCTTGTAAGCCCAGATTATGTTGTTGCATATCCAAGTGAACACATTAATTCAAATTTTTTTGGTATGTTATTTAAAACTGGCCGATTTAGTGATGAATGCGGGAGTCGTTCTCATGGAATAGTATGGGATCGTTTGAGATTATACTGGGATGAATTTAAAGACATATCAATACCTATTCCACCATTAGAAGAGCAGCAACAAATCGTTATTAAAGTCAAACGACAAACTGCTCAAATATCTGACTTAAAAAAAGCCACTGAAAAAACAATATCCCTTCTTCAAGAGAGACGTGCAGCCTTGATATCTGCTGCTGTCACCGGAAAAATAGACCAGGAGGTTCTTGATGCGGGTTAAAAAATTAATACTTGCCAATTGCCGGGGGTTAGTCGATACCAGAATCCCTTTTCAAGCCGGAATGAACCTCATCGTCGGGGTCAATGGCGCGGGTAAATCCACGGTATTGGAAGCGTTGAATATTTTATTATCCAAAGTTTTGGCGGAACTGACCACAGGTGTTTCACCTTCACCCAAAGGCTTTGAAATTGAAGATATTGCCCAGGGTAAAAATACCATGGATGCCCAGCTGCAATTTGATATTGAAAATGAGCATCAATTTTTGCTTCAAATGATTCGACAGCGTGAAAAAATAACCTCAATAGAAAAGACACGCGAAGAGAAGTCGTTTCGTTCAGGCGTTGATGTATCCTCTTTTAGAACAGAAGCTGAAAGCACTGAAGAAGGTTCATGGCTGGTGGAGCTGCCGGAAAGGCAACCCGTTAAACTAAAGCTGGAAAAGTATCCGCTGTTGCTGATTTTTTCTGTGGAACGTGCCCGCTCAACTTATGAGAAAACCAAAAAACTCAAGAAGGTTCACCCGGGATATCACGGTGCTTTCAGCCTTAAACGCGGATTTAACCTCAATGATGTGGTCGAATGGTGGGAAAGCAAAGACGCCATTGCCCAGGAAGTACCGAAAAGCAGCAGCGCCAAACAACTTGCTTTGATCAAAGAGACTTTAAAGGAACTTTGCCCGCTGTTTTCCAAGTGGCGGCTGGAAAAAGAAGAAAAAAACACAAAGGATTTATGGATAGATAAAACAATCACAGCTTCTAAGCTGAACGAGGCTGGAGAATTGATCGAGACCCAAAAGCAAGAACCAATAAGGGTTCGACAATTATCAGATGGCGAGAGATCCATCATTGCCATGAGCTTTGATATTGCCAGGCGCTTAATCCTGTTGAATGAAAAAGATGATGACCCCGTCAAAAACGGCAGGGGTATAGTGTTGATTGATGAGATTGACCTTCACCTGCATCCCCAATGGCAGCGAAAAATCGTTATGGATCTGCCCCGTGTGTTTCCCAATATTCAGTTTGTCGCTACCACGCATTCTCCTCAGGTGATAGGAGAAGCCCCCCCCGGACATGTCATTCTGTTGCGTGAGGGCGGCAAAGTTGAGATTGAGCCTGAATCCCTTGGCCGGGACAGCGGATGGGTTCTGCGTCACATTATGGGAACTGTTGAGCGGAACCAAGAATTGCAGGACGGATTAAACCGTATTGATGAATTTATCGATGTGGATGCTTTTGATAAAGCCCGTGAATTGATTGTACGCCTGAGAGAAAAATTTGGAAATGACCCTGAACTGATTGAAGCGCAAGCCTGTGTTGACCGCTGGGAGTTTGAGGACGATGAAGAAGATAGTTAAAGGGGGACAGCCGGAGGCGTTACTTCAATGGCGGGCATATAATAATGCGCGTTCTCCACAAAATATCCGATATGGGAAGGCAAACTTTCCGGGGGAGGCTGTGATGACAGCGCTTCTTTTGGAACAAGGTTATTTATGTGCTTATACGCTTCTACTCATTGACGAGAACAAGGCCCATGTGGAGCATTTAAAACCACAGTCCATCTGCAGACAAGAAGATGAAGAACGGGAACAAAACGGCAATAATTGTATTCATGAAGATGTTGAGTGGAGCAATATGGTTGCTTGTTTTCCTCAGCCGGGCGCAAAGCATCCGGGTTATGGCGCATGGAAAAAGGACAATTGGTGGTGTAGCCAAAACTTTATCTCCCCTCTTGCCCAAACCTGTGAATCAAAGTTTCGTTATTGTAAAGACGGTTCTATTCAAAATGCCGTTGATGGTGATATCCCTGCGCGGAAAACAATAAAAAAGTTAAAGCTGAATTGTGATCCTTTAAAGGAGTTGAGATCTAAAGCCATTAAGGCGGCAGGATTTCATAAGCGGTCGAAAAACCCGGTGCGGTCCATAAAAGCGGTTGAACGAAGGATTGATCAACTCAAGCAAAAACAAGGCGGAAGGTATGCTGAATTTTGCACGGTTTTGGAACATGTGGGATTCGAGTGGTTGGGGTATTTAAAAAAATGCGCCAGCCAGAAAGGCCATAGAGCCAAAGCAAAGGTGAACCGATGAAAATTCATACCGAGGCATCATTTGAATCCGTAATTGAATCCCATCTCCTTGAAAACGGGTACACGGCTTTGCCTTCGTCCGGGTATGATGCGCAACGGGCATTTTTCCCTCAACAGGTGCTTGATTTTATCCGGGAAACCCAGGCAGACGAATTTCAACGCATCCAGGATTTGCTGGCAGATAAAACCGAAGCCACCCTTCTCAAGGATTTGACCCATTGGCTGGATACCCAAGGTGCCCTGCCGGTGCTGCGGAACGGATTTAAATGCTATGGCAGAAGGTTCAGGCTTGCCTTTTTTAAACCCGCCCATGGGATGAATCCCAAACTTGAAGAGCAGTATGCCGCCAACCGGGTGTCGGTGACCCGGCAGTTGAAATACAGCGACAAGAACAGCAATGCACTGGACCTGGTATTATCCATAAACGGCATTCCGCTGATAACGGCGGAACTGAAAAATCCCATAACCGGTCAAAATGTCTACCATGCCATCCATCAGTATAAAAAAGACAGGGATCACCGCGAACGGTTATTTGAATTCCGGAAACGGTCTCTGGTCCATTTTGCAGTGGATACAGACCTGGTCTTTATGACAACCCGCCTGGCCGGAAGTGCAACATACTTTTTGCCGTTTAACAGGGGAAACGAAGGTGGTGCAGGAAATCCTGCTGATCCAGCGGGAAACAATTATCGAACCGCCTATTTATGGGAATCTGTCTGGCAGCGCGACAGTTTTCTGGATATTGCTGCCCGATTTATCCACCTGCAGATTGAAGACAGACGCACAACAGATGGGAAACTGGTTAAAAAAGAGACCCTTATTTTCCCCAGGTATCACCAACTGTGTGCCGTTCGTGATCTGGAAGCGGCTGCAAAAACTGAAGGGCCGGGAAACAATTATCTGATCGAACATTCTGCCGGCAGCGGAAAGAGCAACACCATCGGCTGGCTGGCCCATCGGCTGGCATCCCTTCATAACAGCCGGGATGAAAAAATATTTGATTCGGTCGTGGTCATCACGGATCGCAGAATTTTGGATAAACAGCTTCAGGATACCATTTTTCAATTCGATCACCGCCAGGGCGTGGTACAAAAGATCGATAAACATTCAGGCCAGCTTGCACAAGCTCTTTACAATGGGATTCCGATTATCATTTCAACACTCCAGAAATTTCCCTTTGTCAGCCGCCAGCTTCTGAAGATGGCAGAGCAAAGGGAAGATGAGAGTGCCCCCCTTCTCCCGCATCGTCGCTGCGCTGTGATTGTTGATGAGGCGCACTCCTCCCAATCCGGTGAATCGGCAACCGATTTAAAGGAGGTGTTAAGCGCATGGGAAATTCGCGAAGAAGCGGCAAAATATGAATATGAAGAAGAGTTTGAGACCCTTGAAGAGATGTACCGCAGCATGGCGAAACGGGGGAAACAGGCAAACTTAAGTTTCTTTGCCTTTACAGCCACCCCCAAACATAAAACCCTTGCTGTGTTTGGGCGTGAAGAAAACGGGAAAAAAGGACAGGCATTTCACCAGTATACCATGCGCCAGGCAATTGAAGAGGGCTTTATCATGGATGTCCTCAGCAATTACACCACCTATGCCACCTATTACAAACTGATACAGGCTGGTTCAGAGGATCCCCATGTTGAGCGTAAAGGGGCGGCAAAAGCTTTGGCCCGGTTCATGCGCCTTCATCCATATAATATTGCCCAGAAGACCCAGATCATGGTTGAACACTTTAATGCCATGACCCGGCATAAAATCGGCGGCAGGGCCAAGGCAATGGTTGTGACAGGATCACGCATTGAAGCGGTCCGCTATAAACTGTCCTTTGATAAATACATCCGTGAAAAAAAATACACCTGGATTAAAACTCTTGTGGCGTTTTCAGGTGAGGTTGAAGACGACCTAAGTCATGAAACCTATACTGAAATTATGATGAACAATGGTATAAGAGAGGCGGAACTGCCTGAAAAATTTGATTCACCGGAATATCAGGTATTGCTTGTTGCTGAAAAATACCAGACCGGGTTTGATCAACCCCTGCTTCATACCATGTATGTTGATAAAAGGCTCAGTGGTATTCAGGCGGTTCAGACCTTATCCCGTCTCAACCGGATGCATCCCCTTAAAGAAGACACTTTTGTGCTGGATTTTGTGAATGACAGGGAAGAAATCAGGGAGGCATTCAAACAATATTATGAAGGTTCGGTAATGGGCGAAGAAGTTGACCCAAACAATATGTACGCCATTAAAGCCGAACTGGATTCAAGCCATATCTATATTCAGGAAGAGGTTGATGCGTTTGCACGGATATACTTCAAGCCAAAACAGCGGCAAAATGCTGCTGATCATAAGGGCATGAATGCGGCTGTTGATCCGGTTGTTCAACGGTTTTCCGATCTTAAGCAAGAAGATGAAAGCCAGGCGGAATTGTTACGGGGAAAATTTTCAGCATTCCGTAACCTATATGCGTTTCTTTCACAGGTCATTCCCTACCAGGATTCAGATCTTGAAAAATTGTACATTTTCCTACGGTATCTTTTACCGAAACTACCCAAACGAAACTCCGGAGAAATGTATAGTTTTGATGATGAGATCAGGCTGGAGTATTATCGTATCCAGAAAATCAATGAAGGATCGATCAATCTAAGTGAAGGAGATGTGAAATCTTTGGATGGACCAACAGAAGTTGGCAGTGGAAAGCAGCATGATGAAGAGGTCCTGCTTTCCCAATTGATTGATATTATCAATGATCGGTTCGGAACCGATTTTACGGATGCGGATCAACTCTTCTTTGATCAGATCATTGAAGCTGCTGTAGGTGAAGAATCTCTCGTTGAAGCGGCCATTGTGAATCCACAAGAAAAATTTTCCCTTTTGTTTTCAAGCCTGCTTCAAAACTTGTTCATGGAACGAATGGAACAAAATGAAGATATTTTCGCCCGCTTTATGAATGAGAAAGAGTTTCAAAATCTGGTTTCCGAATGGATTTCCGAAAAAGTGTATACACGGCTCAGGGCGAAGCATACCGCGGAAGAATCATGAAGCTGTTTAGTCAAAAATTTACCATGACCAAACACATGACATAATCAGCTATCACCCCAATTGAGCGTACCGGTAATTTTTTGTATCGATACTCTAAGGAATGGATAAAAAGGAAACGAATCGACATTTTTCCCTTAGTTGATTATCGAATCCTATCTGAGCGGCGCTAAGGGGTTTAAAGTTTCCACTTTGCAAAAAATATCTGTAAGGATAGTAGATCATTCTAAACTCAATACAGATTACACAATATCTATTGAGTTTGCCGATTAGGTGAAGACTACCCATCGGCCAGGCTTCTTTTCTCGATAGGACAAAAACCCCAGACTATCCCTGTCACTCCGGGGGGGGGATTATATCTTTACAGAAATTTTTTGTGTTGCTACTCATTATATTTGAGGCCATGCTCTTTTGAAAGATTAAGAATCTTTTTACCTGGAAACCACCGAAAAAGGTAACGACTGGTCTGAAGAACTGAAAACTAAATGGGGTGACCATATGAGTTCTGCATCAGTTCGGTATTTTATTATCACAGATGAATCCGAAATTCTCCGAGTGTCAATCAATAAGTTCAAACGGTTATTAGAAGCAACAAGTGAGGAGAAATTAGAAAGATTTGCCGGAAAACGCGTGCGTGTTGCAGAAATTTGTGTAAAGCTTGAGAACCGAAAGCCAATTGAGGTTATACGTGCTATTTATTATTATTTACACTTCAATGAAAAAGGTATCCTTGATGAAGATAATTTAATAAAAAGTCGCGATATTGTGTTCGCTGCAGGTAAAATTTCCAGCATATTCATAGAAAAAGAACAAGGAAATGTAATAAATGCACAGCAGGAATTTGCAAAAAGGCAACGTGATCATGCTGTTTGGTGGAAACCTAATATGCAACTTGAACGTAATATCTTAGATGCTTCTATTGATGAGTTTAAGTGTAAAAGGTTATAATTCTATAGGGTAAAAGTATAATGACTGGCGGACAAAACAGAACGCAAATCAAAATCGGACAAACCGTATCCATTGTATTAAAAAAAGACCAAAGAACAGGCGTTCTGACCCAAGGCGCCGTAAAAAATATTTTAACAAAATCATCTTTTCATCCCCATGGTATAAAAGTCCGATTGGAAAATGGCCTTGTTGGCAGGGTTAAGGTCATTCACGATTAAAAATTCAGATTCACCATGTATTTTAAAGTTACATATTCAGCCATTTATAACTGGAAAGGTTCAGGGACCGAACGGGAACAGAACGATCCAAGCCTTATGTAAAATGGCACATGCTACAGGGACAATGAAAAATGCAACCGGAGTTGGTAAACCAGGGGAGCCTGTGAATAATAGCCCCCACCTTGGTGATCTTATTTTACAAAAATATGAAGGCATTCTTCATACAGGGTTTGAGGATCTCAAACGGTTTGAATTAATTGACCGGTTGGAAAAACCAGGCTTGATCATAAGATCGGCCACTTTGTGTTCATCTTCTCAGAACCGAGAAAATACCGCTGGAATTACAAACGGTTGGGAGTGTCCTGAATAGGGTTTTCTCATGAGTGGCCCATCTTATGATCAACCCCGAAAAACCTGTCCTGGACTTTATTTTTTGGGGTAACAAAAAAAAGATTCTTGCGGTATATGAATTTCTTTCAGGGTATCCATATGCGTTTACCATAAGAACCAGAAAAGGGTTTGATTAGTGGAGTCTGCCAGAACGGGGGGGGGGGCGTAACGCTTATGTGTTCATTTCAAGATTTCCCAGGATAATTCAATTCATACAAAAACATGAACATGAGATCCCGGAAGATTTATGGGGCATTATATTCGGATATCCGTTATCTGAAGTTCATCAGTTCACATACGATTGGGATACCTGGAACGAAAAACAAAAAAAAGAAGGAGAAAGAGTTGAAATCCAGCCTGGTTTAAATGGGCCAAAACACAACATTACTCCTGGTAATCCTGCGTGTTTTCGGATCAGGGTTGGAGAACATTGATACCATTAAGGCTCGCCTCAAGTTTTCTATATTTCCGGCCCATAAGAGGTGCTTGGCAGACGCTATTTATTAATATAAAAAATTTATTCTTGCGTTTCTTTGTCCGGGGTGGTTAATCTCCAATAAAATTGATTTATGCTTTTATAAAATTTTAAACATATCATTCTGATATCTAATGAAGAAATGGGACAAAGAGATTTAAACTGTCTAAATTGTCATTCGAAAATAAAAATAATCGATTTAAGAAAACGTGGACTACTTTCTTTGTCTTTGGCAATTCCGATGTTTATAATAATTTGGTTCATTACCCCTGGAAGTTTTGTTCCATTTGTAACTTTTTTTGCCTTGATTATTGGGGGGATTATATTATTCCTAAAAAAAGATAGATATGTGTACTGGTGTCCCAATTGTTCAGTAAAGACTAACGAATTTGGAAAACCATTATAAGGAAAATTGCATTTAGAGCGTTTCTGTCATGATATCAAAAGGAAATTTTTATCATATAGTTGGTTTCGCTATTCTTTTAGTTTCTCTTTCGTCTATAAAAGGGTGTTGGAATCAATCAAATTTTCAACTGAGTCTAAACTGCCTACGCGCTTGAATTTCGATTTTTTAAGACCCGGTAGTCCATTTCTATCGTTATAAAATCTGAAATTTGTTTTTTGCCGCAATTTTTATGTTAGATAGTGGCCTTGCTTATACTTCAGATACAACGGTATTAACTGAATCAATCGGTTCAAAAAAATCAGCATTGAAATTAAATTCTATCCTGTTGAGGCAAACAACTCCTTTTGTTTATTATCTTTTTTCTGCGGTTTATGTCTTGTCCCAGCCATTTCAATCAACAATGTTACAATTGTCGTCAATACTGATCGGACAACTACACCATGCTGGCTTCTCACTCTCGTCTGTTCAAGGCCTTCTCTTTTTTTCATCAAATTGAAAGGCCGTTCGCAGTTCTTTCGAATTTCGATTGCTGATTGCGACCCGTTATGAAAAGTTGGCATTGGCTGGAAATGACCGTTATCAAAACCAATTATTCTCGATTTAGGGCAACTTGATGCAAACATACATTCGCCGGGCGTTGCTCCACACCTAAATTCATGGCCATCCAGTGTTGTACCCAGATAATCCATTGGAATTTCACAAGAATCATTGCAGGTAACTCTCACCGGAGATTGCAATACATTCTCGGGCAATTTCGCTTGCTCCGATGCAGGGGCCACGACATAGACACCTGTTTCATTGAGAACCGAACCATCACTATCGTGGTAAGCCTGGTCTGCGGTTATCAATTTAATATCAATGCCTAATGCTTGAGCAAGCTTGATCAATGGTTTCAGAAACAGGCTGTCGTGATGATTCGCTGCCCCCACAAGGGATACCAATGGAAAGCTATGGCCGTTTGTGGGATTAATAGCGGTTAGTGTATGCATCCGGTATCCAATGACATAATGCGACTTATCCCTTTTGTTCCGGCGTTTCCCACAATCACAGTCCAGATCGGAATAAATTCGTACTTTTTTGCCGTTGATTTCAATGGCGCAAAGGGGATAATTGACTTCGGACGGCAGTTCACTGGAATCAACACCATGAATAACGGTATTCTCAAGACAACCCGATTTATAAAAATGGTGGAGGAAATATACCAGGACGTTCATCAATTGATTAAATTTCAGGTCGCTCCGGAAATGACATAATTCAGTATGATCTACCTGTTTTTTAGCCTTTAACGACAACCGAATAAAACGCCTGTTTTGCTTTCGCTCTTTGCCAAAATATTCATCGCTGCAAAATTTCCTGTAACTGATTTCAGGATATTTGATAATTTTTAACAGCTCCATCCGAAATAATTGGTAGGGCTGAATATCCCTGTGTGCAGCGGAGTAACCATCGGGCGCGATCAAGCTATTGATAAGCTGGTCATCTATGAGTTGGTCAATAAACTGCAATTCCTGATCTACAATTTCAGGGTATGGCTTTTTCAGGGTGTCAAAATTAAACAGGTTATCGGAATGAAAATTCTCAATGTAAGATGCCATTTCAGGAAGACTACGAATGCCTGCTGTAGGGGATTGAGCTTCAATACCTATGAGGTCCTCGATGGGGATGTCCAGAGATTGAGAATAATCGTATTGCTCCACAATCTCCATCATGATTTGTTCTGTCAGTTCTTTTTTGGACGCCCTTGTCATCGTTTTCCAGTTCGGAAAACTCTTTTTTAATTGCTTTGTGATGAGCCGCCTGATATTTTTTCTATGCATAAAGCCTCTGTGGCGTTGTTTTCTTTTGTGTTTGGTCGCTTGAAAGTACAACTAAACAGAGGCTTTTTCAACTCCTAACAAACTGAGAATATGTCTGATTTTATTAAATTTAGGTGGTCGATTTCAACACCCTTTATAAGTCTCCTTGAAAATTTTTTCGGTAAATGGGATCTTTGGATTTGCTGTTTCGGAGCACCATTGGGGGCATATTTGATTTTCAAAGGCAGAAAGATACTCGGGTTGGAAAACAAAAACTTTAATGATAAGGGCTAAACATAAAATATTTTTTATGCATTATTTTTGTTACTGCTCAAAGACCAGTACGAATCAATTTTATGACTTGCATCCGGTAAAATGAACTTTGTCTATTTCATTATTATTTTAACAATTTTTTGTTGGTGGCCCATATTTTTTTCTGATTCAAAAAAGACGGTTCAAATATAAAACGATTGCGAAAAAATTAAACGCAAAATATATCTCTTATGGTTTGTTCAATACTGGCGAAATTCAAGGCGCTTGTAAGGGGAAAATTTTTTCAGTTAAGCCAGAAATCGCAGGAATGGGGGCAAGCCACCATTTTAGAACTATTTTCACCGCAGAGTGTAAAAATATTGGCCATCCTTATTTTATTCAAATCAAATTTTTTTAAAGATTTTCCAAATTGGAAATACGTTTCAAAATTGAATCCTTCCAAAAAGGCCAGTGGCTTTTTTTACAGGCCAGCTGAAAATTTCCCTTACACGAGAAAGAGTGAACATCGTTTAAATGACGAGGAAAAGGCTATAATCGTTGAAATTTTTAAAAATCTTAATCTTTCTTCTGCGAAACTGTTTGAAACGTTAAACACAAAATTTGCATTTGAAACAATAATAAGGATTGAGAGGGATAAAATTGTTTTAAATAAAGGAGGTTTGATATTGGATTTGAATCGTATCAAAGCTGTAAAGGATATCGTGCTAAATTTTTCGGGGTTAGTGGAAAAACATCCAATTATGAGAACACCTGAAAGATAATCAGTCGTTGCATCGGACCTCGTAGGGCTGCCTTCGGCTAATAGGCCTTTGCTTCGCTCGGCGGGTCCTGAACGTCAACGGTATAAATGAGGTGCCATCAAATGAATGATTTTATTGAAGAAGTAGGGAAAGGTATTGTTGAGGTGTTGGCACAAATATTCATCAATATTTTTTTCAACTTTTTTTGCTACTATGTTGGGTGGCCTTTTTGTAAATTGCTTACCTTAGGACGATATCCGCAAAAAGTAAAATATGACTTTATGCAACGGTATAATAAGGGTGGCTTTTTATGTAGCTGTCTTGGGTTTATTATTATTGCAGTGGTTGTAATTTACCTTACCAATTGACCATAGTCATTTGCTCAACGGGAGCACTCATAATAAATCACTGGAGCGGAACGGGCGTACAACGTACTTTTTAAGAAGTTATGTGGTTTAGGAAAGAGTTCACTTAACACATTGTTTTCGTTAATTCTCGGAGATTCACCAGAATCAATTTAATAGAACATACTCCTGCCTCCGATTAAATCCTGAACAAAGCGAGCATTCTGTGACCCCTCTGAATATCAACTAACTTTCAAAGGGTTCAATCGTTCTGGTAATGCTGACCGGATTTTTTCCTTGATACCCCCGGAAAAATACCATAAATGCTTCGTTTTATTTTTCTCAATGGGATTCATTCGATATTTCCATTTACATCCGGTTGCATGGTTGTTATTTGAAGTTTATCCTGTTTTCATTTTTTTAACGGGATAACATTACAAACTCTTACTTAAACAAAAAAACTAAATAGTTATTTATTATCAAATTAATCTCATGGATTTTTCATTAATTAAACCAATAGTTGATTTAGTGAAACCCGCCGGGGCTGAGCTAGCCAAATCCGCCACGAATCGACGTGGACAAACCAAAGATGCAGTGGTCGCTGCTTTGCACGAAAAATTTGCTTCTGTTATTCGTGACGCAGACCCATCAGCTTTGGCTAAACGGATGGTTGCAAGGCAAGAATACTTAACACTTCGAAAACAACTTAATTATGAAAACGTGATGGAGCTTGCTTTAGAAATGGCCCTTGAGACACCGAGTGATAATCGACGAATAATTGAAGAAGACTGGTTTGCACAATGGTTTTCTGCTGTCGAAAACGTTTCTGATAGTGTCATGCAAGAGTTATGGGCTAAAGCATTTGCACATCAAACAAATTCTGAACAACAAAAAGTTTCACTCAGAGCATTAGATTCACTACGCCTGATGGAACGACGTGATGTTCAAGGATTCAAACGAGCTGTCGATTTATTTTCCTTCTTTGGCTACATTTTCGCAGCATCACAGGAAATTATTGATTGCATGATGAGTCGAGAGTCCTTAAATGGACTTATTGATCTCGGACTAATTACGGTTGAAGAAACGATGATTCGATCTGTTGCGGTACCTGGTGGTTATATTTTACGACTTAACGTTGATAATGGACAAAATGTTTTAGACCCGATTAAGATTTTTAAGCTAAGCCCAAGAGGAGTCGAACTTGCTTCAACAATACCGTCCGACATTGAAAAGCTTGATAGATCAGAATTTGAGTTCGATACATCTGACAAACTTTGTGTCCCTATGTATATTAATATGATTGCGCGTGCTCTTGACGACCTATTCACAATTACACTTTGCGTTTATCCTCGATCGGAGGAGAGACCTCCAAAGGGAGGAAGGAAGAGGACTCATATATGGGATAAAACAAACGAAAATTGGATTAGAAAAGAAAAATTGGAATTTAACTATAATAGAGAGGTGGTTTACGCACTCGAATCCGGGAGTGTATGAGATCTTGGTTGCCAGTGAACGAGGACTCTGATTGTTTTGTATAACAGTATGCAACAAATATCTTAAGGTCTGACTAATTTTTTCAGGGCTTTATAAAACAAGGTGCTGCGCAGGAAAAGCCGGTGAGCGTAACGATAAAAAATTCATTTTCAATAATTTTTTAGGAAACGAAATTTCCCACCCTAAATATAGTGTGGGACGTGACTTCTATCCGGCAAACGTTTGATACTTTTATTAAAGCTCAATCTTTGGCTTCGCCTTCTGATGTTGAATCGAAATAAGGGAGTTAGGAAATGGATCAGGATAAATACAAGCAGGCTTATAATATTGCGAAAGCTAAATTTGTATTAATTCGGGATAACGCCCCCCCGTCGTTGATAAAAAGGGAGCAGGAGATATTTAACAAAGTCATTAAAAATAAATTTAGCGAGTTACGGAAAATTGGACTTCTGTTCAAAGAAATGGATATCATTTATGAATACGTTAGTAATTATTCGATATGCAAAAGAGGGTGCTGTCATTGCTGCTATTATCCAATAACTATATCCCCTTTAGAGGTTGAATTTATAAAAAAACATACCAAAATCAAAAAATTAATAAACACCTCCAATAAAAATGCCTGTCCATTTTTAACTGAGGGTAGTTGCTCAATTTATGAATATAGACCGTTTTTATGTCGAAGACACTTATCAATAAACGATATTCCAAGATGGTGTGAAAAAGATATCTGTAATAATTTTGAATTCCCTCAAATTCAATTTACTGAAATAGATAAATGCTATGATTATTTAGTTTCGAACCAACTAAATCTAATAAAAGATATTCGAGACGTATTTTGAAAAAGAATAAAAGAATCGAAAACGAGCCTTTTATTTTATGATGCCGGGCAGAGCCCCTTCTCAATGGCAGTGTTGACTTCTTCTGTTATTTGATGCTGTTCTCAGATAGGTTTGAGCGAGCCTGTATACCATGATTGTGGGGTTTTGATTTACTTTATCTCCGATTAATTGCTTTTTTGTATTTCTTTGTGTAACGTGGAAAAAGTCCCCAAAAAAATGGTTCAGGTGGTATCTAACGATATACCTCCGATGAGAACACCTTCTCTCAAGGAGACCATTCAAATCTTTGAGCTTTTAATATTTTATTAATGATGCAGTATTATGGAATTAAAATAAGGATAGATTGTGACAATTTCCACTTTCATCGGCCTCATCAATAATGCAGCATTGCTCGTTTCGTTAGTCTTAATCTACGATATAGTGGTTTTTAGGCAAACCGAAGAAAAGGCTCCATCAAAGCAAATTCCTATTGGCCTTATTCTTGGTCTCATTGGATTAGCGATAATGAAAAATCCATGGGAGTTCCTTCCTGGTATAATATTTGATACGAGATCTATTCTTTTGAGCCTCTGCGGATTGTTTTTCGGGACGGTACCGACAGTGGCCGCTATAATCATGACCGGAGGATTCCGACTGTACCTTGGCGGGGCTGGAGCATGGACTGGATTTGCCGTTATTGTAACATCCGGTGCAGTAGGCTTAGGTTGGCGACATTTTATGACAACTGACTTGGATTCGATCTCAAGTAAAAGTTTGTATTTAATGGGATGCGTGACTCATGGCTTGATGTTACTTTCGATGCTGACCTTGCCACGAGCGGTGGTTTTGGGAGTGCTTTCAAAAATTAGCCTGCCTGTAATGTTGATATTCCCTGCAGGAACGGTTCTTTTGGGCAGCCTGCTCATAAACCGCCGAAAGCGAATTAAGTCCGAACAATTGCTGAAAGAAAATGAACAACGGTATAAGAGTGCCCAGAGAATGGGACAGGTGGGGAATTGGGAATATGATATAGTAACTGAATTATTCTGGGGGTCGGAGCAGGCAAAACGGATTTTCGGATTTGATCCGGATAGTAATACATTCTCCATTGAAAAAGTTGAAAGTTGTATACCGGAAAGAAAAAGGGTTCACCAGGCCCTTATCGATCTTATTGAAAAAGACATTCCATATGATCTTGAATTTGAAATACATCCAGTTTCAGGCCCTGAAAACAGGATAATTCGATCCATTGCGGAATTATCCAGAAATGATTCAGAAGCGCCGTTAAAAGTGTTTGGTGTAATTCAAGATGTCACCGACGAAAAGAAAGCCCAACTAGAAAGAAAAAAATTAGAAACGGCATTAAACCAGGCTCAGAAAATGGAATCTATTGGAAGGCTCGCCGGTGGCGTTGCCCATGACTTTAACAATATGCTAAGTATTATTCTAGGTAATACAGAAATTATTCAAGGAAATGTTGATCAAGACGATCCGATTATCAACAATTTAAAAGAGATAAAAAAGGCGGGGGAAAGGTCAAGCAATCTAACCAGGCAATTATTAGCCTTCGCCCGAAAGCAGACCATAGAGCCTAAAGTTCTGGATCTCAATGATGCGATAGAGGGCATGTTAAAAATGTTGAGACGTTTAATCGGAGAAAACATTGAACTTTCCTGGTCACCCAAAATAAACTTATTGCCCGTCAAAATTGACCCCTCCCAAATTGATCAAATATTGGCAAATTTATGTGTCAACGCAAGAGATGCGATAAAAGATGTGGGAAAGGTTATCATTGAGACAGAAAGTTTTTCGATTGATGAAAATTATTGCATAGACCACCCAAGTTTTAAGCCTGGTGATTATGTTGTATTGACCGTGAGCGATACGGGTTATGGTATGAGTTCTGAAATAAGAAAAAATATCTTTGAACCTTTTTTCACAACTAAATCTTTAGGTAAAGGTACCGGTCTGGGATTGGCCACCGTTTACGGGATTGTAAAGCAAAACAATGGCTTTATAGATGTATACAGTGAACCGATGCATGGTACATCCGTCAAAATATATTTACCTAAATCTGCTGATAGCATACCAGAAAGGCTAAACCAGAATATTCTCAAAGATATCCCAAAAGGGTCTGAGACTATTTTGATGGTCGAAGATGAGAAGGCCATTTTGGAGATGACTTCGATGATGATGGAGCGGCAGGGATATACGGTCCTAAAAGCATCCAATCCTGCTGATGCAATCGATATAGTAAATTCATTTAAAAGCGATATTGATTTGCTGATAACCGATGTCATCATGCCGGGAATGAATGGGAGAGATTTAGCAAATGAGCTTCAAAGCCGTTTTAAAAATTTGAAGTGTTTGTTTATTTCCGGTTATACTGCTGATGTGATTGCTCATCACGGTGTTCTTGATGACGGAATGCAATTTCTTCAGAAGCCTTTTTCTATGGAAGCTTTAGTTGAAAAAATTCGTGGGATCATTCATGAATGATGGCAACCATTATGGGCTGTTAAAATTTGTCTGTTTCTTTTAAATAACTCTCAGTTACTTTTCTGCTTGGTCTGGGGGGATACCACAGGGGGTGAGACTTCTAACAAACAACCTTAAAGTATCAGCTTTTCTCATCAAAAAAACAGTAAAGCTTAGAGGAATTAAGAACCCAACAATCTGTCTATAAAAAAACTCTATTGCTCCGAAAAACCCCATGAGCACTGGCGTTTCTATTGTTGGGGATTAGGATCATCCCAATCCCCTTCGATTTTTACCGGTAAATATTCTCAATCCAATACATGGCCTCGGTGTCGCTGATTTTTCCAAGATACCTCTGGGTGGTGGACAGGTTTGAGTGACGAAGGATGATTTTTGAAACGATTTCAATAGGAACGCCTGATCGGCTGGCATAAGTGGCTGCATGCCGTCTGAGATCATGTGGCTTTACATCAATTCCGATTTTTTTGCCGGCGCTTTTAACGATCTCCCTGGCCCGGGTATACCCCAGAGGGAAAATACGCTCATCATCCAGAAAATTTTCAGCGGCAATATAATCACGCAGCCGGTCTGCCACCTTTTGGGGAATAAAAACGACTTCGGAGGTACGGCCACTCTTGGGATTGGGCAAATGAAGTTTTCGATCCTGGACATCCTGAGGCTTCAATTTCAGAACTTCACCGATCCTCATTCCACCCCTTGCCATCAATTCAAGCATCAGCCGGTTTCTGGGGCTCTCCGTTTTGAATATGAATTCATCAACGGCATCTCGTTCCAAGATTGTCCATGGCGGCAACTTGGAAACTCGAAATGTTTTTGATAGGAGAGCAGAGTCACATGGATTGAGAAGATCTGGCACGGCAGTATTTTTGACAAAATTGAAGAGGCTTTTGAGAAGGGAATATTTGAGTTTCTTGGTTGAGGGTTTCAGGCCTTCAGTGATTTTGACCAGAAACTCCATGATTTCATCCGATGTTACTTCCGATACATCCCGTCTGCCGAATTGCTTTTGGAAGACCGCCAGGAAGTATCGATAATTTTGAATGGTGTTTTTTTTGAATTGAGTTCTTGATACGCCAGAAAATTCTTGATTGCCTGCGACATTTTCATGGTGATGCCCTCCTTTAAAAATGTTGGAATCATCCTGATGGATCAGGACAAAGACAGTATACAAAATTTTCGGGGTAAAAATCTGGACTTTTTTCAGAACTGCTCGGAAAAGGCCCATGCCGTGGACATGTGTACTTGATCTGTTATTGGTGAGGTGGCCGAAACGCAGAATTGAGTTTTTTCATACCATCATTGCGCGGTTTTGTTTTTCTCAATGGATTGATTCAAATTTTCTATTTACATCTATTTGCTTGGCTGTTATTGGGAAATTATCCTGTTGTCATTTTTCTAACGGAATAATATTCAAACCTGTGGATTGAACAGAAAAAAAAATCATAATTACTTGTTAGGGCTTTTAACGATGACTGATCCAAGAATAATATTGAAGTCGGATCTCGTTCCGAAACTTCGAGAGATAGGATTCAAAGGCTCATTTCCTCATTTCCGACGATCAAGAGAAAACCGTAATGAACTGATCACATTTCAGTTTGATAAATATGGAACGGGGGATTTTGTGATTGAAATTGCCTCTGCACCGCTTGGTGACTTCTCAACGTATTGGGGAAAAATTATTCCTCAGAACAAATTAAGAGCCAATGATCTGAATGAGAGGCTGCGCATAGGGGCATCATCTCATAACGCTGATAGTTGGTTTAATTTGGGAAGTAATCCCAACGACGTAATAATGAACATATTAAAACTAATAAATACCCAGGGTGATGATTTTTTTAAAAAAAGCACACTCTAACTACTTTTTCCAGCGGACTCGGTTCACTGCTGAAAAATACGTTATTTGAATAAATTTCATGAAAGCACAAATCGGAAAAGTATTTTGGTATTGCAGCACAAGTAATGGAGACCCATCTGATTGCGTGAAATGGGCGGAAGCTGCACTTTATGAAAATTTTGATTCGCCAAGCCTTCGGATATTGGCTGGTCTAAGTGCTCCTTTGAATTTCTTTGAGGTAAAGTATTATACCGAAGCAGCATTAAGTGAGTTAGGGATTGAAATCCCCTGTGGAAGTCGAGCTGTCTCAGCTTATGCAAAAGATATAGCCTGCGATATTATTAATAAGCCAGAGACAATTCGGCTTAATCTAAAAGAATTATTCGAATTGTGCATAGCCCACAATTATCAGGATGATATTTTTGACTTCTACCTTCTGCACTGTGCATGGGAGGATTTTGATCACGGGGAATTTCAATATTATTGGGATGGTGCGACTAAAGAAAATATTAAAATTGTCGTTATTGAAAAATGCAAAGAATACATAAAATAGGCTAAAAATCAAAATTTTTAAGGAATAGCAAAGTGACAGATATGTCTATAAGTTTTGACTGAGATGCTTATCAATTAAGGCGTTTACTACTTATGTTATTGGAGATGCCACTTGAAATTTTATTAATTTTAAGCAGATCCATCCTTTTTATTGTTAATCAACCGTTCCCTTGCCTGGTGCATTCCAGAAAAAATTGCTGCTGAGATCTGTCCGGGAAAACCCGGGGGGAGGGTAGCACCTACCTGATCGATGCACCCTTGTGCCATATCGCAACATTTTTCAATAATTTGCTTCATCTCATCTTCCGGGTACCTGCATTTTTTTGCAGTATTTAACCAATGTCTTCTGGTTATGCTGTTCCATCTGTAATGACGGTTTTTCCCTGACACGGCCATGGCCATCTTAACCTTGTGCATGGAAATCTGGCCAGCCCTGGCCAAAGGATAGATTGAAATTACATCGTAAAATGGGGTCAGGTGAAACCGGCTGCCGGGACGAAGAAAAATGCTGAAATTCTTGGCGTGACCGTCAATGGCCCCCAACATCCAGAAAAGCAGTTGGGCCGTCATGAATAAGGTCCGGTCCTCATGAGCCTTGTCTGACCCCAGAAGCAGATCCATGATCGTGGTCATGCCTGGTCCCCCGTCCGCCTCATATTTCAGGGCCGAAGGGATGCCCGTGGCTTGGCAGATATCTTCCTGGGGCAGTCGGATCAGCCAGGTGCTGTCAGCGGACCAGCGTCGATCAAATCGCTCCACCACCAGCACCTTCTGGCTGCCGAAGTTTGCTATCTGGGTGTCAGCCGCCGCCATGCCAAAGGCTCCCAACAGCTTTTGGCAGAGCCATTCGTTTTCCACACTGCCTGACAAATCTAAGCCGGTTTGGCCCAGTCGCCCCATCGGCAGCTTGAAAATATGACTGGTCGGCGTAGCTCCGGAAGGGCGGTACCAGTCGTTCTGCATCCTGAGGAATGCAGTTTTTTCCTGGGCACCGGCAACGGAAAGCCTGAAATCGGCATCAATGTCCACCCCCAGGGGCATGGCGGCATAGGACTTGAGAATAGCCTCTATCTGCGCCTCATCTACCCGATCTACGGTGACCATTTTGACATTTGGTGTTTCTCCTTCGGGAACAAGTTGCACCGCTCCCACACAATCCCTGCCGATGTGGGAGAGTAGGTCAAAGGCCCGGGTGGACGAAGCCCCGACCCTAGCCTGCAGCCTGTTGCGCAATGTCATGTTGTCAGGCAGCAGGTTGTCAAAATAATTTTCAACCCGGTCACCAAAATAAACCTGGGTTGTAAGAGGAAGAGACAGGGACAAGGGTCGTCTATTGCGGTCTGAAAGCCAATCCTCGTCATAACCAAAAGAGATAATCCCTTTGGCACTGCGGTTCAGCCGGCCCACAGGAATACCGTTCATAAGGACGGTAAGATTTTTTGCCTTTCCCATCACCATTCATCCTTATTATATTCCTGGTTCCCCTGGACTGGAGTCGTTCCATCAATGGCCTTGGGCTCAAGGGCCATACCCACGCCCAAGGCGGAAAGCAGTCTGAACAGGCTGGCCACCCGGATATTAGGATTGCCGTTTTCCATTAGGGATATCCGTTTTTGATCAAGCCCCACCCGTTTACCCAAGGCTGTCTGGGTCATCCCTTTTTGCTTCCTCAATTCTCTAAGTGTTGCCCCAAGATCTCTGGGGGAGACCATGATCTGATGCATCGTGTCCTCCAAAAAAATATGTCGATAACGGTATAATATCAAATTATGTTTAAAACGCCATATTTTTATTTTATGCCGTTTTCGCTATATAAACCCCGTGGAAAAAATAATTGTCGTTGATCAGAAGAATTTCTATCGTTCAAATTAAGAAGTTTCTCCTTTGATGGTTTCCCAACTTTTACTGAAAAGTTGGGATGGCAAGAATCAACCCAAAGGCTCATTAATAAAAGCGTTGAGGTTTTTTTTTGAAATTCGGACTTACTTTTCTGGAAAACATATCCCAACTTTTGTTTGCTTTTTTATTAAAAGTTGGGGATATCTTGAAGATATGAAAAATTTTAATCATCCTAAAAAAAGAAAGTCAGACTTGGTTATTCAACCAAAAATTAGTCCACAACAACTATTGAAAGTCCTTTCCAAAATTTTTTGGGCAGGGAAATTTTCATATTAAAACACTCTTACAAAAAATTAGGAAAAAAACTTCATTTGTGAAATAAACGACTCTCGCGGAAGTTACACTGGACCCTGGCCGAAATGGTTACATGTTAAATCTTACAAAAGGAGTTGAAGTTGAAGCTTGAGCAATACATTCATGATTTTTTGTTTCATTGTAAATATGAAAAAAATTTGAGCCCGAAAACCCTTACTGCTTATGAAATTGATATGGATCAGTTCAAAGTCTTTTGCACAACAGATACTGATCTAACGCAGATAGACAAAATTGATAAGAATATCCTCAAACAATACCTTGAGAGTATTTCATCCAAATTTAAGCCAAAAACCCTTAAAAGGAAATTGGCATCTTTGAAAGCCTTTTTCAATCATCTGCAGTTTGAAGATGAGATTGCTGTTAACCCTTTCAATAAGGTCAGAATCAAAATTAAGGAAGGCAAAAAGATACCAAGAACAATAGAACCACGAATCATCAAAAAATTATATCAATATCTATATGAAAGAAAAGATGCCTTAGAAAAAGGTTCTTATGCTTATGGTGTAATCGTCAGAGATATTGCCGTCATAGAACTGCTCTTTTCTACCGGTTTAAGAGTCGCCGAGTTATCCCATTTAAAGTTAACTGCAATGGACCTCAATAAGTCTACCATCAGAATCGTTGGAAAGGGAAATAGAGAAAGAATAATTCCCATCTGTAACACAGAAACAAAAGAGGCAATAGACTGCTATTTTAGGTATTTCAGAAAACGAATTCAAAACTCAGACTATTTTTTTATCAACCGGTTCGACAGAAGATTTTCGGAACAGTCCATTAGATTCATGATTAAAAAATATATTAAATGTATCAACATTGATACTAATATTACCCCTCATATGTTCAGACATTCCCTAGCCACTATGCTTTTGGAAAATGAGGTTGATTTAAGATACATTCAGGATCTCCTCGGTCATAGTTCCATTAGCACCACCCAGATATACCTTTCCGTAAATAAAAAAAAACAGAGGAATATTTTGACAAAAAGACACCCAAGAAAAAAAATCTGTTGATCTCTTTGATGCTCAATAATGAATTTTCCCCAAATTTGAGTTAAAAAATGGCAACAAATGGATAGATAAAGCATGCCTATCCAGTTAACTCCCAAAAAAATTTATAAAACACCATAATTCCAATGATAATATAGTGGTTTTATGGATTGGACGCACGGCTGTTGCTTGTATTTATTAATCAACAAAAACAATTAGTTAATTATATTTTTGTTCAACAACCGGATAAGCATGGATAGAGCAATTTAATGAAGGATAATTATGAATTATCCTTCATTAAATTTAACAGCCACAAGATTGGTGTCTTTATTGCGGTGGATTTACCAAGGCTTAAATTCTTATCGTCACAAAATTAGGTTGTCAATCAGGGAAATCCTTATATTTTTCGACTTTTTAAAGGAGTTCACCATCCCTTGATCAGATGCATGATAACTAAATATTATCGATGGGTAAAAATGGATAAATACATACCTGATCACCTGGTGCTTATAACGCATGATGCCTCTGAATTTAAATCAAACCCCTTCATCGACGATAATTATATCTGCTTTTACAATGTATACGTACAACAATTATTGGAAGGATTTCGTTCAAAATTTTCGAAAGTACATCATTATTTATCACCGGATAGCTTTTTAAAAAATATCCACTTACACCAGAAGGATATAATTATCTCCATCTGGGGAACCGGCGGAACAAGAAATAAAAAAAATCTGATTCCAAGCATATGTGAAATCCGGAGGATAAAATACTTTGGGGGAGACACGTATGTTCAGTCCCTGTGTCAAGATAAATATCTCAGTAATCTTTTTGCACAGGAAAAAGGGCTGAAAACCCCTGCCCAAATTTTGATTGACCGGAAGAGTCCTACGCATCTGCTATTTTTAAGCGCCCTTACTCCTCCGTTTATAGTTAAGCCTACCATAGAAGGCGAATCAATAGGATTGACTTCAGCCAATGTTTGTAACCAACCCGATAAGGCCCTGGAGTTGGCCTACGAGTTATTGGCAAAACTGGAGCAAGCAATTGTAGTAGAAGAGTATATCGAAGGAGACGAACTGAATGTCGTTATTTTCGGTACGCCGGATAAGATACTTATCTTTGAAGAAATATTGCTGGAAGGGGTTGCAAATGAATTGGCATTTTATGACTATCACAAAAAAAGACGAGTTGAACAGACTGGTTTAGTAAAGAAACAAGTGTTTATTTTAAACAATGACACTAAAACCGCAATGCGTGACATTTTCAAAACACTGAGGAATGCCGAGTGTCTCAGAATTGACGGAAAAATTAAAAACGGTGATTTTTATTTTATTGAATTTACACAGGATTCAGGAATGAGCCGAGACAGTGTTTTGCATACTGCATTTAGGCTCAATGGATATAATTATTCAGGTATGCTTTATGCTCTTATCGAAAATGCCGCTAAAAATCCTCTGAAATACTGAACCACCAGAATGTTGAAAAATTTAAATGATATGTGGACTTGAGAAGAATAGCGTGGAAGCCAACTTCCTCCTGGCCCAATCCTAACCGTTTTTTCCAATACACCTGTCTCAGGGAATCCAGACGGTCTATGCAGTCAATTGCTTTACCATGATTTAAATCCGCGTAGTCGGGTTGGCCTTTGACCTGATAGTATTTACTGAGATGATAATATGTGGCGATTTTAATACTGGCACGGGGAAAATTCCTAATATCAGATTCAATACGTTTTGCATAAGTCCCTGCCTTCTCTATTTCTTTGGATTCTAAATAATACGCCAGAATATTATTCCGAATCATTAAAAGATCAAATTCCTGCAAAGCAAGTACTTCCGCATCACACAACAGGCGTTCGACATCGGAAGTAAACGAGCCCATGAGCATCATTATGGATGATCTGTTCAGTTTAATATTATAAGATTCTATCAGGCGTTCTTTGAGAACGTCTTCGGCCTCCTCTAGTAAGAGAAGGCCGTCTTTTAATCTCCCTTTTAATGCAACTATGGCGGAAAGAGAAATTTTTGTCTTGGCTGCCTCAATGGGGTTGTTGAATCGTTGGAAATGCTTAATGCCCTTTTGGACCAGAGCTTCAGTGTCTTCCCTGTTGCATTCTTCGCACAATCTTAAAAAGAAGCCATATTCGAAAAATTTTGTATACGTTGTTTTATTCAATAATTTATCAAACAGATAACTTGTGTTCTTTTTGCGATTAAGGGTCAAACTCAGGATCAAGTCAAGAATATCAAACACGAGATTCACACGTTGATCAGAATCTGCCTTTGCCATACAAATGGATAAATAATCAACGGCATCATGGTAGCGGCCCTGGCGATATAGAATGAGAGGAAAATAAATCCGGTAGTATGTGGTTTCCTCTTGGCAGGTTTTTTCAAGCAACTCCATTGCCTTTTCAAAAGACCCGATGGTGTAATATGCATTGATGATCCTTTTAAAAATATTTTGAGCCTGCACATTCTCATCAAGCAATGGTTGGAGTTCTTTGGTTACAGAATCAAGGTAAACCTCTGCGGCATCCGGATAATAATAGGCTTGGGAAACAGACTCAATTTCATTAATATAATCGTACAATCTCCGCCTGTCATACATATTGAATAGGCGTAAAAGATTAAATAGTTCCCCCCTTGCCTGTCCTATTGACTGGTAGTTGTCGATTTCTTTAATTAGATATTGGCAGATGGCGTTAAAGGCGAACTTATTTGCGATGGCAAACTCATCTAAATCTAAAATTGAAGTTGAAATGCTGTTATGACTAATACGTATAATGTTATGAGAGAGTTCTATTAATTCCCTATCCAATGACTGGGTCAATTCCTGAATGGTTTTTAAATTGATAGACATCAAATTGTCAGGAAGAAATTGCCCAATTTTTAAAATGGTTTCACGGGGTATTGGTTCTTTATAATTGGCAACAATGGATAATAGCAATTTTTCATCGTTTGACAGTTCGATCAGCTTCTCCTTTATTGCATCAGCCGAACCTGCTTTTGTAATTGAATAAAAAAGGATTTGTTTGACATTTCCCGAATGATTTGAATACAGCCTTTTTAAACTTAGAACCTCATACTCTCTTTGTTTGAGTTTGAGTATTTTTTCTATATCTTTAAAACAGAGTTTTTCCAATTCATATTCCAATATAGTTTCAACTGCCTCTTCTATCTGAGTAACCAGATCCACGTAATTTGACAAGTTGCTGTCGTTAATTGTGAATTCAAAGAAAAAGCAACATCCGGTTGTCTCAGACATTAATCGTTGTATCGCTTTCAAGGAACTTTGATCGATTTTTTGCAAGTCTTCAATATTCAACCATACATGCTTAATATCGAAAATGTATTTTAGATAATCATAGATTTCCGCAGTATTTGGATGGACTGTAAAATCCACTCTGAACTTCTCTTCCAGTTTGAACCAGGACGCAATATGGTTTGATAAAAATTTACCCAAAAAAGGTATCATCTGAACAATACCAATAAAATTACTCCGGTTGAATTCCTGCTTTAATATCTTTTCTCTTCTGAATTGTTTGAATGATTTGATCTGGTGTTTTTCCTCAACTGAACTCAATTCAGAAAGGATGTTCATCAGGTATTCATTTGGGTGTGACGGAGAATCAGTCCCTGAAGTGTATCGTGTCTTTAAAGTAATGATGTGAGGCGGGGCTCCCTTCAGGATTTCTTTCATTAAAGAGCTTTTACCGACTCCTTGTTTTGCCCGGAGTATGAATACCGCATTTTTATCATCCCTGCTTTGGGCTATGAACTTGGAGATATAAGAATATTCATTAGTTCTGTTTACAAAATCATCCATAGATTACCGATAATATTTAGTTATCGTTTATTCATATAAACTTGTCAGTAAGCATAACATCAATGCCGTTTCCTTAAGGATTTTGGGAACATTTTACGGATTTCATTCGATCCATAAGATCCACTTACCAGGAGGACTCTCTGCTAAAAAGGGCATCCTCATTACCCTTAAGGAAACGGCATTGAGCATAACATAGGATTTTTTTTAATTAACACCTATCGTTATTAAGAAAAGATGTCAATAAGGGAATCCCATAGATTTCAATATTTTTTGAACCTACGTTGGCCTTATCAAAGATGAGATTTCATTGCTGCTCGTATGGCTTTGAAAAAACTATAGGCTATTGTTTTTATTAGAATTTGAAGGGGATGTACATCACGACCGTTGTAGCAATGTTAAAAAATGCCAGCTGTCATTCTTTTTGTGACAACCCATACAAGTCTTCCCATTGGGAGTTCGGCGTATAGTTGGCTGCAAAACAACCGAGTATCCGAGGAATCATTTCGCAGCTTTATTTTGAGCCTGGAATGTAAAAGCGCGGAGCACTGATCAACGACAATTGTTTTTCACATTTTAAGTTTGGTCTTGAGCGATAGATATTTATCATTATGGCCTTTAATGCTTAATGATAGCAAAGTGGCACAAATTTCCAAATTTTTTTAAAGCTCATTTTGATAAACGCTCTTAATTTCTTCAGGCTGGACGCAAAGATAATCCAAGGTCTGCTTTTGACTGGTGTGATTGAAACAAACCATTAATTCTGGAATCCCAACACCGAAAGTGACTCGTTGATGATATCCCCAGGTTTTTCTCAGGGTGTGGCTGGCGTAATTCCCCTTCAGGTTGATATCCTTACACCATTTTTTTACCAAAGTGCTTAGGCTGGAAACTGTCAGGGCATTTTTGTCCTTCCGGTTGCTCAGAAAAAGAAAATCATCATCTTCATATTTAATGGATTTAAGCAGATTTTGAATTGCCTCAATACAAGCCCGATTTAAATTGATCCGCCGTTGTTTCTGCGTTTTTTTCTCCTTCAAGGAGATTTCTTCCCCGGGCTGAAGGTGTCGCACTTGTTCGACTTTGATTTTCAGTAGATCTGAAGCCCGCAGATTAGTGTTAATCCCCAAAGTGAACAAACATAGGTTACGGGGAGAATCCTGTAAGATTTTTTTTATCAGTTTGATGTCTTTTTGCCTCCGGATCGGTTCTACAGAAATATGGCTTCCTTTTTTAGGATGATTCAAGTTTTTCATGTTTTTAAAAATTCCCAACTTTTAATAAAAATATGAATAAAAGTTAGGATATGTTTTCCAAAAAAACAAGTCTGAATTTCAAAAAAAAGACCCAACGCTTTTATTGATGAGCCTTTTGGTTTGTTTTTACAATCCCAACTTTCTACTGAAAGTTGGGAATTGAGGAGAGAAGAAACCTCTATAGTCTGGATGAAAAAGACCTCAAGCAGCCACTCAGAGGTATTCATTACGGTATCCTACTCGATTTTGTTACCTTTCTTAAACTGAATAGCTGACTGGCGTCGACAACGATTCACCCAATCTTGGATTAACAAAACGCAATAACGGGGATATGGCTATTTTTCAGGTCAGGTTAATGCCTGTTATTTTTGCGACATAATTTTTAGTCTCAGTCCGTCTCCCATTGAACCAAGTATCAACTCAAATATGGATTGGGACAGTTTAATATTACAAAATACGATGTCTTATACCTAACGCAGCCACAGCTTTTACTGATGCTTCTGGAACAAACTTTTTCCAACTTTCATCACCATTAAGAATCTTCTCTCTTAGTTCACTTCCCGCAATTTCTTTATTATCGCTTTCCCACATAACCTCGACATCATAGCCCGTATCTAAAAGCGTTTTGACCTTTTGGCGATTCCATTCGTCGTAAACAGTTGTGTAACACTTCACATCAAGGGGGACAAATTGAGGCAACAATTCCGGTTGCTCTATTGGAAATGGAGAGAATGAAAAGTGAGAACTCGACACACCAGAATCAACCAGCGCCTCCCTTATAACCTGCGTCCGTTCATAATACGTAAATGGATTATTTCTTGGCAAAGCTCTATGCCTGGCCTTTTCCATCAGCGTAAGCTCAGTATTTACAAAAGAAGTGACTCCCACAATCAAGAAATCACAACGCTCTATTGCCGCCAACACATAACGTAGATGATCGTTGTGAAATAACTGAAATCTTCCGTGTACTGAGCCTATCTCTACTTTATTTTCTTTCATTCACTGCGCTCCTGATAGTTCGTTACCTCTTAAAAACCCCGGCCTCGATAAGTCGCCCAAGAAAACTGATCGCCTCTTCCAAAGCTAACGTACGAAAACTCCCTCCTTCCACGTTGTCAAGCTGCTTTTTCCTCTCATCTCCAAAATCTGATATACCCCGAATCACGAATGTATCATTCCCTCTTCTAGCGCAGGCTAGCAAGACACCAAAACTCTCCATCTCCACCGCAATATACTTCCTATCTCGAGTATTCTTAAGCCACCCTACAAATTTTTCAGAGGCACTAACAGCCGGACCCGACGCAACATGCCCCACCAACACTGTCGCTTCGCTCCTGAACAACTCCCTTTTCACCAAATCTTCCATAATGCCGCCTTCGCCCCCCATCGAAGATCGCCGATCTAAACTTTCAATCTTAAACTTTTCGAAAGCCTTAGCATGAACAAACTCAAAATTTTCTGCGTGAGTTACTAATACAGATGTTGTACGAAATGGCTCTCCGGATAGAAGAAATTTAAAATCCACAGATTCGCCAACTATTTCAGGCACTTCATCTTCTGTTTCTACTTCCCCAGAATTCTTACTGCTTTCTTTAGGTAGCGGGTTAACATCAACAACTTTTGAATTCTCTAAGTACCCATCAACGACATCGGCAATCACCACATCTCCTAACATCACATCCGAATCCATCGCTCCGGCTATGCCAATGTTAATGACCGTTTTAGGCTTAGTTATGTTAATTGCTTCTAAAGTGTGCAACCCGGCTTTAGTAGGGCCCATGCCCCCTACGAAGGTCACACTACATACATACCCCCCCCAACTAAAGTCATAAACATACATACCCTGCTCTTCTTTCCATGATGGCGTCATATCGAACTTTCCGAACGCTTTTCTAAATTCCTCTGGCAAAGCGACGATTATAGCGATGTCTGATGCTCTCGTTTCTGTTTGGGCGTCCACAATATCATTCCTCTCATAATTCGATGATAACTTATCCAACACAAGCTCTCTGTAACGCAATATTTCGTCCTGTATCAAACAGGACCTTCGTATCAGATCCTCTTCATTTCTAACTTCCTCAATAGCTATTTTACGAGACAAACCTATAGCATTTATCTCATTTACAAACGTATTGTCCCCACGCGCATACTTTTGCACCTCACAACACAACCATGCTACCGGCAAAGAAGAACGTAAAGAAATAAGTTGCTTCCACGATAAGCGATCAATAACGGTCTTAATCCCAAGCCCGATAAGAATACGCTCCACCTTCCTGTACGAAATAGTTCTGGCCCTACCATCCGAGTGCTTTGACGTAATGTTACAGTCCAATTCGCCAATTGGGGTTTGGGTCCAAATAAGCGCATCATATTCATCTAACAATGACTCGATATATGCCCTACTAATAAATATATTGATTTTCACTTCGGCCTTAGGAGGCAGCCTAAAGGGCATTACCGACTGAATATTATCTACAACAAATGCTCTTCCCTCCAGATTAACTGGAACATCATAAATTTTATTTTCAACTTTTCCTGGACTTGAGCCTGCACCTCCTACATCATCAAAGATACTCCTCCATAAGTCATTTTCACTTTCTACGGAGGCCAGCCAGGCCATAGTAATATCTTTTGACGCACTTCTCTTCGTCCTCGGTCGCCATACAAGCCCTTTCATGTGTGTAGTTGGCACCGGCTGATCATTCGAATATCCAGCGAAAAGACCTGCCTGATCTCGATACTCTCCCCTCTTTTTTACCGCATACTCGTCCAAGTCAGGCGTTGGAGACCAAAAATCCAGTAACCCTGCAGCGCGAACTGACCGCAAAGTCCAGAGATAGCTATCAATGAAAGGAATCTCAAAAAGAGAAGACGCGGGCAAAATTAGCGGTCCCTCGGTTACGAGCAGACCGTAACGAGACATTTTAACGAAAGAGCTAAATAACCCCTTCTTAGAAAGGTCTTTCGCTTTATATATTGAGATTATTTCTCTATTAAAGAAATGAAGAAAGAGCGAAGCATCCGGACACGCCGATATCACTGAATTCACCAAACCGGAACTACCACCCCGCTCCAGATATAAAGGCAACTATCTGTTTTCTGAGCATCACAGGAGAAATAACCAAATTACAACCACTAAACTTTTTACCAAGGATTACCTCCACTCGCTTTCGGAACTCCCCATTTGGGATAATCATAGTATTTTCATTTGCCGCGACATCCACCATATTCAAAATCGATCTTTCGCCAAGTGCATTCGTGCTATTTATAAGGTCTGCGACCGCATATGCCACCACTGCCGATGCACCAGGAAATTCTAATTGGGCCACTGTATAGTCCCCAATTGACGAGTCGCTGTATGTTTTATTTTCCCTCTGAACTGCAGCACTCAGATCCGACAAAATATCATTTTTTCTCGCCTCGAATTGCTGAGATACTATATTTACAGGAATATCAGCGACCAACTGCAACCACCGCACGGCTTCATGATCTCTTTTTGTTGTTACAGAACCATTTAGACCCTGTGTATTCGAATGAATTGCACAAAACAACAGCAATGCAGAATCGAAGGTTGGGATAATTTTTTGCTGTCTAAACCTCTCCGTAACTAATGTCGCTGCTGCCCCGATTCTCTGAACATCCGCCTTTGCATTAGGGAAATCCTTTTCGACTTCATGAGGAAAATGATGGTCTATCACTTCAACAACTTTCTCTGGTGAAAAATTACGTGGAAAAAGCTGGAGATCACTCCCATCAACGTAAACATATTTATCCGCATCCACAACTGAATCAATAGACTCGATAACAGGGTTACTTAATTTTCTAACGACAAAGACTGTTTCCGAATCGATTGGCCCAGATATCCAAGGTTGCGCAGATAGCCCCTGAGACCTCAATAATTCTGAATACCCAAGCGCACACGCGTAACCATCAAGATCAGGACAATCTGGAGGAAGCACAACAATCTTATCTCCCGTTGCATATAAACCATTCATGTCGACCTCATCTACAATATACTAACCATGCCACTATCCGTTTCTTCACCTATACAAAAGTACCCTTTATCAATCAAAATTCCCTTATTTTTTGTGATCAATAGTCACCAGCACCCATCATTAGTTTGGGGATTTACAAACAAATCGACATCGGAAAGAGAGACAGAAATTCGTCTATGTCTCTATGTTTTTTTAGTACAAAACCCCATTTTCTATCTGTCGGTTCAACGGTCCAAGATAAAAGACCTTTCAAACAATTAGGCTGAGAGCCATATAAATATATAACGCTAACAATTGTTCTATTCGAACTAAAATGATCGCTAATGATACATTTCAATCGCCTTTGACGCATATAAATTGATCTGTGGTTTCCGTTTATCTTCCGTATTCACTTATCGAACGGAAGAATATCCGAAAAGTAAGAATATCCAGATCTACATAAATGACAAAAAATATCATTAACATCATTGGGAAGGGCTTGCAATTTTTTTCTTCAATTTGCCACATCATTGACTACGCACTGGTATCAATCCTTACACAGGCGTATTTTAAACCAGCGTTTAATAGCAGACGCATTGCGAAGTGGGGCTTTCAAATTATCACTGCAGACTCCCCTCCCCCCTAAAAGTCAAATCATTTAAAAAACCTTGTGAAAACAATAAATTTACATTCCATAATCTTCTCCATAAAAATGCTGAAAATTTTTACTAAATTTTATCCAGTTATAATTACGATTTTTTTGTTCCTGAATATAGATCTTCCAAGCTTCTCTTTCTTTGGCCGATTTGAGCTTTTTCACTGGTTCAAATTTATACGGCTTTTCAATTGTATAACCGCCTTGGGACGGTTCAAATTCCCCTAAAATTTTCTGTCTTCCATCATTGCCCCATCGCAAGCTTTCAGACTCTCGTCTATAAGCGCGTGCATCAAACGACAAAATATCCTCAACTTGTCCTGTTCCGTGATATGCCAAACGGCATTTGGACAATTTGCGCAAATTGTTTTTGGAGAGCGGCTCAGGTCGGCTAAAACCGGACTGATTAAAGGTGGTTGAGTTTCGTTGTCTTCCGGTGTTTCTATTTCCGGGCTGGCCTGTGTTTCTTCCATTGTTCATATCTCCTTTTTTGGGGTGTTCAAGAATAATGCCGTTTTTGGCAATTCGCATTCCGGTTTTAGAAAAAGGGATGCTTGAATTTTTTTTAGTCTTGCCGCCGATATCCGTTAAAACATAACCTGCTCCCCGGGGCTTAACTTCAAGACCGATCCTGGCCAATTCCCGATGGAAGTCTTGCCAGGTATTGGATTGAATTGCCGCCTGGGCGATAAACTCTTTTGATTCTAAAACAAAGGTCTCAAAGGATTTCAGCCCGGTTTTAGTTTCAAAATCTTTGGCCTTGGCGTTTTCCCGTTTGGGCTCCCGTTGAAAAATTTCTTTGACCTCATAATCCCCGGCTGATTTTTCATAGGAACCAAACCGGTCCTGAAGTTTTTTCTTGGACAAATTTTTATCAAAATCGCTTAATTTTATATGATACCCATCTTTTTGTTTGTGGCCGATTGCCGCCAGGATACAGCCGTTCCCTCGCATTTGCACAGTTAAGCCGTAAACAGCCAGTTCTTTGTGCAAGG
This sequence comes from uncultured Desulfobacter sp., assembly GCF_963666145.1. Taxonomy (NCBI): domain Bacteria; kingdom Pseudomonadati; phylum Thermodesulfobacteriota; class Desulfobacteria; order Desulfobacterales; family Desulfobacteraceae; genus Desulfobacter; species uncultured Desulfobacter sp. Next base: position 4,121,509 of record NZ_OY762614.1, on the reverse strand, counting down.
ACTGCCAATCCCTCGCATTGTCAAAGGCCTGTTTTACATCTGATTGCCGCTGCTTCACGTAATCGCTAAATTGCTGTCCAACACCAACATCGATTTTAAGCTTATATTTTTCCTCCAGGAGCCGGCACGTTTTATCCCGTTTATAATAATCGTAGAAAGGATCATGCCGGGTGTATTTTTCCTTGTGGATCATATTGTATGCAACATGCATGTGGGGATGGTCTGTGTTAATGTGTATTCCGCAAAGCCGTTGATGGTCTTCAAAACCTAAAGCGGCCGCAAATTCTTTTTCAATGTTTTTAAAATCTTCCAGGGAAAGTTTTTCGAAATCTTCGGGATGAAAACTGACTACCATATGATAGGTTTTCTCTTTTTTGGTCCGGGTATTCATTGCCTGGGTGGCTTTAATTTCATCAATGGCCAGATCATAATCCTGCCCGGCATAACAGCCGGCTGTCCATTTTGCAAAGAGCTTTTCCCTTTCATGGCCGGCGCCTATATATGCCCCTAAACGTTTTATGTTGTCGTTTTTCGGTTCGCATTGGATACGTTTTGATATCATGACGTTAAACTGTGATGATGGTGATAGGATACAAAGCCATCAAAAATGTCGGTGTTCCTGAATGTATGAAAGAAAACAAGGCTGCAACCTCACACTATATCCCGAATTTTAGAAATAACCGGCCTGAGCTGGCGCTGCCTGTCTTCAATGTCATGCAGCACCTTTCTTATTTCGCCAGGAGGCACATTTTTAAATCCCTGGGCAAGATAGTATTTAAACAGCCCCCCGAGCCTGCCAAGGTCTGCGTTTACTTTAAGCGCAGATAAAAAAGCTTCCTGGTCAAGTCTTGATTCTATACTTTGGCCGGTTAAAATCCTGCGGATATAATCAGAAACGGATAAACCGGTCTGTTTGGATAGCTGCTGTATCTTAGCGCGTTCTTCGGCTGTAACGTATGATTTCAGGCATTCTGTCCGTTTATTTTTCATAAATCTTATAAAATGTATTTTTGTTCTATTTTTAGCCATTTATCCTTAAAAGGCCGCTTAACATCAGTGGCTTTCAAAAGCTTTTGAAAACGGTCAAAATCAAAAACAATTTTCTTTTTGTATATTTTTTAATCCCAAAAAGATTCTATAGCCGGAATCGGATCATAATTTTCAATGGCAGTTTTATTTTGATCATAAAACTGTTTATATCGATCCAAATTATCTCTACAAAATTGTTCAAGCTCGGGTACTGGCAGCCTGGGAGAATAATCCACCGGCGGGATAACGCCTTGGTCTTTAAATTGTTTGGTTCCATCTGGATAAACAGTCTGATCAATACCGCCTAAATAATCTTCTACCGCTGCAATGTATGGGTATTTTTTACTTCTGGTTTCATAAAACCAGCAATGGTAATATCCTGTATCCCACCCGTGGTATTTTGCACTTCCTTTTTCATAAGGGTTTTTGCCAGGCCATCGAGTTTCACCATTATCGATTAAACACGCCTCGTTACCCTCAGATTCGCCCAAATTATATTCTTCATCCCATTTATCCATTTAATCATCTCCCCCCTTTTATTTTGTGTCTGAGACATCACCACCAAAGGACACTCCCTAAAAAATAAAAAAACAAATCGAGCAAACCCAAGGGTGCAAAAATTAAAAATTCCATTAACTCCGGTATCGCCCATAAAGAATAGATTGCATCAGATGTGGACTTTTTGCCTTTTTAGATATTGTTTCAGATAAAGATTCCATTTTAAATCTCCTATTTATAGTGGCGTTACCTGGTTAATTGGCCCATTCCCAACGGTTTTGTGATATTGCCTCCGCTATCTGCGCTTGTTCGTTTCGTGACTTTGCATAAATCACATAATATTCATTGCCGTCGTCATCTTTGACCTTTCGGCCTATATTGGAACCGATATAGACCGGTTGTGATTGTGAGTATTGTGAGTAGGCGGTGTATTGATTGCTGTTTATGGCGGCATAATACTTCAAACAATACGCAGGTAATTCAGGATCAACTGCCATTACTGTATAACCGGAAGACTGATCAGAAATAGAATTAAAATTTCGTCGTGTTAAAATGACCACTTTGACAAGATTTTTATTTAACTGTTCAACAGTGCAGGCAGAACAATTGTAATCAACCAGGACGTTGATCAAGCTGGGCATTCCTTCTGCATTTGAATCAGGACATTTTTTCAAAAAAGATTTCCGGGCGTCCCTGGTGTCGGATAATTTCTTTTTTTTGATGCTGAAAAAATAATTTAAAGCAGGGTCGCATTCGTCCGGCCTGTCGCCCGAAGACAAGCATAAGATGGATTCACAAGCCAATTTCTGTTCATCTGTTAATTCATCATCTGCCCATGACAGAGACGTTTCTCCTAAAAAAACTATCCAAAAAAGAAAAATCGTAATGGTTGCTGAAATTTTTTTCATTTTAAAATCCTTAATTTTTGTGTTTCCGATTAAAATCCATAATCGTTTCCTATTTCGGCGATATCCTCTATTTTCCGGCCTTCTTTGGTTCGTTTGATAAAAATCACCAGATCAACCGCTTCCTGGATTAAATCATCCATAGGATTCGGCACAACTTCGGCAATCAGTTGCTGCAGCCGAACCAGTCCCCCGGCGCAGGAATTTGCATGGACGGTGCACACCCCACCCGGGTGGCCGGTATTCCACGCCTTTAACAGGTCAAGGGCTTCACCGCCCCTTACTTCACCGACAACGATTCTGTCCGGCCGAAGCCGCATGGTGGCTTTGAGAAGATGCCGCATATTGGTGTTACGGTTTGTACGCAGCATCACCTTATTTTTTGACAGGCACTGCAGTTCGCTGGTGTCTTCGATGATCACAAGCCGTTCATCGCCGGCAATATTTGCCAATTCTGCCAGAATCGCATTGGTCAGGGTGGTTTTGCCGGAACCCGTTCCGCCTACTACCAGGATATTTTTTTTGTTTGTAATGGCATCGCAGATAATTTGTTGCTGATCCGGAGACATGATCCCGGAATGGACGTAATTATCCAGGGTAAATATATTGATAGCCTTTTTGCGGATTGTAAACGTGGGATTGGCCACAACCGGAGGAAATAACCCTTCGAACCGGCTGCCGTCCAGGGGCAGCTCGCCTTCAACAACGGGAGAATCTTTTGTAACGACGGCGCCAAGCATGGACGCGACCTGGCTCAGTATTCCGGAGGCGGATGATGCAGGAATGGCGGACACTTCCACCATTCCCTTGTCAAACGTATCGAGCCATAATTTGCCGTCAGGGTTGAGCATGACTTCAATCACGTTATCATCATCCAGGGCCTGGGTAACAATGGGGCCTAAATTATGCTTCAAACTGTCTAAAACAACGCTCATTTCCATTCCTTTCAGATACTTTCTTAAAAAACAAAAAGAGGGGTGATCGTATCAACTATTGAAGATTGAGGTACAAACCCGAGATACCGGCTATCCAGCGAGTATTTGGTGTCGCCGATTACAACGAATTGCCCAGAAGGCACGATGCCTGTTTTTGGGGAAAAAGGCGTAATCGCCCGGCCTTTGCTGTCTGTATCGGAGGCCGGGGGCAATTGGTATGCCTGCCCTGGCAAAGCAGCCACACGTTTCATTAAAGGGATATTTTTAACGTACTTTGATACAAGAGGCTGTTGTGAATCAGTGGGATGAAAGACCACATAAGAGCCTTTGGCAATTGCCCGGGAGGTTTTTAAATATAAACCTCGGGGCAGACTTGAGGAGACATTGATATAACAGTATTGAGATACAAAAAAACAGACCGAGAACAAAAGACTGCAGGGCAGCAAGATTTTATATTTCATTATTTGATACCTCTTTGAGCTTGGAAAGATCTATGCGATCGGGCGGCGGGATTTTAACCCGCTTTTGAAAGACAGGATCTAAGAAATAGAGTATCTGCTGACCGTATACCGTGTTGTACCCGGCAACGAATATCAGCATATCACCGGGGGTTTTGATGCCCCCTTTTTCGTCTTTGACAGGACCTTTCAGCCTCATGCATTCATCCGGTGTGAGCAGCGGTCTTGCCACTTCGCTAATGGATACTGAGGCATTGCCCATGCCGCCTAACCGTTTGCCGGAAACACTGGTCTTTTTATCGACAACGGTGGTTTTGCCGGTCATATCCGACAACAGCTTTGCGGTTTCTATCTTGTTGGGTGCATATGCAATCCTGACATGGCAGTTTGATGTAATTGATTCGTCCCGGGTATAGGCCTCCTGCAATTGGGATAGATCCTGGACAATGATATAAGCCTTCACGCCGTAACCGGCCATAAACGCCAGGGCCTTTTGCATGATTTCCAATTTGCCCAGGCTGGTGAATTCGTCCAGCATGAGCAAGAGCCTGTGTTTATAACCCACTACGGCTTGCCCGTTTTTAAACTCCATTTTCTGGGTGAATTTTCTTAACGCCAGATTAAAAAATACACGCAGCAGCGGCCTTAACCTGTCCAGGTTGGCAGGGGATACCACCAGGTATAAATCAACAGGGGTTTGCGAGTTCATGATATCTGAAATGAAAAAATCAGACGCAGAGGTGTTTTTTGCGACAATGGGATCACGGTACAAAGACAGGTTGGTAACTGCGGTGGATACCACCCCGGACAGCTCACGGTCTGCTTTGATCACAGCTTCGCCGGCATAACTGTCAATTGTGGCCTGTATGTTGTCTGCCAGGTCCGTGTCCATGTCCGGATATCGCTTTTTCAGGATTTGTGCGTGTTCCTTGTCTATTATGGCATAAAGCAGGTTTTTCACATCCCCCTCGTTGTCGCTCTTGTAATTTCCGCCACGACATCGGCAAGGGTGGCAGCCTGCTTTGAGACAATGACATGCAAAATCAATCCGGTCAGCAACGCATACCCGGCCTGGGTGAAATAATCTTTCATGCCTTTACCGTCCGGGTCGCAGATCATCTGGGCAATATTCTGGGCATCGGCAATGGCATGATTTGTATTAATCCGCACTTCTGCCAGAGGATTCCATTTAGAAAAAGAGAATGTTTCATCAGCAGGGTCAAACTTGAGAATTTTATGATGTAATTCTTTGGCCCTGTATCCTGATGTCAAAGCGTAATTTTCGCCCTTAATGTCCAGGGTTACACTTGAGCCCGGCCAGGCAAGCAAGGTGGGGATAACCAGGCCCACCCCTTTACCGGATCGGGTTGGCGCAAATGCTAAAATATGTTCCGGACCGTTATGGATCAGGTATTTGGTGCCCCTGGCCAATGGAAAGCCGCCGACATATACGCCTTCTTTGGCGTCAAGTCCCATTTCGGCCAGATCTTTTTTCTTTGCCCAGGTGGCGGTGCCGTGCAGGTTTAAATTGCCTTTCGGCTTTTTCCTTAAAATAAGGAAAAAGCCGAAGGCCGTGCTGAGGATAAAACCACCAAAGATCAAGTCAACCTTATTCCCCACCGGGGTGTCTGTGATGTATTTATTCCATTCAAACACCTTCCAGGGCAGGTAATACGTATCAAACACCGGCCTGCCCAGGTCAGGATGGTATCGCAATGCCCTGGCTACGGTTTGCGTGGAAAAACTCATAAAGGCAAAGCCCCACAACAAAAAACAAACCGGGAAAAGCAGTGGATACCTGCTTTTTTTTGCCTTGGCCTGCTTGAGGCCGTATTCTTGTTTTTTCATCGTTCAAGTCCTACGCCTTTATCCTTGGAAAGATATTTGATCTGGGATTTCAATTGACTTTGAACCCGGCTCTTACCCATCTTGCACTTGGCCAGGTCATTGAAATCCGTGTACCCAAGCTTTTTTGATTCATCCGTAAATTTGGGGATAATGACTTTCGCACCAACGGCTTTGGCTGCTTTTTGCGCTTTTTCCACTCCTACATTATTGTTTTTGGCATGGTCATTATCAGCACAAATGAACAACTCAGCCGAGGGCATCAATTCCCGGATCTGTCTGGCCACATTTTCGAGGTTGTTTGCATCAAAGCAAACCACTGCCGGAAGGTGGCTCACATCATTAAGGGTCTTTCCCGTCGCAAAGCCTTCAGCCAGCAGTATAGGTTTTTGTTCGTCGAGTTCGCCTATGGTATAAGCGTTTCCCGATTTTTTCCCGCCGGTCAGAAACTGCTTTTTCCCATCCTCACCGATGAACTGCAGGGATTCGATTTTGTTGGTTTTAAGATTCTTGGCAGGGACAATCAGCCGGTTGTTTTTATCAACCCGGTATTCTTTATCGCCATTAATCTTTTTATCTGTAAGGTATGGGTGGGACGTGGTTTTTTCTGCATTGATGTAAATGCCGAACGCTTTTTTAGCTGCTGCAGCGTGATCATCTTCCCGCTCGGCTGCCCGTGCTTGTTTATTTCCTGATGTAATGACTGTTTTGCCGAGTTCCCCTTCATATTTGAAATTGGCTTTTTCTCCGGTTTTATGGTTCTGAATGAACCCCGCAGGCCTGCCGTCGGGATAAAGCGTATATGCCCCGGATTTTTTGCCGCCCTTATCACCATCAACAGGAACACGGTGCAGCTTGCCGTCCGCCTGGGGGCTGTCAATTTTTAGGCCGAGCCTTGAAGCCTGGTCCTGGAATTGCGCGGTTACTTTATTCATATCAAGCTGGGTTTCCCGGGCAGGTTCGAGCCATTTCTGAAACGGCTTTTGGTCGATTCCAGGTTCAACAAACCAGGATTTTTCCTGTTTATCCCATTTTGCACCCAGGGCCTTGGCTTCGTCTTTCTCTGAATACGGCACATGGATATACACCGGCTCTTTTCCTCCACGCCGCACCTCTCCATCAAGCTCTGCTTGAGAATTTTTAGATAGATGTTGTTTTCGTTCAGATTCACTAAAAGAGACTGGCTCCTGGGGGGAAGGGAATGATTCTGCCCTTTCGAGGGAAGGAACGATATTTTTTAGATAGGTTACAATTTCACGCTGGGTTTCATCCAGTTCCGTGTTAAAAGCTGATAACGGATCATTTTTATAGTGGTCGGGCATTAAATCATCAAACAAGTCAGGATTGCTCATGGCCACAACTATCTTTTCCGTATACGAAAACAGATTTTTTTGATCAGCACGGTATTGATCCGCTTTAGCCTGTAATCGTTCCGCTTCCTTTTTTACCAAAGGACTTGATCCCTGTGGGATATCCGCGTCAATTTTTGCTGTTTGACCTTTCTCTAAATCAAGTCCCATAAGGTATTCAGAGATTTTTTCAGCGTCTTTCATTGCAAACCCAAGCTCTTTTGCCCGATCTTCCGGCTTTATGGCTTTGAGCCAGGACGAAACATACGCTTTATTGCTCTCTTTCGATTCGGCAGAGTATCCAATGCCGATTTGAGAACACACCAGCCAGCTTGATATCTCCGCCCTTAATTCTTCCTTGGCCCTGGAATCCTTATCCGCATAGTCAACGCCCCTGTCCATCATGGATTTATGGGCCGTGGCATGCGCTAATTCATGAAATACTGTTGAATAATATTTTGATTTATCGTCAAACTGTGATTTGTCCGGCGTTTCAATGGAATGGGTTAAAAAATTATAAAACGCCTTATCAAGCTGGCTTCCGGTGATTTCCACATTGGCAGCGGATATCAGTTTTTCTGCCTTATCTTCCGGTGTCCAGGCAGGCTCTGGATGCTTGTATTCTTCCACACCGTCAATCTGGGTGGCATTGAAGACAGAGAATGTTTTAAAAACAGGCTTATTGACCTTGGTAATTTTTTCTTCACCGTTTTCGTCGAGGGCGGGCTTTCCTTTATCATCAAGCTCTTTTTCCAATCTGCCAGGCGAATAAAAAAATCCTTTGGAGGCTTTTTGACCTTTTTTGACAAAACAATCCATATCTTTAGCCTGGTTGAACGTCATCCACCTGGGGTCATTATAGCCGCTCATTGCCAGGTTAATCAGGTTTACACCTTTATAATTCTGGTCCGTGGTTAAATTTTTAGGCAATTCCAACAACCGGCCTTCTTCCCACGGTTTCTGCCAGGGCGCATCGCCCTTTTCAATGGCCTCTAAAACCCTTTTGGAAAAATCATTGAGCTGATCTTGATATCTACTCATAAGTCAGCCTCCTCACTTTCTAACTGTGCTTTTTGCATTTCGGCTAAGTCTTCTGCAGAAATTTTGATAAGGCCGAAGGAGTCTTCCGCATATTCGGCAACATCCCCCGGGATATCCTCAGAATCAAAATCAAGGGTATCGAGTTGTCTTTTCAGCCAGGCGATGTACTGATCAACGGTCATGTTGCGTTTCATTGCAAAGTATTCAAAATCCATTGTTATTTTCCTTTCTTATCTGTGAACTGGGGCTTGCCGTTATCGTCAAAATACGTTTGTCTGCATTCGGGGAAGCCGGAGCATCCCCACCAATAATTTTTTTTACCTCCTTTTCCTTTTTTCTTTGATTCACGTTTCACAAGCGGTTTGCCGCAGGCCCGGCATTTATGTTCTGATAATTCTATTTCCTTTTTTGGCGTTAAGTCCGGCTTGCCGTTTTTATCATTGAGGAATACAGGCTTGGCATGCCCATCCTGGTTGAAGCAGGCCCAATACCACGCCCCTTTTTTGCTTTTTTGCCTGCGTAAAGGCCGGCCGCATTCCGGGCAAAGATGGGTTCCCGGCAACGGGTCTAATTGAAGGGCGAATATTGCTTTGACAAGTTCCGGGACCTGGGTGGTTTGGTCCATCATAAATCCGGACAGACTTTCGTTACCGTCGGCTATGGCTGATAACCTGGATTCCCATTGTGCCGTTGTCACGGGATCAGTGAGTATCCCTGGGGCCATTTTTACCAGCTGCCGGCCAATATCCGTTGAAATGATGTTCTTTTTCTGGAGTTCAAGCAGTTGCCGGGCTTTTAATGTTTCGATGATCCCGGCCCGGGTGGCTTCAGTTCCGATGCCTTCATTTTCTTTCAGGGTTTTCTTGGCTTCTGTGTCCTCTATAAATTTATGGACATTAGCCATGGCCTCAATGAGGGTGCCTTCTGTAAATCTTGCGGGTGGTTTGGTTTTTTGGGATTTGATATCAACCTGGCCTGCGGTTATGCCGTCGTCCTGGTGTACCCCGGGCAAGACCTGATCATCTGCAGTTTCATCTTTTTGTTCCCTGATGAAGGCTGTCCAGCCTGGATTCAATATCGTTCGGCCCGTTGATTTCCAGACAGTATGATTTATGCCGGTCAAAATTTTCTGAGCTTCAAACTCCATGGCTGCATAAAACTGGATGCAAAAGCTTTGGGCGATCATACGGTACAGGGCAGATTCATCATCTGACAGGTGAGAAGGCGTTTCACCCGTGGGAATAATGGCATGATGGGCAGTTACTTTTTGCGTATTGTACGCAGCGCTTTTGATAGAGCAATCCGTATTCCCAGCGATTTGTTCAAGCCCGGACAGGTTTGCCAAAACCGTAAGTATATTGCCCGCCTCCTGGAACTGTTCATCCGGCAGATAACGGCAGTCGGACCGGGGATAGGTTGTCAGCTTTTTTTCATAAAGGGCCTGAGCCACATCAAGCACTTGTTTTGCTCCCATGCCCAACGTTGACGAGGCCGCTTTTTGTAAAGATGACAGGCAATGGGGTAACGGCGGATTCTTTTTCTTTTTCTCTTTGTGAGCTTCAAGAATTTTGCCCGCCTGGCCGCTTACCTCTTTTTTGATCCGATAGGCTTCATCAGGGTCGATTAACCTGCCCTGATCATCTATCCCCTTTTGTGTGTCAAGGGCCTGAAATGTGCCGGTGAACGTACCTGCTTCATGAAGGATTTCAACATGCAGGGTGAAATACGGATGGGGTTTGAAGTTTTCAATAACCAGGTCCCGGTTGACCACCAGGGCAAGGGTCGGGGTCTGGACCCGGCCAAGGGATAACACGCCCTGGCTGCCTGCATCTCGACCTTTTAGGGTCATGGCTCGGGTGCAGTTCATCCCCACCAGCCAATCTGCCTGTGACCTGGCTCGGGCAGCATCACGCAAGCCGGTATAATCATTGTTGTCGGTCATGGATGACAGGGCTTTTTTAACTGATTTGTCATCCAGGGCGGCAAGCCAGATCCGTTCGCAAGAACCGGCATAGTTGTGGTATTCCAGCACCTCATCAACAAGCAGTTGACCTTCTCTGTCTGGATCTCCTGCATTGACGACCATTTCAGCATCCTGTAGCAGCTTACCTATGATCTTCATTTGTGCTGCAGCATCTTTTCTGACTGAGGCGCTAAAGTTGTCTGGTAAAATGGGCAGGTCTTCTTTTTTCCAGGCCTTGTACTTTTCGTCATATGCTTCGGGCTGGTCCATTTCCAATAGGTGACCAAAGCACCAGGTAACGACATTTGAGCCGCATTCTATGTAACCGTTCCTTTTTTCGGCATTCCCCAGGCCTGCAGCAATGGCACGGCCAAGGGATGGTTTTTCTGCGATGAAAAGTTTCATAATTTTTTTTCCTTTTTCATAATTTGCCTTCGTACGGTTCGCTGAATTCTAAATCTTTAACAGCTATGATGTTCAGGCGATAACCGGGCCGGATGGTTAAGGTGGGGGACATATTCATATGTTTTTCAAGCAGGCCCATGGTTGTCTGTCCCATCTGATCGGCCAGGGCCGTTCCCATGGATTCATTGAGCGTTGTTGTTTCGTCACTGTTATCGCCGTTCAGTGTGTTCATGGCATAAGCAGTGCCGCCGGTGACAAGGCTCATGAGCAGGGCATGGCCGTAAATCCTGAAATAGTGATTATTGACTTTGTCTTTGAGACCGGTGTAGCCGAGCTGGTCCCCGCCGGGCATATCCTTCAAGGTCATTGTCCGGCCGTCAGGGAATATTAATCGCTGCCAAGCGACGAATACCCGTTCCTGGCCCATCATTATATTGTTCTGGTATTGGCCAAAGACTTTTGTGCCTTGGGGGATGAGCAGATTATAACCGGTTGCGGTATCCCAGACATTTTGACTGACCTGACCGCTGATATAGCCGGGCAAGGTGGAATCAATCCCGGTGATCAGCACAACAGGTATAATGGCCCCGGTCTTAATGGATAACGCATTGGTGTCTTGATCCATGGAATAACCGTTATCCCACATTGCATCATCATTGATTTCGGTTTGGGCAGATATGGATAAACCGGTTGTCGTTGTTACGGATGCTGTGGATTGTGAACCGGCCCCCCCAAGGCCAAGCCTTGCTTTGGCGTTTGCAAGTTCACTGTTTAAGGCAGACAGTCTTGCTGAAGTTCCCGATTGTCGGCTGGTTTGGTCAGAAACGCCGGAAGAGGTACTGACGATCGTTGAAGCGTTGTTTTTGTAAACAACCGGATTGGATTCCAAGGCCTGGCGTTGTTTTTCGAACCGGTACTGCAGAACCGTGACAAGCTGTTTTTGCCGCTGCTTGTCCAGAGCGGCTTTTACAGGGTCCTGGGGAGGTGGATTCGCACGTACAACCTCAATGGGTTCAAGGGCCTTTTGATCCTCCTTTTTATCCATGGAGTTCATATCGGTTTCAGACGCAAGGCCTTTGCGTTGTTTAGGGGCTTTGGGCAAATTAAGCCCCTCTTCATCTGTGGATACGGATGACTGCTGGGGTTCTATCAACAGGGTTTCCTGATCCTGATCCCCGTTTCTATTATTTCTTTTGCCTTCATCAAAGATTGAAAAAAGCAGCAGCAATACAATGATGGCAATGAAGAGAAACAGCACTAAGATAGGCTTTTTGCTCAGAACGGTTGTCACTACGCCCGGCCGTTGCAGCCCCCGTGGTGCACTCATTTTTTAACCTCGCGTTGGGTATAATTGTCTGCCAGGTTATATCCGGGCATGCGGAACATCCGGCTGAAACTGAATCCGTCACTGCTTTTAAGGTGGACGTATCCGGTGCCGGGATTTTGCGATAACACGTCAATGACATAGCTGATCTTGACAGCGTTTTCGCTTTGGGGCGGGCTGATTGTATAACCGGCGCGTCTGGCTTGTTTTTCAATCAGTTTGTCAAAGGTTCTATTGCCGCTTTTAAGAAGCGTTATCGTAGTTTTTGCCGGCGGATATTGCTGGATCAGTCGACTGATGATTTCATCACAGATCAGTAACGGTGGCTTAGATTCAGTCAACACCCATGAGCTTTTAGGTGAAATGTGGGTGCAGGAAAAACAGGTTAACGCCAGAAAAAAAAGAAGGATCAGCCTGGTAAGCGTTTTCATTTTTTCGCCTCCAGCCGGGTCAGGGTTAATTCTTCCTTATCCTTGCCCACACCCAGGATTAAATAGCCCTGGTCAAAAATCCGGTCTACAATAAAACAGTTGTTTTTCACCCGGCAGTTTACAAGACCTTTACCCGCCGCAGTTTTGACCATGAACATGGGCATTTCCTGCAGTTTGGGCAGCTTGATATACGTTTTAACGCCGTTGTCAAAAACCTGCAGCGGCTTCCAGCCGGCATTTCCGGATATTTCATAATCAAAATTCAGATTGGCAATATCAAAGCCATCAGGGGTCGTCCTTTTCTCTTTTTCTTTGATTTCTTTTTCCCGGGCCGCTTTGGTGATTGCGATATGATCCTGGGGATAGATGAAGCCTGTATACAGCATGTGTTTACTTCGGTCTGATTTGAGATTGATATGATACACCCGCCGGTCAGTGGTGATTACGGCAGTGGTGGTGAGCCCGGAGTCCAGGGCTTTGAAAACAACGTGACTTGTGCTGATATCGCCACTGCCGGAAAACACGATTTCTGCGTACCATCGCGCGTTATCGCCCAGGACCATGGAGTTAATCGCTTCTCCGGGCTGCAGTTCCAGATCAGCCACTTTATACGGGGTAACAATAATGGTTGGATTTGAATGGCCATAAACAAAACAGTTCATGCCGTTTCTGGTGGTGATGGGGTCCAGGGTGTTTTTTTGCCATCTTGACTGCAGCGCTAAAGGCTTTCTTTCTTTGCTGTCCAATCTGGCTGATACGGGGCTTACGAAATCCGCAGCCCGGCATGTTGTCAAACCGGCAAAGAATACTGCTATTGCGATTATTATTAATTTTTTCATGGGGTAAGCTCCTATTGTATCTTTTTGCTGTGGCTGATTTCCGACACATATATGCCGCTTGCATTGTTGATGATCTCTTGTTGTGTTTCTGGAAGCTTGCGCTTGATGATAAGATTGGCTTGAAAAGAATTCCGGGAGCGCTCAACCCCTTTATGTGTGCGCTCTATCTCTGTCCATTCCACCAGCCAGGTTTCTCCGCTGACATACAGGGGCAGGGCCAAGATCCGTACTTCCACCAATTTTTCTTCACTGGAGATGTACGGATTGTTGTCTGCGTACCATTTAGCCAGGATTCTTTTTGCAGCACCAACAGACATGAAACTGGATTGCTTTATGTATTTTTCCTGTAGGGCAATATCAGCAGTAACGGTCCGCCAGGCCGTTATAAACTGGCCCAGGCTGTATTGAATCATCTCCTGGCTGGTCTCAAGCTTTTTTGCCATATGTCCTCCGCTGATCCGTCCTGCCCGGTCAACCTCCACCATGTACGGGATCACTTTTTGTTGTCTTAGCTGCATGATATTTGCCGTGGAAAGCAGAATCGCGATAATCGAAGCAAGCAGGGCTAACCACCGCCAAAGGTCTCTTTCTCGGATGAACGATCCATACACTTCAGCCCATGCCTGCCGCCCGGCGAGATAATGATTTTCTTCCGTCGATTGAAAAACCTGTTCATGATGTTCTGTTGTATTAGTCATTATTCTTTTGGCTCCTCTTTGGGGTTTACGGCTTTTGCTATTTTTTCTAGAGCACTCAATGCACCGCCCCTGGCGCCACCAAGAGCACCAGCCATGCCGCCACCGGCAGCACCGGCAGCGGCACCAACACCCATGGAGGCCGCACTCGCCGCCATACCTGCGCCTGCCGCCATGGCTCCGGTAATAGCTCCGGCACTACTGCCGCTATGCAGTGTGACCATTCTGGCTAGTGTGTCGGGCAATACTTTGATAAGAAACGCCAAAATGAAAAAGCAGGCTGTGATAACAAGGGTTTCGGTAAAGCTTTTAAAGGTGAACAGCACCATATCTGCCAGAAATGAACCCAGGATGTATAGCAGACACCGGATTACGAATAATTTAAGGCCGACACTGAGGGCATATTTTAAAAATCCGGTTGCAAAGCCTCTCGTATATCTCAATCCACCAAAACCAAGTAAGAAAATACCGAGATTTAAAGCTATGTAAGATTCGCAAAGAATGACTAAATACATGCCATAGATAAAAGCACCGCAGGCAGCACTACAGAGGGAGCATAGGCAGATGGCAGGGACTTTTATAGGATTCCATGAAAACATCATATTATTTGCGATTTTCATAGCATCAGCGAAGATTTTAGCGAAAAATGCTTCACCAGGAGAGGACCCACCACCTGCGACATCCTGAGCCATGTCCAGCATGCCGTGAATCAAATTACCACTCCACCCTTGGCCTTTTAGAATAAGAACCCAAAAAACACTGCCAAAAATCACAGTTATTACAAGATCTTCTATAATGTCCTGTAATGTAGATTGCTTAAAACCTAATTTTACGGCCATGACAACAAGCTGGATAACGAGCAGCCATTTCAGTAACCATAAGGCATGGGTTTCTATATTGTCGCCCCAGGAGGAACCAATAGTACAATATTTATCTGTTATTCTTTCTATGATACTTTGATCAACAGCATTAGCCATTGCTAAATCATTGAAAAAAATCAAAGAACCTGCTATTGCAAAAAAGCATAGACAAATTTTAACAGGAGATTTCTTTATGTCTAAAAATTTGATCATTCTTACTATCTCCATCGTAGTTGCGATTAGTATCAGTATTGGCGTTTATATAGGTGTATCCGGTGACTCTGAGCCCGAGTGGAAAAAAATCGAAGCACAGGAGAAAAAAGTAGAGATTGATATCAATACCAATATACGTGAGCTCCCTTGATTTAAGGGAGTGTTCGTATATTGGTTTCTATATCCACTCCCATTTCCATTTCCTGCTGCAAATTGGCATCCTCAAGCTTTGCAGCATTGTGTTCTTGTGCCAAAGCTGCAGTTTGAGCTTGCACATAATTAGCCAGCAAAGCCCTTGTCTGCCTCATTTCATGGACGGTAAGGGCGTTGATCTGGTTTCCGGCTTCAATTGCCTGCTGTCTGCCTTCTTTGGTAGACAACAGGTCATCTAAATAGCTGTCAAAATCCCCCGAATCCTGTAGGTCTTGTAATTGCTGGCCGGTAAGCTGAAAATTAGACTGTAAAACATTATCAATTTTCTCAGAGGCCTTTGAAAATTGATCTAACTGCATTTCAATACGATCCTGCATTAATATGTCATCAATTTTTAAGTCCCGTAATTCAGGCCAGGTTTCAGTGAAAATTGTCAGCAGCGCTCCCATATCAGCCTTGTAAGATTTCAGCCGGTTCACATTGGCAACCGCTACCCTCATTTGAGATTGAAGGTTGGAAGCCAGGTTGCTGGGCAGGTTCATGGTGTTGGTGATGGCATTTTCTGTCTGCTTAACGAGTTGTTCGTATTGTTTGATCTCTTCTGCCAATTGTTCGATGTCTTTGATATATTCCAGGGCCTGGGTGAATAAATTAGAGCAATTGAGGCAAGTGACAGGAATGCCGGCCATAGAGACATTGACAAAGGTAATGACGGACAATAAAGCGATTGTGATTTTAATTTTGTTCTTCATTTTGAAATTCCTTAAATTTTAGAAATTTTAATATTTCTGGCATGCAGCCATTGCTTCGGCCATTCAGAGCCGTACTCATTTATTAAGTTCTTAATTGCGGCAATGTCTTCTTTGCCTGAGACTCCGGCAAATGACAGGGCCAGGGGGGATAAAGATAAATTGATCAGGCGGCAACCCAGCGAGGATGTCACGTAATATTCTCGTTTTGGCCGAGCCTGTGCGATGATTTGAACCTGGGTGGAATTGAGGCCCAGACCATGGTAAAGTTCTTTTTGCGTGTCTTTTCCTGCATCCTGGTTTGGTAAAAATATTTTGGTTGGGCAGCTTTCCGACAGTACATCTAAAAGGCCTGAATTTCTAGCATCAGAAAGGCTTTGTGTTGCAAGGACAACCGCACAATTTGCCTTTCTGAGCACTTTTAACCATTCCCGTATTTTTTGCTGAAAAACAGGATGCCCCAGCATGATCCAGGCTTCATCCAGGATCAGTATGCTTGGCTGTCCTTTAAATGCTTTCTCTATGCGGTGAAAAATATACAAAAGCACCGGGATCAAGTTTTCTTCGCCAAGATTCATCAACTCTTCGATTTCAAATACTGTGTACTTTTCCAGGGTCATTGAATCGGCAGGCGCATCAAGGAGTTTGCCCATGGCCCCCTGGTTGGTATAATGCTGGATAGCCTCTTTGAGTTCCTGGTGCTGTATATAATGATACAGGTTGCTTAAGGTGCGGTGCTGATCCGGAGAGTTTCTAATCTGCGTGACAGCATCATGTATGGCGGTTCGGTGCTCAGGCTTGATATCAACTTTTTGCAACTTGGCCAGGGTGGTTATCCAATCCTCTGCCCAGGCTTGTTCAGCATCCGTATCAATATATTTTAGAGGGCAAAAAGCAAGCCGACAGTCGTCACCGGCAATATGATAATGGGTGCCGCCTGATGCAGAGACCAGGGGAAACATTGACAAACCTTTATCAAATGCAAAAATGCACGCATCCTTATAACGCCGGAACTGAGCTGCGATCATAGCCAACAAAACAGATTTACCCGCCCCGGTAGGGCCAAAAATCAGGGTATGGCCTAAATCCCCTATGTGCAGATTCAACCGGAAAGGGGTTGCGCCGTCTGTAGCGGCATACATAAGCGGCGGAGAGCCAGGCGTATAGAAGGGGCATGGGGCTGCGGCAGATCCGGCATAAATTGTTGACAATGGTAAAATGTCGGCAAGATTCAGGCTGTGTAAAATGATACGGCGCAGGTTGGAATAATTATTAGCCGGATGGGTTCCAAGCCAGCCTTCCAGGGCGTTAAGGGTTTCTACCCGGGCAGCAAAGCCTTGGGACAAAACCACTTTCCGGATATCCCTGGTTTGCGTCTGAAGCAACTCTTTATCTTCATTTAACAGAATGATGTTTCCGGAAAAATAACCAAACCCCACAAATCCGGATTGATTAATTAAGTAGGCTTCCTCCGCATCTTCGGCCATCAAGGCAGCATCTTTATTTGGTTTTGCTTTGGCGTTATTCAAAAGCTTGTCAAAGAAACCAATAATTTTTTGAGACCAGCCCTTCCGGTAATTTTCTATCTGCTGCAAGGCTGTCCATTGATCCATACAGATATAACGGGTGTTAAACCGGTACGGTATGGACAAACTGTCTAACCCGGACAGCATCATTGGGTAGGATTCTGCAGGAAAACCATCAATGGCAACGACACTTATATATTTATCCGCGATTTTCGGGACTATGCCGCCTGTGACATCTTGGGAAGATAAAAGATAATCAAGATACATAGGGATTTTCGGCAATTTTATTTTGTGGCGTTCCCCCGTGACAATAAAGTTGATAATTTCCAAAAGTTCTGAATATATGCCATTCTGGGAGAATGTATCCTTGAGTTTTTGAAGCCGAAAAGATAACGAGAGCCTATCCTCGATTTCAACCAGATTATTTTGAAAGGTTTTTAATGCCTTAACACCGGGATCATCACCTTTTTTTCTCTGGTGTTCATCCTTTTCTTCTGTATATAAAAAGGAATCCATTTTTTGCGCGGATATATCCGGCTTCCAGGTGATAAAAAGATAATGAGTTGTGCGAAAATGTTTTCCTTTCTTAAAATAGATCCGCCGTTCATCATCAATGGCCCTGGTGATTTTGTCAGGAAAATGATTTTCATTTTTATCAGGATAATAATCTTCCGGGCTCCGGATGCAGTCAAAGTGCAGGGTGAAGCCATCGCCTAAATTTTTCAAAGATGCGGAGATTGAAGTTGAAAAGTTTTCTAATTCAGTATCAGTTGAGCTGTCCGTGTCCCGGGTTGTTATTTCATAGCCCACCAGGAACGAACCGTTTTTACAAAGGATAATCCCGTTATCCGCCATCACGGCATACTGCAAAAGGCTTTGCAGTCCTTTTTCTTTTCTGCCCATGGCATCGTAATGGATGGATTTATGGGGTAACTGTGGGCTGTCTTTGGCCGGATAAAATTTTTTATGCCGCACATGCTGACGGAAGACCTTTGAAAGGATCGGCTCTTTTTTATTTGCTTTCCTGGCCAGGGTAAATCCGACCGACAGAATTATCAGACCGATCAGTATCTGCCATGGGCGGTTGCCGCTGGATACAATCAGCACGCCGGCGGCAATACCTATCGGGAAAAGCAAATCCCTTTCTATGCCCATGATCAGGTCTGCACGATGCAGAGAACGATGTATTGCGATCCGTCTCATTAGATTAATGCTCCGGTGCCGAATGTGAACAGCGTATCAATGATCGGTTCGGCTAAGGCCAGCACCGAGATGATACAGACCACCACCAGGAACCCCTTTGTCATGCCGTCCAGATCGTCTTTCTTAAACCACATCACAAAAGCGGCCGCCAGGATCATCAGTATTGCAACGGACTTGGCCCATGGCCCGCGTAAGGTTTCCATCAAGGTTTCTGCCGGTGTTTCAAATTCTGAAATGGTTGATGCGAAAACAGAATCAACAAATGTAATAACACCAATAAAAAGAAAGGTTGGTATAAGTAAGGGTAAATACTTTTTCATTTCTAAAACTCCTCTTCAAATAATCAATTGAATCGACAGACCGATAATGATGCCGAAAAGCACGGCAATCACTATATTCATCGTGTTTGTTTTTTTGTTCACCTCCTTGATTCTTTCTTTGAATTTTTCTGCAAGAAGATCTTGCTGGTCAGAAAGTTTTTGTGAGTATTCTTCGGCCATAAGTTCACACACAGTGGCAACGATCCAGACCGGATCATTGTCGCTCACTGTCATTTGGTGCCTTTTGGCTATTTCCGCCTGGATTCTATTTTTCATTCCTGCTGTTCCTGGGCCTCAATGATCAGACCGGATTCATCCAGGATGTTCCAGATTTCATCCCTGGCGATTTTAAGCCGCTGTTTGGCCATGATGTTGAATTTGCCGGAATTGATTGCCTGGGCAAATGTCAGGCGGGATTTCAGCATCAGTTCCAGATCATAGCCAAAGGTCTCTTTTTTATACGTGGGCAAAACAATAGTGGTGCCGCCCTGGTCCCAATTGGCTTTTGCCAGTTTGTGGTTGTCAAAATCAATTTGGCCGAAGAAAGGGTTTACCCATATTGTTATGGGGGTGTCCGGAAAACCGTTCATCAGAGAGGCAAGGCCTTGGATGGTATCCCCCTCGGCCTGGCCGCCGGTGATCAAGGTGTGCAGCGTAAGGTTGTGGCCGCTGTCTTTCAGAAAATCGGCAACATTGTTTTCCGACATGTAAGCAGCCAGGGGAACAAATGTACTGGCACCGCTGTCAATGACAGCGAAAGCTTTATCCGGCAACTGGATCAATTTTTCTATCATAGTGTCGAACAACCGACTGTTGATGGAATCTCCTTCCATGATCTCAATTTTTGTTGCTTTTAATGATGCATAAGCTGTCAGGGTGGCATTAACCGGATCTGCATCAAAACACCCCACCAACTGATCTCTGTCCAGCAAATACTGACTTAACAGACTGGCTGTAAAACTTTTCCCAACCCCGCCTTTACCTTGCAGGATCATATTTATGGCTGCCATTTTTTTATCCTTTTAATTGGTTATGGATGCAGCTTGCTTTGCAGCATCCGGATTTATCACCCAGGCACATGGCATACATGGTGCCCCAGGCTAACATTATGATTTTTTGAAAATCCTTTTTGGAAACTTTGGTGAAATCTTCAAACTGGTGAGTTTTTTTGAAATTATTAAACAAAGATTCATAATTTATTCTGTCATCGTAATAGGCCATGAAATCAAACAGGCCCCTCAAAGGCTGTAGTTCTTCCTCAGTACAGAGGTTTATAAAATCATTCTGCAGCATGTTCATGCCTGACCAGATGTATTCCATGGCATTTTCATAACTTGAAGTTGTAATGCCTTTCAGATTTGCTATCTGCATGTAGGCACATAGCTCAGCCTCGAGTTTTTCAGCAGTGGTATTTTCAATCCATGCCCAGATGGAAATTAAACCTTTGAGGGCAAGCATCTTTTTTTCTGAAACATTAGCCCGCTGAAACCGAGGGATCGCATCAGGAACCGGCTGCAGTTGGATAGTCTCCACCTGGATTCTTTTGGAATTGACAGCCTTTAACTGCTCATATGCTTTTAACTGTGCGGCCCTGGCGGCCTGACTGCGCAGAATTTGCCCCATCATGCCTAGGCCGGCCAAGGTGATCCCGTAACCATCCTCTCTTGGGCCGTGATCTGCTACATGGCTCATTTGAATAAAATTCTCTGCCTTGAATGCAGCGGGAATATCGAGATAATGGATTTTTGTTGCAAGGGCATTGTGGGGTTGATCAATTTCTTGTGCCAATTTTAAGCTTGAAATACCGAACTCTCCGGTGGGCAATAAGATTGTCAGATCGCTGTCTATAGGTATTTGTAACGCGGCTTTTAGATATAATTTGTCTTTTTGAGCATTTTCCATGGCGTTGAATGCCTCAATATACTTAACCTTCCAAGCCATTGCTTTCTTACCGGTAAATCCCATGACGAGCAGAACAAAACCGTCACGGGTAAGGTCGTAGGCGGGACGCATTTGACCTTTACTATCACTATATTCAACGGGCGCAAAATTGCGCTCGTTAAAATAATCTGTATTTTCAGGCAATTCAGACATAGTCTGACGGATTTTACGCAGGACATCCTTATGATCTTTGCCAAAATGATCTGCTACCATCACTGAGGAGACTGTCAGCTTCCCGTCTGTGGTGGTAATATTTATTTTTTGTTCTTGTATTTCCATGCCCATTGTTGAACTCCAAAAAAAATTAATGCCCTGTCTTAGGACTCCTCAAAATTGAGGAACCTGAAACACTTTTTCTCCTCGCCTTGTGCATCAACATCTTTAACGTCCTAAAATTTAAGGGCGTTAAAATCAAACAGTAATAACAAACAGTTATCCACCTTTTTTAATAAGGTTAAACGGTTTCTCATTTTCTTCCACAATAGAGTCCGTTGTTTTTTCAATTGGATACGGATCGTTTGAATGGCTGAACTTTCCTTTTTTTAAATCCAAGCTCTGCCCTATAGTTTTTCGGGCTGTTGAAGTCTTCTTTTTTCGAGAGAAAGGGGATTTCTGGTCGTAGTTATCAACTATTTTCACCCAGGCTTTGTATGACATTGTGATTTTTTCCTGAGCCACAAAATAATCAAAAACTGTTTTTTTCGTGTAACCCTGGTCCAGCAACTGCCTGGCTTCACTGTGGACTGCCAAATATTGGCTTTTACATGTCGGTTTTAAATTCATTTTAAAGCCTTATTTATATCGAGTTTATGGTGTTTTCTGACGTTATACTGGCGGCAGATTTCTGTGAAATTGGCATAGCTGGTACTCCATTTACCTTGCTTTTTAAGCATTCTATGAATTCGGGCCTTGGAGTATCCCTTGTTTAAAAGCACAAGAATTTCATGCTTGTTGGCGTGGAACTCAATTTCTCGGTCTTGGGTTGATTTAGGCCCGGTTTTCGGCGTAAGCCTGGGCGCTGGCAACTCGGCTAAAGACACATAAGTTTCTGTATAGTCTTTAAAAAACTTGGTAAAATGCGTGTACGACAAATTTATTTTACCGTCCTGACTAAGTTTTTGATGAATATGACTTATGGATAGGCCTTGAGAGAACAGCTGTGATATTTCTTCTATATTTTCTTTAAATTCTTCGTACTTAGTGGACTTAGGTTTAACAAAAGGTTTCCAATATGCGTCAAAAGCACCTTGCAATTTTTTATATAGGCGTTGTGTTGCCCTACAGTCATCAAGCGCATTGTGCGTTTTGAGGTCAGACACATCAATACCCTGCTGCTGACAGGCCACTTCCAATTTTTGCCATTTCCAGGTACCGTAATATTCGTTGAATTCAATCTGAGCGATGTCAGCATATGCTGCTCTCAAATCCCTGCATGGTGGGATAAGTTGCGGCCAGACACGATCAAACGCCTCTGCTGTTTGCCGCATTAACCTAAAGTCAAAATCAGAGTTATAGGTCAATATCGACTCTGCACGTTTAATGATCTCAAGAATATGATCATGGTAATCGGCCCAGGTCTTAATGTGTGCCAGGGCACCAAGGGTAATACCATGCACGGCTACAGCCTGTTCTTTTATAAAAACAGATGGTTTGAACCGTTGATTAAAAAGTGTTTGGGCTGTATCTGCGTCGATGATTGCCAGTTCTATAACCTGGTCCTGGCTTTCGGTACCGGTATTTTCTGTACTAAGTATTAATTTCATCTAACCATCGTCTTTCCTTCAAAAACTTTGATAGCCCAGGTATCCAGCGGCCATTATCTCGTTGCCAATCCTGGGACATCTTGTTTTTTCCAATGATTTTTAAAAGTTCTGATGTTTTGGGTATTTCTCCGGCCTGAACAAATTTTTTAAAATTCTTCCAGGCTTGCCATTTTCCAACTTTCCGGGGGTATTGATTGAAAAGAACCTCAAATTGCTTCTTAAGGGACAAACTATTCAATTCAGCTTCCTGCTGCTGTTTTTCAGCCAGAATCCTTTCCTGCAGTACTTTTTGCCTCTGCCGTTGAATTTGATCTTTCAGCGTTTGCTCTTCATTTTTTTTCTTTTGGAGTTTTTCCGAATAAACTTTGAAGACAAGGGTTTTAACGCCAAAAAAAGAAAAATTATCTTTGAGTGTTTGACCGTAATGTTTTTCAATTCGTTGTAATGCGATTTCGTTTGGTACTGACAGAATCACACTCTCGTTCTCGATATCAGCGTATATGCAGGGAAGATATTTAGCGGCTAAATTCAGTTGATCACTTTCGATTATACGATCTCGGACCTTTGTTGACGAGATTCAAATATTGTAACGGGTATTTCGTTGGCGACTGATAAAATACTGTAACGCTAATACGGACCAATGCCCCTGGCTTTCAGCCAGACCTTAATGCGGGATAGGCGGGGTATTGATTCATTTCATAAGCGAGGTACGGCTGCGGGATAATGTCGCCAAAGTCCGTTACAATATTTTGCCAGAAGGGGCGTTACACTAAGTGCTTATTACCACTTTGTCCAGGTTGGTGGCTCCTGGTGGCCATGAGTTATAGCTGATTCTGAGGGAGATAGAGAGGGAGTCTCTATATTTAGTCTATCAAAGGTATAATCCGACAAATTGCCGACATTTTGTTGATCCGGGACATAACAATTCTGGGTGGCATCCTGGCCGCGACCGTCTGACAATTCTTGCTTTGTTTCAGGCTCAATGCCTGGAGTCGCTTCCGGCTTATCAAGCTCGGCAGTTTCATTCTTTTTTTGCTGAGGTGTTGTTTTACCAACTCTTAATTCCCTGAATTTAACAATTACAGGATGGGCAAGAAAATAATAGACGGTCCGCTTCCAGCCGTTAATTTCTTCTCTTACAGCGTTGATCAGCCCGGCATCTCTAAGGATTTTGATGTGTCTCTCAATAGTTCGGTGGCAGACATTTGTCCGGTTGGCTAATGTTCCCATATTCACGAATGTATGGTTTTTACCAACCGCACATCTTACCATTGCCTTAAAAGTTTTCTCGATCCCTGCCGTCATTTTCCCACCGTCTTTTCTTTCGATTTTCCCAAACCACAAATCAAGATCATTCGCATAACCATGCGAAATTGTGAAAGTATTCAACGTTCTCCTTCCGAACCAAAAAAACAAAACACTTCACCGATCGCTTGACACAACTCTTTTTTCGAGTTATCTTCTAAATTGAAAGTATTCAATTTAGAAGATACAAGCTTCTACAGAAGGACCTCTTCGGCTGGCACCGATGAGGTTTTTTTGTTTTAGCGGTTACTTTTCTTTAAAAATCAGTTCACTCTCCATAAAAAAAAATTTATAATAGAGCGTAATGTATTAAAGAAAGAAGTTAAGACGGGCGATCTGGTATATTTTTCCAGACCACCGCTTAGGGAGAGCCCAAATAAAAAAAGGGCTCAGAAGAAAGAAGTCTTCTGAACCCTTAAAGTCTGGGTTGGAGGCGGCTCCCGGATTTGAACCGGGGAATAACGGCTTTGCAGGCCGTCGCCTTACCCCTTGGCTAAGCCGCCTTGTGGAGCGGGAAACGGGATTTGAACCCGCGACTTCGACCTTGGCAAGGTCGCACTCTACCACTGAGTTATTCCCGCTCAGCAACAGGAATTACTTATAGAGGGATGCGTTACTTTTGTCAATCAATTTTTAACAGCATCCTCATTTTTTCAGCACTGCCGCCCTATTTGTTCTTTTTGTTCCAGTCTGCCATGAAGGATTCAATACCTTTATCGGTCATATGATGTGCGGCAAGTTTCTTAAGCACACCATAGGGAATGGTGGCAATATCTGCACCGATCAAGGCTGACTGCTGAACATGAAGCTGGCTTCTGACGGATGCAACAATGATCTGGGTGTCAAAGTCATAGTTGGAGAAAATTTGAACAATCTCTTCGATAAGTCCCATACCTTCCTGGGCCAGATCGTCGAGACGACCGACAAAAGGAGAAACATAGGTTGCGCCGGCTTTGGCCGCCATCAGGGCCTGGAGCGCTGAGAATACCAGGGTCACGTTGGTTTTAATACCTTCGGCAGACAATGTCTTAACCGCTTTGAGTCCTTCCACGGTCATGGGAATTTTTACGGCAATGTTATCGGCAATTTTCACAAGTTCCCGGGCTTCGGACACCATTCCCTCATACTCCAGGCTGATTACCTCTGCGGAAACAGGACCGTCAACAATGCTGCAGATCTGGGCAATAATATCTTTAAACTCGCCATCTTCTTTGGCAATCAGGGACGGATTGGTGGTCACACCATCCACCATACCCATATCATTGGCATCCTTGATCTGTTCAATGTTAGCTGTATCAATAAAAAATTTCACGGGTCTCCTCCTTGGCCATGGCAATGACTGCCTGGCTGTCATCTGTTTTAATTTGTTCGTATAGTTCACCCACGGTCAAACCGCTTACCGGATGAACCAAATTATTATCTATGTCACAAAGGGGTTTTAATACAAAAAGACGTTCATGCATTCGGGGATGGGGAATTATTAGCGTAGCTGTATCCACCACCCTCTCACCATACAAAACGATATCCAGATCAATCCTGCGCGGGCCAAATCTGAAAGGTTTACCATCCAGATCCTGCTCTTTTTCAATGGTTTGCAGCATCGCTAAAAGCTGTTCTGGAGAATACGCCGTATGGATCTTAATGGCTGCATTCACAAACCAGTCCTGATCCGTATAATTCTGGGGGGCTGTCTTATAAAATTTTGACAACGCCCCTATAAAAATCCCTTCAATTTCGCCGAGGCGTTTGATCGCCCGGCCGATATTGGCAATCTTATTCCCCTTATTGGCACCGATGCTTAAATATACAGGTGTCAGTGATAAGGAATCAGGGCAATTCAATATAAAGGGTTTCCGATACCTTGCTTTTTATGGTGCCGTGACCCAGGGTCCGAACCCTGAAATAATAATGAAGATCCTGATCAAGTGTATACACAAAACTTTTTCTGGGCATGGAAACCACACCCAGGGATTTGAACATGAAGGGGCACCCTTGGCAGCCATCCAGGGGCTTGGTGGCCATAAACACTTCAAAGCCTTCCACCTTTAGCCCCTGTTCCTGATTCTGCAAAGAGGCACAGGTCCATGTAAGGGTCACATCACGATCTTTGAGCGTGTATTTTAAATCTGTGGGGACAGCAGGAATATTATCAACCCTGGTCGGAGGCACGGGCGGACCTTTTTTGCCACACCCCGGTGCCGTAAAAAAAATGCCCGTACCCATCAAAACAAAAAAAAGACCTAATATGACACGCTCAAATTTGCGGTTCAAATGCCAAGCTCCTTTTTTGCCGCATCCACGGCCGCGGATACGTTGTCAAATCCGGTTCCACCATAGGAGTTACGCCGTGCCACCATGGCATCCAGGCTGATGAAATTATAGATGTCCTTTTCAATAAGTTCACTAAAGGACTGCAACTCTTCAATGGTTAAATCGTCCAGTTCCTTACCCTGACCCAGGGCAAAATTCACTGCTTTTCCGGCAATCCCGTGGGCAGTTCTAAATGCAACGCCTTTATTAACCAGATAATCGGCAAAATCCGTTGCATTTAAAAACCCCGTCATGCAGGCATCGCGCATCCGATCCTTATGTATATCAATATGCCCAAACATGCGGGTATACACCTCAAGGCAGACCTTCAAGGTATCAACGGTATCAAACAAGGGCTCCTTGTCTTCCTGCATATCCTTATTATAAGCCATGGGCAATGATTTCATGGTGGTTAAGATCGCCATGAGATTACCCACCACGCGCCCCGTTTTACCCCGGACAAGTTCACATGCATCCGGATTCTTTTTTTGGGGCATAATGGAAGAGCCTGTGGTAAAGGCATCGGAAATGGTGATAAAGGCAAATTCAGACGTAGACCATAAAATCAGTTCCTCGGACAACCGGGACAGATGAATCATACAAATGGATGCATGGGAAATGAACTCCATGATAAAATCACGGTCGGACACGGCGTCCATGGAATTTTCCGATACCCGGGAAAAGCCCAGCACCTGGCATGTATATTCCCGGTCAATGGGGAAAGTCGTGCCGGCCAGGGCCGCCGAACCAAGGGGCATTACGTCCAGGCGTTCCAAAGAATCATCCAGACGCGCCATATCCCGCTTGAACATCTGGTAGTACGCCAGCATGTGATGGGCAAACAATACGGGCTGGGCCCGCTGCATATGGGTATATCCGGGCATCACGGTTTTTTTGTTGGCATCGGCGAGAGTTACCAGGGCAGTCTGAAAATCCTTAAGCATCTGGATCAGGTTCAGGGTCTCTTCTTTGAGATAAATGCGAACATCCAACGCCACCTGGTCATTACGGCTTCTGCCGGTATGAAGTTTTTTGGCCACAGCGCCACAGACATCACCTAAGGTTTCCTCCACATGCATATGGATGTCTTCCAGGGCGTCGGTGAACTCCATTTCATTGTTGTCAATCCGAGTCTTTACCTCATCCAGGCCCTGGACCAGGGTTTCGGCATCTTCTGACGAGATGATCCCCTGTTTTTCCATCATTTCAAGATGGGCCTGACTGCCTTTGATATCGCTTTCATAGAGGCGCTTATCCACATTAATGGAGGCATTAAACGACTCCATTAATTTATCCGTGGATTCGACAAACCGGCCGCCCCATAGTTTTTCACTCATTATTTTTCTTCCTAATTTAAGTCCTTTAGCACAATGCCTGAGCGTCCCATGTTTGGACGAAAAGTTGCCCAGATGCAAGGCGCAGAAAAATTTGGACCCGGAGCAACCTCTCGGTTGTGAGGATTTTAAATTTTTCTGCAACGCCGCAGGTGGGTGACTTTGCGTTCAAACATTAGCCTATAATCAAGCGTTCCAGTATGGCCTTATGCATATGCCGCTTATTCTCCGCCTGATCCCAGAACGCCGCATTTTCCGCTTCAAGGACAGCTTCGGAAATCTCTTCACCCCTGTGGGCAGGCAGACAGTGGAGCACCAAACAGTCGTCTTTAGCCCCTTTGAGCAACTCCTCATTAACCTGGAATCCCTCAAACGCCTTGAGCCGGCCTTCAAGCTGGTCCTCTTCGCCCATGCTGGCCCACACATCGGTATACACAACATCGGCACCCTTAACCGCCTCTTTGGGATCATTGGTGAACACAATGTTTTTCTTGGTATCCGCCCCGGCGGCTTCAATGATCTCAGGTTTGATATGGTGATCGTCCGGACAGGCCACAATCAGGTCCAACCCGAGCACAGCCGCGGCATTGACCCATGAATTGGCCACGTTGTTACCATCGCCGACCCAGGCGATTTTGACATTTTCATACCCGTCTTTATGTTCGATAACGGTCATGATATCGCTTAAAATCTGGCATGGATGAAAGGCGTCTGTCAGGGCGTTGATCACCGGGATCGTAGAGGTTTGGGCAAACTCTTCCACCAACTCGTGATCAAAAGTCCTCATGGCCAGGCAGTCAATGTACCGGGACAAAACCCTTGCCGTATCCTTTGCCGGTTCATTTCTGGATATCTGGGTATCCTGGGTGCTCATATAAATGGAGTGTCCGCCCAGCTGAATCATGGCCGTTTCAAATGCAATACGGGTCCGGGTGGATTTCTTATCAAAAATAAGGCCCAGGGTTTTACCGGCCAAAATGGCATCATAAATACCTTTTTTATGACGCGCCTTCAAGCTTAAGGCCCTTTCAAACAGGGCCGTAAAATCCTGGGGTTCAAGGTCTAATAAACACAATAAATCCTTCTTCACTAATCTTCTCCTGCAAGCAGGTTGTCCAATACGGCAACCAGCTTATCAATTTCGGCGGTTCCTATAATAAGGGGCGGTGCAAATCTAAGAATTTTATCTTGAATTGCATTAATAATAAAGCCTTTTTTGAAACACTCGGACAGATACTCCGAGGCGGTTTTCCCTTTTGATACATCAAGTTCCATACCGATAAGCAGGCCTTTGCCCCTGACATCCACCACTTTTTTATGCTTTTCTTTTAACGCATTCAGCTGTTTCAAAAAATAAGCGCTTTTTTCGCACACCGATGCCAGAAAGCCCTCTTCAGATATCAATCGCACCACTTCAAGGGCTGCCGCCGTGGCAAGGGGGGTACCGCCAAAGGTTGACCCGTGACTTCCCACTTCAAAGCCCGATGCGGCCGCTTCAGTGGCAAGCAGGGCACCGATGGGCACCCCATTGGCAAGGGCTTTGGCAAGGGTCATGATGTCAGGTGTTACACCATAGGATTGATGGGCGAATAATGTGCCGCAACGCCCCATGCCGGTCTGAATTTCATCAAAAATCAGCAGGGTGCCGGTATCCGTACAAAGCTGTCTTACGGCTTTAAGATATTCGGGATCAGCAGGAATCACCCCGCCCTCCCCCTGCACAGGCTCCATCATCACCGCGCACACCGTATCATCCAAGGCGGATTTCAGTGCCTCAATATCATTGAAGGGCACATGGGCAAATCCCTCAAGCAGGGGATAAAACCCCTTTTTGATTTTATCCTGGCCTGTGGCGGACAAGGTGGCCATGGTCCGCCCGTGGAAACTTTGCTTCATGGTGATGATCTTGAATCTGTCGGTCTGGCCCTTTGCCTGGAAAAACCGCCGGGCAAGTTTGATGGCCCCTTCATTGGCCTCTGCCCCTGAATTGGCAAAAAACACGCGGTCCGCAAAGGATTTTTCCGTCAAACTTTTTGCAAGTTCAGCCTGGGGCATCGTATAGAACAGATTGGAGACATGCACCAGGGTTCCTGCCTGGGCTGCAATGGCTGCGGTGATCTCCGGATGACAATGTCCCAAATTGCAAACGGCTATACCGGCCAGAAAATCGATATATTCATTGTCCTGATCGTCATACAGTTTAGCGCCCTCGCCTTTGACAAAGGGCCGACCCTGCCGGGCATAGGTTTGAAACACGTGATCCCGGGTAAGTTCAATGCTCATTTTTATATTTCCTTATGTTTAAATATCGCCCGCAAACAACTGGGTACCGATGCCGGAGTCCGTAAACAGCTCCAGCAGCACCGCATGGGCGATTTTCCCGTTAATGATATGGGCCTTTTTAACGCCGGCATTCAAGGCGGAAAGTCCGCATTCCACCTTTGGAATCATGCCCCCTGAAATCCGGTTGTCCTGGATCATCTCCCGGGCCTGGGATTCGTTCACCGATGAGATAAGATTTTTGTCACTGTCCAGTACCCCGTCCACATCCGTGACAAGGATAAGACGTTCGGCGTTCAGGGCACTGGCAATTCTCGCCGCCACCACATCGGCATTGATATTATAGGTTTCGCCTTTGCTGCCCACGCCCACCGGCGCAATAATGGGGATAAAGCCCTGACCGGTCAGCGTATGAATAATTTCAGGGTTCACTTGGGAGACATCCCCCACCATTCCCGGATCAATAATCTCAGGCGGTTTACTCGCATCTTCCTGGTGGTAAATGGTCATTTTTTCGGCTAAAATCAGCCCGGCATCCTTGCCCGAAAGACCCACGGCCCTCCCGCCTTCGAGATTAATTCGGGAGACCACATCCTTGTTCACCTTACCGCCTAGAACCATCTCCACCACATCCATGGTGGCATTGTCCGTGTAGCGCATCCCCTTAATAAACGTAGAGGTGATCCCCATGGTTTTAAGAACCTCATTGATCTGGGGACCGCCGCCATGAACCACCACCGGATTAACCCCAATGGTCTTGAGCAGACAGATATCCTTGGAGAAATTAGTTTTCAGCTCTTCATCCACCATGGCGTGTCCGCCATATTTGATCACCACGGTTTTTCCGGAAAATTGCCGAATATAGGGCAAGGCCTCTATCAATATATCTGCAACAGTATTTTTCATAATATATACCTGCTTAAATCCTGGTTTCTGGCAATATCTGCCAACTGTTTTTCAACAAACTCAGCATCAATGGTAATCGTCGTTTCAGCCACATCCGGGGCATCGAATAAAATTTCTTCAAGCAAACGCTCCATGAGCGTATGCAGCCGCCTTGCACCGATATTTTCCATGGAAGCATTTACCTCAACCGCAATCCGGGCAATTTTATCCACTGCCTCCTGGGTAAAGCTTAAGTGAACCCCTTCGGTGCGCAGCAACGCAATATACTGCAGCACTAGAGCATTTTTAGGCTCGGTGAGAATACGGGCAAACTCAGACGCCCCCAAAGAGGAGAGTTCCACCCGGATGGGAAACCGACCCTGCAGCTCCGGGATAAGATCCGAAGGCTTGGACACATGAAAAGCCCCCGAGGCGATAAACAGAATATGATCTGTTTTCACGGTACCGTATTTGGTGGGCACCGAACTGCCTTCCACGATGGGCAGCAAATCCCTTTGCACCCCTTCTTTGGATACTTCGGGTCCATGGCTCTTGTCTTTGCCCGCAATCTTATCAATCTCATCGATGAAAATAATGCCGGACTGCTCCACCATGACGATGGCCTCGTTTTTCACCTCTTCCATGTCCACCAGATGGGCCGCCTCCTCCTGGGCAAACAGCGCCAGGGCCTCTTTAACCTTTACATTGCGGCTTTTGGTGTTTTTGGGCATGAAATTGCCGAGCATATCCTTCATATTGATGCCCATCTCCTCCATTCCGGCATTGGAGAAAATCTCTACTATGGGCATATTTTTCTCCTGGACATCAACGTCAATTTTACGGTCGTCAAGCTTGCCCTCATCAAGCATTTTGCCAAGCTTTTTCCGGGTGTGTTCCGAAGACTTCTCATCAGAGTTTTGCGGTGCCTCTCCACCGGTATCAAATTCAAACGCCGGGTTGCTTTTCTGGGAAGGCAATAAAAGATCCAGCACCCGTTCCCGGGCGATTTTAAATGCCTTTTCTTGAACCGCCTCTTGCTGACGGCCTTTGAGCATGTTAACGGTAAGTTCCACCAAATCCCGGATCATGGACTCCACATCCCGGCCCACATATCCCACCTCGGTAAATTTGGATGCTTCAACCTTATAAAAGGGGGAATCCGTCAAATTGGCAAGGCGGCGTGCGATCTCGGTTTTACCCACCCCGGTCGGGCCGATGAGGATAATATTTTTAGGTGCAATCTCGTCCTGGAGATCCGGCTCCAGCTGCCGTCGCCGCCATCGGTTTCTCAACGCCACTGCCACTGATTTTTTGGCGTCATTCTGGCCGATAATGTACTTATCCAGTTCCGTTACAATTTGGTGAGGTTTAAGATCCTTCATTCAATTATTTCCAATCGTTTCTATTGTCACATGGTGATTGGTATATATACAGATATCACCGGCAATTTTCATGGCCTTTTCCACAATCTGCACCGGGTCAAGATCCGTATTTTCAATCAAAGCGGTCGCTGCCGCCTGGGCTGCGGTGCTGCCGGACCCGATACTGATAACACCTTCATCCGGTTCAATCACATCCCCGTTACCCGATAGAAGATACAGGTTTTCTTTATCGGCCGCAATCATCATGGCCTCAAGGCGGCGAAGATATTTATCCGTACGCCACTCCCGGGCAAGTTCCACACACGCCCGGGTCAGACTGCCACTGAACTGATCCAGCTTTTCCTCAAGTTTTTCAGCCAGGGTCAACGCATCGGCCGTGGCCCCTGCAAATCCGGTAATAATCCGATTGTTGTAAATGCGTCGAACCTTGCGGGCTTTATGTTTGGTTACGATATTGCCTAATGTCACCTGTCCGTCACCTGCAACCACTACCATGTCTCTGGTTCTGATGGCAAGAATTGTGGTCCCGTGAAATTGTTCATTATCCATATAATATCCATTTCTCCTGATTCTGTTCGCCGTAAACATAAAGCGAATAGTCTGGTTTTATAATTTTATAAACTGTTTAGCGTCGGGGATGAGCTTTGTCGTACACCGCCATCAGGCGATCCATGCTCACATGGGTATACACCTGGGTGGTGGAGAGGCTGGCATGGCCGAGAATTTCCTGAATTCCCCGAAGATCTGCACCGCAGTCCAGCATATGGGTGGCAAAGGTATGCCGCAGGGTGTGGGGGGATATTTTTAAGCCTAAACCGCACTCCATGACGACTTTATCAAGAATGCGCCGAATGGAGCGCCTGCCAAGCCGGGCAAAATTTTTATTTAAAAACACCGCAGAAAAATTTTCTTTAAGATCAGCCCGGTAGGTTTGAACCGCATCCAGGGCGCGCTTGCCCACGGGCATGACCCGTTCCTTATTCCCCTTGCCCAGCACCCGGATCAACCCGGCATCAAAATCAATATCCTGGATATTGAGCATATGAAGCTCGCCGATGCGCATGCCTGTGGAATAAAAGGTCTCAAACATGGCAAGATTTCGTTTTTCCATCCAGGTATCACATTTCATGGTGTCCAGGAGCCTGAAAATATCATCAATACTCATGGCCTTGGGAAGGGTCTTCTCAAGTTTTGGAAACGGGATGGTATCTGCAGGATTCAAGGAGATCAGACCGGATCTCACCAGGTAATCAAAAAAAGAGTTTAAAGCGGACAGGCGTCTTGAAAGGGTTTTTTTGCTTTTTTTCAACGCCGTCTGGGCGGCAAGATATCTGCGGACAATCATCTTGTCCACCTGTTGAACCATTTTTTCAAAGGTCTGCTGCCAGTTCTCATCCGTGCAGTTGCAGGTATCCAGATAAAAGAGGATAAAGCTTTTTATATCTGTAAAATAGGCCCGGAGTGTATGGGCGGAATACCCTTTTTCGGCTTCCAGGGCCATGAGATAGTCATCAAGAATCATGACCGTCCAGTCCTGTGAACGCCATGACCTGTTTCAGATCTTCCCAGGCCTGGCGTTTCAGCCCAGGAATTTTTACAAGCACCGACGGGTGATGGGTGACCATGACCGAGACCCCGTGACATTGAAAAAAATACCCCCGGATCTTTGCCAGGGGTTCATCCGTCCCCTTGAGCATCCGACAGGCTTTTTCGCCCAATGCCACAACAACACTGGGTTTGTGCGCCACTATATGGCGGGTAAGTGATGCATTGTCCGATGTATTGCAAATATATACATCGGACGGTGCAAGATGCATGGCGCCAAGCATCTTCACCAAAAGGCTGCCGGACGCCCCCTCAAAAAAGGTCCCTTCACTGTCCACAATTACAATACGCGCACTTTCAGGGCCCTGGGCAACAAAGGGCGGTGGCGGCCATGACGGTGTCCCCCATCTTTCAAGAAGTTGAAAGGCATCCGCTCCCAGGGTCATGGATTGATTTCCCAAACTTTTTTGGAATTTCAAAAACCGGCTTAATGCATTAAGCGCCTGGACAACCCCGTGGCCACAGTCTGAATTTTGGGAAGTATTACCGTTAAAATCATCCATGACGCTAAGAAACCGCCTTGACCACAGCATCCAGAATGGCGTGGGCAACCTCTTCTTTTGGCATCAAAGGCAGGTCCGTAACCTGTCCGTCCCGGGTGAACAGTTTGACTTTATTGGTGTCCGCCTGGAAGCCGGAACCGCTTTTTCCCACAATATTGGCTGCGATCATGTCCAGCTGTTTTTTCTCCATCTTGCCCAGGGCATAGGTTTCAAGGTCCCGGGTCTCTGCCGCAAAGCCCACCAGATACTGGTCTTTTCTCTTTTTGAGCCCAATGGCCTTTAAGATATCCTTGTTCTGGATCAATTCAAGGGTCATATGATCCTGATCCCCGGTTTTTTTGATTTTATGGCCCTGAACCGACACAGGCTTAAAATCCCCCACAGCCGCGACTTTAATAATGATATCGGCCTGATCCAGGTGCTCGAACATGGCATTGTACATCTCTTCACAGGATCCCACAGGCACATAGGTTACACCGACAGGCGGATCAAGGCTGACGGGGCCGGAGACAAGGATAACCTTGGCCCCTCTTTTTTCAGCGGCCCCGGCAATGGCATAACCCATTTTCCCAGAAGAGTGATTACTGATAAAGCGCACGGGGTCAATGGGCTCCACCGTGGGACCGGCAGAAACCAAAACGGTTTTTCCTTTAAGATCATTTTTATAAAAAAAGGCACAGGCCCGGTCAAAAATAAACCAGGGTTCCGGCAGGCGTCCGGCACCTGTGGTTTTACAGGCGAGCACCCCTGAATCCGGGTCCAGGATGTGGATGCCTGTTTCCTCCAGCAGATCCAGATTTTTCTGCACCCTCATATTCTGGTACATATCCGTGTTCATGGACGGACAAATCAAAACAGGGCAGGTCATGGCCAGCATCGTGGTGGTTAACGCATCGTCGGCAATGCCGTGGGCCAGTTTGCCGATGCAGTTGGCCGTGGCAGGTGCGATGACCGCAAGATCCGACTTGGACGCCACTTCAATGTGAGAAACCCCTGAGCCGGGCCCTTCCCACAAATCCAGCAGCACTGGGTTTTCCGAGAGCACCTCAAAAGTGGCAGGTCCGACAAAACGGGCGGCCGCCTGAGTCATGCCCACGACGACATCGGCCCCGGCCTTTTTGAAAAGCCGAAGCAGTTCGACACATTTATATGCGGCAATGCCGCCGGTCACACCTAAAAAAATGTGTTTACCATGCAATGACATCAAAAGGTCCCGTCATTTATGGGCATTTCAGATACGCCGCGCGCACCGGATCCGCTGTGCCCGGATGCGCCTCCCAGTGTCGGGGCAACACCGATTTCAACATAGGTATAAATCTGTGCTTCACGGATTGAAATCACAGCACATCGAGTGGCCTTTTGAAACACCATAATAGTGTTTTCCGGGCCTTTAATCCTGGAAACCACACCCCAGTTGTCCTTTTCCATATTAGTGGAAAAAAAATTATACAGGGAGTTGGAGTCCACCCGGCCTTTAAAGGTAAGGATGCCGGATCTGAAACCAGGTGTTGAGACCACAACAGAACGGTCTCTTATCACACTCAATTCATCAGGCACCAGCACATCTTCAAAATCATGATAAACGGCAAGGGGTTTATTTCCAACCTCCATCTGGGGAGATTGGGTCTGTTCCGGAGCAGAGGGGTCCTGGTAAAGGCCGCACCCTGAAATAAAAACAACAGCTGTAAAAATTAGACAGATGGAAAAGACGGATGGCAGATAATGACGCGTGTTCAATTTAATTTTCTCCAAATTATTGGTTACCCCAAATGCTATTTCTTCTAAAACTAATCCCCTTAAATGTCAATTCAATGTCATGGAGGTGTGAAAAATGCAAAATCCACTATACGGTTTAAAATCAAACCATATAGTGGATTTTATTATTTCAGTGCAACGCTGTGGTTAATGTTGGCACTGACGGATGAAACTAAGATTATTGAGTCAATTGGTCATCCGAAAGGGCACCGTTATTTAAGCAAATTTGCAGTACGTTTCACAGCGCAAAAATCACCGCACATGGTGCAAACCTCTTTTTCATCAGGCTCGGAGGACTTGCGGTAGGCCCTGGCCTTTTCCGGATCCAGGGCACAATCAAACTGCCCTTCCCAGTCCAGTTCCCCCCGGGCCTTGCTCATTTTATGGTCTATATTTTCGGCCCCCTTAAGCCCCTTGGCCAGATCTCCGGCATGGGCAGCGATCCGGGACGCCATGATCCCTTCTTTAACATCATCTACAGTCGGCAGCCGCAGATGTTCAGCCGGGGTAACATAGCACAAAAAGTCAGCCCCATGCATGGCGGCAAGGGCACCGCCGATGGCTGATGTAATATGGTCATAGCCGGGGGCGATATCGGTAACCAGGGGACCCAGCACATAAAACGGCGCATTGTGGCACAGCTTTTTTTGCAGTTTCATGTTCATTTCCACCTCATGAAGGGGCACGTGACCGGGTCCCTCAATCATGACCTGAACATTTTTCTCCCAGGCACGCTTGGTCAGTTCTCCCAGAGTGATCAGTTCCTGGATCTGGGGAGCGTCGGTTGAGTCCTTGATGGCACCTGGCCTAAGCCCATCCCCCAGGCTGATGCAGACATCATGGGCCTGACAGATATCCAAGAGCCGGTCAAAGTGTTCATAAAAAGGATTTTCATTGCCGGTTTTTTCCATCCATTCAAACAGGATCGATCCGCCACGGCTGACAATGCCGCACAGCCGACGATTGGTTTTAACGCTTTGGGCACATTTCCGATTGAGTCCGGCATGGATGGTAATAAAATCAATCCCGTTGGCGGCATGGATCTCGACGGTTTCAAACCACTCGTCCAGGGTAATCTCCTCTGTGGGCTTCCCGGTACGGGTTAAGGTATCATAAATAGGCACTGTACCAATCATTACAGGAATTTGCTCAACCAGCCGTTTCCGAAATTTTTCAGTCTCGCCGGATACACTCAGGTCCATGACGGCATCAGCCTGATAATCGACGGCCAACTGCGCTTTATTTATTTCCGAATCAAAACAGCAGACATCCTTGGATACGCCTAAATTGACGTTAATTTTAGTTTTAAGCCCTTTTCCCACGCCTGCCGCTTTCAGATTTAAATGATGTCTATTGGCAGGGATGGCAATGCGACCCTGGGCAAGTCCTTCCATTAGTTCTTCTTTTGAAATGGATTCATTGGCGAGCACCTGCTCCATCTGAGGGGTAAGAATACCTTTCCTGGCTGCATCCATCTGAGTCGTATATGACTGTGACATGTATACATCTCCTGTTTTGCATCTATTTTTTTTGGAAAGGAAACTGAAACGGAAGGACCGGGGATATGAGGTATGGCAAAATGCCAAGCTTCAATCACTTTCCCTACGCCGGTACTAACCGGATCAGGTTCCAAGGGTTGAAGTCTTGAGCCAACTTCTCTCAGCTTTTACGAAAGCACCCCCGTGATCAACTATATTGTCAAATACTTAATTCAAAAGGTTCTGTCAATGGGTTAACTTTAAAACTAATTTTTTTGTCAATGGGTAGCATTCACAGTAAATAAGCATTCCAATTCAAGCCATTACTGGAAGGCGGATTCTCATTCAAGTAGAATTACTTCTTCAGCAATAATCGTTCCGCTATCATTCTTTCCATGCACCAAGACTCGGTCTCTTTTCTCGATCTGATCCGGGGAAATTTGATTCCCTTCTTTATCTAAGAAACGCGTATCCCAAACTTTTTTTCCGTGTTTATCCCGATGAGATACAAGTTTAAACTTTTGTTCAGCGATGACCACTATGTTATTAATCAAATCAATGGCCATCACTTTGGCTTTAAATTTAATAGGAACAGATTCATCTTCGGCAGCTATACCCATGCCACACATTCCGTTAAAAATAACCAAGGAAAACACAATCAAAGGAATTGTTCTTTTCAACAAAAAAACCTTCAGGAAGCTGGTATTCATAAAAGACCTCATATTAAATTGTTACCGATTACAAATTTTATCATGAATTAAGCGTCACCCCATGATTGTTAGTTGTTAAGTTGACGCCAAAATGTTCTTTCCAGGCCTACCGGGGTTACTGGATCGGTTGTTTCAAAGCCGGTAATAATTGTTGGTTTCCCTTCATGAATAACAAGAACCGGCTGGGGTGGAATCCCCTTACTTTTTAATTTCTTACGACGATCCGATCGCCTCAAGACTTCTTCTTCATCGTCACCTTCCTCATCATTCTCGGTATCAAAATTAGCGGCAGCCTCCCCGTACTCATAACCGAGAGCATAAAGATAGCCATTACCTCCGGCCCCGGAAACAGCGCATGGATCTTCACTGACATCCTCTTCCTCATCATCATCATCTGGAACATAGGTTGAAAAATAGATTACACCGTCATAGATCAACGGTGAGGAGGCCACCTTTTCACCCACCTGACTGCCGTTTTCCTCTTCAAAATAAATAAACCAACCTCGGTTGTTTTTATGGTGGATCGCATTTTTTACATAACCAGTAATTTTTTGGCTGACATCCGTATCTGTCTCATCATTTTGGATAAGATCCTCGGTCACATCAAGGATATACAGTTCTGTATCATCTGTGGCGTCATCCCAATCGACAATAACAGCATTGTCACTCTTTGCCCTGACCTTTCCGGTATTGGTGTCGATGTAAGCTTCGACAATTGTGGGCGATTCACCGGACCATTGCCAGTTGTTTTTGATGGCATAAAATCCGTTAAGCAAATCTTTTCGTTCGGGATGTGCCCGATCTCCCGTCCCGAAAAAGACATAATCCCCAACGCGTTTTTTGGAAACGACAACATCTTGGGTTTCATTAAGTTCTCCGGCCGGATAGGTAAAATCCACAAGGAAATAATCATTGACAATGTTGGGAGCATACCAGATCTTTCGTCCCGCGACAGAGTACAGTTTTAATTTTTGGCCCCAGGAGCCGTCTTCCTGGCCGTCGTAGAGGCCACCAAAATTAGAGGCCAGACCACTGGAGATATTCCGGTGGAAGATATCATCCCGAAAGGCGAATAGATTACCGTTCATGTCCCCGGCGTAGACCCTGGTAGTGGTAGTGCTTTTGGGATTTTCAAACCCCGAAACCGCGATAATGGAATGAGTCATGGCGCTGTAGTTATCATGACTGAACAAAAAATTGTTGAACAGGGTGCCGGTCTGCGCATCGACAGCATAGACTACCCGCCCAACATCGTCGCTTGCATTCGGTGGGGTTGCGTCTGTGGGGAGTGCATCCTGATTGGTATCATAGCCGCCTGCCATAAGAAAAACATCCTTGGTATAGGTGTCATCATCGGTGTCTATTGAAGTGCCCTTATTGTCATAGTAATACATTTCAAGAGTCTGGGGAGCCGCCCAGGACTGCCCGAGCTGTTCCTGACCCGACCCCAGAATATCGCGATCAATGCTGTATTGAAATGCCGGCGCGGTGTAGCTGCTGATATCCAGGGCCGTGTAGCTATAGCCGCCGCGCCGTTCACCAAAGATCAAAAGTTTCTTGTCCGCGGTACCGGTGTTGTCATCATGATCATAGTGGTAATATACCGGTGTCCCGTCAACGAAATATTCCAGGCGGGTTGGCGATTCCAGCGAACTCAGGTAATCCAGGAGGTCTTGGGGGATAAAACCCCACAACTCTTCACCGTCGTCGTCATCAAAACAGTGCAGCATGCCATCATTGGCACCGGCATAGACCATGGAATGATCTTCAGTACCATCGTTATTTGTATCATAATGCACGACCAGTGGTTGGGAGTGGAGCAAACTTCCCAATGGCCAATCTTCCGCCACCCCGGTACGCACCGCATCAATAACATTGGTGTCCAAGCCGGTATAAGAGCCGTCCGTCAGAGTGCTATTGGTGGAGACAAACAGATTTTCTGTCTTTGTTAAGGTCGTGATCAAGGTGCCATCACCATCAGTTGTTTCGGTATAGGTGTAGACATTCCGATCCGTCTCCCGATCTTTCAAAATTTCACCGGCACCGCCCTTGGTCACCGATGGCCCATCTGCGGTATTACTCCAGTATGAGACGGCGTTATTGGCAACCGTTCCGCCGCTCTCGATTGGATTACCGTTCTTGTCCTGAATTTCCCCGTCATCGGTTATACCGTATTTTTTCAGGTTGCCGTACCAGTTACCACTGTTGGTTGGCTGGAACAAACCGTAATAGACGTAGTTGCCGGCATAGGCTTTATTTGCGCGGCTGACCGGAACTGCCGCGGCAGTAAAGACTTCATTCTGTTCCGAAATGGCTTTGATAATGCTGGTCAAGGCCACGCCAAGTTCTGCCGCATTAGTCGCCTGATAGTATTCACCACCGCCGCGTTCAGCTGTTGTTTCAAGCAGAGCCAGCTGCGTTGTAAAACCAATGGTATAGGTGGTAATGGTTTGATCCTCAAAGTCGCCCGTATCTCCAAGATCCGACCGGACATCGTTGTGGCTAAGGAAATCCGCAATATCATCCAAATAACTGCTGTTGCCGTCGGTAGCGCTTTCTGTCAGCTTTTCATTAAGGATGTAGTTAAAGTTAGGGAACTTGTCGTCATCCTGAGTAGGGGCACCATCGGTGACCAAAACGATATAATTTTTCTGGCAGCGATACTCAATGGGACTGGCATTACTGTAACTCTGGCAGGATAAATTGCTATCCGTACAGGAAGAGCTGTAGTGGCCCAGTGGGTAACCGTCTTTTGTGGAATTGAACCAACTATGTTTCCCGGCAAAATAGAGCCCGGCTTCACCCAGGGTTTCGGCAAGGGGGGTGTTCGTCTTTGACTCCAACAGACCAACGGCCCCATAATCGGATTGAGGCGAATCTGCCATGGCATCGGTGTCCGGATTATAATTGCCGATCAGGGTATTCAAGGATGCCCCGCATTCGGCAACAATATAGCCGCCGTTGCCATAAGAGTCACTGTAGCCGTTATAGGTATAGTAGGGGTAAGCACTATCTTCATTAAACGCCATCAGCCCGAAGGAGACATTATCGTAGTTGTCATAAATCAGATTGGCAACGACTTCTTTGGCCACTTCCATACGCGTGCGGTCTGCGCCTCCCCCTGAAAAATTGAGAAAGTTGCCCAGGGCGTAATCTCTAAGAGA
Organism: uncultured Desulfobacter sp.; assembly: GCF_963666145.1. Classification (NCBI taxonomy): domain Bacteria; kingdom Pseudomonadati; phylum Thermodesulfobacteriota; class Desulfobacteria; order Desulfobacterales; family Desulfobacteraceae; genus Desulfobacter; species uncultured Desulfobacter sp. The sequence continues at coordinate 4,080,353 of NZ_OY762614.1, read as the reverse complement.
ACCTTTGTTAGAACAAGTTACGATATTGCTTTTTTTCCCTTTATTCAGTTTACCGGTCCAGTATCCTTCACTCAGAAGGACCGTTTGAGCTGTGGTGCATCCCCAATCACTTGAGTTGATGTTGTCAAAATAGTATTTCCATGAGCCTTTATCGTTGTAATAAACCTTAGAGGTGCCGTACGAACCAGAATAGGTGGTACTAGGATCATAATCATTACTCTGGTTACTGGCCACATCTTCTGTCGCCATACTTCCGGAATTATCCAGAATAATGAGCACATTTGGTTTAAGGTCAATCTCCGATACACCGTAAATATCGACATCTTCGGCAAAGGCACACGATGCCCATACGATTAGACACAATAGACATAACAATTGGTGTTTCATAATTTTCCTCCTGACCGGCCTGAATCCGTTAAAGGATGTGTTATTGGTCGACCTATGCACATAAAAAGTCGGTTAGCCAGATACTGGCTGATGACGTTTAGGGGCAAAGCCTATTCATATTTGTTAAACACCTTATACACACCTTCCTGCAAAATCACCTTGCGGTCATCGTCAACAGAATAGGCGGTAATGGTAAAACGTCGGATTTCAAAGTTTTTGGGGTCGTAACCGCTTCCCGGAGGTGGTTTGCTACGATGATCCAGAACAGGTATCTGGTTGGCCGGATGGTCGGCAGCACTTCCGAAGTCGGCTAAATCTTCCCAACCAGTGATATCGGTACCGCTTGACTCATTGTTTCGAACCCTGTAACTGCCAACGACCTGACCATCCTTGACGATTTCACTGTCATCAGTAATACCGTTACCATTAGCATCCGTCCCTCCCGGCTTAGGGAAATAGGCGGCATCTTCATCCGATGTCAGATAGGCCGTCGTCAACCAGGTTCTGTAATCAAGCCTTCCCACAGCCAGGCTCATCTCCTGGTTATAAAAATCCGTTTTGTAAACCCTGTCATTCCCGGTTATCTGCAATTCCACGTCGGTTGTATTCAGCGCCGCAAGACCGATGACAGTCAGCAAGATCAAAAAAAGCATTACAGATATCAAAACAAAACCTTGCTGGTTATTCACACGATTAAGCGGCATCATAATCGTCCTCGACTTTTATATTTATCTTGAAAAAAGCTCACGTTATTTCGCTTTGACAGCCGAAAGGCTAAAACTTTTCAGCTCACCTTTTCGGCTCCAGTACACAGTAACATCAATTGTTTTACTATCCGTGACCGGGGTATCATCAGTGATCTGCCAATATGCCTGACAAAAATTATCACTATCGGCCTGATGACCATCTGCAGTAAGATTACTACCATCGGGCAGGGTATATGCATTGTTGTTAGTTGATTTGAGCCTATCGTCGTCATAATCCCAGGACAACATTTGTTCAATCTGATCACTGCCGAACACAGTGGCTTCAGTCAACTGATTGGCAAAATTGTTGCCCCCGATGGCCCTTAACTGCATCATTCCAATGCTGAGAATACCGATACTGAAAACCATCAACGCAATAAGTACTTCGATAAGGGTAAACCCGGCATCATTATACCTTTGCTGCTCATTCACAGGTCAAATCTCCGTATTTCTAAGATAGATGGTTATAATCTGGAAGCGGCGTCTGAAGCCATCATTGTAGGGTCCCCAGACAGCACCGGATGCAGATGTATAGGTTTTATTATTATCAAAATCACGATCGGACTTTCCCACACGGGCTAAAAGAGAAATTTGCACTGTTTTTATGTCATCTATATCAGTCGTATCAACGCCATCTGAATCAAGATAGCGGAATTCCAGATTTTCAATATTCTCTGCGATGGCAGTTTTAACCCCACGGACTTGTCTGCCAATATCATTGTCACCATCGCCATAGGCATCATATAAATCAAAGGCCGTGGTTTGTAATTCACCCGTTTCGTCAACGCCGGTAGAGGAATCGCCATCTCCATCGGCATCGTCATTATCCAACCCGTCGTCATCGGCCACATAGGTAAAAACAACACGGGTCGCCTCTGCTGTCTCAATACCTGCAGCACCTGAACTATAAGGGTCGTACCCTGCCATTCTGAGCTCCTGGGCCAGATAACTGATTCCAGCACGCAGATTTTGCTGCATTTCCACCACCTGATCCTGGGCCAGATAACTACCCTGTTGGGATACGAACTGTATATAAACCCCTCCCATAAAGATGCTGGAAATGGCAAGGGCGATGAGTATTTCAATCAGGGTAAACCCGGCATTTCCTCTGCATAGCGATATATTTTTTTTCATCTCCACCTTAATTTTAAGAAACTATTTGTAATTTAAATAAATTTTTAACTTTCATTATAGGCGGAGCCTGGGATGCCCGCCACCCCGGCAATCCCCTGGCCGCTCTTGGCTCAATCTCTGGGTAGATCATGTCAGTTCCAATTTGTTCCATCATTACTTTTTAGTATTTTTGAATATCCTGAATTGGATAAAGACATTTTATACCAAAGGGAATTATTATTTCTTAATATTGCAGACCCCACCTTATTATTAAGTGGGAAACCACGAGAATTATAACCCGTACTTGTACCGTTAAAACTGGCTTTTTCAAGTGTGCAACCAGAGGGCATTAAAACTGTGAATAACGTCGATTCGCCTGCGTCTTGTATTGCATTACCAGCATTTGTTCCGGCTCCATCATCAAGAAAGACCGTATACCCACCTCCTTGGGCCGGAAAAGCTACCGTAACAAAGGTAATACCTATATCGCAATTGCGTTTAAGCGCTTCGGACTTGGCTTTCTGCATATTGGAATAAAGATCGCTTGCCGCTGCTTTTAATCGATAATTCGACAGCCAAGATAAAACGTTCGGAATTGCAACAGCCATGAGGATCGACAAAATGCCCAATACAGTAATGATTTCCAGAAGTGTAAACCCTGTGGCCGTCCCTAATATTTTTTTATTATTCATGGACTTACTCAAATTAAATAAAAATTTAACTGCGATGCTTGTTTCTTTAAAATCTTAATATGTCATGCATATTGCACCCGCCAAGGTATGGAGACTTTTGGACCGCTGTATAGCCCTGGTAGAATTCATGTCAGCGATGATATTATTAGCAGTTCAACTTCTTTATTCTTATAATACAAAAAGAAAACGGCTAAAGCAATCTTATATCCGGTCAGGGTGAGAGCCAAAGTAAACATATAAAAATTTCCATCATAATTAATTTAACTAAATAATAAAAAGCTCTATGTCTAAACCCTAAACAGCTAAAATATTAACACGTTATAGAGATTAAGATTTATATTGATCAAAAAATATGCCATCATCAATAATCAGACTATCTTTTTATACATCGACCCTGGTGGAGTCTGACTCCCACTTGATTCGCCGGAGCATCAACCAATAATTGAAATAAAGATAATTAACTAAATTTCATTATTTTGACTTTATTTAAACACGCATTCATAAATCCTTTACCAAAATATATCGCGGACTACTAATATCGCGGACTACTATATGATCAATTTTGCCTTTACGACGAGAATCATTGATCGATATGCGTTTTTCAAGCCGATCACTTAATCTGCATGTTTCAAAAACAGAACACCTACATAGGGCGCATTCCCATTTTCCCGGTCATGCCGCCGGCATTGGATTGTGCGTGGTTGCCATGAGTTTCAAACAATCCCAACGCCCTGCTTTAAAGTATGATCGTAGCATAATCATTTTTTCTGCATTTTCCCGATACCAAAAAGTGCATGGACCTTTCAGACGTAAATTCACCACCCTACGAATTGAACTTTCAATAGCACCGCTGCCAATAGGTAAATTCAACGCTTTTACAGTTGGGAAATCAAGCCGTCTTTCATTGCGCACAAAATAATCCCGTTCCGTCTTAATAGCCTTACTGTTTCTGCCTCGACAAAGTGTCTGGACGGCCTGTACTACGTCAGCGGCTTTTCCTTTCAGCAGGAAGCCCCGCTGTTTTGACACCCAGCGTTTGCGCTCCTTGGATGACCAGGTCTTCTTTAGGGCTGATACTTTACCCAAATGCTCCACGGCATGGTAAAAATCAAGAAGTTCATATACTCGCTGAGGAGCCAAACCCAATGCTTTGATCAGTCCGGGGATCCGGTTCCAAATCCAATGTGCTCCATCTGCAACAAACAGTATTTTATCGGACTTCTGGATATGAAGGGCGTTCAAATACCCCTTTAACAGGAGGAATATGCCATCCGGACCGCTGAAACTGCCATCAATAAATGGTGAGAAGCTTTTTTCTTGTTTTCCCTGGGCATCCACCACATAAATAATCAAAAGTTTGGGTTCTCGCCACGCCCCACGAAATCGGGTTCTATTTTTTGGGGTTTTGGGACCTCTTTTCTTCTCTCTTAACCGTGTGCGTCCACCATCGGTGCTTATAACCACCCGTCGCCCTTCAAGTGAATCTCTCTCATTTAGTGGGATTCGCCCCGCTTGTTGCTCGGCTCGGGCCCGTTCTGCGTAACGATAGGTGAGTTTACGGATAACCTTTATATCCAACACCATACCATGATCACAAAGCACTTGACGGACTTCTTCAAAAGAACTCAATAAGGCCGACCAGGCACTCACCATAGAAGCCAAAGCTGGTGAGCAGCGATCATGGATTCCAAGAAGGATTAAACCGGCGTAGGCACCTTTATATCTTTTTCGATTTCGACGGTCACAGGATCGCCGATAATATCGAACACGAACATCAACAGAACTACCTGTACAACACTGAATCGAAACGGTCTCAAGCCCTTCGCTTTTCATCCGGCCCGGCCAGCTGGACATCAATTCTTTTTCTTGATCGACCTGATCATAGGAATTTAATGAGCCCTGGATGCTTTTTTTAAAAGCAAGGCACTCAGTCGATTCGTATACCCAAGTATTTCACGTTCTACCTGCTCCAATTCTTGAGCATTGCGAACCAACCTCGGATCGTCTTCCAGTTCTTTCAGGCAAGCATAGACTTCCTCAACAGTATTGCAATCTTCAGCTTTTTTCATCAGCACAGTCCATTTTTATAGTCGTCTCAGCGAACAGAAACTATCACGTTTTTTGTTCTCAAAGATAGGCTTTTTTCAAACCGGGAAAATGGGAATGCGCCCCCTACATAAGAAGTAATTTCTTAACTCTAAAAATTTGCCTGAATTTTACGACGTTTACATATTGTGAATTCAATGTAGTTCGTGTTACATACAATCACAGCAAATTTTTTACAATCAAGTATACGCAACTTAATTATAAATTATTTTAGAGGATTTCACCTCATTTTGTTATGAATTGTTCCGGCTAAAGAAATCCATAGAAGTTATTTTGACAGTGTTGAAATAAGGCGTCATTGGGTTCTCTCCGATATTAACTGAATAGCGGACAAACCACTTCGAAAAGAACTTCAGGGTATTGGCATGTTTGAAATAGAGCGCCACATAAAAGACGACGAATCATGTGAGGCTGGCTATTATCCACCTACCTGAAACCCGTTCCGATTCTGGACTTATTAATGGTAATAATGTCAGGCATTGAGCAAATAAAACGAATCGACCGACTCAGCGGCCCGTTCATGCTTAAAATCATGCCCGCTTCAAACCGAAAACGACCAAAAGGACTAAAAGTCTCCCAAATTTTGGTGGTCAGGCCCGGCGGTATGGGAGATGCAGTCTTGCTGCTGCCGATTCTCAAAGAAATCAGCCTTGTACACCCCGGCCTCAAAATCGATATTTTGTGCGAAAAAAGAAATCAGGGAGTATTTACCGGGGTTCCATATATTTATGATATTTTTTCCTATAAAATCCCAAATGATTTGATTCGCCTCATGATGAAAAAATATGACGCTGCCGTTGACACTGAGCAATCTCACTTTCTGACTGCCGGATTGATGAGGATAGTCAGAACACGTATCAGAGCCGGATTTCAGGTAAACGGAAGGGAAAAGCTTTATGATATTTCGCTTCCCTACGATCAGGACAGGTACGAAGCTGACACGTTCCGGGAACTGTTTCAATTTATCTTCAGCATTCCCACCTCTTTCAGGTGGCACCCGCCTTACTTCAAATCCGTTTCCCTGCCGGAAGAGATCAAACCAATTCCAGTAGCCCCGTTTATCTGTTTTTTCCCAGGAGCGACAATTGATGAACGGCTCTGGCCGAGCACGCGGTGGGCTGAAGTCATAGATCAGGCCGCCGGCCTGGGGTTCTCAAGTGTGCTGCTCGGCGGTCAGAAAGAAAAGAGCCTGTGCCGCTTAATTATGTCCGCCTGTAGAACAGATCAGGTCACAAATCTTTGCACAAAGCTTTCCATTGCCGAAACCGCCAGGCTGTTTGAAAAGGCCGGGCTGCTCATCAGTACGGATTCAGGCCTCCTGCATCTGGGGGTAATATCAGAACTGCCGACCATTTCCCTGTTTGGTTCCGGCATAGCCGCCAAATGGGCACCCAGAGGAAAAAAGCATGTGGTAATCAACAAAAACCTTACCTGCAGCCCCTGTACGCTCTTCGGGACAACACCGGCCTGCCCTAATCATAAGGCCTGCATGATGAAGATTTTACCGGAAGATATCATGGATGGGATTCGTAAACTCCAGAAGGATGGAATTTTATGAGGGAAGCCCTGCTGAGGTACATGCTTAAAAATTGCCCTGACGGGGATCTGAATCAATTTCAGCAGACAACCCTGAAAATAAGTTGTGTATTCGTATTCTATCAGCGTATCCATCTTATGACCAACATCCTCCATTGCCTAAACCGCCAGTCTCTGGATAAAAAAAATTTTGAAGTCATCCTTGTGGAAGACCGGGGGGGATCTAATAAAGCCCGGCAACTGGCCGACAGCTTCAAGGACCTGACCATACGGCATTTTGCCCCGGACATCCACTGGGGAAAGATGGGATTCATGCGCAATATCGGTTTATCCCGGGCAGCCGGTAAAATTATTCTTTTTCTGGATGACGACACCGTGATCTCCGACAGGTATTTTCTTGACCACCTGATCCGGGAGTTTGAAACCGCCCCCTGCCCCGACGCTGTTCAACCCAGGGGGTTTGCCTCGTATTCCTTAATCCAGGGAAGGTATGCCTATCACGACCCCTATTTTTTCACCAACCGGTGCATGGCCTATCAGAAAAAGTGCCTTGAAGCGCTTAAAGGATTTAATTCCGATTTTACGGGGCAGGAGGATGTTGAACTGGCCATACGGTTTACAGCCCGGAGAATGGCCGTAAAACAGTCTGATATTCTGTTTTATTACCACCCCCCCCTAATTTTCAGGGGAACGGCTAAAGGGGAGGCTGTCGGGGCATCATTTGCCCGGACCCGCTACAGTGCTTCTTTTAAGGCACTTTTATTGATAAACGGGAGCCGGTGGCTACCCCTGCTGCTTTTTCCGGGACCTCAGTGCCGGTTCATGGGGATCTTTGCCCTGGGTTTTTTAAAAGGATTCCTGCGGGAGGTGTTAGGAAGAAACAGGGAGGTGGGGTATTTATGAAACAGGTGGACACCTTAATTGTCGGAGCCGGCATTACCGGCATCACCGCGGCAAGTATCCTGGCCAGAGAAAAGAAAAAAAAAGTTCTGGTGGTCGAAAAACGGAACCATATCGGTGGAAACTGCTATGACTGCCTGGATGACCACGGCATTCTCATCCATCTTTACGGGCCTCATATCTTTCATACCCGGCACAGGGATGTGTGGGAATATCTTTCACAATTCACGGACTGGATTGAGTATGTGCACCGGGTTAAGGCCTATGTGAACGGTAAGCTTATCTCCTTTCCCATTAACATCAACACCTTTGAGCAGTTGTTCAATGAGCCCTTTGACGAACAAAAGGTGGCTGCCTACCTGGAAAGGGAAAAAATCAATATTCCAGAAATAAAGAACGCCGAAGACGCGGTCATTTCAAGGATGGGCAGAACCATCTACGACACATTTTTTAAAAATTATACAAAAAAGCAGTGGGGCGTCAGTGCCAGGGAGCTTTCCCCTGAAGTAACACAGAGGATTCCCATCCGGATGAACAGGGATGAGCGTTTTTTTACAGATCCTTACCAAGGTATTCCGGCCAAGGGATATACCGCCATGTTCAACCGGATGCTGGACCACAAAAATATTGAAATTATTACAGGCAAGAGCTTCCAGGATGTCAAAGAATCGCTCGATTATGATCAACTGATCTATACAGGTCCCATTGATGAGTACTTCGATTATAAATATGGCCATCTACCTTATCGGGGGATCCGCTTTGAGTTCAAAACCTTAGATAAAGAATTTCATCAACCGGTTGCTGTGGTGAACTATCCCAACGACTACAAGTATACACGTATTACGGAATTTAAGCATATGACGTTACAGAACCATTCCAAGACATCATTTTGCTTTGAATATCCGGAAACAGGAAGAGCTCAAAAAGACGCCCCTGTTCCTTCTTATCCAATTCTAAACGCCAAATCTCTTCAACAATACACAAATTATTTCAACCAATCCGCAAAAATAAAAGTCATATTCATGGGAAGATTGGGTAGATTTAAATATTCGAATATGGACAATTGTATAAAACAAGCCGTAGATCTGTTTGCTGACAAACGGATTTAACATTTTACTGATGGGCAAGCTACTTAATATTTTACATATAGGCTGGGGGTTTTATCCCTGGAGAAAAGGTGGACTAATTTTATATGCCAGGGATTTGATGAATGAGCAGCTAAAATCAGGACACCAGGTTTTTTATTTCTGCGCTGGACGAAAACTGCCAATGATCAAAAAAAGTTTTCTCTATTCTTGGAAAACCAAAAATTTACAAATTTATGAAATTATCAACTCTCCCATTTCTCACAGAGGAGATTCAGGAACGCTTCATCCTGGCCTGACTATCAAAGAAGGTTTTTCAGAAAAATTCTTTAAAAAAGTTATCTCAAAAACAAGGCCTGATATTATCCATATTCATGAACTTGCAGGGCTTCCGTCATCCATTATTGATATCATAAAGGATCAAAATGACATACCCTGTCTAATGACCCTGGCAGATTATTTTTTGTTATGTCCCTGCCTGAAACTTTTTGATCATTTTACTAAGAAAAATTGCACTATACAGGGACAAATAGGATTCGTTTGCTCAAAATGCATTCTGGCCGGACCGGATTATTTTAGGAGCGATGTATTTGAATCTGCAAGTCTATTGTTAACGGATATTGAAACTCGTTTCGATCTGTCAAACAATGCTGTATGGCTTAATTTTCGAAGTTTGTGTTTCAAAATTTATGCATATCTAAGGGATCGACAACCCACAAAAAAACAGCAAACAAGACTCCCTGGAAGTGATAAAAGACAGGAGGATAAAAAATTCATAGAAAATTTACAGCAAAGGCGAACTATAAATATCGAACGGCTTAGCAAAATAACCAGACTTGTTGCTCGTTCTCAGCGAGTCAAACAGATCTACGAGACGTACCTGGATGTTACGGAGAAGGTCTTTGTTCTTAACCCATATTTAAAACACATCGATAAAATCATCCCTAAACATATGGGAACTCTAATTCACAAGGTTAAATTTGTAACGCTGAACGGGTTTATATCCCGGCAGAAGGGTGGAAAACTGCTTATGGATGCCGTCGTTACTTTAAACAAACAGGGATATACTGATCTGTTCGAAATGCATTCCCTGGGGCAAATTCGCCAGAAGTATAAAGACAGACTAACCCTTGAATCCAATTTTTTTGATCATGGACACTACGATGCCGAGACTTTAAACAGTCTTTTGGAACCGATGCATGTAGGTATTGTCCCTTCAGTGTGGGAAGAAGTATTTGGCTATGTTGGTCTGGAACTACTTGCCAAAGGACTGCCAGTTATCGCGAATAACAAAGGTGGAATTACTGATTACCTCATCCATAATGTTAATGGATATTTAAATGTCACCTGTTCTCTTCAAGAGTTGATACACTGGATGAAAAATTATATTAATAATCGACATGAAATTGTTCAGCACAATAAGAATATCTTAGTTTCGTCTAATTTAAATTATGCAAATCATTATTCACAAATTATGAATATATATTCTATGGTTATTAAGGATTCCAGGAAACCTTATGACATCATCTAAAGCAAAAATCATGGCCGTTGTTGTCACCTTTAACAGGATAACAATGTTACAAGAAACCATTTGGGCAATCGAACAACAGACCTTGCCAGTCAGTAAAATTATTATTGTTGACAATGCAAGTTCAGACGAAACTGAACAATTTGGAATATCTCTGTTAAAAATAAAAACAAATATCCTATACTATCGGTTGCCGGAAAATACAGGGGGGGCTGGCGGTTTCAATTACGGCCTTAAGAAAGCATTCGAACACGGAGCAGATTATTTCTGGTTGATGGATGATGATGTATATGCGGAGAAACATGCACTTGAATATCTTTTTGAGGCTGCCAGAAAATATTCTGGAACATTTTACTGCAGCCATGTTGTAGGAAAGGATAGGATGCCCATGAACCTGCCGGATATAGATACCCGGGGCGGGGACAATGGGTATGCAACATGGAATCAATATTTAATTCAAAGCGTTATAAAAGTCAGGGCATGCACTTTTGTTTCCGTGCTCATCACAAGAGATGCTGTTAACAAAGCGGGCTTCCCTTTAAAGGACATGTTTATCTGGGGAGATGATGGAGAGTATACACACAGGCTTTCCAATTTAATGAGTGGATATCTGGTTGGCAAAAGCATTGTGGAGCACCGGCGTGAGATACAAAAAAAAATTAGTATTTTCAATGAAACTGATCGTAAAAGAATAGAGCTGTTTTTTTTCTTCTATCGCAATAATGTGTATCTTGCGAGAAAATATAAGACAAGGGCTCAATTAATTGTTTTTATCACCTATGGACTGATAGATGCAGCAAAAAGTCTTTTGAATCGTAATGTTAAAACCATGTGGATAATCCTGAAAGGTATCTTTAGCGGTTTTTTCTTTAACCCTGTTATTGAATATGGAAAAAAGGACTAACATGAAAAAAAGGAGGGTTGCCGTATTAATTGTCAACTGGAATAAAGAACAGGATACTTTAAACCTGTTATCCGACCTTGATACTGTCAATAATGTTTGTTTCGATATTTTTATGGTGGATAATGCTTCAACAGATAATTCTGTGAACGCAGTCAAAAAAAAATTCCCACATGTGACACTTATTCTCAATCAGAAAAATCTTGGTGGAACAGGGGGGTTTAATAAAGGATTGAATCGGCTAAGTCATAAGCATTATGAGTATATCTGGATGCTGGATAACGATGCCCGGATAAGGGATTCAACGCTTAAATCGCTTTTGGAAGTGATGAATTTAAACAGCGATATTGGCCTGGCAGGATCCAGGATCCAGGATATTGATGAGCCCTCGGTCATTGTTGAAACTGGTTCCAATTTTCGATGGGATACCATCGGTGTTATACCAGTTAATCGCAATTCCAAAAAAAATCCAACTGAAATCATTGATGTGGATTATGTAGCGGTATGTTCAGCACTTGTCAGAACCAGTGCCTTAAAAAAAGTGGGGGTAATGGATGAGCGAATGTTCCTATGCTGGGATGATATGGACTGGGGGCTTTGTTTTAAGCAAAAGGGTTATCGGGTTGTTTGCGTGACAGAATCCATTGTATATCACGGGTCTTTTACAGAAAGGGACAGAGGCGATGTTACCAATTACTATTACGGAATACGAAATGCCCTGCTGACATATTCAAAACATACGCCAAACCACGGGCGGATAAAAATTTTTTTAAGTAGCCTCAGGTTTTATTTGAAACTCTATTTTTTTTTTCGAGTCCACAAAAAAAAGGAGACGGCAGGTCTGATCCAACAGGCCATCTTCGATTTTTATCACTCCAACTGGGGCAGATTTAAATCTTCACAATCACACGGGCGGGATAGTCAGATAAATACATTACACACAAAAACAAACTCACCTGAAAAAATATTAATTTCATTGACAGGAGCAAGTCTTGAAAACAGCATGGAACTTTTACATGCGATTAAACAGGAATACCCTCAGTCTAAAATTCATATTTTGATCTCCAGTGACCGTAAAACGTATTTCGAATCCTATACAAAAATAATGATTAATAACCGGCTATCAAACAGAGTTGGATACCTTTTTCGTATGTTAAAAAAGCTTTACAAACTAAAATATGACATTGTAGTGACTACGATGCCAACTCCTTTTATATATGCCGCATCAATGGCCATCTTTTTCGATACACGAAAAAGAACCTTTTCAGTTCAAAAAACGGGATTTCTAAGGCTATATAAAATCATTCTGTCGCTTTTTATAGGAGAATTCTCAGCTTTACTGCTTCTGCCTTTTGTTCTTAAAAAAAGCAAACAATACAAAGAAGGCATAATCTGACAATTTTTCAATATGTTATACCACTTTACCCTTCTCTATATAAATCATTCGCTTTGCTATTTGGGTTAATTTATCCTTATTATGAGAGACGACTATAAGGGTTTTCCTTTTTTTTAGAAGATCTATGATCGAATAAAATGATTTTATTCTAAAGTCCTCGTCCCCCACAGCCAGCACTTCATCAAACAAGAAAATATCAGCCTCACTGTGAACGGCTACAGAAAACCCAAGCCTCAGTTTCATCCCTGAAGAATATTTTTTCACTGGCGTTGAAATAAACTCAGCCAATCCAGAGTATTCAACAATTCTTTCCAGTTTTGATTTTATTTCACCAATCGTCATGCCCAAGATGGCCCCATTCATATAAATATTTTCTATTCCTGTCAGATCGGGATGGAACCCTGCTCCCAGCTCGATCAAAGGCGCGATGCGGCCATTCACTTTAACACAGCCCGAGCTTGGAGAGATGACATTGGCAATCAATTTTAAAAGGGTGCTTTTACCGGAACCGTTAGGGCCGTAAAGGCCGATGCTTTGTCCTTTTTTGATATCAAAGGAGAGGTCTTTCAGTGCATAAAATTCATTCTCTTTTAGAGACGTTTTTTTTCGACGATTGAATAAAGACAGGATGTCGTCTCTTAGTGTACCGTGAGCACTTGAGCCCTTTGAATAGATTTTACTGACCCGGTCAAAAGAGATGGCAGTATCAGATAACATCGGCAAAGGACCTTTCAAATTTCATAAATACAGTGTAGCTCAGCCAAAAAAGAAATAGGATAAAAACGGATTCTATTCCGAATTGCCAGAGAACAATGCCTCTGCCTTCGATCAGCACCCGCCTGAAATTTTCCACAAGATAGGTTAAAGGATTCAAAAAAAGAATCAATTTGTATTTCAAGTGCAGTTGATCAATGGAATAAAAAACCGGGGTAGCGAAAAACCATAGCCGAAGAAGAAATCCCGAAGCAAGTTTCACATCCCGGTAATACACATTAATCATTCCCAGTATCAGGCTTAAAGCTGCCGTGAATATCAGCATCAGCAGAACAATGGGAACGGCCCACAGGGCACTGGATGTTAAATTCTTCCCGTAAAAAAACAAAAAGATAAAAAACAGAACCATTGAGATGAAGAAATCTGTCATAAATACAAGTATTCGCGAAAAGATGATCAATTCCCTTGGAAAATATATTTTCGTGATCAGGTCCCGGTGTTCGGTAAGGGATGTGATGGAGACAGAGACGGAAGAGGAAAAAAAAGTCCAGGGAATCAGTCCTGCAAAATAAAAAAGAGGTTTGGGGATATCTCCGGTATCGACTTTCAGCACGATACCGAATACAAAAACAAAAAGAAGCATCATGCTGAACGGTTGAATCACTGCCCAGAGCACGCCGATGATGGTCTGCTTATATCGGATCAAAAACTCCCGCCAAATAAAAATCGCGAGTAAATCCTTGTATTGAATTAATCTATATAACAATTAAAAACAACCGAATTTTAGGATGAATCAACATGCAATTACTGTCTGCACCTCTTTGATAATTGAAAAACCATATCAAATTTTTTAATACAAAAAAACGAAAAATCAGTCCTCTGCGATAATGATTCGACAGGGTCTTGCTTTGGACACGCTCTATGACTTTTTTTGCCTCCCCTGATCATCAACGAATACATCAGTAATATATGACAATAGTTAAAAAACATATAAAGATTAATGTGGTCAACAACAACTGCCTGTCATTAAATAGTGTTCGTATTGGGTCTGAACCGCGGCCAAGGTCTGTCAGATAGATGAACCTGAAAATTCCGTAGGTTGCGGGAATAACCGAATATAAGACCAACGTACCATGTTCAACGGCATAAAGGGCGTAGACCACAAGCGTGATGCTCCCACAAGCCCAGAGCATACTGTTCAGGAAGTTATCAGAATAGCCGGCCTGACTGTTTCTATGGAGAACGGCAGTTTCCTCCCCCAGTTCCTTGAGTTCATTCACCCGTTTTGCAATGGAGATCATCATGGCGATGAAAAAAACCGTCAGGAACAGCCAGCTTGAAATGTTCACACCACCGGCAGCACCGCCGGCCAGGACACGAAAAACAAAACCCAGAGCCACGAAAAAGATTTCAAGGATCATGACATTTTTAACGTATAAACTATAGCAGCAGGTCAGGAGTGTATAAAAGGCGAGATAAACAATAAATTGAAGCGGGGGCGGATAAAGGCTTATCAGGATGCAGGTAACGGTAAACAGAGTAAGTGCAATGAGAATACCCTGCCTTCCGGAGACGGTCTGTGCCGCAAAGGGCCGTGTTTTTTTACTGAAATGGTAGACATCCTTTTCTCTATCCACCCAATCGTTTAGCAGATACCCCAGACTGGAAACCAGGCAGAATATTACCACACCGGCACCGACAGTCAGCAGAGTTGTTCCCACCACTTTTCCGGCAAAAAATATCGGTGAAAACAGCAGCAGGTTTTTTATCCACTGGTAGGGACGGATCAGTCGAATAATTTCATGGCGGAGTGGTTTCTTCATTTTTTGATGCATATAAAAATTAAGTCCAATGCGTTTAAAATGTTTTCAGTCTTTTGCAGTCAGGAAAGAGAGATCAAACCCTATCATTTAACACATTCATTTAAAATATTTTTCGTAAATTCGTTTCAAGTGTACCCGGGTTCCATAATAGACGGCGAAAAGTGACAAAATTTGGATGTGAATTTCAAAAATTGTAAACAATTTTATGTTTTTGCGTTTTGGAGCGTTAAAACCAAGTCTAATGTTTGATTATAACAATTTGATATTAAACACCATATTCATTATTGTCTTTTTTTAATCGCGTTGGCACCATTCTTGGATTACCTCTCTATAATTTCAAAAAAGAAAATCCAGTTATGCAAACCCAAAGCGAAAAACCAGTTTTATTTTAACACCATAATTTTTGGAGGTGACACATGACCAACTGGCTAAGAAAACAAAAAAATCAAAAAGGTTTTACCTTGATTGAACTCATGATTGTTATTGCGATCATTGGTATCCTGGCTGCAATTGCCATCCCTCAGTTCTCAAAATACCGGGCAAAATCCTACAATGCCGCGTCTGTTTCTGATGCAAAGAATATCAAAACAGAACTTGAAGGGTACTATGCGGAGTGGGATACTTACCCGCTCTAATGCAAAATGGATACTTACCCAGTCAATTAACTTGTATTATCTTAATATACATTAAAAAATATTTACTTTAAAAGGGCATAAGGAGTTCATATTATGAAAAAATCTCTAATACGGATCTTCAGTATTCTCGCAATAGTGGGCATGACCAGCTCAGGTTATGCAGCAAATTACACGAACACAGTCAACAACCCTCTGACTGTCGGTACAACATCAAATACCGGTGGACAACTGACGTGTGAAATCTCCCCGGGTGTTCTGGCAAATGTTGCCACTAATACAAACTCATATGGGATTGTTACAGTAAACCCAAAAGCAGGCACGGACGCAATCGGTTACAACGTTCATTCTGCCAGCGGTGCTGTTTTTCTGAAAACTTATACCTCCTCTGCACCTACTACAGCAGATGCAGCTGCAGACGGAAAAACAACGGGCGGATATGCATCTAAATAACTAATAATATAAGTTATTATCAAACTAAACACATTAAAACCGGGCAGATCCTTTCTGAAAAATCGGGATCTGCCCTTTTACTTTATACTTCTTCTATTCCCGACCCTATGATTGTTTTAAAAAATATTACAAAATCATACAGTTCTGGTTTCCTAAGAAAAAAAAAAACGGCTGTTGAAAACCTTTCTTTAGATATTCAAGCAGGCGAAATTTTTGGAATCATCGGGGCTAACGGCGCCGGGAAAAGTACAATCATTAAAATGATCCTGGGGTTTATACGGCCTGACACGGGGTCTTTAACAATTGAAAATAAACAACCCTCAGATCCCCAGTCCCGCCGGAACATGGGATATCTCCCGGAAAATCCCTATTTTTATCAGAATTTGACAGTGCTTGAATTGTTGCGATTCAGTGCGACAGCTTCCGGCCTGCCAAAATTGCTTTCAGAAAAACGGATTAACCTCTTGCTTAAGGCAGTTGAGCTGTATGAGGTGAGAAAACGACGATTGAAGACTTATTCAAAGGGAATGCTCCAGCGAGCGGGGATCTGTTTTGCCCTGGTGCATGACCCCAAAGTGGTTGTATTGGACGAACCCATGTCAGGCTTGGACCCTCTGGGTAGAAAAATGGTCCTTGATCTGATACTAAATTTACAAAAAGAAGGGAAAACCATTTTATTCTGTTCACACATTTTAAATGATGTGGAAAGAATCTGTGACCGTGTCACAATCATGGATAAGGGCAGGTTAAAAAATATTTATTCGAAAACCGCCCTTAGCAAAAATACAATGGAGAAGTTGTTCCTTAAAGAAATCCGGGCTGAAAAACCATGATATCAGGAATTTTATCGTTATCCACCCTGACGTTCAAAGAGGGAGTCCGGGATCGGGCCATTATCGGGATCGGTCTTTTTGCTGTTGTAATGATTTCGGTAACCCTTGTGATTATCGGTTTTTTCATGCGGGAGTTAAGCAAGGTGGCGGTGGATATTAACCTGTCCGCCATATCGTTGTCCGCCCTATTGCTGACCTTTTTTCTATCCATCAATATCATGGCAAAGGATATCGATAAAAAAACCATCTACTGCGTGATGTCCAAGCCTCTTTCAAGATCCCAGTATATTTGGGGGAAGTATATAGGGCTTTTGATGATTATCCTGGCAGCGTTTGCTGTCTTGACCCTGTGTACCAGTCTGACATTATATATCGCCAAAGCGCAGTATGGAGATTGGTTTAAAGCATTTTCCTGGATTGAATACTTTAAAGCCATCTATGCCTCTTTTTTAATGTTCGCCGTGTTAAATGCAATAATCGTCTTTTTCTCCGCAATTACCAGCAGCTCATTTATCACCTTAATTTTCAGCAGCTGTATTTATATCGCCGGACAAAGTATTGAAGAGGTGGTGATTTATCTGAAAAGCAGTGCCGGAAAGGAAGCACAGATTTCGGAATCGGTGTCACGAATTATCGATATTGCAAAATATGCACTGCCGAATTTAAGCGTTTTCGACCTCAAGGTTCAGGCGGCCCATGCCATCACCATCTCTATGGATTATTTAGTCAATATTACGCTGTATGGCAGTCTTTATGTAGCGATTTTAATGATTGGCGCTGCATTGATTTTTAATCGAAGAGAGTTGTCGTGATATCACGTTCCATCTCCAGCATTTTTGCATTGATAGTGCTGATGATTGCCTGCTTATTCAGCCAGCAGCATTTGGAATCCAAAAGGAAATCCCTTCTGGATGACACCCGGATGGCGTACATCATGCCATCCCGTTTTGCAAAAACCGCGGCCCTGGAATTTAAAGGCATTGTCTCCGATTTCCTGTATTTAAAAATTGCAACCTATATCGGCGGAAAAATCATGAATAAAGAAAAAATCAGCAGTACAGATGCTGATTTTTTTTATCAGACCGCAGATGTGATCACTGATCTTGATCCCTGGTTCTGGGATGCCTATTTGATGAACAGCATGTTCCTGGCATGGGATTTCAACCGGTTGGACCTGGCCAACGCACTGTTAAAAAAGGCAACTCGATACCGCGACTGGGATTTTCATCCCCCATATCATCTTGGTTTTAATTATTACTATTTCCTTCGGGACAACTCAAACGCCTCTCACTATTTGATGGAAGCTGCCAAACGCGGGGGCGGGCCTGATTTTTTAGTCCCCCTTGCCACACGGCTTTTCGTATATGAGAGCCAGCTTGAACCTGCCATTCAGCTGTTGTCTGAGCAATTGAAAACAACCGTAGATCCAGTTATGCGAAAGCATTTAAAGACACGGCTGGAAGCAATCATCATCCTGGATAAACTTGAAAAAAAAGTTAGAGAATACAAGTCGATATACCATGATTATCCCAAAAAACTGGCCGATCTGATTACCGCAAAGCTGATCAGAAGGCTTCCCGCAGATCCCTATGGCGGTCAATTTTATATTCTTCCCAATGGCAGGGTGTTTACAACCAGTGAATTGCGGTTCACCCAATAATGAAACCAATAAGACCGTCAGGCAACCGGGCTTTTTTGCTTGCTTTATTGGTTATTATGACGGTCTACCTGCCGACGCTCAATTTTGGTTTTCTCAACTTCGACGATGTGGATATTCTAAACAGCATCCATGATCAGTTTGATTCTTTTCAGCTGGAAAAGCTATTTTTATTTTCTCATACAAAACAATACTACCGCCCGCTGTTAGAATTAATCTGCTATATGGACTACGCACTATGGGGACAATCGATTTCTGCGTGGCATATTACAAATTATACGCTTCACCTGGCAAACGCGACACTGGTCTATCTGATTTCAAAACAATGGCTGTTGTCAGATAAAAACAAAACAAATTTTGCGGCCGTTTCCATGCTATTCTTTGCGCTTAATCCGATGACCTGTGAATCGGTCGTGTGGATATCGGGCAGGTCTGATCTGGCAGGAACATTTTTTGCCTTGGTTGCAGTATCGGCATATTACCTGAATTCCAGGGTTAGATATTTTCTTGTGCCGCTAAGCATACTGGCCGGCATGTTTTGCAAGGAAAATGCCTTAGCGGTTATCCCGATCATCATATTGATTGATACTGTCAGACAGGTAAAACGTCGGGAGAATCTTATTACCATACTAAAAAATATGTTAAAATGGGCAATTTTAACAACAATCCCTTTTCTTATTTATTTTTTCTTTAGAACAAACGGTTTTGAACACTATTTTTACGAATCTGAACAAGCAAAAGCAGTTGCCATGCACCCCATGCCCTCAAAGGGGCCAGATTCGGATTTATCATCGACAAAGATATTCGGTGTATACAGTATTAACGACATTCTTTTTCTTTTTCCGGTGATTGCATTTTACATTAAAAAACTGATTATTCCTTTTCCGTTGAATTTTGCCATTGCCAGTATTAATAAGACTGTTTATTCGGTTTTCTTTCTGTTTTTATGCCTGATTAATTTTATTTCGATACTTTATCGGAAATGGACACTGCCTGTATTTTTTCTCATTTTAATTTTGTCTTTTTCTCCATCCTTAATAGTTGCGTTAGACAAAGTTGCCTGGGTGCCGATGGCCGAAAGATATCTTTACCTATCTTTGGCTGTAATGAGTATCGGAACGATTGCTTTCATTCAATGGTTCTCTCTGGTCAAAAAAATTCCTTCTCCCATAATAGTCACGGCAGTTATCATTTTACTATCGATTAACACTATTTGCACTTTTCACAGGCAATTTGACTTTAACGATGACAAATCAATATGGCGTGCCACATTAAAAACCAATCCGGAAAACAGCATGGTGCTGTGTCTGTATGGGCAATATTCAGCTGGCAAGGAGAAACGAAGGGCATTTGAAAAAGCGGTCGCCAATCCGGAACCATTTAAATGGCGGGACAAAGCAACGCTTACCCTCGCAGAATTTAAAATGGCGGAAGGTAAATATCAGGAGGCAATTCAATTAATTAATAAAGCTTTAAAAATCAAAAAAAATTATGACAATTACTATCGTGCAGCCACCATTATTTACCTTGCTGACATCAAAGATGACAGTTTTGAGTCAAAACGATTTGACCTTGCCCTGGAATATTTCCAAGAAGCCTACAAAAAAAGAAAAACTGCCGACGCTATTTATAAAATTGCTTCGAGTTTGAAACAATTAGGCAAGAAGGCTGAAGCAAGAATCAAATTTAACGAATTAATTAAAAGGTACCCCAAAAGCGAATACGCTAAGTATGCGGAAAAACATCTTCGGTTCTTATAATTCCATAAAAATTTCGGGCTATTTTTTGAGTTTCTCCCTCTTTCCAGTTTTGAGTTTAATTGTCAGTTGTTTTATCAAGGCGATACCTCATCGACCGCATACTTAAATTTAAATAGTCTGCGGCCTTTTTTTTGTTTCCTCCGGCGACCTCCATGGCCTTTTCAAGGTAAGCGGCTTCTATTTTGCCGAGAACCGAATCGAGATCAACACCGGATACAACATCCTCTAAATCGAACCGTTCTCCTTTTACACCTTCCACCCAGCGCCTGCGTTTGTGCGTTGAAATCGTAAGGCTTTCAGGAAGGATGATGTTGGTGGATGACAGCGCAACCGAGCGCTCAATTAGATTTTCAAGTTCTCTAACATTTCCCGGGAAGGAGTATTTGTTTAAAAAATCAATGGCGTAGGACGACAGTTTGGAAATATCTTTGTTAAGTTTTTTGGAATACTTTTCAACAAAGTGGGCGGAGAGCAGTTCGACATCCCCTTTCCGCTCCCGCAAAGGGGGGACTTTAATGGGAATGACGTTGAGCCGGAAAAACAGATCTTCGCGAAAATTACCGTCAATGACCTCTTGTTCCAGCTTTTTGTTTGTAGCGGAGATGATACGGACATCCACATTGATTTCACGGGTACTCCCTACCGGTTTAAAGCTGGTTTCCTGGACAGCCCTGAGCAGCTTTACCTGAAGGAAGTTAGAAAGCTCACCGATTTCATCCAGGAATATAGTCCCTTTGTTTGCAGCTTCAAACAGCCCCTGCTTATCTGCCACAGCCCCTGTAAACGCTCCTTTAACATGGCCGAAAAATTCGCTTTCCATGAGCGTATCCGGGATTCCGCCGCAATTGACCACCACGAATGGTTTGTCTTTGCGCTCGGAATTATCATGGATGGCTCTGGCGATAAGCTCTTTGCCGGTACCGCTTTCACCGGTGATCAGCACATTGGTCTTGGTGGGACCGATCTGGCGAATCCGTTTATAAATAGCCTGCATACCTGGACTGTTGCCGATGATGCGGTTGAAATGAAGATGGGATTTAAGTTCAATCGAGCGATGGGCCTTTTCCTGATCCAGGGTCAAAAGCGCCAGGGCCTTGGCAATGGTGGCGCAAAGCTCATTATTATCAAAAGGCTTGGGCACAAAATCGTAAGCCCCTTCGTTCATTGCCTCAACCGCGATTTCCGTTGTGGCATAGGCTGAAATCATGATTACCACAGTATCCTGGTGCTCTTTTTTCACGGCCCGCAACACATCCAAACCGGTAATATCGCCTAAACGGATATCGGTGAGCACCAGATCGTATTTTTTTTGTTTGATACTGTTGAGGGCCTGCTTGCCGTTCTTTGCAAGAGAGACCTTATACCCTTTTTTACACAGAAGCATCTCCAGAAACTCGCGCATGCTCAATTCATCGTCGACCACCAGAATGCTGTGTGCGTTCGCCATAATTTCTATTCCGGGTTAATCCCTAATCAATATCTTAAATCAATTTACAATCATATTTTTTAATTTTTGAATCGTCCGACATCAGGGCCAGCTTGTTTGTCATGGATTGTGCAACCAGCATTCGATCGAAGGGATCTTTATGAAAAAATGGAAGACTTTTTAAAAGTAGAGCATCCTCCCCTGTGAAATTCAACTTCTCAAGCCCCATTTCCACAGCCATTTCCATAGGATTGAAAGTGATATCTATTTTGCCGATGGAGTGTTTTATCATGAGTTCGGCTATGCTGATTCAACTGAGAAACACCTCATTTACGGAGGATTCAAGTTCATAACGTCTGGCATCGGACAATTTTTCAGGACAGGAAAACATCCATAAATAGATGTGAGTATCAACGAGGATTCTCATTTTTCCTCTCCATAAAACATCGCATTAAGGTCCTCGTCTTCTTCCAGAAAATCATCAGGTATGATTATCTGCCCTTTCATTTGGCCCAGCTTGCGCGTTGGCCTCATTTTGTGAGCCACCAGCTTGACCAAAGGAAGATTATTTTTTGCGATAACAATCTCCTCACCCTGGTATGCCATATCTATCAATTTGGAAAGCTTCGCTTTCGCCTCTGACACATTGACAATCATTTTGTCTCCTCGGGTTTAAAATGATGCAAATAAACGCCCTACAGAACGCACTATACCCATTCGGACCAACTCGGTCAACAAATTGTCAAAATTGAGGATCTGTCAATTATTTCCATCAGATCGTACTGTTCTCCCCTGGCCCCTTCGAGCCAACGCCGCCGATTGTGCGAAGATATTGTCAGACTTTCAGGTAGGATGATATTCGTTGAGGACAGGGCAACCGATCGTTCAATCAGATTCCCAAATTCCCTCACATTGCCGGAAAGGAATATTCATTCAAAAAGTCAATCGCATGAGAAGATAGTTTTGAAATATTTTTGCCAAGCTTCGCCGAATACTTTTACACAACATGGGCTGAAAGAAGTTCAACATCGCCCCTCCTATTCCGCAGCGGCGGTTCCTTGATGGGTATCACGTTAAGCCTGAAAAACAAAACCGCCCTGAAATTGACCTCAATGACCTCCTGCTCCAACTGTTTATTGTTGGCGGAGATGATCCGGACGTCCACCTCAATTTAACTTAAAACCATGAAGCGCATGAAGATTGATTTCCAGGTAGATATTCTTCATGCCCTTCATCGTGAAATAAAAGGGTTTGATCATAAAATGGGCCATCTTTTGTAGGGGCAGGGCAATCCCCCTGTGGTTGCCCACGTTAGGGCAGGCACAGGGACCTGTCCCTACAATGGCCGACGTTAGAATCCAGCCCCAATAAAATACTCAACCCTCAAAATCCCTGGTGTAAACAATCTGGCCGGCAACAATGGTAATAGCAGCCGCACCCGTAAGTTGGCGCCCGGCAAAAGGTGTGTTGCGTCCTTTGGAGACAAATGTATTTGGTTCCACGGTCCAGCGGGCATCCTTATCAATGAGGGTAAGGTCTGCGGGGTGGCCCGGTACAATATCGTTGTTGATTCCCAGAAGATTTGCCGGGGCTTTGGCCATTTTTTCCACCAACTGCGTTAGAGTCAAATGGCCCTGGGCAACAAGGTCCAGGCTTAGGGGTAACGACGTTTCGAGCCCCACAATACCGAATGCGGCCTGGTCGAATTCCACTTGTTTTTCGTCCTCGGCATGGGGCGCATGGTCCGTGGCAATCATGTCAATGGTGCCGTCGATCAAACCCTCGATAATGGCTTTTCGGTCGTTTTCACTGCGCAGGGGAGGATTCATCTTAAAATTGGTGTCATAGGGCGGAATATCTGCATCTGTGAGGGTGAAATAATGGGGGGCAGTTTCACAAGTGACAGGCACCCCCTTTGCTTTGGCCTGGCGGATGGCTTCTATGGACTGGGCCGTGCTCATGTGACAGAAATGCACCCTTGCGCCCGTAAGTTCAGCCAGGGCGATATCGCGCATCACCATGACGGACTCGGCGGCATTGGGAATACCTTTGATCCCCATCACCGTGGCCGGCAGTCCTTCGTTCATGGATCCGCCATCGGCAAGGCGTTTATCTTCGGCATGGACGAACACGGGGAGATCCAGTGATTTGCAGTATTCCAGGGTTCGCCTCATGAGCTGGGAATCGGTAACCGGCATGCCGTCATCGGTGACGGCTCGGATCCCGGCTTTTTTCATATCTGCAATGTCGTTGAGTTTTTGCCCCTCAAGATTCGTGGAAATAGCTCCCACCGGATACACCCTGGCGGCTTTTGCCTTTTGCGCCTGGGCGAGAATAAAGGAGGTCACCTGGGCATTATCATTTACAGGTTTGGTATTGGGCATGGAACAGACCGCTGTGATGCCACCGGCAGCAGCGGCCTTTGCACCCGTTTCAATGGTTTCCTTATATTCCTGACCCGGCTCGCGCAAATGAACATGCACGTCAATGAGTCCCGGAACGGCAATCAGGCCCTGGCCGTCAATGACTTTAACCCCGCAGGAATCATCGGCAACTTCGGGCAACTGGCCCGGTTCCGACACCGCCTCAAACACGCCGTCCTTGATACTGATATCTTTTATGCCGTCAATATTACCGGGGTCAATCACCCGGACGTTTTTAATTTGAATCTGCATTTTTGCTGCCTCCCGACACCAGATAAAAAAGAGCCATACGCAGGGCCACCCCATTGGTCACCTGATCCAAAATAACGGATTGTTCGCCATCCGCCACCAGGGTTGAAATTTCAACACCCCGGTTCAACGGCCCCGGGTGCATGATCAGGGCATCCTTTGCCGCCAAATCCAGACGCCTCTGATTCAACCCGTAAAGCGAGGCATACTCCCGTTCACTTGGAAAAAGCAGGCTGCCCTGGCGCTCCTTTTGAATGCGTAGCATCATAATCACATCCGAATCCGTCACACATTCATCCATATCCCGGGCCACGGTGCAGCCCATCTGCTCAATACCCACAGGGATCATGGTCCCGGGCGCACAGATGCTTACCTTTGCCCCCATTCTCGACAGACCGATAATGTTGGAACGGGCCACCCTGGAATGGGAAATATCGCCCACAATGGACACCTTTAACCCGTCAAACCCGCCTTTTTTCTCCTGGATGGTCATCATATCCAAAAGGGCCTGGGAGGGATGGGCATGGGTGCCGTCTCCGGCGTTGATCACCGAACATTTGACCCATTTTGCCACCTGGGCGGCCGCCCCCGAAGACGAATGCCGCATCACAATAATATCAGGCTTCATGGATTCAAGGGTCCTGACCGTATCTCTTAAGGTTTCCCCCTTGACAATGCTGGAGGACGATTTGGATATGGCCACCGTATCAGCGGACAGCCGCTTGCCGGCCAGCTCAAAGGACATCTTGGTCCGGGTTGACGGCTCCTGGAAAAAAAGCACAATGGTTTTGCCCCGAAGGGTGGGCACTTTTTTAACGGCGCGCTGGGATATCTCCTTCATCCCCCGGGCCGTGTCCAGGATATACACGATTTCCTCCCGGCTAAGGGAATCAATATCCAGAATATCTTTTTTTTCAAACCGCATTTGTATAATTCCTTAAAACAGCAAGGTACCGATCCGGTTAAAACGAACGCTGAAATGCGCCTTATCCCAGGACCAGTAAATAATAATAGCTTCGCCCCGCACCTCACTTAGATCCACAAAACCCCAGAACCGCGAATCATGACTGTTGTCCCGGTTATCTCCCATGACAAAAAGCTTGTTGGGCGGCACTGTGATTTTTCTTAGATTATCCCGGGTGGTAATCTGACCCGGCAGAATCCGGGGATCTTTATACTGGGCCCAGGGCTGGTCAGTGACAAGTTTGTCATTGACATACAATTTTTTATTCACGATTTCCAGGGTGTCGCCGGCAACGGCAATGACCCGCTTGATGTAATCCTTGGAAGGATCTTCGGGGTATTTGAACACCACAATGTCATTGCGCTTTGGATTTTTCACTGGGATCAGGGTTTTTCCGTTGGTAAAAGGAATTTTAACCCCGTAAATAAACTTATTAACCAGAATCTGGTCCCCGATCTGGAGCGTTTCAAGCATGGAACCCGAAGGAATTTTAAAGGCCTGGATTATGAAGGTCCGGATAAACAAAGCAATAAGAACGGCTATGAGAATCGCTTCGATATTCTCCCGCCAGGCGCTTTTCTTTTTTTGACTCATTTTGTTACTTCTTTTTTTGTAAATTATATTTGATTGAAGAGCGCTTGCGCACTCTTCCTTTGCTTATGAAAAGGCAGGTATAATCTTAACTTCCCCGAACCGTCTAACAGAACAACTGCTGGGGAACCCCGATAAAAAATCTGGATCTCTGGATTTCACTTTTCAAAATATCGGCAATCTTTCTTGCCTTGACCATACTGGACAAGGGCACTGTGGGAACATCCTCACCCTTAATCTTTATGGTTCCGCTTTTAAGCTCCGCATAACTGACCTGGCCATAGGATTTTGAGATGCCCTTGGGATAGTCATGTCCGTAGTCAATAATCTGGGTGAAAATCTCTTCGTCGGACACAGATGTATATTTGAGCATCTCTTCATTTAAAATAGGAATGGGAATACCAAGCCCCACGGACAATGACACGCCATAGCCGCGGATACTCTGGCCCACCAACCATTCAGGCGACATCTGCTTCAGATCCCCCATCACGCATAATGTTCCGGCACCGCTTAAAGGTACGCCGTTAAGCCCTCTGTCCACATCTTTTTTGTGCTGGGTACCAGTCCAGGTGACATATCCCTGGGCCCCGCCCAGAAAAATCCGTGTACCCAACCCGATGGTTTTCAAGTAAGGGTCGTTAAACAGCGGACTCAAACAGCCGGACGTGGAATAGTTGGCATTCCTCACATTGGGTTTGAGTGTGCCCATGTACGTGTACTTTGTCTTATCGGACCGGTTGATGGCGCAATTATAATTCTGATATGCGTTTCTCGGATTCACCAGCATGGCATTGGGCAGATCATTTAAGGTGACTGTTTTCTCAATTGCAAGATTGGGATAACAATCGGTACCATAGCTTTCGGCTCTCAAATGAACTTGTTTGCCGGCCACAAGATCCTGGATGACATGGCCACCGCCATAATTAAACTCTCCCGGATGATATTTATTCAAGGGATCATTTTCGGCAACCGCCGTAGCCCCAATATAGCAATCCACCGCAGCAAGGGATGAATACGCCTCTACATTGTTGAACCAGGTTTTGGTCGTACGAATCACGGGTTTGGACTGGCCGATATTTATAAATGCCCCGGAGGAACACATGGGTGCAAAGGTGCCGGTGGTCACCACATCCACTTTTCGGGCCGCTTCCACAACACCTTCTTTTTGCGCAATGTCAATAATCTCTTCCGCTGTCACGACAACGGCCTGCCCGGCCGCAATCTTGGCGTTTATCTCTTCGTAGGTCTTATTCACCTTATA
Source organism: uncultured Desulfobacter sp. (assembly GCF_963666145.1). NCBI lineage: Bacteria > Pseudomonadati > Thermodesulfobacteriota > Desulfobacteria > Desulfobacterales > Desulfobacteraceae > Desulfobacter > uncultured Desulfobacter sp. The sequence continues at coordinate 4,053,177 of NZ_OY762614.1, read as the reverse complement.
GGTGCTCATGGTTTGAATTATCCTGATTTTTCAAAAAAAGTTTATTAAATTCTCATACACATTGAAAGCTACTGTATCTGTTTTTTGACAGCTTCAATTTTAGAGGTGATGTTATTTTTAATCCAGGCTGGATCCCACCACTCCACAGGATTGATGCATACATTATGAAGCATCATACCATAATGCAGGTGGTCTCCGCCGGCAAGACCGGTCAGGCCGGTTCGGCCAATGATATCATCCTTCTTAACCATATCGCCTTTGGTCACGTTCATCTGGCTTAAATGGGCATACAGACTGGCCAGGCCAAGTCCGTGGTCAATAACAATGACATTGCCGAAAATGCCGACATTTTCCGCCATGATCACCCGGCCGTTATTTGCGGCGCCCACCGGTGCATTGGATGTGGAGGCCAGGTCAATGCCCAGATGGGTGGAGTGACTGATCACCTTCCCATTGTATTTATATGTACGCTTATCGGCAAACTGTGCCCGGTTGGCGGCCCCGGTCAGGCGGCTGAAACGCCCTTCCCACATCAATTCGCCCCGGGTGTCCGAAGGCACTTTAGCCACGGTTTCCACATTCTGCTGACGAAGGGTTTCGTTAATATATAAAAATTTAGCCAGCAAAGGATTCGGTTCCGTCAAAAACTGCGCTTCTTTGGGTCCCAGGTCGAAGTCGGGCATTTTAAATTCCAGAAACCCGTCTGAGATGCGCAGGGTATCGGACCTGAAGGTTTTTTCCTTAATATAATGATAAAATCCGCGTTTGGTTTCGTTGCCTGCCTCATCCCGTGCTTCTACAACAATACGGGTATCCGATCCCTGGGTATAATCCAGGGCAAACAACGCGGTGACCACCATGGGGTCATTAAAAACGCCGGAATATCCAGGAAAGAAATTATCCCCCACCCGGACGCCGCTTTGAATATTTTCTTCATCAAGTTTGTATATGACAAGGCCGACGCCGCCTTTGGAGATGTTATGCTGGGAGGTCAGAATCTGGAACCGGGGGGGCACCGTATCAATGACCACCGGCCGCTCTTCGTAAAATCGGTTGCCTTTGGTCCACTTGCGCCAGGAATAATCCGTGACCTCGATCCGGATAACGGCCTGACCGTCGCTCATTGCGTATTTGCGCATTTCGACGGGGATAACAAACTTATCTGATAAAACGATATTATCACTGAACAAAGAGAGAATTGAGGATGGCGGATAGGATTTATCCAGCAGAATTTGCGCATTATCTTTTTGCACCAGAGAAACGGTTACATGCTTTAAACCGGCACCTTTGTCCGTTGCAGTCATGTTGATTTCATAGGATTGTTTCAGATATTGGGAAGGCAGACTGATCTCCGCATTGGGAATATCCCCCTCATATTTGCAAAACAGAACCCAGCCCACAGGCACGACAATAGCCAGAAATACAATCAGAAACAGCGTTTTCTTCATCAAACAACCTTGCTTTTCAAGAAGTTAGACGATCACAATTTAAACCAACTAAAGATATCAGCAAACGCCTTTCTTATCAAGGAATTTTCCCCGACCCTGATCCACCTTGACATTTACCCGGGTGAATAATAATTAAAGATATCATCTTTTTTTCCCGTTTTAAGGATATACCCCATGACAAACTTTTTTTTTGACCTGACCCAAAATGACCCCAATAAATTTTTTCTCATTGCCGGCCCCTGTGTGATAGAGGACTTAGACACGAGCCTTGCGATTGCAACACACCTGAAACAGGTCACAAGCGATTTAGGAATCCCTTATATTTTTAAAGCCTCATATGACAAGGCCAACCGCACATCCATCCAGTCATTCAGGGGTCCCGGCCCCGAACGCGGCCTTGAGATCCTGGCGCAGATTAAAACCCGGCTGGATATCCCCGTGATCTCCGACATTCACCTGCCGGATCAGGCTGAAGCGGCAGCCAGAACACTTGATGTGATCCAGATCCCGGCATTTTTATGCCGCCAGACAGACCTGATTTTAGCCGCCTGTGCAACAGGCAAACCCGTGAACATCAAAAAAGGGCAATTTCTTGCCCCTGCTGACTGTAAAAATATTGTTGAAAAAGCCAAATCCACAGGCAACCGGGACATTGCCATTACGGAACGGGGCACTTCCTTTGGGTACAACAACCTTGTGGTGGATTTCAGATCCATACATACCTTACGCGAATTGGGCATGCCCGTGATTTTTGATGCCACCCACAGTGTCCAGCTTCCCGGCGGCAGCGGCACGGCATCCGCCGGGGAACGACAGTTTGTGCCTCCCCTTGCCAAAGCTGCCGTGGTCTGCGGCGCCCACGGCCTGTTCATGGAAACCCACCCGGATCCGGACAAGGCCCTGTGCGACGGCCCAAACTCCATTCCCCTGAATCAAATGGAACATCTTTTAACCCAACTGCTGAATATTAGAAAAGCTGCAGGACAATCCCTATGACAACACAACTGGCAGATATCCGGATGCTGCTGTTGGATGTGGACGGGGTGCTCACCGACGGCAGCATTACCTATACGGACACCGGCGAACAGATCAAAAGCTTTAACGCCAAAGACGGCCTTGGTATTCGCCTGCTGATGGATGCAGGCATTCATGTCGGTATTGTCACGGCAAGGGTCTCAGGCGCGTTGCGCCACCGGTGCGAGAATTTAGGCATCACCCTGGTATTTGACGGGATCAGTGACAAGGCGGCAGCCTTGTCGTCCATATCAGCAAGCACCCAGATCAGTATGTCACACATGGCATTCATGGGAGACGATCTGATCGACCTGCCTGCCATGACCCGGGCCGGTTTTGCCCTGACCGTAACCGATGCCCCGGCCGAAGTGAAGTCCCGGGCAGACATGATTACGGATCTCCCCGGAGGCAAAGGCGCGGTGCGCCAGGCCTGTGAAGCCATCCTCAAAGCCAAAGGTCTTTGGGAAACATCTATTTCACGGTTTCTATCATGAGCAGCGTCGGCAAAAAGAAACTGATACTCCCCCTGATACTGATCATGGGCATGATCATTGCCGGGTTAGGAATCTACTATTACATCAACCACCTGCTGACCACCCCCATTGAACTTGAAAACATTGAAGTGGATGACAAGGCAGCGCTCAAACTCAACGCCCTTGAACAAATTTCAAAAAAGAACGGCATCACCGAATGGAAGCTCAAAGCATCCAGTGCAACCCTGCTCAAAGATCAGAACAAAGCGGTGCTCAAAGATGTGGACATCATTTTTTACACAAAGCAGAATACCCAGGTCCACCTCACAGCAGAAGACGGAGAGCTTAACACCAAGACCCATGACATGAGCTTTTCAAAGCATGTCACGATCCGACACCAGCGCTATACCCTGACAAGTGAAACATTGCATTATGCCAAAAAACCTCATATAATACGCTCCGATTCAAGGGTTACGGTTGATGATGGAGACTCCGTGATAGAAGCTGACAGCTTGGAGATCCTGCTAAACCAGGATCTGATCATCCTAAGAGGACACGTAGAGGGACAGTTTAGTGAAAATTCTCAAAATTCAGACCTGTTATAGATTTTCCATAGTTTTATTGCTGGCATTGCTGTTTCTTTGCACCAACGTCGCCTTTGCAGCCCAGCAGAACGAAGCTTCAGATAAAAAACAGCCGCTGGCTGACCTGAAAATCACGTCGGATAAAATGGTTGCCAGCAAAGACCAGTCCGTGGTCGAATTCACAGGAAAGGTTAAAGCGGTTCGGGCCGACAGTGTACTTTTAGCCGATTCGGTAAAAGTGTTTTTTCACTCCTCTGAGACAAAAAAAGAGGGCCAGTCAAACATCAAACGAATTCTTGCCACGGGACATGTGGAATATACCGAAGGGGAACGCAAAGCGTTCTCGGATCAAGCCGATTATGACACCACTGACCAGATACTCGTACTCACCGGCGACCAGGCTCGTCTGCTTACGGGAAAAAGCTGGATTACCGGCAAAAAAATAACGCTTTTTAAAGCCCAGGACCGGGTGGTCGTGGAAAGCACGGAAGAGACCCGGGTTGAAGCCTTTTTTGATGCCGAAGACCAGGACGGATCTTTGGGTAAGCCTTGAACAAATGAGCCGACTGGTACTTGAAAATCTTGTAAAAACCTACGGCGGCAAAACCGTGGTGAATCAGGTCTGCCTGGCAGTGGAACAGGGCCGGGTGACAGGTCTTTTGGGCCCAAACGGTGCCGGCAAGACCACAACCTTTTACATGACCGTCGGCATGATCCGGCCGGAAAAAGGCACGGTTCATCTTGACGGAGAGGATATAACCCAGTACCCCATGTATATAAGGGCCAGAAAAGGCATTGGTTATCTGCCCCAGGAGACATCTATATTTAAAAAACTGACGGTTAGAGAAAATATAACGGCCATTCTGGAGGTGATTGACAAAGAAGTTACAAATATCAATCAGAAAGCCGACAGCCTGATGGAAGAACTTGGGATACATGGGTTAGCTGATCAAAAGGCGGCATCCCTGTCCGGTGGAGAGCGGCGTCGCCTGGAGATCTCAAGGGTGCTTGCCACAGACCCTTTATTTATCCTGCTGGACGAACCCTTTGCCGGCATTGATCCCTTAGCTGTCATTGACATCCAGCAGATCATCGCCCAACTGACGGACAAAGGCATCGGGATATTGATATCCGACCATAATGTCAGAGAAACCTTAGGCGTATGCGACACCGCGTACATCATGAGCCAGGGCGTGGTGATGGAATCAGGTCCGCCGGAAAAAATTATTTCAAGCAAAGTAGCCAAACGAATTTACCTGGGAGACAACTTTAGACTTTAATCATGGAACTTGGATTACAACAAAGCCTTGCACTAACCCAGCAACTGGTCATGACCCCCCAGCTCCAGCAGGCGATCAAACTGCTCCAGCTGTCCCGGCTTGAACTCGCCGAAATGATCCAGCAGGAAATGGAGCAAAATCCGGCACTTGAAGAACTCTCCACCGAGGACACCTCCGACAAAGCCATCACAGCCCAGGAATCCGAAACCCGGGAAACGGAAACTGAAGCCCCTGTCAAAGAAGTCACCATTGAAGAACGGGTCCGCTCGGATACGGACTGGGAAAATTATATCAATGAATACAACTCCACTGGTCGCATCCACATGGAGTCCGAAAACAGTGAAGCACCCAATTACGAAGCATTCACATCCGAGAAACAAACCCTTGAAGCGCATCTGAAATGGCAGCTGATGCTTTCGGACCTGCCCGACGAAAAGGAACGCCTTGGCCACATTATTATCGGCAACCTGAACCGGGATGGATATTTATGCGCCGATGTGGAGGAAATCGCCCAGACGGCTGAGGTCGAGGTCCAAACCGTAGAAGAGGTGCTGGCGTTGCTCCAGACCTTTGACCCCCCCGGAATCTGTGCCCGAAACCTGTGCGAGACGCTTTTGATCCAGGTCCGTCAACTGGACATTGAAAATGAAATCATCACCCGGATCATTACGGATCATTTAAAAAACCTTGAAAACAGGAACAGTAAGAAAATTGCCAAGGACCTAAAGATCTCCGTTGAGGATGTCCGGGCAGCCGTAAAAATTATCCAGTACCTTGAGCCCAAACCCGGCAGAAAATTTGCCACAGAGGAACCGGCCTACATTACCCCTGACATTTACGTTTACAAAGTTGGGGATGATTTTAAGATTGTTATGAATGATGACGGCCTGCCCAAATTAAGAATCTCAAGATTCTACAGGGAAGCTGTGGCCACCGGCAAAAAGATCCCCAAGGAGACCAAAACCTATCTCAATGAAAAGATGCAGTCCGCCTCCTGGCTGATAAAATCCATCCACCAACGACAGAAAACCATTTACCTGGTCATGGAAAGCATCATCAAGTTTCAAAGGGAATTTTTTGAAAAGGGCATTGCCTATCTTCGGCCCTTGATCCTGAAAGACATCGCAGAAGACATAGAAATGCATGAATCCACCATCAGCCGGGTGACCACCAACAAATATGCGTACACCCCCCAAGGCTTGTTTGAGTTAAAATATTTTTTCAACAGCTCCATCGAGCGGGGAGACGGACCGTCCATGGCCTCGGCCAGTGTCAAGGAGCGTATCAGACAGCTCATTGACAATGAAGATCCAAATGCGCCTTTAAGTGACGATAAAATTGCCGCAATCCTCCAGGAATCCGACATTCAGATTGCCCGGCGAACCGTGGCAAAATACAGAAAGGTGTTAAATATACTGCCGTCCAATAAACGCAAACAACTATAGGGAGAGCCAATCTATGCAGGTCACCATAACGTTCAAAAAAATAGAAGCGTCCGATTCCCTGAAATCCTATGTCAACAAAAAGCTTAAACGGTTTGACAAAATGCTGGACGGCCCTGCAGAGGCCAATGTGGTCCTGAGCATTGAAAAAATAAGGCATATTGCCGAAATCACTTTAGCCTGCGGTCCGCTGAACATCCACGCCAAAGAATCAGCCGAAAGTATGTATGCCGCCATTGATATCATAACGGACAAAGTGAAAAGCCAGATCACAAAACACAAGGAAAAAGAGAAAAAACACATGTCGGGCAACAAGACAAGCCTGACCGATACCCGGGAGTTCAACATTGATGAACCCCAGCCCCGAAACATGGGTGACATTGTAGAAGAACCCCTTGAAACAAAACCCATGGACATTGAAGATGCGGTGATCGAACTGGAATCGGGCAAAAAATCTTTTTATGTATTTATGAATGCCCGTACGGAACAAGTCAATGTGATCTATAAACACAACAACGGAAAATTGGGACTTATCGCCCCCCAAGGATAGGATGGTCGGAACCAATGAAAATCAGTGACATTCTAAAGCTGGAAGCTATTATCGCAGATCTGAAAGCCAACGACAAATCAGAGGCCATACAAGAATTGTCCCAGGCCGTTTCACCGGTGGCCGGTGCGGAACCCGAAGACGTTGCAGCCGTGCTGCTGGAACGCGAACACTTAGGTTCCACAGGCATCGGCGGCGGCATCGCCATCCCCCACGGCAAACTGGATACGGTAAAATCAATCGCGGTGGGATTTGGCCGCAGCATTAAAGGAATTGAGTTTAATTCCCTGGATAAACGGCCGGTTCATCTTTTTTTTCTGCTTTTAACACCCGAGCATTCCACAGGCGGTCACTTAAAGGTCCTGGCGCATATTTCAAAACTGCTGAAAATGAATCAGTTTAAAGAGCGCCTCCTATCGGCAGGATCAACAGAACAGATTTACCAGGTCATTGTGGAAAATGACGAAGACTTCTGACCATGGAAAACCTTAAGGTTTATATTATCACGGGCATCTCAGGTTCCGGAAAGACAACCGTTGCCCAGGCATTTGAAGATGCATCCTTCTACTGCATTGACAATATGCCCATGGAACTCGTACCCAAGGTTCTTGAGCTGCCGTTAGGTGAAAACACCAAGGTCAAGGGTGCCGCTTTTGTGATGGATATGCGGTCAAAAACCTTTATCAATACATTTGTTTCAGGGGTCTCGGCTTTAGAGGAGATGGGGTTTTCTCCGGTCATCATATTCCTTGAGGCGGACACCCAGACCTTGGTCAAACGGTTCAGTCAAACCCGCCGCCACCATCCCCTGGGAAATGAAAGCAACCTGTTGGACAGTATCCGGTCTGAAAAACAGGAGATGGCCGCCATCCGCAAACTGGCCCACCAGATCATTGACACCTCTAATTTCAACGTGCATCAGCTAAAGGCAAAAATACAACGTCTTGTGTCCAATGATACAGGCGTTGAAAATTTCATGAAACTTAACGTCATGTCGTTCGGCTACAAATACGGTATTCCGGTGGATGCGGATATTGTGGTGGACCTGCGGTTTTTAGCCAATCCCTATTTTGTGCCGGAGCTCAAAGCCCATAATGGGGAATCCGATGCAGTCAAAACCTTTGTTCTGGAAAATGCGGAAACAAAAACTTTTTTAAAAAAATATAACGATCTTATTGACTATCTCATCCCATTGTATAAAAAAGAAAACAAGGCATATCTAACACTTGCCTTAGGCTGCACCGGTGGTCGCCACCGCAGCGTCGCTATTTCCCGGGCCATATTTGAACGATTGATGAAAAAGGGTCTGAATCCAAGCTTGCGGCATAGAGATATTGACAGGGACATCCAAGAACTATAACAGGCAAATTTATGACGGGAATTTTAATTGTCACCCATGCGAATCTGGGTGCATCATTAATTGATACCCTGGAATTTATTCTAGGGGCGAAGCAAGAAAAATTAGATGCCATATCCATAGACATCAAACAAGATCCGGAAAGTCTGCGAAAAAAAATAAAACGGGGTATTAAAGATGTCTACTGCGAAAAAGGCGTTATTATTTTAACCGACATGTTCGGGGGTACACCTTCAAACCTGGCCTATGCCTTTCTGGAAGAAGGAAAGGTGGAGGTGATTTCAGGCGTCAACCTGCCCATTCTTCTCAAAGCCGTGACAACCCGGGAGAAAATGGATATCAAAGCATTGACCGCAGCCCTGATTGAACACGGGAAAAAAAGCATTTCCCTTGCCAGCGACATTCTGAAAGGGACCAGCCGGTCCTTATCCTAACCGTCCCGTGCCCGGTTTCCCCATTCGGGCATGGACTTATTTTCATTTTTGAAGGAGACTAATAATGACTGTAAAAATAGGTATTAACGGATTCGGCAGAATCGGGCGCATGGTCTTTCGGGCAGCTTTGGAAAATGATGCAATCGAGGTTGCAGCGATTAATGATCTAACAGACACTGAAACCATTGCCCACCTGCTCAAATATGACTCGGTCCACGGTCGTCTGTCCAACGAGGTCAGCCATGGAGACGGGTCCATCTTAGTGGACGGCAGACAGATTCTGGTCACCGCCCTAAAAGACCCTGCCCAGATCGCCTGGGCCGATGCCGGTGTGGACATTGTCCTGGAGTGCACCGGCCTTTTCAGAAATCGCGAAACCGCAGGCAAACATCTTGAAGGCGGGGCCAAAAAAGTCATTATTTCAGCACCGGCCAAGGATCCGGATGTCACCATTGTCATGGGGGTCAACCATGAAGATTACGACCCCGGCGCCCATCATATTTTATCCAATGCATCCTGCACCACCAACTGCCTGGCCCCTGTCGCCAAGGTTCTGCTGGAAAATTTCGGTATTGAATGCGGGCTGATGACAACGATCCATTCCTACACGGGAGATCAGCGCCTGCTTGATTTTCCCCATAAAGACCTGCGCCGGGCAAGGGCCGCCGCGTTGTCCATGATTCCCACCACCACAGGTGCCGCCAAAGCGGTTTCCCTGGTGTTGCCCGAGCTTGAAGGAAAGCTCAATGGTCTTGCCGTGCGGGTCCCCACCCCCAATGTCTCCCTTGTGGATCTGGTTATCACCACCGAGAAAAAAGATCTGACCAAGGAGATGGTCAACCAGGCCCTTAAAAAAGCATCTGAAACCAATCTGAAGGGATACCTCGGCTATGTCGACAAACCCCTGGTATCCATTGACCACAACTCCTGCCCGCTGTCATCCATTGTTGATGCCTCCTGCACAGACGTCATCAACGGAGAGATGGTAAAAATATTTTCATGGTACGACAATGAAGCCGGTTACTCACACCGCATGGTTGATCTGGCCACCATGGTGGGCAACGCCCTGTAAAGGAGAAGAAAATGACAAGAACCCCATTAATTGCCGGCAATTGGAAAATGTACAAGACCGGGACCCAGGCTGTTGCTGCAGCAAAACAACTGGCTGAATTAAGCCAAGGCGTGCAAGATGTTGATATCATGATTGCGCCCACAACACTCTCCCTGCCCCTGGTGGCCCAAGCCCTGGGCCGAAACTGTCAGGTTCGACTCGGTGCCCAGAACATTTATCCGGGCAAGGAAGGGGCTTTCACCGGAGAAGTCTCCGGAGAGATGATCCGGGATGCCGGTGCAGACTACGTCATTATCGGCCATTCCGAACGCAGACAGTACTTTGGAGAGACCGATGAAAGTGTGGGGCTTAAAATCCGAGCAGCCTTTGACGCAGGGCTTATCCCGGTGATGTGTATCGGGGAGACCGAAAGTCAGCGGGAAGCGGATAAAACATTTTTTGTCCTTGACAAACAGATATCAGATGGGTTAAAAGGCTTTGATCTTGCGGAACTTGATCCCCTGATCCTGGCCTACGAGCCGGTATGGGCTATCGGCACTGGAAAGACAGCAGGGCCTGAACAGGTTAAAGAAGTACATGTTTTTTTGCGAAACCTGCTCAAAGAAAAATACGCAGATGACCTGGCGGCAAAGATCCGGATTTTATACGGTGGATCGGTAAAGCCGGGCAACATTAAAGACCTGATGCAACTTGAAGATGTAGACGGCGCACTGGTCGGCGGCGCGAGCCTGGACCCGGAAGATTTCAATAAAATTATTAGGTTTTAGATACGTTATAAATATGACAACCATTTTAGTGACAATACACGTTGCAGTTTGTATCTTTCTGATACTCGTCGTACTGCTGCAGACCGGGAAAGGCGCGGAAATGGGCGTATCCATGGGTGGTGCAGGCAGCCAGGCCCTCTTCGGAGCAGCCGGTCCCGCAAACATTCTGACCAAAATTACCACGGCCGTGGCTATTATCTTCATGATTACGTCGTTGACGTTGGCCTACATGTCAGGACATCAGTCACAGTCCAGTGTCATGAAAGACGGTCCTGCTCCGGTAGAACAACAGGTACCGGCAGCAGAATGATTAAAAATAAATTTTTTGCCGAAGTGGTGGAATAGGTAGACACGCACGCTTGAGGGGCGTGTGGGGAGACCCGTGGGAGTTCAAATCTCCCCTTCGGCACCAAAAATTCAAAGCCGCGGCAATTTTGCCGCGGCTTTTTTTATAGGCTGATATGGACCAAGACAATAAAAGAAATTGTTACAAGTGCCGTTTTTTTTATGTCACATGGGAACCGGCCCACCCAAACGGCTGCAGGGCATTGGGATTCAAAAGCCGTCAACTGCCCAGTGTTACGGTATTCCAGTCTTCGGGAAAACCCTGTGAATACTTTGAGGAAAAAAAGAAATAAGCAGTCAAACTACCGTCTTGAATTCTGGGCAGACAAGCTTATTATAGACTATTATGACTTATCACAATGATGCCACCGGGCCAGACCCGAAAAAAATCGAAAAAGAGCTTGGGGAATTTCTGAACAAAAAATTTGGTGGAAATGTTAAAATCCTGACACCTTCCATCCAGCCCCAACAAGAGGCCATCTCCGGCACAACACCAGAATCGGGCAAAAAAAAGCTGATTGATTTCAATATTAAACCCGCAGAACTGATCAGCTACCTTGACCAATATGTTGTTCGGCAGGACAAGGCAAAATCGGTACTCGCAACAAAGATATGTACCCATTTCAACCGAATCCGGCACCAGGAAAGCATGACCACCGAACCGTTTAAGATCACGGGAAATATCAAAAGCAATATCCTGCTACTCGGACCCACCGGTATCGGCAAGACCTATCTGATCAAACTCATCGCCAAAAAAATCGGGGTGCCGTTTGTCAAAGCGGATGCCACCAAATTTTCCGAAACCGGATATGTGGGCGGCGATGTGGAAGATTTGATCCGGGATCTGGTTAAAGAGGCCAAGGACGACATTGCGCTTGCCGAATGCGGGATTGTTTACATAGACGAAGTCGACAAAATCGCTGCAAGTCCCAATGTTATCGGAGCCCAGATATCCCGCACAGGGGTTCAGCGGGCCTTGCTCAAACCCATGGAAGAGACTGATGTTGATTTAAAGGTCCCCCATGATCCCGTATCCATGATGCAGGAGCTTGAAGCCTTTCAGAGAACCGGTAAACGTTCGGCCAGACGGGTGAATACCGCAAATATCCTGTTTATTCTATCCGGTGCATTTTCAGGTTTGACGGATGTGGTGAAAAAACGTTTGAGCAAACAGGCCATCGGGTTCGGGGCCTCACTGAACCATAACAAAAGAGACAACGAACTTTTAAAGGAAACCCGGTCCGAAGATCTGGTGGCCTATGGATTCGAGTCGGAGTTCATCGGCAGGGTGCCGGTGCGTTGCGTGCTGGATGAACTGTCCCAAAAAGATCTTTACGACATTCTGAAAATGCCCAATAACCCGGTGATCCTGAGCAAACGCCTTGATTTTAAATCCTATGGGATTGACATGCTGTTCACCGACGAGGCATTGGAGGAACTTGCAAAAAGAGCACACCGGGAAAACACTGGTGCCCGGGGCCTTGTCTCGGTTGTGGAAGAAGCCATGCTCGGTTTTGAAGAGAAACTGCCGTCTGAATCCGTACGTCAGTTTGCCGTCACCAAACAGATACTGAACACCCCCGAGCAGACCTTAAAAGATCTTATTCTTGGCCATGACAAAGCCAGATACGAGGCTGAATATAATAATGCGCTGGTACTTTTTTCAGATTATATCAGTGAATATGTGAAAAATAACTGGAAAACCTTTTCCCTCCGCCACGGCCTGACTTTAACAGAGATTCGCACCAAGATGGTGGTTCAATATTATACCGCCCATGTCATGGAGATAGAAGATGCGGTTAAACAGGTCAAAAGATTTTATGACAATGTCAAAGAGATGGAACTGGAAATTTCCAAAAACTATGACTTAAATGTCGTGTTTGAAGAAGATGCGGCGGATTTTCTCATCCAGCAGTTTATAGAGCACAACGCGACCACGGATGAGATCCTTTCCAAAATATACAGTGATTTTTTTGACGGCTTTAACCTGATCCGGGAAAAGACCGGGAGAGCCAGGTTTTTCCTGTCCAGAAAGGCATTAACCGACCACGAAAATTACCTCAACGAGCTAATCAGAAAAGAGATAAAATGATTGGAATTTCAAAACTTTACTGTGCTACGGTGGAACCCTCGGATACACTACGCTATTCAAGGCATTCAGGCAAACTACCCTCTCACCTGCTCCAGTTCTCAAAGGACAAAAAGCCGGTGGTGGTCTGGAATATGACCCGGCGGTGCAACCTGAAGTGCGTTCACTGCTATGCCCAGTCTGAAAATATTGCCTATGACAATGAACTGACCCACGAACAAAGTCTTGCCATGATGGATGACCTGGCCGAATTCGGGGTGCCGGTGCTGCTATTTTCCGGCGGGGAACCGCTGATGCACCCGCGCCTTGTGGAATATGCCCAATATGCCGTATCCAAAGGCATGCGCGCGGTCATCTCTACCAACGGCACGTTGATCACCAAAGAGAAGGCCCAGCAACTCAAAGAGGTCGGTCTCTCCTATGTGGGTATCAGCCTGGACGGGCTTGAATCCACCCATGACATGTTCAGGGGTGTTCCCGGATCGTTTAAAAAGGCATTGCAGGCCGTTGACAATTGCCAGGAAGCAGGTATTAAAGTAGGGTTGCGGTTTACCATTAACAGGAGAAACGTCAATGATATCCCGGGAATTTTTGATCTGCTGGAAGAAAAAAATATTCCCAGGGCCTGTTTCTACCATCTGGTGTACTCCGGCCGCGGCCAGGAAATTGCCAAGGATGATTTAAACCATGAGGAAACCCGTAAGGTGCTTGACCTGATCATGGACCGCACAAGGGATCTTCACGACCGTAACAAACCAAAAGAGATCCTCACCGTGGACAACCACGCAGACGGTCCGTACCTGTACCAGCGCCTGCTCAAAGAAGACACCGAACGAGCCGCCGAAGTGCTTGAACTGCTTGAGATGAACGAAGGCAACAACTCGGGCCGGGGTATCGGCTGTATCTCCTGGGATGGCGAAGTCCATCCGGATCAGTTCTGGCGGGAAATCCGTTTCGGCAACGTCAAGGACAAACCGTTCAGCGAAATCTGGACAGACCCTGAAAACGAATTTCTGATGAAAATGAAAGAAAAGAAAAAACACGTCAAAGGCAGATGCGCCCAATGCCGGTGGCTGGATATCTGCGCCGGCAACTTCAGGGCCCGGGCCGAGTCCGTTGCAGGAGACCCCTGGGATTCTGATCCGGCCTGTTATCTCACGGATGAAGAGATCAAAAAGGAGAACTTATAATGCTGTTCCCCGAATACAGAGGTCGGCGCATGCGTGCCACGGCCAATTTCAGACGAATGATCAGGGAAACCAAGCTTTCCAGGGACGACCTGATTCTTCCCCTGTTTGCGGTGGAAGGCAAATCCGTCAAAAAACCCATCAATTCCATGCCTGGCCAGTTCCAACTCTCAGTCGATCATATTGTATCTACGGCCAAGCAAGCCAAAGACGCAGGCATTCCGGGCATCATGCTGTTCGGGATTCCCGATAAAAAAGACTGCCTTGCCACCCAGGCCTATGCCCGGGACGGTATCGTGCAAAAAGCGGTTTCAGCCGTCAAGGAACAGGTACCGGATCTCACCGTCATCACCGATGTATGCCTGTGTGAATACACCGACCATGGTCATTGCGGCATGGTGATGGATGACGGCACCGTTGACAACGATTCCACCCTGGATCTGCTTGCCAAAACAGCATTATCTCATGTCGAGGCCGGCGCCGATATGGTGGCCCCTTCCGACATGATGGATGGCCGCGTGGCTGAAATCCGAGGGCTACTGGATGACGAAGGGTTTTCCCATGTACCCATCATGTCCTATGCCGTAAAATACGCATCCGCCTTTTACGGTCCCTTCAGGGAAGCTGCGGAATCTGCGCCAAAGTTCGGTAATCGGAAAACCTACCAGATGGACCCGGCCAATTCCCTTGAAGCGCTCAGGGAAGCCACCATGGACATTGAGGAAGGCGCGGACATCATTATGGTCAAACCCGCCCTTTCCTACCTGGATATCATCTACAGGGTCAGAGAAGAGATTGATCTGCCTGTGGCCGCATACGCCGTGTCCGGTGAATATTCCATTATCAAGGCAGCTGAAATGATGGGGTGGGTAGACGGCAAAGCCATGATCATGGAAGCCCTGTTGTCCATCAAACGGGCCGGCGCCGATATTATCATGACCTACTCTGCCCTAGACGTGGCAAGGGAGTTGAACAGCTGATGGCACATCCCCACGGAACACATCCCCATGGACATGGCAGCCCCCACGGTGCCGGAAAAAACAATACCCTGCGCCTTGTGGCCTGGGAAACAACCCGCCGGTGTAATCTGACCTGCAAGCACTGCCGGGCGGCAGCCGAAGACCATGCATACGAAGACGAACTGACCACCGAAGAGTCCTTTAAACTTCTGGACCAGATCAGAGAAGTCGGTCAGCCCATCATTATTCTCACCGGCGGCGAACCGCTGCTCCGGGATGATATCTTTGACATTGCCGCATATGGCGACAAAATCGGCCTTCGCATGGTCATGGCCCCCAACGGCACCCTGCTTAACGAAGGGAATGTGAAACGCCTGAAAGAAAGCGGCATCAAACGCATTTCCGTGAGCCTGGACGGTGCAACTGCGGCGTCCCATGATGCATTCAGAGGGCTTGAGGGCGCTTTTGACGGGGCCGTAAACGGTATAAAAACGGCCAAAGCGGCCGGACTGGAATTTCAGATCAATACCGTTATAACCAAAACAAATCTTGCTGAAATCCCGGCCATCCTTGCTTTGGCAGAATCCCTAGGGGCTGCGGCCCACCACATCTTCCTTCTGGTCCCCACGGGCCGGGGCAAATACATTGTGGACACGGCCATTGACGCCAAGGAGTATGAAGATACCTTGAACTGGTTTTACGACCAGCGGGACAAAACATCTCTACAGCTTAAGGCCACCTGCGCCCCACACTACTACCGGATTTTGCGCCAGCGCGCCAAGGCGGAAGGCAAAAAAGTCACATTTGAAACCCATGGGCTTGATGCGGTCACACGGGGCTGTCTTGCAGGCACGGGTTTTTGTTTTATCTCCCATGTGGGACGGGTTCAGACCTGCGGGTTTCTGGACGTCACCTGCGGGGACATCAAAAAACAGCACTTTAAGGATGTGTGGGAAAATTCAGAAGTATTCAACAAATTACGGGATTTCAATAACCTTGAACCCAAATGCGGAGTGTGCGAATACAAACAGGTGTGTGGCGGATGCCGGGCCAGGGCATATGAAGCCACGGGCGATTACATGGCCCAGGAACCGTTGTGTACACACCAGCCGGCACGGCAACAGACAAAGTAAGAAGCTTGCAAATTTTTTAGCGCACACAACGTACGTGTGCTTTGACATCTTGCCGTTTTACATCAAAGGCCCAATAGTTTAAAACTATTGGGCCTTTGATGCGTTTTGTAGATTGTGCCCAAGCCCCGCACAATTTCGTCCGCTTTATTTCATTTGAGGGCCTTATTCCATTTGAGGACCTTAGGCTTTCGCTCTAAATCGTTAGAATTTATATTTTTCCAAGCGACTT
Source organism: uncultured Desulfobacter sp. (assembly GCF_963666145.1). Lineage (NCBI taxonomy): Bacteria > Pseudomonadati > Thermodesulfobacteriota > Desulfobacteria > Desulfobacterales > Desulfobacteraceae > Desulfobacter > uncultured Desulfobacter sp. The sequence continues at coordinate 4,036,817 of NZ_OY762614.1, read as the reverse complement.
AACGCGCGTGGTTCCAAAACAGGCCATGTGGCAACGGCGGCAGAGGTATGGGAATTGGTATGGGTACCGGTATTAACAACCGTTCTCGTGGCGGCGGATCATGTGGTGGCGGATCATGCCGGAATTGTCTTTGCGGCGGGGGATCGGGCCTAAAATGCCTATGTGGTGGTGGTGGCGCATGCCGGAATCGTCCATCTGGTCGCGGTGGCGGTGGTGGCGGCCCCTGTCTAAATCGTTCATGCGGCGACGGTGGGTGGGCAGAACCAATGCCCGGAAAAATTAAACAAGCGAGAATTATCACGATAAAGCAAATTAATTTTGATTTTTTCATTATTTTCTCCTCACAATACGTAATTAACGCCAACAGCAACAAATCAATTCTTTGCGGCATCGCATCCATACTCTAAACGACTCAAATGTCATACCAACATGATAACATCTTGATTTTATAATTATTCACACTAAAATAAGTTCCTTGACGCAGTGAGATGAGTTACAAAAAATGCATTTTAAACTACAAGATATTGCTGGTTCTAACGTCGGCTATTGTAGGGGCAGGCCCCTGTGCCTGCCCTAACGAAGGCAACCACAGGGGGATTGCCCCTACAAAACATGGCCCAACTTATGATCAAATCAAGCCCCTTCTTTTTCATTGAACGTTTTTAGACGTATCTTGACAGAACGCCGCCTCCTATCCTATTTTAGATCGAATTCCGGGCCGCCCCGGCCATGGCGTGTAGCCAAGAATTACAGACCCAACGGTCTAATCATAGACCTGATCGACGACATTCTGAACACCAATACCATTACTGATGAAATTAAAGGATGGTTGATATGAAAAAAACAGGTTGCATTACAGGTATGCTCCTTGTGCTTTTCTCATCCACAGCGCTTGCGAATAACCTGTCGGCATCAGACGTTATTGCCAAGGCCTGGGATTACATGCGGGGGCAAACCTCTGTCTGTCAAATAAAAATGACCGTACACCGTGAGACCTGGGAGAGAATTTCGGTCATCAAGGCCTGGACAAGGGGACGGGACGACTCCATTTTCCAGATCACGGCACCCAAAAAAGACAAGGGAAACGGCACCTTGAAAATCGGCCGGGACATGTGGACATACAATCCAAAAATCAACCGGGTGATCAAAATTCCGCCCTCCATGATGTCCCAGTCCTGGATGGGATCGGACTTCTCCAACAACGATCTGTCCAAGGCTGACAGCATTCTAAATGATTACACCCATGAAATTGAAACCACCACCCAAGAAAACGGCATCACAATCTATCAAATTAAATCCATGCCAAAACCCGATGCACCGGTGGTATGGGGCATGCAAAAGCTTAAAATCCGAGAAGACGGCATTATCCTGGAACAAGGCTTTTATGACGAGGAGATGGAAGCCGTAAAAATTCTGACCACCTCTGCAATAAAAAAAATGGGCGAAAAACTTTTCCCCACCCGATGGGTCATGCGCGCCATGGACGCGGACTCAATGGAAGATTACACCCTGCTTGAATATGAAAGTCTTAAATTTGACGTGCCGTTACCCGATAACTGGTTTACCCTGAATGCATTAAAAAAACCATTAAGGTAGATTGAACCATGGATATGCTCATGGCCTGGCGCAATATCCGACGCAACCCCAGGCGCACCATCCTGACCATTTCAGCCATTGCCTTTGCCTGCGTGCTGCTGATATTCATGCTGTCACTTCAGATCGGCACCTATGAAGTCATGATCGATACATCGGTGAAGACCCGCACCGGCCATATCCAGATACTCAAAAAAGGTTATAATACTGACCACAAGATCAGGCAGGTGATCAATGCGCCCTCAGATCTTGCCCGAATTCTGGCTCAAACGCCCCATATCACAGCCCTATCATTTAGGTGCAACGCCTTTGCCCTGCTCTCTTCCAGCCAGAGAACCAGCGGCGGGTTCATCACCGGTATTGACCCAGAAAAGGAAATTAAAATCTCCAGCGTCCCCCGGACCATCCGTAAAGGACGTTATCTTAACCCAACAGATACCAATGCAGCCGTGGTGGGAGCGCTTCTGGCAAAAAATCTTAAAATCGACATTGGCGATGAACTGGTGGTCCTGGGATCCGCCATGGACGGTTCCATTGCCGCCACAGTACTCAGGGTGGCAGGTATATTCTCATCGGGTATGGATCAATACGACCGATCCGCCATCCAGATTCCTCTGTCACATTTCCAGGAGACCTTTGCCATGGCAGGTGCCGTGCATGAAATGGTCATCACCTGTGACAGTCTGTGGCATGTGGGACAGGTAAAATCAGCCATATCCGAGCACCTGTCCAACCTAAGCACACAGCCCGGTCTTGTGTGTATGTCCTGGGATGAGCTTACCCCCGGACTGATCCAGTCCATCCAGATGGACCTTGGAGGCGGCCTTATCTTCTACGCCATTTTGCTTGTGATGGTGGCCTTCAGTATTATGAACACCTTTGTCATGGCTGTGTTTGAGCGGACCAGAGAATTCGGAACGCTCATGGCCATTGGCGCGGGGCCCTGGCGGCTGTCACGGGTGCTGATCCTTGAATCTGGATTTTTAACATTATGCGGCATCACGATCGGCATCCTTGCCGGATGTACGCTCACCCTCTGGCTGGAACACACCGGCATCCCCATGGGAGAGGCCGAAGGCATGATGCGCCAATACGGAATTCCCGCCCTGCTCCGACCCGAACTGAACCTGATCACAGCAGTTGCAGGCCCGGCAGCCGTATTTCTCATCACCATTTTAACCGCCTTGTACCCGGCCTTAAAAGTGCATGGAATAAACCCCGTTGAAGCCATGCGGACCGTATAAGGAGAGATCATGCAGATTATCATGGCCTGGCGAAACGTCTGGCGCAATCCCAAAAGAACCGGTATTATCCTGGTTGCCGTGGTCATCGGGGCATGGACCATGCTGGCCTTCAGCGCCCTGTCCCGGGGCATGATGGTATCAACCCTGGCCAACGCATTAAGTACCCTGACCGGCGATATCCAGATCCAAAATGCCTTGTTCCGGGAAGATCCTTCGGTGGAGAACCGGATCATCCACCCTGCCCCTGTGGCAAAGTTGCTTGATCAAAACCTGCCCAAAGGCGCTGTCTGGGCGTTTCGAATCCAGGTGGATGGTGTAGCTGCCAATGCCGGTAACACCCAGGGCATCACCATATTGGGCATTGACCCTGAAAAGGAACCAAACCTCTCATTTTACGGGGATGTGACGCCCAAAGGAAACCTGCTGACAACCGGCGATGACCATGGCATCGTGGTGGGAGAAGCCCTCTTAAACGACTTTGAGACAAAAATCGGCCGCAAACTGGTGCTCATGACCCAGGGAGCAAATCGGGAAACCGCATCCAGAGCCTTTAAAATCAGGGGCACCTTTGAAGCCGAAATACAGTCCACGGAAAAGCAATTTGTTTTCATCACCCTTAACGCAGCCCAAATGCTTCTGGGAATAAAAGACGGGGTCTCTTTGGCCTGTATACGCCTGCCCGACAACACCGGCATGGATTCCCAAAATCTGAACCGGGTGGTTGGTGCTGTGCGTCAAAATCTGTCCCGGGATCTTTGCCTGTTGACGTGGAAGGACCTGCTGCCGCTGCTCAAAGGATATCTGGGGATGTTTGACCGGTTTATGCTGCTTTGGTATCTCGTGATTTTCATTGCCATGGCCTTTGGACTGGTCAACACCATGCTCATGGCGGTTCTGGAAAGAACCCGGGAATTCGGGCTGCTCAAAGCCCTGGGGCTGAAACCTGCAAGGATCATCCTCAACGTGTTGCTGGAATGCCTTATTCTGCTGATAACCGGACTGGTCACCGGTAATATTCTGGGGCTTTTGACCGTCTGTTTTTTTTCCGACGGCATTGATATGGGGTTTATGGCCCAGGGATCGGAATTCTGGGGCATAGGGCGGATGGTGTTTCCATTTTTTACGGTCAAAGATGTCTGTTACGTGAATGCCGTCATTATGGGGTTAGGTATCCTTGTCTGTCTGTATCCGGCAATCAAGGCGGCAAGAATCACCCCGGTCGAAGCCATGAGCCGGGTATAAACGATTGATCACGTACCCGGCATCAAGCATTCCACCCGGTTTCGTCCATTCTCTTTAGCCTTGTACAACGCCTTGTCCGCTCTGCCGATAATGGCTGTTATCGTATCCTTTTTTTCAAATACCGTTACCCCGAAGCTTGCGGTCTTTTTACCCACCCCTTCAACTTCATGCTTCTGGACACGTTCGCGCAAGGACTGGGCAAGTGTCACCACCCCATGCAGATCCGACTCCGGACATATGATTAAAAACTCCTCTCCCCCCCAACGCCCGGGAACGTCCGCATCACGGACCCCATGCCTAAGTTGCTCGGCAAATAATCGAAGGACTTTATCCCCCACCTGATGGCCATGGGTATCATTGACCGCCTTAAAATAATCTATATCCAACAGAATCAAGCCAAGGGAATTGCCATATCGATTTGACCGAATTAATTCAGTCCTGAGCACTTCATCGAGTTTCGCCCGGTTGACCAGACCTGTGAGCTGATCAAAGGTGGCCAGCCGCTCCAGTTCCCGATTTTTTTGTTCCAGCTCACGGGTTCTTTCCTGGACCTTTGCCTCAAGCGCCTGGTTAAGCTGTATTAGCTCACGGTTTTTATTTTCAAGGCGGGTTTCCTGATCATAGGCGGTCAGGGCACTTTTAATTGTTAAAATCATGTCCTCATTGCTCCATGGTTTCTCAAGGAAACGATAAAGCTCGGCCTGATTGATGGCTTGCCGGATACCGTCAATATCACTTTGACCGGTGAGCATGATTTTTTTGACTTTGGGCAGTTTGTTATGGATGTTGATCAGCAGTTCATCACCCTTGATACCGGGCATAATATAATCGGAAATCACCACCTGAAGTTCAATGCCCTCATCGGGGAATCCGTCAATGACTTCCATGGCCTCGTCGGCACTGTGGGCAACTTCCACCACCGCAACATCTTTTAAAGATTTGTAAAATAAAGACCGAAGGCTTTCTGTGACAATGGGTTCATCATCCACACATAAAATGCCGATCTCTAACGCCGGATCTTCATTCATATCATCTGCCGGCTCTGCACCCTTGAACTGTGCAATTGCCTGATCAATATGATGAATCAAATCCTTTGCATCCCATGGTTTGTTGATCATATTAAACATATCCGCTTCATCCCGGGCGCGCTGTATCGCAGCGGGATCAACCTGCCCGGATAGCATCACTTTAATAACATCGGGAAACTTGCGGTGAACCTGGATAAAAAACTCATCGCCATTCATTCCCGGCATCAGCCAGTCGGAAATAACAATAACAGGTGCATAGCCGTCCAAATAGAGTTCATCTAGAATTTCCAGGCCCTCTTCAGCACTTTCGGCAATTTCGATTAAATAATTTTTACCATAGTGCTTATATAGCTGATCCCTTAATGAGTGCAGGACGATCTGCTCGTCATCAACACACAAAAACAGGCCGGTTTTCGTATCCGCCATGGTTAATCCTTGTTTCGTGGAAGTAAAATGGTAAAGGTCGTTCCTTTTCCAACTTCGGAGTCGAATTCTATTGTACCATCATGTTTCTTGATAATTTTGGTAACAATGTCAAGACCTAATCCGCTGCCTTCTCCCCTCTTTTTGGTGGTAAAAAAGGGTTGAAAAATCTTATGTCTATTCTCGTGTGGAATGCCGCAGCCAGTATCGGTAATACAAATTTGCACATGGTCATCCAGATTTTTTACCTGGATGGTTAAGATACCTTTATAGTCCATGGCCTGCAGGGCGTTGTATATCAAATTTGTCCAGACCTGACTGAGCTCATCGGGATACCCGAGTATGGAATCCACCGTATCATACTCCCGGATAAGTTGTGTATTTTGTTTAATCTGATTGTGATAAATGGTCAGGACGGTTTCAATGCTTTCAATAATATCCGTCTCGGTCTTTTCATCGCTGTCACTTTGACGAATATACGATTTCAAGGCATAGATAATTTTGCTGACCCGGTCCACCGCCTGGTTAATATTTTCAGTGTTACTGGTAATGGAATGAAGGCTGTAAGCGGTCTCAAGGATAAATTCGGATTCCGGGTGAATTAACAGCGGTTTGAACATCTCCCAGCGGTCATACACATTCATCTGAACCAGAAAAAAGGCCACCTGACGGGAACCGTCAATGCCAGCTTCGCTCAAAGCATCATTAAGCGCCCGGATTATTTTACGTTCCTCCCGACTGGTTCTCAGCGCCGTCTTTTGGGGAAACCGATCCAACAAGTTGAAAAAAAGCGGCAGATGCTTATCGTCCAGTTTTTTGATCAGATCCGGAATATCGTTCTGCAGTTTTGCAAGAAAATCCAAAATATTGCTACCCGAAGACTTAATGGCACCCATGGGCGTATTGATCTCATGGGCAATGCCGGCAATAAGCTGGCCCAACGCCGCCATCTTCTCAGCCTGCATCAACTCTTCTTCGGCCCGTTCACGTTCAAGGATCTGGGCCTCAAGCTGGGCGGTTCTTCTTTTAACCATATGCTCAAGCTGATCCCTGTGCAAAGACAATTCAACCTGGGCCGCCTTTCGCTCGGTAACCTCCTTTTTCAAACGACTGTTGGCAAGTTCGGTATTTTTTTGCGCTTCCTCCATGACCGTCAGGTATTGCTGTATGCTGTCGGCCATATCATTAAATGAGCAAGTCAGCTGGCCGATCTCATCATTGGATGTCTCTTCAAGGCGAAAATCCATATCCCTTTTCTGGAAATGATTGATGCCCCGAATCATTTTGGTAATTTTTCCGGTCAGGGTTGCGGCCATCCACAGGGCAATCAAGATGACCAGCACAATCATGATACCTGTGGAAAAAGTCATTTTAATGGCGGTGTCATGGAGTGTGCGGCGAAGATAGGCGAGGTTGTTCTCTTTTTGACGTGAAAGATTGGTTTCAAACTCTTTTCGGGTGGCATTGATGACGGCTGCCGTATGCACCGCTGGTTTGTGAAATTCATCCACATTGGCACCAATGGTGACATACCCAAATCCCCTGGGATGTTCCCCATAATGGCCGGTGTAATAAGGAATGGCCGCCGCAGTGGTCAGTTTCCACAACTTGCTCCAGAAAATCAGAAATGACCCCGATCCCCCATGCTGGGTCAACGTATGCCAGCCGGTGCACTGGGGGGCAAAATTAAGAAACCGCCCATCCAGGCCCAGATAGCCTTGCCGGGTCAGTTCCTCGGCAGGTTTTTTCTCCAGGGACTGGGCGTCAAACCAGGGGACGCGTGTTTCAAATTCCGCCATGGAACACTTGCATGCAAGCCACTTGGCGTAGAGGGATTCTTCCAGCCATGGGACAGTTTGCTGTCCGGTTTCAGGATCGTATCCCACAATAAAATAGTCCCTGGGATGGGAAATATTTCGCCCCTTATAGTCCCACATGAACGCGTAATTGCCGGTACCGGCATTGGACGTAATGCAATACCGGTCATTGGTGGGGATCACATGATCTGTGAATTCCATGATATGGGTATGATCCAGGGCCAGGGTGACAAACCCGGTTATTTCGCCGTTAACCACAACCGGCGTGGCCCATCGCACCAAGCCTTTAAAACGGATACCCAATGGGTTTTCAAGTCCGGCATAACCCGAATTTTCAGGATCAAAGGCGATGCCCTCCTTTGCAGCCCGGGCTTTGCTGTAAGCGCCGCCGGGTAAAAAGCCCTTCACATAGGCCCCGATGACATCGGAAACATAAATCTGACCGGGTTTAAGGTCTTTCAAGTCTTGAAAATAAGTTTCCGCCTTGCAAAAGGTATTTTCCTTTTTGGATACATCCAGCAATGTATCAGGCAAAAGGCGGGTGTTGGAGACCTTAAACCGCTCCATGCCGGACAAATCCACATATGTCATTTCAAGATAGAGGGGGAGATACGCGATCACGCCCGGGGCTTCTGGCGGACGATAGTGAAACTGATTGCGGTTATCTTCGATCCTTGCCGTCACTTGTTTATACGGCAACGGGTCAGGATTCTCGGGGACCCATGTTGTCCCGTCCTCATTCATCTTCCATTTGCCGTCATCCATGACCACCTTGCGGGTCCGCCCGGATAAAAAATTCTGATACGCCTTTTTACCAGGTATAATCTGGGCCGCCAGCCGGACGTCCACATCACGGTCGTATAAAAAGCAGGCCACCTGCCGGGCCGTATCTGTGGTCAGGCGCTCAATGGCTTCTCTGGAGCGGTCATCCAGCGCCTCAATGGAGTTATTTGTCGCCATATCCGCAATACCGCCGACAAGCTTATTGGTATTTTGGGCCACCTGTTCGGTCTGTGTTTTCAATGTATCGGCCAGATCAGAAATAACACGCCAGGAGAACCAGGCCAACGCCACCAGGGGAAGGACTTTTATCAATACGAAAATAGCGATGAGCTTGGTGCGGATACTGAACGATCGTCTCGGCATAACATCTCCTACATAACATCTTTTATCTGTGGAACGGGTATCTGCGAATCCCTTGTGTGGATTAAAAGAGTATACATCAAAATCCCCCCCCCTTTCAATATACACATACACCGGTCCTTTTGCCCTGAAATCTTTCCGTATCTCCCTTTAAAGGATTGGGGGTTGATTCTGTTGCCGGCTGTTTTTGTATGGGCAATCCCCTGTGGTTGCCCTCCCCTCGTTAGGGCATGCACAGGAGCCGGCCCATACAACGGCCGACGTTGCAACTAATCCCCCGCAAAAAACGTGTTTCCCAAAACCAATGGGATTGTGATATGGCTGTTTGGGATTGGATTGTCTTGCCTTACAGCATACAACAGCGCAGGGGCCGATCATTTCGTATTCTCTTGCAGATGAAAAACCGGACTCAAGAAAAAGAGAGCATCCAATGAACATGGTCGAAGTCAAAGATGTCAGCAAAACATACAAACAGGGCAATGTTTCGGTGCATGCCCTGGCGCACATATCCCTTTGTGTAAAAAAAGGGGAATTTTGTGCCCTTGCAGGGCCGTCGGGATCGGGTAAAACCACCCTGCTCAATCTAATGGGCGGACTGGACACCCCCAGCCAGGGAGAAATCATTCTGGACGGCGAAACGCTCACCGGGTTATCCCAGTCAAAACTGGCAGAGATGCGCCTGAACAAAATCGGCTTTGTATTCCAGGCCTATAATATCATCCCGGTGCTGTCGGCCCGGGAAAACGTGGAATATGTGATGCTCATGCAGGGTGTGCCCGCAAAACAAAGAACAGAGCGCGCCAGGTCTGTTCTGGATGATGTGGGCCTTTCGGGCATGCACGACCGACGGCCGGCAGAACTGTCCGGGGGGCAGCAGCAGCGGGTGGCGGTGGCAAGGGCCCTTGTCTCCAACCCGTCCATCATCCTTGCGGACGAACCCACGGCCAATCTGGATTCCCAAACCGGACAAGGCCTTTTGGAAATGATGGCCCGAATGAATGAACAGCGGCAGGTCACCTTTATCTTCTCTACCCATGACCGGATGGTGATGGGATTTTCCCGAAGAATCATCCGGCTCAAGGATGGGGTGATTGTTGATGATCATACCAAGTAGAGACAAAAAACACCGATGGAAATACATGGCATCAACCCCCATGGTTTTAATTTTTCTGTTCTTTTTATTCCGGCTTGTTTTTGTCGCCCTTGGATATGCACAAGAAGCGGCATCTTTTCCGGATATGAAGTGGGACGGCCACTTAAAAATTTACAGTCGAACGTTGTTCCCAAAATCGGATTCTGCCTACCGGCATGTGGGTCTGTCTCCCAAATATGACGGATTTGGGGAACTGCGCCTGAACAGCAAACTCTTTTTCAGCGATGCGCTGTACGTGGAGATCAATTATGAAGCGATAGCCGGCGGCGGAGACACCCGAAAGGATGGAGAACAACTCAAAGCGCGCTACCCTGCCCTGTTCCCCGACGGTCTGGCCGGTCCCGTCAAAGATGACCACCGATTTTTCAATTTCACCCACAGCCTGCACGAGGGTGAGCGTTCGGTTATATATCATCGCCTGGACCGGGCGTTTTTATCCTTTTCACAGACCTGGGGGGAAATTCGCATCGGCCGCCAGGCCGTAACCTGGGGCCATGGATTTACCTTTAACCCCATGGATCTTTTCAACCCCTTTGCCCCCACTGATCTTAAACGCGATTACAAAACCGGCGACGATCTGATTCTGGTGCACGTCCCGGTCAAAAGTGTGGATGTGGATCTGATTTATGCCGCCCACAGGGACCCGGATACTGATGAAGCAGGCATGGACCAGTCCTCTTTAGGCGTAAAACTTCACACCAATCTCGGCGGGCTGGACACGGATGTCATGGTGGCCCGGCACTATAAGGACATGATTGCCGGCATCGGTACTGCCGGCAACCTTAAAGATGCCGCCTTCCGGCTGGATCTGACCGGCACATGCCTTGATCAAACGAGCCGGGGACACTCTTTTTACATCTCAGGGGTAGCCAACCTGGATTATTCCTGGGTATGGTTCAACAGGAACTGGTACGGGTATGTGGAACTTTATTACAACGGCCTTTCCGATAATGATTACAGTCAGGAACTGCTGGACCCGGTTGTTTCAGACCGTCTGGACAGAGGTGAACTGTTTGCTCTGGGCCGATGGTATGCCAGCGCCAACGTCAACCTGGAGATTCATCCCCTGGTCAATGTGTATCTCACCCCCGTCGTCAATCTCCATGACGGTTCCGGCATGCTAATGCCCCGGGTTGTTTACGACGTTTCCGACAATATCCGTGTCACCCTGACCGCCCTTTTAAACTGGGGCGCCGCAGATACCGAATACGGCGGATTTGTGGTCCCGGGTGCCGACTTCACCACGGCACCCGCAGACACAATTTCAGCATGGATCACCTGGTACTTCTAAACCCGACCGGAAATCTTGAATACCCTTTTCCCACAAAATACACGCCATGGGCAAAAGATTTAGAGAAGAAACAAGCAGAGCGATCAATAAAATCCCTCTAACAATGATATCACGCAAAAAGTTGAACTAACACCATCAATATAACAGCCATGGGCTGACCCGGGTTTTCACCGTGGTTCAGCCCACAACGAAAGTTGAAAGATCTGTGCAGGTTACACAGACTTTCTTATAAAGAAGTAATCAATGCCCCGCAAATAAAGGAATTATGCTACATAAATAGCCACATAATTCTTTTATTTGTCACTTTCAATATCTGTATCATTTTGTTATATATATTAATATTTAGAATAAAAAATTCTTTTAGAATATTTTAAAAATGCATGATCAGCAAAAACAACAATAATAAAAGAATGTTATTTCAACGCATCAACTTTTATGATTTTAAATATTATTAAAATCGTTATAATAATACATAGTGAACTAAAAATATTGTGAGATCCAACCCCAAATATATCTTATTAATCAATATCCATGGATTAATTCGAGGCCATGAACTTGAATTAGGGCGTGATGCGGACACCGGCGGCCAGACCAAATATGTTTTAGAATTCGCCAAAACACTTTCCAAACACCCTGACGTGGAACAGGTTGACCTGATGACCCGCCGTATTGCTGATCGCCAGGTAAGTGGAGATTACAATAAAATTATTGAACCCTTGAATTCAAAAGCCCGAATTGTCAGAATCAACTGCGGTCCCAAAGAATATATCCCCAAAGAAAATCTTTGGGATTATCTGGATAATTTTGTCGACAATGCTTTAATTTTCTTGAAAAAACAAAATAATCTGCCAGGTATTATTCATGCTCATTATGCGGATGCGGGCTACGTGGGAACACGTCTATCTCATCAATTGGAATTGCCTCTGGTTTTCACGGCTCACTCTTTGGGACGAAGCAAACGCAAAAGGCTGATAGCCGGTGGAATGAAAAGTGCGGATATAGAAAAACGTTATAATATGGCCCGCAGGATAAACGCAGAAGAAGACACCCTGGGATCTGCGGAGTTGGTGATCACCAGTACCAGTAATGAAATCAACGAACAGTATGCCTCCTACCATTTTTATCAACCCGACAGCATGCAGATGATTCCACCGGGAACGGACCTGGAAAAATTTCATCCCCCAGTCGGGGATGAGCTTGACAGTCCGATTTTTAAAGAAATCAGCAAATTTCTAATCAATCCCGACAAACCCATGATTCTGGCCCTTTCACGTCCTGACCAAAGAAAAAATATTCACACCTTGATCGCAACGTACGGAAAATCAATGGAATTACAAGAATTGGCCAATCTGGTGATCGTTGCGGGAACCAGAAAAGACATCCGGGACTTGGACACCGGTGCCCAGGAAGTTCTGACGGATCTATTGCTGACCATTGATCAATATGATCTCTATGGCAAAGTGGCTTATCCCAAAACCCATAAACCGGATGAGGTCCCCGTTCTATATCGCCTGGCTTCCGTTTCAGGAGGAGTTTTTATCAATCCCGCACTGACAGAGCCGTTTGGCTTAACCTTAATCGAAGCCGCCGCCAGCTTTGTACCGATTGTCGCCACGGAGGACGGCGGCCCTATTGATATCGTTCGAAACTGTCTGAATGGTTATCTGATTAACCCGCTGGATAAAAACGATATCGTTGATAAAATTTTACGCATTTTAAAAGACAAAAAACATAGACATAATTTATCGGAAAATGGTCTCAAAGGTGTAAACAGCAACTACACCTGGGAATCTCACACCGATAAATATTTAAACGCCATACAGCCGATCATAGAAAAGCGCAAGCCTTTAAAGCGCTTACCTGTCACCCGCCGGCAAATGATTTACCACAATGGCGCAATTGTATCGGATATTGATCAGAATCTGTTGGGAGATATGGATTCCCTGACCCGGTTAAACCAGGTTTTATCTGGTCACCGCAAGGATATCAGCTTCTGTATTGCCACAGGGCGCCGACTGGATTCTGCGCTGACGATTTTAAAAAAATACCAGATTATCCAGCCCGATGTACTTATTACCAGTATGGGAACCGAAATTTACTATGGCGGCAACCTGGAACGGGATCGGGTCTGGACCAACCATATTGATCATCTATGGAACAGAAACGCTGTTCAGCGTATCCTATCTGATCTAACAGGATTAAAATTACAGCCCAAAGCAGAACAGAGCCGGCATAAAATCAGTTATTATTACGATCCAAAACTGGCTCCCTCACTGGAAGACGTTAAAACCCTACTGTATCAAAATGAACAGGCTGTCAACCTCATATATTCCTTTGGACAATTTCTGGACATTATACCTATCAGAGCCTCAAAAGGATATGCGATTCGATGGTTTTCCGAACAATGGGACATTGCGCTTGACCATATGTTGACTGCAGGCGGATCCGGCGCAGATGAAGATATGATGCGGGGCAACACCCTTTCTGTTGTTGTTAAAAATCGGCATAAAGAAGAGCTTTCCAACTTAACAGATATTGAACCGATTTATTTTTCCGAAAAAAAATTTGCAGCCGGTATCCTGGACGGCATTGACTATTATGATTTTTTCAGCCGCTGTGAAAAATAATCCCATGCTGGATAAGCTGTTAATTTGTACAGATCTGGACCGGACGCTTATTCCCAACGGTCCTCAACCGGTCTGCCCCCAGGCAATGCCACTGTTCCGAAAACTGGTTTCAAGGGCGGAGATAAAACTTGCATATGTAACCGGGCGGGATAAAAAACTGGTAATGGACGCCATTGCCCGCTTTAACCTGCCTGCACCGGATTATGCCGTCACAGACGTGGGAAGCACGGTATATAACATTCAGTCCGGCCGGTGGATTCGTTTAATTGACTGGGATCAGCGTATCTGCCGTGACTGGAAAGGCAAAAACCAAAATGAACTATCTGTTTTCCTCTCAGACCTAACTCAATGCCAGCTACAGGAAGAGGAAAAACAAGGACGCTATAAACTCAGTTATTATGTGCCTTTGGATATCAATCCAGAAGTATTGACGGATGAAATCCAATTGCGAATAAAACCGCATGGATTACAGATCAATATCATCTGGAGTATTGATGAACAAAAAAAGACCGGATTGCTGGACATTCTACCGGCCAGCGCCGACAAACGAAAAGCAATTGAATTTCTGATGGAAACCAGGTCGTTTGATTTTGACCGCACTGTATTTTCAGGAGACAGCGGTAACGACAGAGAGGTTCTTTTAAGTCCTATCAAGTCAATCCTTGTGGCCAATGCATCACCCGAATTAAAATCACAGATTCAAGCACAGATGGGTAAAACCGTTTCTTCAAAGCATTTTTATTTTGCCCGGGGAGGCTATTTAAATATGAACGGTAACTATGCAGCAGGTATTCTGGAGGGCATACATCATTATTTTCCGGAATTAAAGTTAATGGATTGACGAATATGACAGGCACACAAATTATCGTATTTGGTGAAGTTTTATTTGATTGTTTCCCGGATGGACAAAGGATTTTGGGCGGAGCCCCCTTTAATGTAGCCTGGCATTTACAGGCCTTTGGTACGGCACCATTGTTTATCTCTTCGGTGGGAGAAGACCTCTTAGGAGAACAAATCAAAGATGCCATGGGGGATTGGGGAATGGACCTTAACGGACTTCAGACCCAGGCAAATCAGCCAACCGGCCAGGTTCAAGTAAATATTATTGATAATGAACCCTATTACGACATCATCAGCCCGTGCGCCTACGACTATATTCAAACCGGACAACTACCCGGTTTGCCGAAACACCCGTTTTTATACCATGGAACCCTGGCCATACGGAATGCGGTATCCGCGGGTACGCTTCAGGCAATCAAACACCAGGCAAGACCAGATGTATTCGTGGATGTGAATCTGCGCGCGCCGTGGTGGCGCATCAATGATATCCGCCCCCTTTTGAGCGGCACATCCTGGTTGAAACTGAATCACCATGAACTGGCAGAACTGGTCCCTGCCCGTAGCAAAGAAGAGAGCCGGATCAACACACTTTTTTCCGCCACACATTTAAAACACATCATCCTGACACATGGTGAAAAAGGCGCCGTTATTTATACCGCCAACAGCTCTTTTCCCATTTCCGTTTCACCCGAAAAGACAATATCGGTCATCGACACCGTCGGCGCAGGAGATGCGTTCAGCAGCGTCCTGTTATTGGGAAAATTAAAAAACTGGGCGTTGGAAACAACACTAAAACGTGCCCAGGAATTTGCCGGGGCCGTTATTGAAATTCGCGGAGCAACCACTACAGATAAAACATTTTACAAACCGTTTTTAAGCGCCTGGAAGTAGATTATGTACGAACAATTCTCACATTCTTTATTGAACGAAATTTTAGATAAGCTGAAACCGGAAATCAGAAGGCAGGATCTCCACCACTTTTACACTCGCCTGGGCGCCAATTTTTACAGTCTTTTCCTTATTTTTGAACAATTGTATGGCCAGCGGGATGATTTTAGGGAGCAACTGCTTTATCTGGTGGAAACCATGGCACGACAGTATATAAAAAGACCCAGGAATCTGAGGAAAAGTGACCTGGCAAGGGAAAAAAAATTCAATTGGTTCCTTCACCAAAAATGGGTGGGAATGACACTGTATGCAGACGGTTTCGCCGAAAACCTGAAAGGGGTCCAAAACAAACTTGCCTATTTGCAGGAATTGGGTGTTAACCTGGTTCATATCATGCCGATACTAGAATGTCCCGAAGGCTCCAGTGACGGCGGATATGCCGTGAGCGATTTTCGAAAAATCAACGACAAGGTAGGCACGCTGGAAAATGTAAAAAATCTGGCCAACGAGATGAAAAAAAGGGACATGCTGCTGACTCTGGATGTAGTGGTAAACCATGTGTCCGATGAGCACGAATGGGCGCAAAAAGCCCGGTCAGGAGATCCATGGTACCAAAACTATTTTTATTGTTTTGAAAACCGGGAAATCCCCGATATGTTTGAACAGACCCTGCCGGAAATATTTCCAGACCAGGCCCCGGGTAATTTTACCTGGGACGAGACTATGCATAAGTGGGTCATGACGGTCTTTAACACATATCAATGGGATCTGAATTACAGCAACCCTGCAGTTTTTATCGAAATGCTGGACGTGTTGTTGTTCTGGGCCAACCAGGGCGTAGATATAATACGATTGGATGCGGTAGCTTTTCTCTGGAAAAAAATCGGCAGTACAAGTCAAAATGAATATGAAGCCCATAAACTGCTGCAATTGTTTAAAGATTGTTGCCAAATAAGTGCTCCTGGGGTTGTTTTTATTGCCGAGGCGATCGTAGCCCCGGTGGAGATCGTCAAGTACTTTGGTGAAGATGCCATCAATGCCAAAGAGTGTGAAATTGCATATAATGCTACCTTGATGGCATTATTATGGGATGCTGTTGCCACCAAAAACACCAAATTACTGACCCAGGGGATCAAGAATCTGCCTGATAAACTGGAACGGGCCACCTGGCTCAATTACATACGGTGTCACGATGATATAGGCCTGGGTTTTACAGATAAAGATATCGCCCAGGCCGGATATGAGCCCAGATCCCACCGGGAATTTATTATCAATTACTTTGCCGGTAAATTTGAGAACTCCTCTGCCCGGGGGCTGTTGTTTGCCCAGAATAAAAAAACCAATGATGCCCGTATTTCAGGAACATTAACTTCATTAATTGGGTTGGAGAAAGCCCTGGAAGAGAATGATCAGGAAAAAATTGACATCATTATTCAGCACATTCTTCTGCTGCATAGTATTATTTTCTCTTTTGGCGGAATTCCACTTATCTATTACGGGGACGAGATCGGCACAATTAACGACTATTCATATATTGAAGACGTCAGTAAAGCCAATGACAGCCGGTGGGCGCACCGACCTAGAATCGACTGGGAACAAGCCATGCGTCGCAAACAGGCTGGAACGGTTGAATATAAGATATTTAACGCATTAAAAAAGATGATCGCCGTTCGCAAAAGGGTTTCTGAATTTTCAGATTTTAACAACCGGAAACTGCTGGAGATCAGTAATCCCCAACTGCTGGCCTATATTCGTTTTAACATCAAAACCAGAAAGAGTGTTCTTGTTGTAGGAAATTTTGACGCACATCCTCAGTACCTGAACCTGGTTGAACTTGAAACTCAGGGATTCCAGATAGGTGAACACATAAGAGACCTATACTCCGGAAATACTCCTACCTTGTTCAAGGAGCAACTGGTACTTCCCCCATATCGATTTTACTGGCTGGTCGGTAATTGATGTAATCAATACGGAAGAGCAGCACTTAATGCCCACAATGATGGTATACAGGCTCGCTCGAGCCTATCTGAGGGTCATACTCAATAACAAAAAAGTCGACACTTTTATTGGTAAGGGTTACACACACCACAGAATAGACAACGACCACCTCTATTTTATTTGCCTTTCTTATATATTTTTTAAAACTGCTGGAAAAAAGCCTTTTCCTTATTTCACTGGAAGCAGAGAGCACCAAAGGCCTGGGGTTGGTGAAAGTCCGGGGTTGGGAAGTCCACCGGCGCCCAGATCAGCCAATGGGGTGGGAAGTATAATCTGCACACTTGTAAAAATTTGCCTGCCAAGTCTTGCCCTGTTCGGGGTGGAATAAGGCAGTGTTATGAGGAGAGCAGGTCAAAACGACCGGGCACTGCTGTGCCCGGTCTATAGTCTATATTCGTGAAAAGCCTTATGATTGCAGAGCGTTGAGCCGAAGCGTTAAAGGCCGGTCCTCTTCCATCTCTTTGGAAAATCCGATGGCCCCCGGATTCCTGAACCGGTCGGGGCAAGCACAGGCCGCCACCCAGTCTTGCCGGATCGCCTTGAACGCTTTAAAGGCATTGGATTCCAGGTCAACAATACTTTTTTCCATGACCAGCTCCAAACGTCCTTTGCGCTCCTCAAGGTGCATGAGCCGGGCAATGGGAATGCCTGCCGGCTGCCACTGATCAAATTCTTTTTCAAGGTTGATGATGGCCGCCATCTGCCCTGTGGCACCGCCTGCAATCAGATGAAAAGCCGTCAGCCCTAAATTGTAAGCATAACAGCAGTCAAAATAGGTGGGGTCGGTGCCCCGGCCGTCATATCCGTAAAAATGGGTCTGGAGGTTAAAATCCGCCTGGGACTTTTTAAATATATTAATCAGCACCGACGGGGTCTCTTCTTCGTCATCCAGCATGCCCGCATTAACCAGGGCAAGCTTCAGGGTTTTCAGGGAGATGATATCCGGTTTGACCAGCACGTATTCATCCTTGGGATTTTTGAACAATGCCGGTGCAAACAGCTCCGGGTCCATGCCCGCATCTGTCATCAGCGACACATAATCATTCCGAAGAATTCCCACTTTGTAACGCCCCTGCTCCCGCAGCACGCCCAGGTACTCCTTAACCATGTCCATGATAATCTTTTCGGTTTTGACCTGGGAGAATTGAAAATTGCCGTGAAGGTCCCGTTCCACCAAAAGTCCTTCCCTGAAGAATCCGGGCAACTGGTTAAACAACTCATCATCCCGGACATTCCAAATGGGAAACCGATCTTTGCCTTTGCCCATCATACCCTGGGAGATCCTGCGCAGATAATCAAGCTTTTCGTTCAGGGAAGGAAGTGTCCTGTGAAAATCCAGGTCATGAATTCTATTGTAATCGGCAATAATTTTATTGAGTTTTGTGATGAACACCTGAATTTCATTGATGAATTCCAGAATGCCCTCGGGGATGATCATCAGGCCGTAATTTTTGCCGAACGCAGCCCGCCGTACAATAATATCACATATCACCCGGGACAGATGGCGCAGGGTAATCCCAAAGGCGTTATAATCCATCTGCCCGCCTTGTTCCAGGGCTTTGGACAAGCGTTCCTGGTCCACATAGTCGGCCAACTCCTCACCGATCAGGGCGATATTTACATGGGTCTGAAGCGCTGTTTCCAGGGTCAGATGGCTTGCCACCCTGCCCATGACCTTGCATACATGCCAGTATTTGATATCTGAACTGCTGTCGTTGGCCAGATTGGCAATATTTTGGGCAAAGGCCCGGGCCGCAGAATGAAATCCAAAGGAGGTGGCGCACAACACCTTGCCGTCTTCGGTTTTTACCTGGATATCTCCGTCAATGGTTTTGGGTACGCCAATGACTTTTATTCCTGAAGATTTAAAATGCTGGGCCAAAAAGGCGGCATTGGTATTGGAATCATCCCCGCCGATGATCACCAGCGCATCCAGCTTCAAAGCCTTGCATACCGTCAGGGCCAATTCCATTTTGCTGCCCGAATCAATTTTAGTCCGGCCGGTTCTGATCATACCAAACCCGCCCATATTCCGGTGGGTGTCCACCAGTTCATCGGTGATCTCTATGTACCGGTTTTCAAGCAGCCCTTCGGGCCCTTTAATGAACCCGAACATCTTGGACTGGCTGTTAAACCGTTTCATTTCATCAAAAAGGCCTGCAATGACATTGTGCCCGCCCGGGGCCGGACCACCGGAAAAAACCACACCAATGTTGCGCGGCTTTAAAAATTTTTCCTTTGCTTTTTCATCGGGATCAGAGTCTGTAATCAACTGCTGAACCGGATTATTGATAATTCCGGGCAGCATGCGTTCCGCCTCGGTATCTTTTAAAAAACGGTATTCATTCAAGGCCTCAAGAGATGTGTGTGATCCATTGAAAATATCTATTTTTTCAGGAGAAAACCGTCGTCTTGCCAGGGTTTCCCTGCTCTCCTCGTTCATGGTTTGAAGGGCCTTGGCCCGCACGTCGGAGGAAATCTCCAGGGTATTGTTGTCCATCTATTACTCCAAATTCATTTTTTTCTACTGTGCCATAACCTGATTTCGACCATTTTCTTTTGCCTTGTATACCGCCATATCCGCCCGTTCAAACAGATCCGTGGGCGAGGTATCGCCTTCTTTAACACAGGAAACGCCGATGCTTACCGTAACCCGAACCGTGTCTTCTTTGTACAAAAATTCAATTTTTTCTATGGTCTGACGAATTTTTTCGGCAACATGTATGGCGCCTTCTACATCGGTCTCCGGCATAATGACGACGAACTCTTCGCCGCCGTACCGGGCAAGCATATCACATTTTCTCAATAAAGGCCGGGTCCGTTTAATAATTTCCTGGAGGCATTTGTCACCAATGGCGTGTCCATAGGTGTCATTAATATGTTTAAACTTATCTGCGTCAATGACCAAAAGGGAAAAAATATTTTTATACCGGAAAAACCGGTCCATCTCTTCTCCTATTTTCTTGTCATAGGCCCTGCGGTTTTTGGCGCCGGTCAACTGATCCTCGTTGAGTTTTCGCTCCAACTCCTCGGAATATTTTGTGGCCGCCTGCAACTCCTGTTTAAGTTTAGCAAACCCGGAAGTGAAAGAGTTCTTGCTCTTTTTAGCCAATTGACTGATGGCCTGGTCCACCTTCTGCTTTTTTTGCAGGGCCTTTTCAATGGACGCAAGACCCGTTGATATCTTTACCCTTAAATCATCTAGGCTGTCGGCCACATCAAATGAATTTTTGATTCCGGCCATTTCGTCATTTAATATGGTTTCAAACCCCTGATTGGAGAAAAGCAGAGAGCTTGTGTGCTCAAAGGAAGAGGCCACCAGCTTTTCAATTTCAAAAATCCGTCCCACGATATCCCGGATAAAGGCATTCACCTTTTCCCGGTCCTGGCTGGTCTCTGAGATATAATTGAAAATCAGGGAAAAAATATTTTCCCGAACGCCTTCAAAATCATGTATCTCTTCTATTTTCAGCAGATTTGAGGTAATGGTTTCCAATCTTCTGGTATATTTATTATCAAGGGTGGATTTTAAATGATTCACCACATCCTGGTAACTTTGCCGCAGATTGTCCAGCACCTGGGTTTCGGATGAATTTTTCCGAAAAGAGGAAAAAAAACCCTTCTTTTTTTTTGTCGCTACAGGACCCACATCTTCCTGAATCATGGCCGTTTTAATCTGACCGAAGATGTATTCAATTTTAGCCGGCGACGCCTTTTTGCGCATGGCCGCCCCCAACTGGCTGCAGGCATTGCCCAATGCCGTGCCGTCCTGGGACAATTCTTCTAAAATGATGGGAAAGTACCGTCTGTAAAGGCTATCAAGATTGCCATACTGTGCCTCGACCGCATCCAGTTCTTTGAGCAGACGATCTTTCTGGGTTTGTAATTTATCGATTTGAGCTTGTAATTGATTTATTTTATCGTCCTGTGGTTCTGCCATAATGTATCCCCAAGCTTAAACAACTTGTAATGGTTGATTATTTTTAACCAGTGAAACAAGGAAAGTAAAGTTAATTTAACAGCCCCCAAGACTTGATTGCGGCTGATAAAAATTGTAAAAGATGCCACATATTAACCTGGATTTTACCTGATTGGCAAATCAGGATTTAAAATTTACAAAATAAGGCACCAAATTAGGGACTCGCCCAAAAATGAATGCGACAAACGTTGCGACGAGACCTTAAATCCAATGAGGAGATATAAGGGTGGTATTCAGCTTTTTTAAGAAAAAAAATAAACCTGCACAGACAGAACCTATTTTAGAAGACAACAGCCCAGAAGAGGAACAGCAATCTCAGGTGTCTTCTTTGCAGGCAGACCTGGAAGCAGTTCTGCAGCCTGAAGCACATGAGGCCACAGATAAATTTGAGGAACAAGAACCGAAGAAGATAACCGAGCCTGACCGGGAATCTGATCCAGCTCCGGAAGAAGCGTTCACTGAAGAAACCGCTTACAAGGAACAGCAACCGGTTCAAGACAAGCCTCAGATCAAAGAGGGAACAGGGCTGCTCTCAAAACTGAAATCCGGCCTGGCCAAAACCCGGACAGTCTTAAACACCGATGTCACCGAGCTGTTCTCATCGTCCAAAGCCATAAATGAGGATCTGTTCGATGAGCTTGAAGAGCGTCTGGTGACCTCGGATCTTGGCATTGACATCACCATGGAGATGATGGCGCGAATCAAGAAAAAAAGCCGGGGGCTATCCACGGCGGATCAGCTTCGCCAGGTACTCAAAGAGGAGTTGTTCACCCTGTTCCCTGACGCTGCTCCGGCGGTCCCATCCGGGCCCAAACCTTATATTATCATGATGGTGGGTGTGAATGGTACCGGCAAAACCACAACACTTGGTAAACTGGCCATGAAATACAAGGCCGAAGGCAAAAAGGTATTGATTGCCGCGGCAGACACCTTTCGGGCCGCAGCCATTGAGCAGGTGGAAATATGGGCCCAGCGAGCAGGTGCCGACATCGTCCGGCACAAAGAAGGAGCTGATCCTGCGGCGGTTGCCTACGATGCCGTTGAAGCCGGCATGGCAAGGGGGGCAGATGTGGTGCTCATTGACACGGCAGGCCGGTTGCACACCCAGAAAAATCTCATGGAAGAATTAAAGAAAATCAAGCGTTCCGTGGATAAAAAATACAAGGGAGCCCCCCATGATGTCATGATGGTCATTGACGCCACCACCGGTCAAAATGCGTTGTCCCAGGCAGAAATTTTCCACAAGGCCGTCGGGGTGACGCAGATGAGTGTGACTAAGTTGGACGGCACGGCAAAAGGCGGAATTGTGGCGGCTGTCTCTGCGGCCATGCAGCTGCCCATTGCGTACATCGGTGTGGGAGAGGCCATAGAAGACCTGCAGGCGTTTGATGCAAAGCGCTTTATTGATGCGCTGTTTGATGATTGATTAGGTCGCGCATTAGTTCCGTGTCCATCCAGAAATAAAAATTTCTGGATGGATAAGATTTAAAACTCAAACAGATCCAGGGACGGCTTCTGCATATCCACATAAATCATCCGATTGTCCCTGGCCTGATTTTTTCCCAAAAGAATATTTAGAACAGCCATCATCTGAAACGATGCAACCAAGGCCGGGGACAAAACCGGTGTTCCCAGTAGATGTTCGGCTGAAACCGCCTCTTCCTGGCCGCCGTAAAGCATCTGCATACGCCCATCCAAGGGGTGGATGAGCATCACACGTCCCCCGAATCCGGCAACGGTTCCGTGAACCAGGGGTAAACGGCATTTGTCGGCAATGCCGGCCAGGACCAACCGGTCACCCGGCGTATCAAGGGCATCAACAATCACCTGGGCATCTGCGAATAAACCGGCCTGGTTTTCGTTGTTCACAGCAATCTGGTGGGCCGTGATCCGTACGGCAGGATTAATCAGCTGACAGCATTCCTGCATCACCTCAACCTTGGGTTTACCCAGGGTATGTTGGGCCGAGAAAACCTGGCGATTGAGATTGGTTTCATCAAAAGAATCCGGATCAAAAATGTGCAGCACCCCGACGCCCAGACGGCAAAGGCCTTCTATGATATGGCCGCCAAGACCGCCTGACCCGACCACGGCCACCCGGGACGTTTGCAGGGTGATTTGATCTTTTAACGTGATGGAAGGCATATTGCGAAGATACCGCAAGGGCACAATTTCCTTTTCCATACTTTTAACATAGACCTGATGCAACGGAATATTTAATATCTGCGCCACATCCGACAGGTCCTTGTCACCAATGACCTGCCGGTCTTTACCCTGGCCGTCCCTTTTAATCCGTGCCCTGGAGGCAAGTAATTGTTCGATTGGCATCATCCGCCACCAATGGGCGGGAAAATCCCCACACGATCATTATCCTTCAGAGAAGAATCCAAAGACCCGGCAACCCCATTGAGAAACACCAGTTTAATATCCTGTTCAGGGACACCGATACGCTGGACGGCATCCCGTATGGTGGCAGGGCCGTCAAACTCAAGGCAACCGTCAGAATCGATATCTCCATGGCCGGCATAGGAGGCAAGCGTGGCAAAAAGTCTGATTTCTATTTTCATTTAATATTGTCCGATTTTTTGTCTGATTTCGTATCTGTATTTTTGTTCGGGGAGGAGACAAGCCCCAACAGCAGCCGGTATGGGCCGGGGGTGCCGGGCGGCAGTGCCGCAATCCGGTCTCCGTCCTGAAGCGGTGTGTCAAAGGGCGAAATTTTTCCGTTAACAAAAACCCCCTCAATCTCCTGGGGTTCTATTCCCAAACCGTTTAAAATATCCTGTACACATTGACCATCCTCTAAATCAAGAACAGCATCGACACAAGGAATATTTTTCGCCTTAAGTTTTGTCTGTAAAAATGAAAACGCGTTAAATAGTACAGAACCCATGTCATCCCCAATGTTGCATAAAAAAAATGGGGCAGCTTGCACATGCACAACGCTGCCCCGGAAAATAGATGGCTAAATCACAAATTAAAATTTTACGGCTTCAGCCAGTTCCTCAGTTGTGAAATCCCAAGATACATTGTGGGGTGCAATCTTTTCCTTGAACATCTCGGGAAGCTGGTCATCCTTGGAGGTAAAACCGGCCCGGCGGTTAAATTCCAGCTCGTCTTTGAGAATGGAGATACCCAGATTTACCACATCATCAGTGGTAAGACTCAGGCCATATCTTGCATTGATCATATCCACGACCATCTGCAGGCCTTCGGGATTGTCAAGGATCGGGAAGGCCACGAACAGGCAAAGGCCAGCCGCATCAATGGCTGCGGTGGCGATCTGCAGGGTTTTGGAGATATCTACGTTACCTTCCTTTTTCAGCGGATCAATGGAACCGCCGACACCCAGAATGTTCTGGCACACACCGTACCCTGCGGTATGATCCGCGCCCATGGGGGTTGTGGCATATGTAACGCCAACCGCTTTAACCGCTCTTGGGTCGTATGCCGGCAGGGCCTGGCGTTTTACCACAGGCACACGGTCTACGCCCAGGGCCTGGCCTGTAAAAGCGGCTCCGTTTCCAATAATTTTACCCATGGGGTCGCCCGTGCCCACTTTCTTAAGCAGTTCAATGGCCGCCTTGCCGTCGCCCCAGGGAATGACGCCACCTTCCATGGCAATACCCATGGCCACACCCGTATCAATGGTATCAAGGCCGAACTCGTCACACAGCCTGTCCATCATGGCAATATCATCAAGATCCTTGATCATGCAGTGGGAGCCAAACGCCCATACGGTTTCATATTCGAAGCCTGAAGTAAGATAGTTGTTGTCTTTGTCATTGTAAATCTGGGAACATTTGATCACACAGCCCGGATGACAGCCTTCGGCTGCAACCCCGCCGCGTTTTTCAATGTTGGCTGCCAGCACTTCGCCGCTGATCTCCTTGGCATCTTCAAACCGTCCGGTTCTGAAGTTCTTGGTCGGCATGGCACCGGCTTCGTTGATCACATTAACCAGAACTGCGGTACCAAAGGCGGGCAGGCCCTGGCCTGAAACCGGATGGCTTGTCAGCAGTTCCACCCATTTTTTATTGGCGGTTTTAAAGGCTTCGGGATCACTAAGTTCCACACGCTCTGTGCCTTTATCATCAACAACAATGGCTTTGATTTTCTTTGATCCCAGGACCGCCCCAAGACCGCCGCGGCCAGCTGCACGGCCGGGATGTCCTTTGGGATCTGCAAAGTGGATGGATGCGGCAGTCAGGCGCTGTTCTCCGGCAACACCGATGCTTGCAGTGCCCACACGTTTTCCAAACCGTTCCCAGAGCTTTGTAATCATCTCGCCGTTATTTATGCCCACATATTCGTCTGCGGGAAGGAACTCAACACTGTCTTTTTTAATAACAATCAAGGAGAACGCATCGTCCTCGGGCTTATCTTCCAAAACCAGGGCCTTGATCCCAAGCCGGGCCAGTTTCTGGGAAACCAGACCACCGCTGTTGCTCTCTTTAATACCACCGGTCAACGGAGATTTGGACCCCAGGGACAGTCGTCCTGAGTTGGCAGCTGGAGAGCCGCTCAACAATCCCGGTGCAAAGACCAGTTTATTATATCTACCCAGAGGATGGGATGTAGCAGGAACTTCATTTAAGATCATTTTGGAAGTCAGAGCCCGTCCGCCAAGCCCTGCCAATTCTTCAGCCGGTGTTTCAAATGAATAGGTTTTTTCCCTGGTGTTAATTCTTAAAATTTGTGACATGTGGTGCTTGCTCCTTGAATCTGTACTTTTAATCGGCCAGCCTTTCTTCACAATCCACTGCTTAAAAATTTGGCCCTGTTTTACATATCTTCACATATTAAAGTTTAGAAAATTCCATGTCAACTAATTAAAATCATTAATGTTTTTAATTCAAACAGGCGTTATATTTTAAGATTACCGGTTTATAAAAGAAATGCTCCAAAGGAAAATATAACCGATACTAACTAAATCCGACACTTGCAAATATAAGAGAGGCAGATCATTTTTTTCGGGACCCAGGGTTGTTTGCTATAAAGTCAATATAAAAGAGAGCAAACCCTTAAAAGCAAAAAGGGCCTGCTGCTCCCAAAAAGCTGAGAACGGCAGGACCTTTGCATCTGGTTACGGGGTGTGCCCAAAGCGTGTAAAATTCACCCACCCACGACCACCTCCATGCCATTTCGGGCAAACAGATCCCGGGCGGCCTCAATAGTCTGGGCGTCCGGTTCGGACATGGCGCAGGTATCGTTGAAGGTTTGTCCCAGCTTCTTGTACTTACCCGCCATGATGTCGTGGTAGGGCAGAAGGTTAATCAGCAGAGGCGCTTCGGGCAGGGAGGATAGAAACGCTGCCGTCTGCCTTATATTGGAGGAATCGGCGTTCACCCCCTGGATCAGGGGGATTCGGATCCAGATTTTGGCCCCGGTTTCCGCCAGGGCCCGCAGATTTTTCAGGATCAACGCGTTGCCCACGCCGGTCCATTGCCTGTGACATTGGGCATCCATGTGTTTAAGATCGTAAAGAAACAGGTCCGTATGGGCCGCCACCCGCAGCAGGGTGGTTGTTCCGGTATGGCCTGTGGTGTCCACGGCCCTGTGGACGCCCACCTGGCCCAATGCCTTTAGGGCGGCCTCCAGAAATTCGGCCTGCCCCAGGGGTTCTCCGCCGGAAAAGGTGACCCCTCCGCCGGACTGGTCAAAAAAGAGGGCATCCTTTTCAATCTCTTTGACGATATCGGCCACCGTCACCTTACGTCCGAAAATCTCAACGGCCATGGACGGACAGATGGCGGCACAGACCCCGCAATTGACGCATGTATCCTGATCCACGGCAATGCCCGTTTCCTTCAGGGTCAGGGCAATTTCCGGGCAGGCGCTGATACACATCTTACAGCCGATGCACTTTGACGGGGTATACATCCTCTGGGGCGAGGGGCAGATGCCTTCTGGGTTGTGGCACCAGGCACAGTGCAGGGGGCAGCCCTTGAGAAAAACGGTGGTCCGGATGCCCGGACCATCGTTGATGGCGTACCGCTTGATGTCGTAAATCAGTCCTGATTCCATCTTCATTAAAACACTTCGTTTTCGGTGCGTTCGATGATCTCCTGCTGGATATCTGCATTGAGATCGTTAAAATAGTCGGAATACCCTGCCACCCGGACCAACAGATCCCGGTAGTCGTCCGGACATTTCTGGGCCGCAAGCAGGGTGGCCGTATCCACGATGTTGAACTGGATATGGTGGCCGCCCATGGCAAAATAACTCCGAATCAGGTGGCCCAGCTTGTCGATATCCGACTCCCGGCGAAGCAGGCTCGGCATAAAGCGCTGGTTAAGCAGGGTGCCGCCGGACTTGGCCTGGTCAAGCTTGCCCAGGGATTTCACCACAGCAGAAGGACCGTTGGTATCGGCGCCATGGGAGGGGGAGGTCCCGTCTGAAATGGCCTTGCCGGCCAACCGGCCGTTGGGGGTGGCACCCATGATCTTGCCGAAATAGACATGGCAGGTGGTGGAGAGCATGTTCATATGGTATTGCCCGCCTTCCTTGATGTTGGGAATCCCGTCGATGGCCGAAAACAGGTCGTTATAGACCCTTACGGCGAGATCGTCGGCATAGTCGTCATCATTGCCGAAGAACGGGGTCTTATTAATGATGATCTGCCGCATAATCTCATCACCCTCAAAATTTTTGTTCAAGGCGGAAACCAGGGCGTCCATGGTGAACGTCTGGTCCTCAAACACATGTTTTTTGATGGCTGAAAGGCTGTCGGTGATGGTGCCGAGCCCGCAGCACTGGATATAGCTCGTGTTGTACCGGGGACCACCATCATAATAATCCCTGCCCTTTTCGATGCAGTCGTCAATGACCACAGAAAGAAAGGGGGCCGGGGCATACTTGGCAAACATCCGGTCAATGTAATTTGAGACCCGGGCTTTAAGGTCAACGACATAATTGAGCTGGTCCAAAAAGGCTTTGTAAAGGTCGTCAAAATTTTTAAAATCCGTTGGCTCCCCTGTGGAAAGGCCGACCATCTTGCCGGATACAGGATCCTTGCCGTTATTCAGGGTGACCTCAAGCAGCTTGGGTACGTTGAGATAGCCGGTCAGAAGGTACGCTTCCTTGCCGAAGGCCCCCACCTCAATGCAGCCGCTGCACCCGCCTTCCCGGGCATCCTCCACGCTCTTGCCCTGGCGGACCAGTTCCATCACATAGGTGTCACAGTTGAACAGGGAGGGATAGCCGTGGCCCTGGCGGATGACCCGTGCCGCCGCCTTGATGAAGCGGTCCGGCGTGACGGCACTGACATGGGCGGAGACGCCCGGCTGGAGGATGTGAAGTTCTTCCAACACTTCAAGGATGATATAGGAGACCTCGTTAACACCGTTTGAGCCGTTGCTCTTAACGCCGCCCACGTTGATGTTGGTAAAATCGTTGTATGTTCCGCTCTCTTTAGCGGTCACGCCCACCTTGGGCGGTGCCGGGTGGTTGTTGACCTTGATCCAGAAGCAGGAGATCAGTTCCTTGGCCTGATCCCGGGTCAGGGTGCCGGCTTGAATCTCCTTCTCGTAGAACGGAGCCAGATGCTGGTCGAAATGGCCCGGATTCATGGCATCCCAGCCATTGAGTTCGGTGATAGTGCCCAGATGGACAAACCAGTACATCTGAATGGCTTCCCAGAAGGTTTCCGGGGCATGGGCCGGAACCCGGCGGCAGATTGCGGCAATTTTTTTGAGTTCTTCAATCCTTTGGGGATCGGATGCCCTGGCCATCATCTCTTCGGCCAGTTCTGCGTGGCGCTCGGCAAAAAGAATCACAGCGTCGCAGGAGATCATCATGGCCTTCCACTGCTCAACCTTGTCCGTGGCTTCGGGGTCGTTAAGGTAGTCTGCGGCATTGATAAGATTTTGGAGCTGAGCCTTGATGTCCAGCATGCCCTTCTTATAAATCTTGCCGTCCAGGGCGGTATGGCCCGGCGCGCGCTGTTCCATGAACTCGGTGAAAAGCCCTGCCTCGTAGGCGTTTTTCCAGGCTTCAGGCACATGGTTAAAAATCCGCTCCCGCTGGGTTTTCCCCTCCCAATAGGGAATGACCTCCCGGGCATAGGTCGCAATATCAGCCGCTGAGGTGTAATAGGGCTGCATCTCCCGGGTGTTGAGAATCTCAAGATCCTCGGCACTGTGACAGGTCAGCTCGGGAAAGGTGGGCACAGCTTTGGGAGATGGGCCTCTTTCGCCCACGATGAGTTCATCTTCACCGATGTAAAGGGTCTTTTTCCGGCAATAGTCCAGAAAGTTCATGGCCCGGAGTACCGGCACTGAATACCGGCCCTGGTTTTCCTTGTAAAACCGGGTCTCGTGCAGGGCCCGCTCAATGGAGATCGTGGGTTCAGTTTCCACACTGAGCCTGCGCAGGCGCTGGATGCGCGGATTCATACCGGGTTCGGAACCGGTTGACGTTTCCACGGCAAAATTTCTTTCGCTGTTGGCCGCCCGTTCGGGAACACGATTTTCTTTTTTGATATATTCAACCATATTTATTTACCTCATATTATTCCATAAATTGTGGATCATCATTTTTGGGGCAGCGTGGGTTACAAATCAGCTCCTAATAGGAATCTTGGCAGGAACAGGGACAAAGAAGACCAATAGGTCGTCAGGATCAGGGTGGGTATCCATGCAAATACGATCATATAAAAGGTGGGGGTCAGCATCCGGTTTACCTTGCAGGAGGCCACCCGGGCACCCAGATAGAGCATCGGTGCGGTGGGCGGGGTCACCAGACCCATGCCAAGGTTCACCCCCAGGATGGCAGCGAACTGCACCGGGTGAATACCCAAATGGGTGACCACGGGTAAGAGAACGGGCGTGCACAACAGCGTGCCCGAGGTATCGTCCATGAGCATTCCGATCAAAACCATGAAGACGTTGACCATCATGAGCATGACCAGCTTATTGTCCGAAATGGAATTGAGAAAGGTCAGGATGGTGGCGGGCAAATCCTCCATCACGTAAATCCGGCTCAGGATCATCACCACAAAGAGCATGCACATGACCACCCCGGAGGTCACCGAGGTCTTGATCAGGGTGGCGATAAAATTTTCCCGGTTAAGCCCTTTGTAAATCCAGAAGCCCACGGGAATAGCGTAGAGCACCGCAATGCCAGAAGCTTCGGTGGGTGTCATGATGCCCGAATAGATGCCGCCCAGAACAATCACGGGCATGAGAAGCGCAGGCGTTGCCCCGCCCAGACGGGAGCCGGCCTGGGCAAACTTGGCGGACAAAGGCTGGGGGTCGGCCACGACGATATCCTTGTGTTTGCGCAACAGGAATGCATTGACCACACACAAAAGAATGGTCAGCATGATGCCGGGCCCGATGGTCGCCAGAAAACAGTTCAGCACCGACTGATAGGAGATCCAGGCGTAGATGATCTGGATGCAGCTCGGCGGAATTAAAAGTCCCAGGGGACAGGCGTTAACCAAAAGGGCCGCCGAAAGTCCCAGGGGATATTTGGACCGCTCCATCTCAGGCAGGAGCACGGAACCGATGCAGGAAAGGGTTGCGGCGGCGGCCCCGGAGATGGAGCCGAAAATGGCTGAAGCCACCACGGCCACGGTACCAATGCCGCTTTTCCGGTCGCCGATGAAGATCCGGATCAGGTTGACCAGGGGCTGGGCAATCTTGCCCTGTTCCATGAGGCCGCCGGCCATGATGAACAAGGGAACCGCCAGAAGCGCCACAGTGTTCATCTTGCTGTAGCCCACAGGCAAAAGCGACGTGATATTGTAATCGCCCACGCCGACCATCCACATGACCGTCGCCGTAAAACAAAACGGCACGGGAATGCCGATGAGCAATGTGCCGATGAGAATGAATATTGATATCAATACGTCCATGATCAGATTTCCTCTCCTTGAAAATCACCGGCCCGGAGGGCATTCAGTGCCTTAACAAAATGTACGACGGCATAGAAACTCATGAGTGAGAATCCCACAACAATGGCGCCCTGGGGCACTGCGATGGGAATCCCCCACCCCATGGTCCGTCCCATGAACTTGAGCTGCCAGGCCATAAGTGACCAGCCCCAGCTTGCAATGGTGAGTGAAAAAACCACCTCAAGCCCCTTGGAGATCAGTCCGATGATTGCGGCAGCTTTTGGGTGTTTCGGCGCAAGGGAGATTTGAACGATATCTGCTTTGATATGGCTGTCCTCGTAACTGCCGTAGGCCGCACCGATGAAATAAAGCCAGAATGCAGCGATCATGACCAACTCATCATAGGCAAAAAGGTCCGTATGCAGGACATAGCGCATGAATACCGCCACACAAATAATTCCCACCACGACCAGGCTGGTGACCACCAGCATGACCCGCTCGATCTTCAATAAAAATTCATACACAAAAACAAAGGCTTGCTTTATCGCCTCCATGGATGGGTCTCCTCTTTCATCCTGTGGGTTACCGTTTCAAAAAGGTGCGGCCGGTTATGGGCCGCACCTTTTTAGATTAAAGTTCGCCTAGGTCCTTTTTGATGCTGTCAAAAATCTCTTTTCCATACAGGTCGTAAAGCTTGGGCCATACGGTTTCATGGATATAGTCCGACAGGGTTTTGGCCTGTTCGGGTGTGGGATAAATCACCGTAAGCCCGGCCTCTTCCATCTTTTTCAGATACAGGTCATCCTGAACCTTGGCCATCTCAAAACTGGCGGCAGCCGTTGCCTTAAAAACGTCCTTTACAATCTGGGCATCCTTGCCAAGCCGCTTGTAAGCCTGCTTGCCCATGATAAAGGCGTTGCACTCAACAAAATTGTTATAGGCCACATAATAGTTTTCAACATCCTTGAAGGTCAGGTAATTGACGTCCGGGGTACCGCCGATCCAGCCGTCGCAGACGCCGGTCTGCATGGCAGAATAGATATCGGCCCAGTTGATGGTGGTGGTCCGGTAGTTCAGGGCCTTGGCAGAGAGCTGGTACACCTTCATGGGCGGAACCCGGATCAGGATCTTTTTGTCCGCTTTGGGATCAAAGGGATTTTCAGGCTCGACCTTGCTGCCCACGCCGATAAGCCCAATGACATTAAAGCCGAAAAATTCGATATCCTTTTGGGCCAGGATATCTTTAAAGGTCTGGCTGAAATTGGAATCATAGGAAAAGATTTTTGGGATATCGTCGTATCCTTTAACAATATAGGGGATGCTGTGGGCTTCCAGACGAACGTCATACTCGCTCGGCAGATTGACCTGTCCCATATCCACAGAGCCCATCATGATATCCTGGAACAACAGGGTATAGTCACCGAGCTGGTCTCCGGGGAAAATTTTAATCTCAACCCGGCCTTCGGTCTTTTCTTTGACTTCCTGGGCAGCTTTGCGCAGCAATTGGGTTGACGGGTGCTCTTCGGGGTAATGGCCTGCAAAATTCAGCTTAATTTTTGCCGATGCCGGCATCGCCGAAAACAATCCTAAAAAACAACTGACAGCAAATAGACATACCAAACGTTTCATTTTTTTCTCCATCCTGATTAATTATGGGTTAAAACTAAAAGTGTGTTGCGTAATCCTTTTTATTTTTTTCAAACAATCTTGTTACCGTTTTTGTTTCATTTATATTCAGTTTTGGCACCATATCTATGTCCGCCCATCATGTCAACAGGTTTTAAGGTCTTCAGACCAATTTGAAATCGGCGGGCCTGAATTTACTTGGCAAGCCGAAGGCTTTGTGGCAGTATTACAAACCAATTTTCGAAGGGGTTTTGCTTTTTTCGTAACTAAACAGATTCAGGAGATAGATGGAATTTTTAGCCATAAAGAAAAATACGGCGGTGAATATGGTGGTGGAACAGCTTTTGGAGCAGATCCGCAAACAGGGGCTTTTACCCGGAAGCAAACTGCCCGCCCAAAGGGACCTTGCCGTGATGTTCGGCGTGGGGAGATCTTCAATTAGAGAGGCCATCAACACCCTGGTGGCCAGGGGGTACCTTGAACCCATCCAGGGCAAAGGCACCTTTATCAAAGAGATCCGGCAAAACTCGGAAACCCAATTTGAAAAACTGTCCACGGCCGCCCAAAAGAGTTCGTTTTTGGATCTGATGGAGGCCAGAACCACCCTTGAATGCAAAACCGCAGCCCTGGCAGCAACCCGGGCCACCGCCAATTCCCTGAATCAACTCAAGGATATCATGAGCCTCTTGTACAAGGATATGGAAAACAGCAGTTACGATATCTTTCTTCGGGCGGACAAATCGTTTCACTACGCCCTGGCCGAGGCGACCGAGAATGAGGTCATCTGCGAAATGACAAAACTGGTCCTTGAGCTTCTCACGGAACACCACGAAAACCTCAAGTCAGACCACCTGAGCCACGCCTACAGAAAAAAATCAGTCAACACCCTGGGCAAAGTACTCGGGGCCATCGAAACCCGGAACCCCGCCGCCGCATCCCAATGGATGGAAAAGCATCTGACCGCCATCATCGACGAACTGGATAATGTCCTGTAGTTTTAATCCCCGCCGCCAATCAACGCAAGGAGTTCGGCTTCATCCCAGACAGTGATGCCGAGTTCTTCGGCTTTGGTCAGCTTGGAACCGGCTTTGCTGCCGGCGACAACGATATCGGTTTTCTTTGATACAGACCCTGTTACATTTGCGCCCAGGGCCAACAGTTTTGCTTTGGCTTCATTTCTTGTCATGGCTTCAAAACTGCCGGTCAGTACAATGGTTTTCCCGCTGAAGGCGTTGTCCTTTTTATCGCCCCCGCCGTACAGATCATTGGTAACGGTGACGCCTGCTTCAATCAGATTTTTCACCAGATTAACGTTTTCCTCAATGGAAAAAAATCCGGTAACCGCACTGGCTGTGGTCTCGCCCATGCCATGGATGGTGCTGATGGTGAGTTTGTCTGCAGCCATCAATGCGTCAAGATCGGCAAATTTCCGGGCCAGCAGCCTTGCGGCATGTTCGCCGGTGTGATCAATGCCCAGGGCAAAAATAAACCGTGCAAAGGAAACCCTTTTGGACTGTTCAACGGCCGCGAGAATATTGTCGGCAGACTTTATCCCCATACGTTCAAGCCCGGCCAGGGTATCCCGGTCCAGATGAAATAGGTCGGCAAAGGAGCTGATTACGTTTTGATCCACCATCTGCTCCACCAGCTTTTTGCCAAGCCCGTCTATATCAAAGGCTTTTTTAGACACAAAATGGCGAATACGCTCTTTGATCTGGGCGCTGCACCCGGCATTGATGCATTTCACCGCCGCCTCGCCCTCAAGGCGCCGTACCCTGGAATCGCACACCGGACAATGGTCGGGCATGGTAAAGACAGTTTCTTCTCCGGTACGGGCGTCAGGGATAATTTTTACCACTTTAGGGATCACGTCCCCGGCCCGGGTGATCAATGCCGTATCACCAATGCGGATATCTTTGCGTTCAATCTCATCGGCATTGTGCAGGGTGGCTCTGGAGACCGTGACACCGCCGATGTTCACCGGCGCAAGTTCTGCCACAGGGGTCAGCGTTCCGGTACGGCCCACCTGAACCGTAATATCCAGTATTTTGCTGGTCTTTTCCATGGCCGGGAATTTATAGGCTATGGCCCACCGTGGACTTTTTATTTTTTCACCCAGGGCCTGCTGAATTAAAACATCATCCACCTTGATCACCATGCCGTCGATATCATAGGCCAGGTCTGAACGAAGGGTTTCCAGATGTTTAAAATGCTCCAGCACCTGCTGAATTGATATCCCTTTTCGTATGAGCGGGTTCACAGGAAATCCCAAATCTGCAAGGTACTCAAGCATCTGTGCCTGGGTGGGAAATTCAAGACCTCTGACCACACCCACGCCGTAAACAAATATGGTCAACGGCCGCTGGGCCGTTATTTTCGAATCCAGCTGGCGCAGGGACCCTGCGGCGGCATTGCGGGGATTGGCAAAAACCGATTCCCCTTTATTCATGCGGCGCTGATTAAGCATTTCAAAATCTTCATGCCGGATGATCACCTCGCCGCGCACTTCGATCAACTCCGGCACAGCTGTTTTATCGTCCATCAGACGCAGGGGCACGGAGCGGATGGTCCTGATGTTTTCCGTGATCACTTCGCCCGTGTATCCGTCTCCCCGGGTGGTGGCCAATACCAACAGTCCGTTTTCATAGGTCAGTTCCACAGCCAGACCGTCCAGCTTGGGCTCCGCCGTATAGGTCAGGGTATGTGCCCCGGACGTTTTCAGACACCGGGCATGGAAATCCAGAATTTCCTGATCATTAAAGGCATTGTCCAGGCTGAGCATGGGCACCGAATGGGAGGCCGTATCAAAAGCTGCTAAAGGCGGAGCCCCGATGCGCCGGGTGGGGGAATCCTCGGTGACAAGCTCAGGAAAACGCGTTTCAATGTCAATGAGCTTGCGCAGCATCATGTCATAGGTCTGGTCATCAATCACCGGATCATCCAGCACATAATAGCGGTAACTGTGTTCTGTTAATTCCGAGCGCAGCTTTTGCGCCTCAATCCGGCTTGTCTCAAAATCCATCTGCAAGTTTTCCTGTCAATGCCATGGCAACGTCTATGGCTTTTTTACGCATGGCTTTAAACCTTTTTTTATGAAATCCCGGGTCCCAGGCACCATCGCCCCGGGCCAGGCTGTCGGAAACCACAAGCAGGGCCGCGATGGGGATCTTTCTGAATGCCGCCGCCGCAAATAATGCCGAACACTCCATCTCCACGGCACAGGCCCCTTTATCCTTGTACCAGGCCACCTTTTCAGGGGTCTCCCGGTAAATGGCATCCGTGGTCCAGATGGTGGATTGAGACTGCACGTCAAGCCCGGCTGCGCCAAGGGCATCGGCAAGGATCGCGGCAAGACCGGCATCGGCATGAACCACCGGCAACTCCCCGGACAGATCCATATAATGCCGGGAGGTCCCCTCATCCACCAGGGCCTTTTCCACCACCACCAGATCCCCCGGAACAAGATCCTGCGACAGGCTGCCGCACCAGCCAAGGACAATAACAGCCCGGGCTCCCTGTGCAATCAATGATTCCAGCAGCATCACCCCATAGGGCGCACCGATAAAGGGACCTGTCACACTCATCCCCAGAGGGTCATCTTTTTTGACCAGCACACTGCTGTTAAAAAAAGCGCGGGACTGCCACTTGCCAAATCCCTGGCGGATCAGTCCCATGTCCGGGTCCGTACTGACCATCAATGCAGCGGGCCCCGCGCTTTTTGCATTTCTTTGTCCTAAAGGCGGAACAATTGACGGGCTATTCAGGTCCGACCATGTCGGATAACTCATCTTTAACCTCATCAATAATATCATACAACCACATGACATCTTCCACAGAGAGCCGGCCCGCCTTCATGGGCGCCCGGTCCGACCCGTCTTTTTTCTTTAAAATTCTGGGGCCGACCTGGAGTTTAGGTTCACCCTGGCCATACTGCATAATGGAGATGATCAGTCCGGTTTCCTCGTTTTTCCACTCCGCTATCTTTTTATCCTGTTCGGGATCATATCCTGCCATATTTCCTCCTTTGATTAATAAATACGAATTCCCCTGGGGTCGATGGCCGTATCCAGCACCATTGCCCCGTCTATGGGATCAAGAATTTTTTGCCACTGTATTTTCAGTTTATCCATATTTGATTCTTCCCCAACGGCCCACAGGCAGCCGCCCCCGCCTGCCCCGGTGAATCTGGCCCCACATCCTTGTGCCTTTGCCGATTCCCACAACTGCACGCCGGTATTATCCAGCACATCCGGCGTTAATTCACAGCGGATGGCTGTTTCCCGGTTTATCAACTGTGCAGCCTCCTTAAAGGAAAAGGTTGCCAACGCACGGGTGAACTGCCTTGTTAAACGGGTGATCTGTTCAAATGCATCATAGGCCCGGCCCGCCCGAAATTCATTCACCCACCGCCCGTTCACATCACTGGACTCATGGGGAATGCCGCAATAGGCCACCAGGAGATGACGATTCAATTGCTCTATTTTTTCATGGGAATCAAACACCGGGCACCGTGTAAATTCAGGGCCTTTTTGCCCAAATTTCCATTCCCACAGGTTCACCCCGCCAAATGCCGCCGCCGTCTGATCCTGGGTTCCGCACAACACCCCGGCCACGGCACCTTCCAGATAATGGGCCAGCCAGGCAATATGTTCGGGATCGATCGGTTTTTCCAGGGCGGTGTAAACGGCGGCAATAATGGCCACAGCGGCACATGAGGAGCCCCCCAGGGCACTTCGAACCGGCGATTCCGATTCAATGTGCAGATGCACCCCATGGGCATTAAAATACTGAAACACGGCAAACATCAAGCCCATGGGACCGTTCCACCCTTTGTCATCCCGGCTGCGGTCAATGGTATCAAACCCCTTGGAAGAGATTTTAATCCGCCCTTCTTCGCCCGGTGACAGATAGACATGGGTACGCATATCAAGGGCCAGATTCAAGGTTGCCGGCTTCAAGTCCGCCAGGGGCAGATAAAAGGTGGATATATCCAGGGTGCCGCCAAAATCAATGCGGCAGGGCACACTGACATGTATCTGTTTTTTTTCAAGTATTGGTGCAAGATTCATATGTCTGATCTCATTTTGTATAAAAACTTCAGGCTGTTGAAATGTCTGCCAACATGAAATGGAATAAAAGACTCAAGCAGGGTCTCTCCCTCTTTGATGGCAACAGGAGAAAACTTAATACGATCCGCCCGGGCCATTTCCACGGTATTGATCCAGGACAACTGTTTCAAGGTTCCCTTGGACACCCAGCATCCCTGGGCATTGTCGCCCAAAGGTCCTGCAGATTGCTGGTGTTTAGGGATATTGCCTTTACACTGGGGGCAGACCACCCGGCCCGCCTTAAAATCGAACCAAAGCTTTGCCGAATCAACATCTTCCATACCGGATCGGCAAACATCGCACCGGTCAAGCCCGGGAGAAAACCCGGATAAGCGCATAAAACGAATCTGAAACAGCAGACTGATCACCTGGGTGGGGATAAACCCCTCGTCCACCATTTCAAGGGCAGTGTAAAGCAGCTCAAAAATATCGGGCTGGGCTTTCCCCTCCTCCAGCCACTGGGTGACAATTTCCGTCCAATAAGAAGCATAGGCGGTGTTCACCACATCATAACGAATGCGGGAAAACCCGTTTTCAAGAACAGTCTGACACAAATTGATCATGGCGTCCCTGTTTTTTTTGGGAAAGACGCACTGGATATGGTTCACGGAGAACAGGTCCATGGCGCCTGAAAACCTGCGCACACTCTTTTTTGCATTCTTTGCCATCACACTGATCTTTCCTTTGTCCCGGGTCAGGAAGGTGATGATCAGGTCATGGTCGCCATATTCAATTTTACGAAGTAATATGGCGTCCGTGCAGAAATCGCCCGTATTGCTGTCAAATACCAAGCAACAACCTTGTAATGGTGAAATAACAGTAAACACTGATCAGGTCCATGGTGGTTGTGACAAATGGACCCGTGGCCACGGCCGGATCAATATTGAGCCGCTGGAAAATCATGGGCACAGAAGTTCCCACCAACGCCGCCACGGTCATGGAAGACAGAATTGATCCCCCGACCACCACGGACAAGGCCCAGGAAAAGGGTTCAGCCATAAAGCTCAGCTTAGCCACCGTCGCAATCAAGCCGCCATAGGTCATACCCAGAATAAATCCCACACCAAGTTCCCTGGAAATAACCTTGGCAAAATCCCGGATATTCACCCGGCCCGTGGCAATTCCCCGAACCACGATGGTGGCACTCTGGGTGCCGATGTTCCCGCCCATTCCCATGATGATGGGGATGAATGCGGCAAGCCCTGTCAGTTGCGTCAAGGTGGATTCAAACCGGCCGATGATAAAAAAATTGGCAATACCGCCACAGCAGCTGGCAAACAGCCAGGGCAACCTGATCCGGGTGCCTTTGAGAATGGACTGGGTCTCAACATAATCTTCACCCACACCGGCCATTTTCAGCATATCTTCGGTGGCGCTTTCATGCAGGATATCAATGACGTCATCCACGGTCACAATACCGATGATCCGGTTGTCATCATCCACAACCGGGATGGCCAGAAAATCATACCGGGAGACCAGACGGGCCACCACATCTCTGTCCGTATAAGGCTTGACCGATACAAGATCCGTGGACATGAAATCCTTAAGGGGTTTATCCGGGGATTCCACCACCAGCTGGCGAAGGGAACTGACTCCCACAAGCTTGCCGTAATCATCTATCACATAGATGTAAAAGGGCATCTCAACATCAAGATACTTGTTCTGCAGCGCTTCGATCACTTCCTTTGCCTTGACATCTTCTTCAAGGGCCACGTAATCTTTCACCATGAGACTGCCGGCAGTATCTTCATCATAGCTCATGATCTGCTCGACATTGTACGACTCTTCCTTTTTCATTTTGGACAGAATCTTGTCGGACAGTTCTTCGTCCAGGCATCCGAGCAGTTCAGCGGCATCATCCGAGGCCATGTGGTCAAAAACCGTTACCAGTTTATCGAAATTAACGATTTTGACAAACTCCACAAAGGTCTTTTCAGACAGATGCGAAAACAGCAGACCGATATCGTCGGGGTTGTCCAGCAGATTGAACAGTTTTTCCTGGTTCAGGGGTGTCAGATGTTCAAAAATAATAGACAGATCCGCCATGTGGGTTTTTTTTATGATGTTGAGCAGCTGCTTATTGGCCCCCCGGCGCAACAATCGTGTAATGCTGTTCTCAAGTATCAGAATTTGCTCTTTTTGCATGGATACATTTCCTTTGGGCAGACAACGATGAATGGATTTACAGCATTAGCTTAATGTGCGCACTATTTTTAAGGGTTTCCATCCACTTTTTGAACTGGGCTTCCCCGTGTTCCCGGTACAAAATATTCTGAATCTGTTTTTCCACCTCTTCTTGAACAGGCCCCTGTCCCATGGAAATAATATCGGCCACATAAAGAATCTGGAAGGCATTGCCCATATCAACAGGCTTGGTGTAGTGCCCTTTGCCGACCCCTTCAAGGGCGTCTTTGATCTCACTGCTGAAGCTTGATATGTCAAAGGTGCCGAGTTCTCCACCGGAAGCGGCATTGGAGCCGATTGAATCGTCTTTGGCAACTTGAGAAAAATCGGCCTTATTCTCCAATTTTTTCTGGACCGCGGCAAGGGCCGTTGAATCTTTTACGATTATATTTTTCAAATGATACTTTTTTTTGGACTTAAATTCCTGATTATGGCTGTTGTAATATGCGTTTATCTCTTCATCCGTGACAACTATCTTGGAACGGACTGCCCTTGAAACGATCATGCTCTGGGTAATCTGCTCCCGGATTCTTTCACGGTACTGCTCAAGGGTCATGCCCTGGGCGGCCAGACCGAGTTCCAGCTGTTCCTGGTCCAGATTGTGCTCTTTTTTAAAATTTTCCATGGCATTGTCCACATCCGCATCATCCACGGCAATTCCCATCCGTTTGGCTTCCTGGACCACCAGGCTGTTTTCCACCAACTGGTTAAGCACCTGGGAGTACATTTGCGTCATCAGCTCTTTTTTTCTGGCCGAAGACTCCTGGGAGGTTTCAATATTTTTTCGATACGGGGCCGCAGCCGTGTCAAGCTGGGTCAAGGTGACAATATCATCGTTTACAATGGCGACGATCCGGTCCACCACCTCTTCTTGGGCCATACAATTTGCAGCCCAGAAAAAACCAAATATAACCGATGTTAAAATTATGCTTCGTTTTTTAACCATACTTTCGCCTCTTATTTAAAAATCCCAATAAGGGTTAAATTATTATCATCGTTTGTTTTGAATTGAGTCCGGATACTGACGAACCCGACCGCCCATGAGGACTATTTTTTTTCAGTGTCCATTAAAAAGGTGCTTAACATCAGTTTATCAATGTGCACTGGATAACTGGCCTGCAACCCCTGTATCCACTCACCATAGGCATCCTGACTTTTTTCGATCCGCAGCTTGAGCACCAGATCGTTTTCATCTACCATTGTTGAATTATCATCCATTGTTGAATTATCATCATCCGTGGATTTGTTTCGTCCTGCCAGACGATCATAAAAGGCAATCATATCTTCTGCATGAATTTGCTGGGAGGCCACCAGATCCTGCATGATTAATTTTTGGATGACCAGATCTTTTTTTAATCCCTTTTCCCAAACAGGATATGATATGGCCCGTTCAAGGAGCATCCGGTCAAAGCTGTCTTCGGGATAGTCTTTTTTAAAATCATCAACAGCTGATTCAAGTTCCTCGGCAGTGACATCAATGCCCTTATCCGCAGCGGCAGCTAACAGCACCGCCTCATCGGACAGATCAGAAACAAGATCCAGGACCATGGCATTGTATTCATCGGGGCTGTCGTTTACCTCATAGGGGTAGTTGGCCTGTTTGACTTCCAGTTCCCGGGCAAAGTCGCCCTGGCTGATTTCCACGGTGCCGGCTTTGATAATACAGCCCTTTTCCTCAACGTTTTTTTGCTCCTTGCACCCCAAGCCTGTTGCAATGATAACGCCTGCGGCCATACACCACAGGACGCATAAAAATAAGGATCTTAAACCGCCCCTTGGGGAGCCATTGATCTCTGTTATGCCATGCCCAATATTTGAAAAAATGTCGCTCATTTTACATTCCCATTTCCACTGGCTGCCATAAGCCGGTATATTCATTTATTTTGGGAATTTTCCTTTAAACTTTTAAAAACAGAAGGGAAAACAAATCATAGCCTGTTCCCATAAATTTTTGAAACTTTTAGCATTAAGACTGTTTTTTCGCAACCCCTGCCTGGGCCGTCAAATTCCCCCAAAAAACAAAAATCGTTTTTTTAGGCACATATATTATGCTTCACAAGAAACTACGCTGTACGTAAAAGGGTTTAAAAACAGAATCAATCGAATATGGGGAAATGGCAGGCGGTCAAATGCCCGGGATCTTGGTCACGGGCTAAAAGTGCCGGGGCCTTTTCAAAACACAGCGCCCGGGCCACAGGACAGCGGGAGGAAAATCTGCAGCCCGGCGGGGGATGTTCCGCAGAAGGAATTTCACCTTTAAGCGGGGTTCTGTTTAAAGGCCGATCCGGATCAGCGACGGGGACAGCTTCAAGCAATGCCCTCGTATAGGGATGGCCCGGATGATTATAAACCGTTTGGGCATCTGCAATTTCCATGATACGACCCAGGTACATGACAATGATGCGGTCGGACATGTGGCGGACCACAGACAAATCATGGGAAATAAACAGATAGGTCAGAGCCATTTCGGACTGCAAGGCCAGCAAAAGATTCAAAATCTTTGACTGGACCGACACATCCAGGGCGGAAACCGGCTCATCACAGATAACGATTTGGGGGGTCATGCTGATGGCCCGGGCAATGCCGATGCGCTGGCGCTGGCCGCCTGAAAACTCATGGGGGTATTTGGTCAACGCCCCGGGGTCAAGTCCCACCTGATCCAGCAGCAATTCAATCTGGACGGCCGTTTTTTGTTCGGCCACCCCATGGATACGAAACTTTTCTTCCAAAATCTGACGCACGGTCTGCCTAGGATTCAAGGATTCAAACGGATCCTGAAAAATCATCTGGGCCCGGGTTGAAAATTCTTTACGCATTTTCCGGGTCATGGCGGACAAGGGTTTTCCTTCCAGAAGAATGCGGCCCCGGGTTAACGGGTACAATCCCATGATACAGCGGCCCATCGTGGTTTTGCCGCATCCGGATTCCCCCACTATCCCTAAGGTTTCTCCCTTGAACACCGAAAAACTGACATCATCCACCGCATGAACATTGCCGGTTCTGCGCATAAAAACACCCGAGGTAACCGGAAAATATTTTTTCAAATGCTGGATTTCCAGAATCGGTCTGCGGTTTTCTGTGTGCTCTGATTGTCCCATTCACCCGTTCTTCTTTTTAAACGCTGGTTTCAAATAGCCTGGGTTCATAAAAATAGCACGGCAACGGTTCAAAAAACAAGATACATCGTACCACCAGGGCGGCTGATGTGAAATACGACCACGTCCTTTGGATAAAAACATTTAGAATAATTAACAAACACCTATTAAATTAAACAAAATATTACAATTTTTCAGTTGAATTATTACAAAAACTGTTTTAATTTGCGATCTCCTAAATAAAGAGACAAAGATTGTGACCACAAACCCAAATGACATAATTATCATCGGTGGCGGAAGCATTGGACTTGCCTGTGCGCATTACTTAATGGAGCAGGGGGCAAGCGTCACTATTATAGAAGACCGGCAAGTCGGTTCAGGGGCATCCCACGGCAACTGCGGCCTGCTGTTTTTCAGTGATGTAATAACACTTTGTGCCCCGGGTGTTGTCTCCACTGAAATCATCCGGACCCTTCGCGGCACAAGCCCTCTTTACATCAAGCCGGAACTGGACATGGAGCGGCTGAACTTTCTCCTGCGCTTTGCATTGAACTGCCGTCAAGGGCATTTAAACCGGGCCGCAAAAAACAAATACGCATTATTGTCATATTCAAACCGACTGTTCAGCCAGTTGTTTAATAATAGCGCCCTATCCTGTGATTATGAAGACAAAGGCGTCCTCACAGCCTACTTATCCCAAAAGGCCTTTGAAAATTTTCACCATGCCAATGCCTTCAATGAACAGTTCGGCTTAGGTTATAAAAAACTCTCCCGGGAAGAAACACTGGATTTTGAACCGGCCCTGTCACCGACAATTGCAGGTGCCTGGCTTTCAGAACATGACCGGCATGTCCGCCCGGAACGCCTTGTATCGGCATGGAAAAACGACCTGATATG
Source organism: uncultured Desulfobacter sp. (assembly GCF_963666145.1). Classification (NCBI taxonomy): domain Bacteria; kingdom Pseudomonadati; phylum Thermodesulfobacteriota; class Desulfobacteria; order Desulfobacterales; family Desulfobacteraceae; genus Desulfobacter; species uncultured Desulfobacter sp. Next base: position 3,992,803 of record NZ_OY762614.1, on the reverse strand, counting down.
CCGGGGACTGAAGATCAAGGAGATGTGCCGGGCAACGGGTTTCATCTGCGAACACGGCAAAATTAGAGGCGTCCACACCAATCAGGGGACTTTCTTTTCAAATGCATTTGCCCTGGCTACCGGGGCCTTTTCTTCTGAAATAGCAAAGATGCTGGATTTCCATCTGCCGGTTCAACCGGGCAAAGGATACAGCATCACCATGGGACGTCCCGAAGTCTGCCCCGCTGTTCCCTGCATGCTCCATGAAAGGAACATGGTGGTAACGCCCTGGAAAAGTGGATATCGTTTAGGAGGGACCATGGAATTTTCAGGATTTTCCACCTCGCTGAACCGTACCCGTTTAAATAAACTGATTCAGGGGGCTGCCGAATATATGCGTAACCCCATGGGCAGACCGCTTGTGGAAGAGTGGACAGGGGTCAGACCAATGACCTACGACGACATGCCTGTGATCGGCAAAATGTCAAAATTCAGCAACCTCGTTGTGGCCACAGGGCACGGCATGCTGGGACTTACCTTTGCCACGGGTACAGGCAAACTTGTCAGTGATTTGATTTTGGAGAACCGGCCGGAGATTGATCCAGCGCCCTTCTCACCGGAGAGATTCAATTGATGGGATTTAAAAATGCGGACGCAAAAAAAGGGTTTTCGAACAGGCCAATGCTCAAAAACCCTTTAAAAATAGACTTATTGGACAGTTACATTGACCGCTGCAGGTCCTTTCTGTCCGTCCTCTACATCAAAAGTGACCCGGTCACCCTCATTAAGAGATTTAAAACCAGTTGCGTTGATGCCGGTATGATGCACGAATACGTCAGGTCCCTCCTCCTGTTCGATAAATCCGTATCCCTTTGCATCATTAAACCACTTTACGATCCCATTTGCCATTGCGACTCTCTCCTTACTTGTAGTGAATAATTTTAGTTTCAAACTCAGGTCCTGCCACGCCAACAATGGGGTCCAGCCCTTAGAACGAAACTTTCAAAGCCCTGCATTTCGCAGCTTTGAATGTATACTATTAGCTTTTGCTTAAAAATCAAGGATTATTTATTAAAATTTGATTTTTTTTCGCAATCATTGACCAAACGGCACGCGGCAAAATGGCCGGAAGCGACCGGCATGAGCCGCGGCCGCTGATTTTCGCATTGGGACAAAGCATATTCGCAACGTTCGACAAACCGACATCCGGCCGGCATGGCAGACAACGCCGGTACATTTCCCGGAATCGTTGGCAGCGGTTCTTTTGGCGTTTGGGCCAAAGACGGTATGGATTGCAGCAATTTTCTGGTATACGGGTGAAAGGGATGCCGAAATAAAGTGGTCACAGAGGCGCTCTCTGCCACTGTTCCGGCATACATCACAACCACCCGGTCACAATTTTCGGCAATCAGCCCAAGATCATGGGTAATCAAAATCACGGCCATGCCCGTGGTATCCCGAAAGTGAAAAATAAGATCCATAATCTGGGCCTGGACAGTGACATCCAGGGCCGTGGTCGGCTCATCGGCAATAAGGATATCAGGTTCACAGGCAAGTGCCATACCGATCATCACCCGCTGGCGCATCCCGCCGGACAATTGATGGGGGTACTTTTTCATGACCTGCCGGGCATCGGGAATCCCAACCTTTTCAAGCATCTGCAACGCCGCCCTATTTTTTTCTTTCTTGCCCATACCCGGAAAATGCAGGGAATAGATCTCCACAATCTGCCGACCGATGGCCTGCACCGGGTTTAATGCGGTCATGGGCTCCTGGAAAATCATGGATATTTTTTTACCCCGGATATTGCACATGGCGTCCATGGGTAACGCTAACAGATTTTCTCCCTTAAACAGAACCTCTCCGGCTTTAATGGTTGAGGCAGGCTTTGGCAAAAGCCGCATCAAACTTAAGGCCGTCACACTTTTTCCACACCCGGATTCCCCGGCAATTCCCAGGACCTGGCCCGGTGCAAGTTCAAAGCTGACATCATCCACGGCAAGGACCTGCCCCTGTCCGGTTTCAAATGCAACGCCAAGATGTTTAACAGCCAAAAGCGGCCCACAATCCGTTTGATTCATTCCGGCCGCACCTTTCTTTTATATTTATCATCAATAATGGTAACAGGGGCAAACACCTGCCCGGTTTTCACCGCGGATAGGGTCTTTTGCCGGATCTCCTCATCAACCCAGAAGAGTCCGCCGGTACCCGGGGCAAACGGGTCAAACAGGCTATCGGATACAGGGGTGCCGTGAAATTGGGGCAGCCGCATCCAGCGCCAATAAGCAATCCGGACATAGGGCACCATATAGGAGGGCACATAGGCGCAGATATCATGGATCTTATTTTGAATGGTTTTGGACAAATTGATGCGTTCCGCTTCATCCAGGCTGTCCCGGTACCGATCAATGAGATTGTCCAGTTCCGGATCATCCGTGTTGGTGATGTTATTGGTCTGGGGCTTGTGCGCATTGTCCGAATGCCAGCCCTGCCAGAAGGAAGGCCGCAGGCCGGTACTCCACCCCATCCAGGCCACATCATGTTTTTTTTCCAGGGCCTTCTTGAACATGGCCGTGGGGTCAAGGCGCTCAAGTTCCAGGTCAATGCCGGCCTTGAGCGCCTCTTCTTTCAAGACGGCCAGCCTGGGCATATGCTCTTCCATGTAATAGGTCACCGTCACGGAAAACCGCATATCCCCTTTGTGCCAGATACCGTCGGTTCCCCTTTGCCAGCCGGCCTGGGTCATCAAGGCTTCAACCTTTGAAATATCATAACCCCGGGCTTTGATGGTGTAATCCGTATAGTCTCCATATCCGTAAAATGCCTGGGGCAGCCTGAAATAATCCCCCCGCAACACCTGCTTGATCACCTTGTCCATGTTCATGGCATGGGCAAAGGCCTGCCGAACCCGGATATCCTTGAAAATCGGGCGGTCCAGGTTCAGCCACATTCCCCGGGACGGCTGTTCCAGATCATTGAAAAACCAGATACGTTCCACATACCCTTTGTTGATCACCGGGGTGTCGGATTTCTGGTGCCAGAATTTGGGCAGAACCATGCCAAAGGTATCCAAACGGCCTTTTTTAAAATATTCCCACTGCATATTAAAATCACGGATCACCGTAAAAAGCACCGAGTCCACGTTAAATCGATTTTTAAAATACCGCCGATCTTTGGCCCACCACTGTTTTTTGCGAGAAAACCGGATAAACCGTCCCTTTTTAAAATCATTGATCTGGTACGCCCCGGTATTGGGTACAATGGCCCAGTTGAACCGGGATACAAAATCATCCCCCAGGGTTCTAAAAAAATGTTCGGGGGTCGGACTGATGCCAAGTTTAAGATAAAGATCGGGTACGGCCTTGGTGCTTTTTACCGCAATGGTGTAATCGTCAAAGGCGGTGACGGATTCGATCTCACGGGTGTAATAATCATTATACCAGGGCGCCACAATATGTTCAGAGCGCATGAACGTCAGGGTATACACATAATCCCTGGCTGTCACCGGCACCCCGTCCGACCACCGCGCTTCGGGGTCCAGTTTGAAATACATGGTCTTTTTATCGGGATCATATGCCCAGTGGGTGGCAAGCTCGGGGATGATGCGCCGGGTGACGGGATGGATATTGATCAAAGAGAGCTGATTGTCTAAAATGGCACTTCGAAAAGAGCCGTTGGAATCCGGCCCCACCACCCTGAAGGTCATGGGAAAATTCATGATAGCCTCCCGGATCATCCCGCCTTTTTGGGCATGATCCGAGGCAAACACCGGGTCTGTATCGTTGGTGAGCCACTGGATATTATCGGGCAATTTTTGATACACCAGGGGCGCAAGCCCTTCATTGGAGGGAGGCTGGGGGGCAGGCATATTTGGGGGCGTGTCAGATGAACACCCTATAAGCCCAACCGAAAGGCAAAGAATCAGCACAGCCGACGCCGCAAATAGAACCTGCCTGAATAGCATCTTTATTATCTCTTCTCGAAGGTGTAAAAAGATTACAGTCAATTCTTGACAGCAATTTTTAAAAAGTAAAAGGATACAGCAATTTTAAACCCGATCCAAGAGGAGTTTTTTACCCCATGATCCTCCATGTGGACATGGATGCCTTTTTTGCGTCGGTGGAACAGCGGGATAACCCGGACCTTTTGGGCAAACCCGTGATTGTGGCAGGACATTCCAACCGCAGTGTGGTATCTGCGGCAAGTTACGAGGCGCGACAATTCGGCATCCATTCAGCCATGCCGGTTTTCCAGGCGATACAAAAATGTCCCCACGTCATTATCCAGCCGGGCAGCCGGGAAAAATATGCCCGGGACTCAAGAAAGATCATGGCCATTTTAAGGCAATTCTCCCCTTTGGTGGAACCTGTTTCCATTGATGAAGCCTTTCTGGATATCACGGGGTGTGAAAAACTGATCGGCACACCCGAACAGACCGCAAAAAAAATAAAAACCGACATTGTCAATCAGCTGGCCCTGACCTGTTCCGTCGGCGGGGCTCCGGTCCGGTTCCTGGCAAAGATCGCATCGGATATGAACAAACCGGACGGATTGACCATTATTGCGCCGGCAGCAATGATGCAGGTGATTGACACCCTGCCCATCAACAAGGTGCCGGGTGTCGGTGCCAAGGCCATGGATCAAATGAAAACTCTTCGCATTGAGACCCTGGGTGATGTAAAAAAATTTGATCTCCAGTTATTAAACCACAAATTCGGCAGCTTCGGCCAACGACTGTTCCAGTTGGCCCGGGGGATAGACGAGACTCCCATCGAACCGGAAAGACCCCGCAAATCCATTTCCGGAGAAGTCACGTTGTCCCATGATATTTCAAATCCCGGGGAGGTAAAATCCGTAATTCTTGCCCAGGCCCACAGGGTCGGCAATGAACTGCGGGCCGCCAATCTGCGGTGCAGAAAGGTCGGCATCAAACTAAAATTTTCCGATTTTTCCCAAATCACCCGGAGCAAAACCCTTGGCACATGGATCTGCTCATCCAATGCCATTTTTGACCAGGCAGTATCCTTATATCATGGTTTAAAAATTACAAAAAAAATCCGCCTGATCGGTGTGGGAGTCTCTGAATTCCAGGACACCGAAACGCCGGTTCAACGTTCTTTGTTCGATGATGAGCCCCAAATACATAACAGGCAATGGGAGGCGGTGGACCGGGCCATGGACTCGATTCTCGCCAAATTCGGCCCCAATGCCCTGAACAAGGCAAGCCTGAAAAACCAGAAAATTTCAAACAAATACATAGGAGACCAGAAAGTGAACCCACTTTGTGCTGTGGAAGTGATTATCACAGGAAGGGTCCAGGGCGTATGCTTCAGACATGAAACCCACCTGGCAGCCCAGGAGAGACAGTTGTCAGGATATGTTAAAAATATGCCCGACAGATCGGTCCATGCCCTATTCCAGGGAAATCAGGAAAATGTTCAGAATATGCTGGCCTGGTGCCGAAAGGGCTCCACCTTTTCCCAGGTAAAGGATGTAAATACCCGATCAGCGTCGGTGGATCCGGCATTAACGCATTTTGAAATCCGATATTGAGACACCTAAAATCCTAACTCTTCATTGACAAGAATGATCTTTATCCGACCCTGTTCAAAGGACTTTTCTGTGATGGTCCAATAGTTACAAATTCTGTCCGGGCTCGAACAATCATGACGAGAATAGCCCTGGCAATTTCAAGGTGAAGCTTATTAAGTCTGATGCATTTGCAAAACCTGTCAAATTCTTTTTCCCGTTAGTCCTTTGCCAAATCGCACGATGCTTAATAGATTCAGTATTTTTTTATTTACATTCAAAATAAGTTTCAATATTGTAAGTAGAAATACCGGCACGTTCGCCCCACTGCCCTAAAATATCTACATTGAAAATAAAAAAGTAAAAAAGATCGCGGCTATTAATTTTATAGCCTCCCCTTTTGTTGTGATATGACAATAATTCTTCAAAAAAATAAATCCACAAGACTAAAACATACAACAGGCTATGTGATTTTTAAGATAAGATCAAAGGTTATGCAAAAATGAACAAAGAAGATATTCTACTCCAAAAAGAACAATTTCTTAAATTTACATCAAGCGTCTCGGATGCCAATTGGCAGTTCGGTAAAATTAACCGGCGATGGCGGGGCGCAATAACTGCCGGCATGATTGAAACAGGAAGAATGCCAAAGGAGGCTGCTGCAATGTTTGCCCCCCTTGTTCAGGATATGCGTGCCACCATTGGAAACTACGAGAAGATCCAGTCACAGTTGACGGACATCGTTCTCGTTGAGATGGCTAAGAAGGCGATATTGGAAATCCATGATGCAGCCAAATTCACCATCAACATATTAAAACGCAATTTATTTGAACGAACGGCAGATGTTGGATATCTTGCCACAGATGGTGAAATCGCCAATTTTCTGAAATATGCAAAAGATACAAACCCGCAGGATGATTCTTTCCAGGGACATAGGGTGTCCATCCAGGAACGCCTGGCAGAATACCGCTACGAATATACCGTGTACAATGAAATTATCATTTTGGATCTGAATGGAAACGTCATGGCCAATCTGGATCAAAATAACCGGGTATCCAGTTCCAAAGACGCACTTTTAAGACAAACCCAGGCTGTTGACCTCCAAGTGAATCCGGATGACGGCAAATATATTGAAACATTCAGACCCACAGGCCTGATGCCCGGCCGTGGCAATGTTCTGGTTTATTCCCAAAAAATTGAAGACCCACAAACCCATCAAGCCCTTGGGACCTTGTGCCTATGCTTTGATTTTGAGGATGAAATGAAAGGGATTTTTAAAGACCTTGGGCAGGGGAATGAAAACATTGTTGCAGCCGTTCTCAACGACAAAGGCGTGGTTGTAAGTGTCAGCGACACAAACACACTGCCCCTGCATAGCAGTGTACCTGTAGACCTGAAGTCAAAATTTAATTTCATAACTCGACATTGAGCAGTTGAATTTTAAAAAATTTGAATATACCCTCTTTGCACCATCATAATCAACACAAGCAGAGGGCCAAACACCAAACATTGGAAACTGTTAAAGTAGAACGTATTGACCACTTGGGTATTGTTGCTGGCGTTATCAAGGATTTGAAAATCATCGAAATGATTGACTCTCGCATACCAAAAGATGAGAAGGAAAATATCAGTGCCGGAGAAGCTATTGCCGGCATGGTTCTCAATGGGCTGGGTTTTTCCAATCGGCCGCTGTCGCTGACGCCTCAATTTTTCGAAAACAAGCCGCTGGATGTTTTGTTCCGTCCCGGGGTGCAAGCCTCGGACTTCAATCACTACAAGCTCGGGCGCAGTCTTGATGATGCGGTCGACTACAGCTCTGAACTGCTTTTCACCGAAATCGCCTCATCTACCTGTCGGTCGGAAAGTATCCATTTACTTTTCAACCATCTGGATACTTCATCTTTTTCATTGACCGGGGAGTATCTTCCTGATTCGGATGAACATGCCATCAAAATAACTCATGGTTACTCCAAAGACCACCGTCCTGATTTGAAACAGGCTGTGCTGGAGCTGATGGTATCCCAGGATGGTGGTATTCCCATTTTGTGTAAGTGCTGGGACGGGAATGCTTCGGATAATACCGTTTTCAAAGAACGCAGCAGTGAACTCGTTCGTCAGTTCAAAGCAAGCGATACCCCTCGTTACCTGATTATGGATTCGAAAGGATATACCGAATCCAATGCTTCCAACTTGAAAGATATCCCGTTTATCACCCGCATCCCGGGAACCCTTTTCATTGTGAAGACCGTCATCGAACAGGCCCTAAAATGGGACCTGTGGGCGGAGATTAACGATGATTATCAGTACCAGACGTTGGAGTTAGGGCATTATGGAATTGATCAACGTTGGTTGATCATTCGATCCAAAGGGGCTCTGGAGCGCGCGGTCAAGAGCGTTGAAAGAACTATTTCAAAAGAGAAGGAACGTGCGGAAAAGCAACTCTTCCATCTTCAGGCCCAACGATTTGACTCGGAAGCCGAAGCAATGACGGTCCTCCAAGAACTCAGTGATAAATGGAAGTATCATCTGGTTGACACTATTGAGTTTAAACAGCACATCAAATATGCCGTCAAAGGTAGACCAACGCCGGATACCCCGATCAAATCAATTAAATTGCAAATCAATGTGGACTTAAAGGTCAATCAAGAAAAAGTCGATCAAGACCGCGATCAGAAATCCTGTTTTGTTCTTGGGACCTCAATTCCAAGATTCCAGTTGAGCGACGAAGATGTATTTTGGGGATATAAAGGCCAGTCTAAGGTCGAGAATGGCTTCCGATTTATCAAAGACCCTTTATTTTTTGCATCGTCGCTGTTTGTCAAAAAGCCATCTCGTGTCGAAGGAATGTTGATGGTGATGACCTTATCATTACTAATTTACTCCATTGCCCAGCGTCGCATGCGGAATGAATTGAAGCGCCTTGAAACAACACTGCCCAATCAGATTGGGAAACCCGTTCAAAACCCCACTCTTCGCTGGATTTTTCAACAAATGGAAGGTATAGACTGTGTGAATATTTTTCATAAAGAGGGCGAAGTACACCGTCTTATCAGTGGGTTAAATGACATACGGAGAAAAATATTAACTCTTTTTGGACAGACCGTATCAGAAATATATCAAATTTCTTTTGAATAGGTCTGCCCAATGTCGAATAACCATTCAAGGGAAACTATATTTAGTCAGCATGGTACCTACGGACGGATATCAGGGCTTTTACGGGCTGACCTGGCACGGTCTTGCCATGGTAAGAATGGAACAAGCCTTTCTTGAAGATCAGATTGACAAAAAAGAGGCGGATTCCGGCGATATCACGATGGTCCAAAACACATCCCAAGACCTTGTGCAGATAAAGAAAGAGTCGGATGACCTGCTCAGCAGAATGAAAATCGACGGATTAAACGGAATTATCCAGGCCGGCAGATTTCAGGATAAAAGCTTTGTTGAAATTATTAATTTTGTAGGGGATATCGGCAAACAGATCGATACCCTCTTCCACTCGTCCATCAACAATCTTCAACAAACGGTCATGACCTCCCTGCTCAATGACGTGCAATTCAGGGCGTTCCAGGGTAATAATATAGCCGACCGCAACCTGTATGAAAGGGCCAACGATGTCTGCTGGTGGGCACTTACTCCGTTGTTCCGAAAGGCGTTAACCCATAGATCTGACGGTGATTTTGACGACAATAAAGTACAGGATCTCAGGAAAAACCTTCAATACATAAACAACTTGTATACGCCGTACCTTAGACTGATTCTAACGGATTTATCCGGGGAGGTGGTGGCGGTGTCAGATCCACCGTCAGAACTTAAGGAGTGTTTTGCAAAAGAAGGATTACCCAAAGGTCAGGAATTTGTAGGCATGAAATTAGATGACAAAATCGTCTCCCGTGCCATAAAACTTGCAACAAGCCAGGATTACTGTGTTACTGATTTTTCCCCATCCCTGTTGTATGGTGGACGCCCCACCTATATTTATGCCACTGCAGTACGTTCTCATGAAGACACCCGGCGCGTTGTCGGCACCATCCTTATCGTATTTGATGCCCAGCCGCAGTTTGCGGCCATGCTTGAAGACATTTTACCAAAAGATGAAAGCAAACAAGCCATTGAGGGAAGCTTTGCCATATTTGCAGACCGACACAAAAACATAATATCCACCACCAGCGAACAATTCCCCGTTGGCCAAAAAATAGACATAGAAGATACCTTTTTCAATGGTGAAAAAGGCAAAAGAGCGTCCTCATTAGTTTCACTGAACGGCCGGACCTATGCCATGGGTATACAGGTGTCCAATGGATACCGGGAATACAAACGAGAAGACGGATATATCAATGATGTTCTGTGCATGGTGTTTGTCCCCATATAGATTCTATTGATTTCCATCCCCCCTATTTCAAATTAAATGTCGTCTTAATCCTGTCACTATTTTCTTCATCTTTAGCAACAGGATCGGGTTCCGTCACAAATACGCGTCTTTTGTCAATCTTGCCCGTCTGTGTCAGGTAACGGGCAATCTCATTACCACGTTCCCGCCCAAGGTCTTCTAATACATCGCCTTCCAGGGGCATACTAGTAACCAAAAGCGTTTGCTTTTCATCCACGGTCAACTCTTTTTCACTTCCGGACTCATCCCTGGGTTTGGGGAACTGGGCTTTGTCATAGGCCTTTTCAATTAGCCGGGTTCTTTTTTCTTCATCCAAATCAGCCAGCGTCACCGTGCCGTCATCAGGCAACCTTCGGTCCATGGATATAATCATGGTTTCATAGGCCTTATATCTTAATTGCTGTGCATCCTTAAATTTATTGAACTGGCTATTGATTTCAAGTTTCAAATTCGGCTTTTTACCCAGCACGGTTATAAGCTTGTCCAGTTTGTCTTTCTGGGCCTGATCCAACAGGCTTTGTCCAGGGTCAAACGCCACAAACCCAAGGTCCTGGCCACCGGCGAGGCCCACAAGGTTACCTAAAAATTTAAACGGGGCCGTCACAATTCCCAGAATAAAATTTCTAAGCACCGTCCCCACCACATTTCCGAAATGAAATTTAGGATCACTGAGATCACCTGTAATGGGCAAATCCAGGTCAATCTCGCCGTTGGGATTTTTAAGCAGTGAAATGGCAAACTCCAAAGGCAAATCGGTCGCATCTTTGCTGTCTACTTTCTTGCCCAAAGTCAACTGATCAAACACAACCCGGTTACTGGAATTGAGTTTATCATTATCTATATTGTAATGCAGATCCAGGATGAGCTTTCCCTTTTCAATTTCATACCCCAGAAACTTTTTGGAATAGACATTAAATTTGGGCAGCTCTATGTTTTTAAAGGATATGGTCAGATCAATATACGCTTTGTCTTTTAAAGGATCTACCTCTCCTGTGATATCCAATGGTGCATACCCGCCATGAACACCGTTGAGTACAAGCTGCGCATGCGTATCTCCCCTGGAGGATAGACCCGTGAGGCTGCCTGCAATCTCGGTCATGTTGGCGGTAAAATTGGGCTGGGTGAAATAATCGCTAAAATTGATATGACCGCCCTGCAGGGTAATGGCATCTATGCGGATATCGGGTATTTCACTAACTCCTTTGCCCGGTGCCTCTGTGCTCTTGGGCCTGTCGTTTGCAGCCGTTTTACTTTCGGACTGTTCCACCATGATCTCTTTGTAATTGAGCTGGGCGTTTTTATTGAGTATGGCCCGCTGGTAGAAATCGGTCAGTGCAATTTTTTTGACGACCACCTTCATGGGGTTCACTGAAATATCCATGCCCGTGGCATACAACGATTTACATCTAAAGAAATCGGTATCATCCACCTTATTTTTAGACAAAAAATCGTTAAGGGACACCTGGCCCGTGTATGTTATCGTTGGCGGATCACTTTTCTTTTTGCCCGGCGTGACGACCACCGTGCCCTTGGTATTCAGATAACCCTTAGCGATTGAAATTTTTAAAAAATCAGTAAAATAAGGTTCTGCCGTATTCACATCAATCCGATTGAGATCTATGTTTACGGTTGCCCCGGGCCCAGCAATGTCAAAACTGCCGTCAAGGTTGATTGCCCCCTTGTTCTTATTGGTCATGGACGCCTTGAAGGTTGATGTCTCCCCCTTTTTTGTGGAAATATTTTCTACCGTGACCTCAATGTCTTTCATCACTACATTTACCGGTTCTTTTTTTGACAGATCAACGAACTGAGCCTGGCACTGGTCTAAGACCGTCTTATGTATCGTTGCAACCCATGCAGATGCTGGAAGATGCTGCTCATCTTGTTTTCTTGATTGTTCTGGCTGTGCAGGTGACTTGGCGCCGGAAGTTTCCTTTGTTTTCAGGGCCTGTTCGATGGCAACAAGCAGGTCCATCCGGCCTTTTTCATCCCGGTTGACCTCAACCTGGGCTTTATGAAGATTCACGAGCCCCACCTCAGCTTCCTGTTTTAACAGGTTGCAGGAGATCTGGGACAGTGCCAGTTGATCAAACTGCGCCACAGGCTCTGTTTTGCCCTGCTCCGTCAAACCGAATTTATCCAGGGTGACCTGGCCGTCGGACACCTCAACGCCTAAACCGGCCTGGGACAGCGCAACTTTGAAATTCAAATCGGCCGCCACATTCTCAAGGGTGACATTATCGCCGAGATAGGGAGCCAGGTAACCACGAAAATTGTTAAGATTAAAGCCGGTCAGCGACACAGCACCGTTGGCTGCCAGATCATTTTGCACATGAAAATCCCCGGCGGTTTTTATCTGTTCCCCACCGCCGGTCAGAACGTGCAGGTCAAATTTACCTGCAGCTTTGGAACCCACTTCAGCGTCGGTGAGAACAAAATCCAGACTGGACACATTTTTGACCACCTCCGGTAACACCATCTTATCACTGAAGCGAATATGCATATTTTTAACATTGGCCCGGGTGATTTTTACAGTGAAGGGCAAAGACAACTCAATGACTGGCTTTACTGGCTTTTTACTTTCTGGCACCGGAACTGTCTGAGCCTGGGCACCAGATATTGATGCATCCGGCATTTGGACAGGCGCTTTTGGGGGAACGGCCGCTGTTGCCCCCTGCCCCTTGGGAATAAGATTGATCCTGCCCTGGGCATTGCGCTCAACAAACAATGAACACTGGTCAAGTAACACGTCGTCCACTGAAAAATTCTTATCAAATACGTTTTTGGACGAAGCCGCCAACGTCAACTGAGGACAGGCAAATAAATCCCCTCCGGCAACATTGTCCAGATCAAAATTTTTAAGTAACGCGTTCAGACTAACGGAAAGGGTCTGGTCCTCAACTGTTTTCCCCGCAGGAATCTCATATTCCCCGGAAACGGTTAGCGCCAAATTTCCTGGGGACTTTATTTTATACGGTTCAGGCAGATCAACATAAGGGGTAAAATAGTTGAGATCCAGGGGCTGGGTATTTACTGAGAACGACATCTTCCGGGTGGCATCAAAGGGCACACCCGTTAAATGAATAGCCACCGGAGTCTTATCCAACAGGCAATTCAAAACGGCGTTGACCGGTGTTGCCAGATCCTTTTCCATGGTGCTGACAAAAGGCAGATCAAAATTTAACTGCGCCACTGAATGGGTAACCGAACGGATATGATCGCTGAAAACCAGGGCCGCATCCATAATTTTCATATGAGACGCTTTGAACTCAAACAGCGCTTTGGACGCCTCTGCATCGGACTCAGATCCCGGCTCAGGCGTTTGCGTATCGTTGCCTATCAGGTCCGAAATATTTAAGCTATTGTCCTTGTTCAGATGAAGAGAAAATTTGGGTGCCGTCACCTGGATATCCGAAATCACTGGGGCCAGATGGAACAGGGAGGCGGTGGAGATGTTCAGATAAACTTCCTGAATCGAAGCCAGATCTTCCCCTTTGTTTTTACTTGCAATGGTAAACTGTTTAACCCGTGCTTCCAGGGTAAAGGGATTAAACGTGATGGATTCAATTTGGGTTTGCCTTCCCAGGGCCTGGGTCAAAGATTTTACAGCGATGCGTTTCGCCGCCCAGGGTGCGACAAGACCGGCTAAAAGCAAATAAAGGATGAATATAACGCCTGTAGTTAAGGCCACTGATTTTACCGTAAAATACTTCTTCATCACGTCCCCCCAAAAACAGCCATTTTTTGTGACAGGCTGTTGAGTTCCGGTACCGGATATATTCGTTGATTTTCGTTTGTAAAAGCGTTTGGCGGCTCCCAATTTATACGCGTTTACAACCTATCAGGCATCACATATATCATGGTCTTTGCCGTTGCGCAAAAAAGTTCCGGCCCACAAATCAGATCAAAACGCAGCTATGCTTTGGCATCCAGTTTGAGTTTTTTCACCATCGGCAACCAGACGGAAAGAACGAAAAGTGCAGCAAAAACAGCCAGCCGGGCGATCACATGGATGGTGTCGGCCCAATCAAGGGCGATAAACCACATGGCAAACGCCGCCACCATAAAATATAGAAAAATCATAAGCGAAGAGGCGGTTCCCGCACCGTGATCAACCTGCAGCAGCACCAGATGGTTGCTTGGCGGCCGACTCAAACCAAAGAAAAAAGAGGCCACGGCCATGGGCAGGGCCAGACCCCAGGGGCCAGCCACCAGATCTGCATGCATTAAAAGCCCGCCGACCAATATGCCTGCAAAGCTGATGGTCACAATTTTTTGCGAGGCCATGTGTCGTTGAATCCGCGTGCACATAAAGGAACCGGCCATAATAGCGGCCGCATTGAACGCGAAAAAATAGCTGAATACCTGTTCGGATGTACCAAAATGGGAAATGTATATATTTGATGCAGATCCGATAAAAGAAAAATGGGGCAGAACAATCACTGAAAAAAGGAGCACAAGTCCGATATAACGGCGGTTGCCAAATAGTTTCAGATACAAACCGACAGCCTTAAGAACACTGACATCCTCGGGTACCTGTAAAGGCTCCTTGAGCCAAAATACCCCTGCAAGTGCAATCATTCCCATGGCAGCCTGTACAAAAAAGACCCAATGCCAGGAGAGCCAGGTCATAATCACACCGCCAAACACGGGAGCCAGCATGGGAGCCAGGGCCATAATCACCGCCATATAGGCAAGCATGCGCTGTCGCTGCTGCCCGTCATACAGATCCTTGGTGATGGCCATGGAAATCACCACCCCGGAGGATGCCCCAAGGCCCTGCAGCACCCTGAGAATAATAAGAGGATAGATATCGTTCACAAAACCACTGGCAAGACTTGCACCGATATAGATGGTAATACCGCACACCAGCGGTGGCTTTCGTCCAAATTTATCGGACAAGGGCCCGTACAGCAGCATACTGACACAAAACCCGATGAAAAATCCGCTCAGGGTAAAGTTGACGACAGGCATCGGTTGCTGCCAAATTTTTTGAAGCAGAGGCAAGGCAGGGAGATACATGTCCGTTGATAACGGCGGGAACGCTGCCAGCAGCGCCAAAAGACACATCATTTTAAAATTATTGGTCTTCATTGGTTTCTATTCAGCCTGATCTGATAGATGCTTTAAAAGGATTTTAAAATCTTCGGGCATGGGCGCTTCAAAAGACAGACACTCGCCTGAATAAGGATGCCGAAAGGACAAGGTCCAGGAGTGAAGCATCTGACGCGGAGCTGTTGAATCTTTTTTTCGAAACCGTCGTTCCTGGTAAATACAATCGCCGAACAAGGGCATTCCCTGGTCATAACAATGAACGCGAATCTGATGGGTTCTGCCGGTGTAAAGCCGGACATCCATAAGACACCCGGAACTAAACCGTTTGACCACACTGAACCGCGTTTTTGCATATCGCCCTGTGTCTTCAAGCACAGCCATGCGCTTTCGATCTTGGGGATGCCTGCCAATGGGACGCTCAATCACCCCGGCATCTGGCACCTTGTCTCCCCGGACCAGGGCCAGATAATGCTTTTCCACCCGCCTTTGCTTAAACTCTTTTTGAAGGAATTCAAGGGATTTGATGGTTTTGGCAATAACCATCAGCCCGGAGGTATCTTTGTCCAGGCGATGAACAATACCCGGCCGCTCCGGATCCCAGCCAGGTTCACTGAAAACAGGATGGTGGGCAATCAAACGGTTGACCAGGGTACCTGAAACATTTCCGGCACCTGGATGCACCACAAGGCCTGCGGGTTTATCCACCATCAGAAGATAGTCATCCTCATAAAGGATATTTAAAGGGATGGATTCGGGAAGAAGACGGACCTGATCCTGGTGATCCGGTGAGGGGACATCCCCTTCAACCAAATCGTTCGGTTTAAGTTTATAACCCGGGCGTTTGCACGCCTGATTTACCTCAATAAGCCCCTGGGAAATCAGACTCGCAGCCCTGGAGCGAGAAAGTTGAGATTGGGCATCCGCAACAACCTGATCAAGTCTGAGGCCCGCCTGATTGGGTGAAATTTCTATCCTTATGTGCATACAAATACAAAAAAAACCGGCAGGGGAAGCAACCTGCCGGTATATTCGTGATATCAAAAATGAAAGGGGTTAGTTGAACAGATTTTCAATCTCTTGTATCATGTGCTCTTCATCAACATCTTTGGCCATGGAAAGTTCTTGAACCAGAAGATTCTGGGCAGTATCAAGAAGTTTTCTTTCGCCAAAACTAAGGTCTTTTTCAAGCTTAAGCTGGAAAAGATCCCTAAACACCTCGGCCACATCATAAATGGAACCGGTTTTGATCTTATCCATGTACTCTCTGTAACGGCGGTTCCAGGTCTGGTTGTCGTTGGCCTGTGCCTTTTTCTGCATAACCTCGTAGACCTGGGGCACTTCGGTCTCAGGAATGACTTCCCGTAAACCCACGGATTCAACATTGGATGTAGGGATCATGATCGTCATACCGTTTTCCACAATTTTCATCATGTAGAAATTCATGGTATCCCCATTTATCTCTTGGCTTTCGATGGATTCAATACAGCCGACACCGTGTGCAGGATAGACTGCCATGTCTCCCTTTGAAAACGCTTTTTTAGTTGACTTGCAATTTTCTTTAGCCTTGGTTGTCCCAGATTGTTTTGCCATTTATGCCTACCTTATTATTTTAAAGATACACGTTATCCATTCTCAGGCAGAGAACCATATCTAAACAATATTGTCAACTCATTATTTTTTCAAAATTAATGCTTAAGAAAATCCCATCTTAAAATCGTATTTAATTTGAAATTAATTGGGATCTTTTTTCCACAATATTACCAACGAAGAAATTCATTCATCATAACCGGAAACTTTATCACAAAGCAGGAACAACAAAAAAAATCGCCACCGCTATTCAAAAATCCAGGCTGGACCATTAATCGTTACTACAAAAATTAGGAATACTGAGGATAGTGAGTGAAGGAATTTGCTACTGGGAGGAGTTCACGAGATTCATAGCCTTAACCACCCCTTTTTCCAGAATGGAGATGCAGGCATCACAGGCATCATCAATAACCTGATCCAGACCGGCCTGTTGATCCGGGGTATAATTACCCAGAACATGCCCGGTAACCGACTTGCCGCCGTCGGGTCGCCCAATACCCACCCGAACCCGGACACATGCCTTCTGGCCGAACGCATCAATAATTGAACGGATACCGTTATGACCGCCATGCCCCCGGCCCTGAACAATTTTTATTTTTCCAAAGGCAAGGTCCATGTCGTCATGCACCACAATGATATCATTTATATCGATTTTAAAGTAAGCCGCCAGTTTCTGGAGGGGCACACCGCTTCTGTTCATATACGAAAGGGGCTTAACCAGAAAAACATCCTGGAGCCCCATACGTGTGCCGGTATAGGCAGCATCAAATTTTTCTTTGTTTACGCTGCACCCGGCTCTTTTTGCCAAGGCATCAATAACATCAAAGCCAATGTTATGACGGGTCCGGGAATACTGATCGCCAGGATTTCCCAGACCCGCTAATAATCGTTTTGAGTCTGCCATGACTATAAACTATCTGCAATCAAAAAGCGGCAAGAACAAAGAAACACTGCACAGCAAAGAAAAAAAAACGCTGTGATTATTCTGCAGCGGCTTCAGCCACTTCAGCCTCGTCGTCTTCACCTTCGATAGAACCGGATTCAGGCGGAACAATGGTGACTACGGTGAAATTGACGTCAAAAGGAATCTCGATCTCGGAACCCAGATCAATATCTGCCACATGAATGGCATCCCCGATCTCGAGAGCGGAAATATCGAGTTTAACACTTTCAGGGGTGCATTTGGGTTTGCAGACCACTTCCAGTTCACGGCGGATAATCTGGAGCATACCACCATCTTTAACGCCGACGCTTACGCCTTCGGTTTCAACCGGAACGATAATAGATACCGTTTCATCCATATCAATTTCATGGAAATCAATATGCTGGTAGCGCAAGCCAAAGGGGTCCATCTGGATCTCCTTGAGCATAACACTCTTAGTGGCGTCTCCTTCAATATTCAGGTCAAAGAAAAGACCAGAACTGCCGTTTTCCCGAATTATTTTGTCAAAAGCAGTAACATCAATCGACACCATTACGGGTTCTTTCTTTGCGCCATAAACTATACCGGGGATACCGTTGCTTGCCCGTAGTCTTCTGGCAGCACCCTTACCGGTGCTTTCTCTTTTTGCGACACTTAATTCTATAAGTTCCATGTTTAAACCTTTCGTACCTGTCCCTTCATACAAAAAGGCAGGCTGATCATATATATATCTTTTTTATATTAGACAAATAGAGAATTTACAGAATCCCCCCTGTAGCTGCGCATAATGGCTTCTCCAACAAGTTTTGCAATGGAAAGCGTCTTTATCTTGCCACAGGAACGGGCCGCTTCCGACAAGGGGACGGTATCCGTTGCAACAAGGGAGCTTAGAGATGATTGTGTTATTCTGTCAATGGCCGGGCCTGATAATACCGGATGGGTACAATACGCATGCACTTCCCTGGCCCCTTTTTCCCTGATAACGCCGGCAGCTTCGGTCAGCGTTCCAGCCGTATCCACCATATCGTCAATCACCAGGGCGATTTTGTCCTTCACGTCTCCAATGATGGCCATGGCCTTGGCCTGATTGGGTGCGCTGCGGCGTTTATCCACGATGGCAAGACCGACGTCCAAACGCTTGGCATAGGCCCTGGCACGCTCCACTCCGCCGGCGTCCGGCGAAACGACAACGACATCTTCACTGAAACGGGTTTTTATATCATCAATGATAATTGGCGCCGCATAAAGATTATCCACGGGCACATTGAAAAACCCCTGGATCTGTCCGGCATGCAAGTCCATGGTAATAACCCTGTCAACGCCTGTCCGTTCAAGCAGTTCAGCAACCACTTTGGCACTGATGGGTACTCGGGGCGCGACTTTTTTGTCCTGGCGGGCATAACCGAAATAGGGTATAACAGCGGTCACCCGGGCAGCGGAAGAGCGCCTGAAGGCGTCAACAAGCAGCAAAAGCTCCACCAGATTATCATTTACAGGTTTGCATGTGGACTGGATCACATAGACTTCCCGCCGACGTACATTTTCATGAATCTCAACCTGGGTTTCCCCGTCGCTGAACCGGTTGACCTTCAATCGCCCCAGAGGTTTGGCCAAATATTCTGATATTCTTTCTGCAAGGGGGACATTGGAGTTTCCGGCAAAAATAGACAGGCCGTTCATATTAAACCTCTTTGTTTTCTAACCATTCCTGGCCCTTTAAAATTTTTGGCTGGGGCGAGAGGATTCGAACCTCTGAATGCAGGGATCAAAACCCTGTGTCTTACCGCTTGACGACGCCCCAAAACTTTATTTTTTATCAGCCGTTCAAAGACCCGATCCTGGTAAGGAAAACGTCTTTCATGTTCTCCGACCGAACCTCCAAAAGCTGTTCATAATCCTTTTCGGCCACATCGTGGTCCGAGTAAAGAGCAAAAAGAGACGAGCCGCTTCCAGACATATATACATTTCTTTTCAGCAACAACGCCATCTCTTTTTTTGCAAGCCCGATCTCAGGGTATAAACTGCATGCCGGTCTTTCAAGATCGTTATGCAAAATCTCCCTGCCATCAAGCTCTTTTCCGAATGGCAGTACATTCGAACTCGGATTTATATTATATGAAGGGGCAAATGTCAATCCAAATTCTAACTTTCTGAAAACATTTACCGTTGACGCGGCCACACCCGGGTTAACAACAATCACCGAAAGATCCGGCATCTGCCTGCAGGGGACAAGCTTTTCGCCCACCCCGGAGGCGAATGCAGAACCCTGGGAAAGAAAAAAAGGAACATCTGCCCCCAGAGCCAACCCCAAGCGCATCAGTTCTTCTGTGGAAAACGGTGTTTCACTGTACCCATTTAAGGTTTGCAACACACAGGCGGCATTGGAACTGCCCCCACCAAGCCCCCCGCATACTGGAATTTTTTTTTCAATGTGAATGGTCAGGTGCTCAAATCCGGGATCTGCTTTTTTATCAAGCATTGCAGTTCTAAAAAGATTTGCAGCTTTGCATGCCAGATTCGTGTCATCCTCGGGCACATCCGGGTGACTGCACACCGCGTTAATGCCGTTGCCTGACCGAACGATCTCCAGACGATCGGCAAGTGCCAGCGGGGCCATCAGGGAAAACAGTTCATGGTAACCGTCGGCCCGCCTGCCCGTGACATACAAAAACAAATTAATCTTAGCAGGAGAAAGATGCACCTGATCAGGCCTTGGCTTCCACATAGGCCATGCGCAGCTCACTGAGCAGGGCTTTGAGCAGGTTTTTCTCATCCTCGGTCAGGTTGCCGGCGGTTTTATCCTGGAGCATTGCAATCATATCGATGGTATGTTTGGCCATTGCCAGGTCTTTTGTTTTTTTTCCGGTGGAGGGGTCCTCCACTTTTCCCAGCTGGACCAGGCCAGATGAATACAACGACAAAATAAAACTTGAAAACTCTATTTTGGGCAGTGCGCCTTTAGAGCCCGAATCATCTTTTTGCGCCATTTTACCTCCTTTATGTCACAACAAAAAATTATCCATCCCACAATACGCTGAGATCCATTGCCCTTATACCATGGGATGGACAAATCCGCCATGACCTTTAGGTACTCTTCATCATCGCTTTAAAATTAAACGCCCAGGGCATACTGGGCAGCCTTCAGGGTATTTTTCATGAGCATGGCAATGGTCATGGGTCCCACACCACCGGGAACAGGGGTGATTTTTCCTGCGATCTCTTTGGCGGCATCAAAGTCCACATCCCCTTTGAGAATGGCTTTGCCGGTGGTTTCATTTACCCCCACACGGTTCACCCCCACATCAATCACAGTGGCCCCGGGCTTGATCCATTCGGGTTTAACAAGGTCGGGGACGCCCGCGGCCACAACGAGGATATCGGCGCGTTTGCAGTGGGCGGCAAGGTCCTGGGTTCTCGTATGAACGATGGTTACGGTGGCATTGGCACAATCACCTTTTTGGGCCAGCATCATGGCAATGGGTTTGCCCACAATATTGGAACGACCCACAACCACCACTTCCGCCCCGCTGGTCCGGGTACCGGAACGGGCAATCATCTCCTGGATGCCGGCCGGGGTGCAGGGCAAAAATCGGGCATCATCACCGCCGATCATCAGACGCCCCACATTTACAGGATGGAATGCATCCACATCCTTGTCCGGATTGATGGCATTAATCACCTTTTTTTCATCAATATGTTTGGGCAGCGGCAGCTGAACCAGAATACCGTGAATGTCGGGATCATTGTTATATTTATCGATCAACGCCAGCAGATCCGCTTCGCTGATATCTTCGGGCTGATCGTCCTGGATTTCATTAAACCCCACGGACAATGCTGTTTTCACCTTCAAGGTCACATAGCTGACAGAGGCCGGGTTGCGGCCCACAAGGATGGTCACAAGACCGGGCACCTTACCATGTTCAGCTTTCATCTTTTCAACATCGGCTTTAATTTCAGCCAGAATCGTCTTTCTAATCTCAGTTCCGCTAATGATTTCTGCGGTCATACACTTTCTCCTGCTAGGGTCCGGCAAGAAAAAACGACAGACAGCGCCGCCACCTTTACCGGATCAGTTAAATCTTGAGCTTTTAAGTTAAAATATTCCCTGCACCCTACCGGTTTCAACATCAACATCAATGCGCTTAAAGGCAGGGTTGGAACAGGTTCCGGGCATCAAGGATATATCGCCGGCAACGGGTACAATAAACCCTGCCCCCCTGTAAATTAAAACTTCACGAATCGCCAGTCTCCAGTTTTTGGGTGTCCCCTTGAGCCCGGGGTTATCAGATAAAGACAGGTGGGTTTTCACCATACACACGCCCATTTTGGACACGTCGGGGTCATCCTGAAGCAACGCAAGCTTCCTGTCGGCAACCGGCGAGTAATCAACACCGTCGGCGCCGTAAACCTCTTTGGCGATCAGTTCTATTCGTTGTCTAAGCGGCATATCCAG
Source organism: uncultured Desulfobacter sp. (assembly GCF_963666145.1). Classification (NCBI taxonomy): domain Bacteria; kingdom Pseudomonadati; phylum Thermodesulfobacteriota; class Desulfobacteria; order Desulfobacterales; family Desulfobacteraceae; genus Desulfobacter; species uncultured Desulfobacter sp. The sequence continues at coordinate 3,970,891 of NZ_OY762614.1, read as the reverse complement.
CATGTAGAGGAATTTGAAGTCCGTTTTTTCCTCGCATGCGTCCACAACGGCTTCTGCAAATTCAATGGCGCCGTCGCCGCCCTTTTCCCAGTGACGGGAAACGGCCACCCTTGCATCTTCAGCCTCAACCAATTCACGCACCTTGGCAATTTCAGCGTCGGTGTCGGCATAAAAGGCATTGATGCAAACCACCGGAGAGATCCCCGCCTTTCGCACGTTGCGGATATGATGGATAAGATTGGCGCATCCTTTTTCCACCCATTCAACATTTTCGATACTGTACGCCTCGGGCATGGGTCTACCCGGAACGGGCACCGGTGCCCCGCCATGACATTTGAGGGCGCGGATGGTTGCAACAATCACCGCACAGTCGGGTGTCAGGCCCGAATAACGGCATTTAAGGTTCCAGAATTTTTCAAATCCGATGCCGGCACCAAAGCCCGATTCCGTCACATGGTACTCCGATAATTTCAAACCGACCTTGTCGGCGATGATGGAACTCTGGCCCACGGCAATGTTGGCAAAGGGTGCTGCATGGACAATCACAGGCTGACCTTCCAGGGTCTGCATCAAAGAGGGTTTCATGGCATCAACCATCCACGCGGTCATGGCACCGGCAACTTTCAAGTCTTCGGTGGTGACAGGTTTCCCTTTTTTGGTATATGCCACAACGATCTTGCCCATGCGTTCACGCATATCCTTCAGGTCCGTGGCCAAAGAGAGGATGGCCATCACCTCCGAAGATACGGCAATACCGAATTTGGACTTCATCATAAACCCGTCGAACTTGCCGTTCACCCCGTCAATGCCAATGATGATGTTGCGCAGGGACTGGCAGCAGAAATCCATAACCCAGCCCATTTCGACGTTGGTGGGATCAATGTCAAGCCGATCCATGCCAGAGAGGCGGTCAAGCTGCTCATCGGTATAATTTCTTTCATGCTGCATGCGTGCCGTCAGGGCGACCATGGCCAGGTTATGGGCATTCATGATGGCGTTAATGTCGCCGGTAAATCCCAAGGAAAAGGGCGTCAACGGAATACACTGGGCCAGGCCGCCGCCGGCCGCGGATCCCTTGATGTTCATGGTCGGCCCGCCTGAGGGTTGACGAATGGCGGCGGAAACACTTTTCCCCAGTTTGCCAAGACCCTGCACAAGCCCGATAGCTGAGGTGGATTTGCCTTCGCCAAGGGGGGTGGGGGTAATGGCCGTAACATCAATGTACTTTCCGTCGGGTTTATCTTTAAGCCGGTCAAGGACTTTCATGAAATCAATCTTGCCGATGTAATGCCCGTGGGGCAGCAGTTCTTCTTTGGTTAACCCAAGTTTTTCACCAATCTTATAGATGGTGAGCATGCGTTTTTCTGCATCTTCTGCAATTTCCCAGTCTGCATGTTTGGTTGGATCCAGCGCCATAGCCAACCTCCTTTACTTTTTTTATAAAAAAGTGGTTCTCTCCTTACACAAATCTTTCAGCTTTTACTGCGTGCGGGGTGGCCGAAATCGTTGCCCGACCAAACCCGCCGACAAATCTTATTTGTTAAGGGCAGCAATGGTGGTGTCGAGCATTCTGTTGGAATACCCCCACTCATTGTCAAACCATGCCTGAATCTTTACAAGGCGAGATCCGGATACCCGGGTCTGGGGCAAATCCACAATGGCGGACCGGGGATCATGGTTAAAATCACAGGAGACCAGCTGTTCGTCATTGACCCCTAAAATGCCTTTTAAATCGGATCCGGCAGCCTGACTGAGCAGATCATTGATCTGGTCCGCATCCGTATCCGTTGCCACCACAAGGGCAATATCCATGATAGAGACATTGGTGGTCGGCACCCGGATGGCCAGGGTTTCAAATCTGTTGTCCAGATGGGGCAGAATCCTGCCGATTCCCTTTGCAAGGGATGTCGTCACCGGAATAATGGATTGCAGTGCAGACCTTGTTTTTCGCAGATCCATATTATATGCGTCAATCACAGGCTGATCGTTCATGGCAGAATGAATGGTCGTAATTGACCCGCTGTCAATGCCAAGCACGGCATCAATAACACTCAAAATGGGAATCAAACAGTTCGTGGTGCAAGACGCATTGGAAATAACCGCATCTGAGGCCTTGAGCGTATCGTGATTCACCCCGTACACAATGGTGGCATCCATTTCATCTTTGCCGGGGTGGGAAAAAATCACCTTTGACGCACCGGACTGTATATGCCGCCCGGCAGCCTGCCTGTCATTAAAAATACCGGTGCAGTCCAAAACGGCATCCACCCCAAGATCTTTCCAGGGCAGACACTCGATCTCTTTTTCCTGGAACAGACGAATCTCATCGCCGTCAATGGAGATCCCCCGGGCGTTTTTTTTCACCTCCGCGGGAAAGCGCCCATGGGTTGAATCAAACCGGGTTAAATGATACACCGTGTCCGAATGCCAGGTTTCATTAATGGCCACAAGACTAAGCTGCGCTCTGTATGCCCTGGACTCGTAGAGGGCGCGCACCACGCATCGTCCTATTCTTCCATATCCGTTGACTGCTATCTTGTATGCCATTACCAGACTTCCTGAACCGTTTGGGTTAATAAAAAAACTTCTTTAATACCCGGGAATTACGGTTTGTGTCAAGATAAAGTACACGCGCAATGCAAAAGTATTATACCACAAAAATCGAGACCATGATACCATTCCCAAGTCTAATCATAAAATGGTTCTACACACACCGATGAGATGGAAAAAAATTAAACATATCAGGCTTCTGGCTCTTGTACTTCTTTGCTTTCATTTTCAATTTGTTGGCAAAACATGCCTTCAGGCGGCCTGGGCCGTCGATCCAAAGACATGGAATCTCAATGGTGATTTTTGCCTGGACGCGTTTGATACCGGTAACATCACCCAGTGCTGCAACAGTCTCGCCCCCTGGGGCGCCCGGGCATGGGGGATCGAATTTGCCACGTTCCAGGGCGCCTATGATCATGCCTTGACTGCGGCCCGGTTTAAAAGCAGTGGATGGGACGCATATCTATACGGCAAAAACCTGAGACCGGGACGGGCATGGGGATATGTGCGTTATATCCAGGGCAACATCTGGAAAAACGGACACTGCGGCCCCCGGCGGCATTTTTCGCCGCCCCCCCTGCCCCCTCAACAACCGGCGTATACTCCTGAACCTTGACTGTATCCTGGATACGGCCAAGCTGTTAACGCCTGATGATTCATGGATTCTGGCAGCCGTCAATCTCTGGTTGTCCGGTCCTGCCATGCCGCCCGGCAATGATTGTCTGGGCCGCAAGCCCCTGGTCCTTGATTTTTATATTTTTCACCAGTCCAATATGAAGTCCATCGTGCCCCACGAAGATGGATTTGCCTTTCATGTACCCGTCTCCCTGAAGCCTGCTGTGATCGGAAAAAAAATTTCCTGGCGAAGGGACATCACCCAACATCTTGTCAACGCGGTTCACAGTGATTTTCCCGGGCTCAAGCGACTTGGCCCGGCGCGGCCGCGCCTCGAAGACCTCAAAATATATCAGATGGAATTTGTTTTAGAACTGGTTAACGCCGAAGCCGCGGCCACCATTGATAAGTTTACCCTTGAAATCCACCCCAACGACCTTGATCCTTAATTGAGATAGTCTTGCGCGGATTCATCCTGTCGCTGAAATACCAGGCGTTTGCCGTGCTCTGCAATACACGAAAAGCCGGCAAGTTTTTTGTGTATGACCGACGGATGTTTTCGCGCAATCCCATCATAGGTCGGGTCTGCATACACCACCACATAATCCACATACGCGGCCGGCAGCGACAACCCCATTTCATAGTCCAGCTGATAGGGCAGCAAAAATCGCCGGGGAGTCCCTGAAAAAAAGATCAGAGACATGTTGCGTTCGGTGTCCATCAAAATTTTGCCCCGGGTGTCATGAACGGCATCAAAAAGCCTATAAAGTCCATCAATACGCGTATCCCGTTGCTGATGCAGCAATGCCTGGACAAACTGCTGTTCTGCCCTGTCAGGCGAATGCATCATGTCGGCCCAGCCACCGGCCAGACCCAGTATCATACCCAATGCCACGATGAGCGAAGATTTTTTACTTTTTTTATCTGTATTCGGGAAGATGGCACGTGAAAAATCCTGTGTGGCCAAAAGCAGGGCCTGGGCAAAAAAAATAAGAAACGCCGAGCTTGCCCGTTCAAAAATCCCGGTGCCAAGATACAGGGACCAAAAGCAGTACAACAAAGGCGCAAGCAGGTACTTGTGCATGGAGATCAGCAGACGCCAACCGCCCCGAACCAGCATAATCACCCATGCGGCCGCCCAGGGTGCAAGCATATATGAGATATCAGACAATCGACGAACGGTTTCCATGAACGCCGCAACCAGACTGCCCTGGCCGGGCCGGGCCTCTATCATATCAATACCCTGACTGACTAAAAGCAAATCGCGCCATTGGGTGAACGGATCAGTTTCACCTAAAAACAAGAGACTGATGGGGCTCTGGATTAATGCAAAAAAGGCCAGGGGCAGGTAAGTCAACACCAGCACGGCAATGATGGAGTTATGAACTTTGAGGCCCTGTTTTGCAATGTAGGGTGCAAACAGCAGACAAAGAAGCAAGGTGACCGTATCACACAGATAGAGTAAAGCCATGCACAAACTGCACAGGGTCAGATGATAGGTCCGGCCGTACAATTCCACCCGGCGAAGGCTCCACATGGTCAGGGTAAAAGCGCACAGCGTAAGGCTCAAGTCAATGCGCTGGGTAAACACAAACAGCACCTGGGGCAGGAACATGATGCAGATAATGCAGATCAATTCGGTCAGCCGACCAATGGAGCCTGCTTTGCGAAGGCTGTTAATCACGCAGACAATGGCCGCCTGGACCGCCCCGCCGGCCATGGCAGCAGCCATGACGGGATCACGGAACACCAAAACCAGAAAATAGGGAATGGGCGGATAAATTCCGCCGATATTTTCAAGTTTAGGCGGTGCGCCGTCATATGCCAGCATGGCCCGGGCACCAAAGTTAATAGTGATGTCGGATAAGATGCCCATATCCAGCAGGCTGATATTGATGATGAATTGACACAGACCCAACCCCGCCGACAGCAAAAAAAACAGCCAGATACCGTGGCTGACGCTCGGCACAGCGGTCATACGATCTTTGAGCGCCAAAGGCTCAGACAGATGAGGTATGGCGTGAACTTGTAAGGCCATGGGTGGTCTTTTCCCAGTAATGGGGTTTTACAAAAAGCTGCCACAGGGCTTTGTATGCTGCCGGTGTATGGAAAAAAAGCCAGTAAACCGGATTTAAAAGCGCAAAGGGCAAAAGATAGTAAAGTCGTCTTCGGAATACCGCCATGCAGTTTAGATAAATACCCAGAAAATTACCCAGCACCAGATTGATCAGGCCAAAGAATGTGGTCAGCGGCAGGTAGTGCGCCTGCATAAAATCAATCTGGGTGACGGCCCATATCGTAAAAAAACTCCACATGATGGGGTTGAGCAAAAACAGCAGCGGCGTACCCGCAATAAAAATCTGGAACGACAGCCAGTTTTTAAGGCCCACACTGCGCATCAGTTTGATGGGGTGGCGGTTGAATACCAGGGCGGTCTGCATGTATCCTTTGATCCAGCGGGAACGCTGGCGGATCCAGTTGCCGTAACGGCTGTTGGCCTCCTCATAGGTTGTGGAGTTGATAACTCCCACCCGGTATCCTTCGGCAGCGGACCGAACGCCCAAGTCTGCATCTTCTGTGGTGTTGAATGGGTCCCAGGCACCCAGACCCTTGAGCAGGTCAAGGTCAAAATGGTTGCTGGTCCCCCCCAACGGAATGGGCAGCCTAAGTTTGTCCAGACCGGGCAGCAGATAATCAAACCAATAGGTGTACTCAAGGGTGAAAAATTTAGTGATCAGATTCTGGCGGGCGTTAAAATAGTTCAATGCCGCCTGGAAACATAAAAATTCACCCGGAGGATTTTTTTCAAAGGCGACAACCGCTTTTTTCAGCTGATCCGGCTCGGGGATATCTTCAGCATCATAAATGGTCAGATACTTGCCCCGTGCAAAATGGACACCGTAATTACAGGCCTTGGGTTTGGTTTTCGGATGGATATCCGGGATATGAATAAACCGCCAGTTGGCAGGCGGCGAGGCTTTTTTTGCGGCCTCAAGGGTCCTGGTGTCGTTTTCCTCTAAAAGCAGGAGCACATCCAGTTTATTCTGGGGGTAATCCAGGTTGGACAGCCCCCGGACCAGATCAGGCATCACCTCGGGTTCATTGTAAACCGGAACCAGAACGGTATAAAGGGGCAGGTCCGTATCCTCAAGGGCCTGGACTTTCTGTGCTGTCACCGGCTGGAGGATTTCGTTGCGCGCACCCTCCACGGACAGCGCCAGGCGGAATAAAATCGTGGCAAGGTATACAAAATTTATAACAAACAACACCGCCCTGGATACCGTCAACGGAGTGATATAGGATAAGGCCAGAAGAATCAGGCTTGCAGCGGCAATGACAACCACCTGGGACGGGCTGAATACATAGCGGGCCGACTCCGAAGGATTGCGGTAATACAGCCCGAACACGGACTGGTCCTGAAGTCCCTCCTTAAAATGGCTGTCCACCAGGCGCACAAGATCCAGATCGGTAATCACCACCTGTTCAATGACCGCATCTGGAAATTTTGTCTGGTAAAATTCAAGCATGCCGGAATTTTGCGGGTATGCGGTCAACAAGGTCAACCGATTGTCCTGCAATGCACGGGGCAAAGTCTGAAACTGAATTGCCTGTTCCGGTGTCAGGTCCCGGCAAAGGGACCAGTCTACACGTTTTTGGGCATTTTTATCTATAAGCTGAAATTGCAGTCCGTAATGGGTTGCAAGGGTGTTAAAAAGCTGTGAACGGGAAATATATCCCAGGGAACCCAGCACCCACAGCAACCGCCCGCCCTTTGAACGCTGCAGCGCAAGCGCCTCTTCAAGCTGCTCAAGGGTTACAAGCCCCTGGTCCACTAAAATATCGCCCACCCGTTTTGACATGCCCGGTCACCACCTGAGTATCCGCATTAAAAAGTCATCCACATGGCCACTGCCATGCCGCCGCCCCGGCCTGTGTTTTCCCCCCAGACATGCCGGAAGACCGACACCACAAAGGAGGTGTCCGGGGTGATTGAAATCCGGCCGTGCAGTGTCATTTTCAACAGCCGATAAAAACCATCCACTGTTTTTGCATCGCCAAAGGTTAAAAGCTCACCATTATCAAGCCCCCACTGCAGCTCGGACTCTAAAATGAGCTGCAACGCCCCTGTTACCTCCTGGCCGAAAAGAAGGCTCCCCCGGACTTGATCGGACGGATATCCTTCGTACACCCGGTACCTTGCCACGGCTTCGGCAAATCCGTTGCGTTCCGACAGCTTCCACCCGTATCCGGCACAAAGACTTGCCTCAGCTCCAAACCGGCCATATCCCAGGTTTGGCGTGTCATACACAGCATATTCCATGGGAATCAATGCGGTGAATCCCGCACTCACAGCCGTACCCGATTCATTATAAAAATTGCGCCGGTACCCCAGTTCAAGATCAGAAAATCCTTTGGTACTGCTTTCGCCATTGTCCAGAAAATCAAAATAGCATTTGCCGGTCAGGGTATCTTTGCCGGTCAGCCCATATTCCACATAGGGCTGCACAGACAATTTTTTAAATTTTTCGTCCTGGTGTTTCAGACTTCCGCTGCGGTCCCAGTAATGACCCGTTTCATAGTATTCGACCTTGGGGGCAAAAAAAATCTCGCCGAGACTTCGGGGCCATGCCTCAGCCCATGCAGGAGCGCTGTGTACCAGCAGGCACAATACAATCAGACAGGCAACGGCTGTATCAGGCGAAAGCCTTGGCTTTCCCATGATCAATTCTTTTTCCCGGTCAACCGGGCGTACATGTAGTAGAAAAAGCAGGCCAGGATAGCGGCCAGGGCCAGGGTGGCCGCCAGCCGGTATTGATCCCAGTAATATGTGAAGTCCGGCTTATCAGGCGCCTTGGCCACCAGCTTGCGCCCGATATCCATGGACTGCCAGTGACGGCCCAGCCCGGCAGCCACATTTCCGCCCAGCCGTTCCATCTCTTTGAGTCCCAAGTCCGGCAGCGGTGTTGTGCCGGGAGCAAGAGAGGAAAAGACAAGCGTCGGCGCCGTCTGGTGCCTGAAGGTCTGGATGACCCACACCGGATCATCGGCCGAAATCTTGAACGGCACTTCCCCTGTGAGAGGATTTCGCACAGCCATCTCTTCGCCTGTTGCCACCAGGGGCGTAACCTCACCGGGCACAGGGGAACTGCCAACGGACATGACCAGGTAATCAAACTGCATTTGATCGGAAATCTTGTCCGTGAGGAAAAAATCCGGCGCCTGCCGGTGAAGGGCGCCGTACATCGCCGCCCATTTTCCCAAAGGATGCATGACCGCCTCCGACAGACCAGGGGCCACCAGAGCACCTTTTCCGTACATACAGCCCATGATGCGGTCCAGCGTCAGTGATCCTGTTGAGTTCGTATCCCGGGGGCCGATCAGAAGACTTGAATCCTCAAACAGGGTGGCTTCCATTTCAGCCGGAAGCCCTACACAGAGGCTCTGGCTGATGTAATAGGCAAACACGACCTCCAGCCGGTTCTGGTCGGTGAGTTTATCCACGGGCAGACCAACGAAGGTAAAAAAAGGCGTGCTCTTTTCCTGGCGGGAAAGCCTCTGGGACGCAATCAGATTCCCGTTCAGACGGATTTTTAACAGCCCCTTGTCTTTTAAAGGGACCGGGGTATGGGCCACATGCAGCACAGCGGTCAGGGTCTTGGGCAGTCCCTTGATCTGGGGCAGGGTAAATTTCATCTGGGTGACAAGTTCGCCGATGCCCTTTACCGATGATGTTTTAAATCCCAGAAAGGAAAATGCCAGGGGGTCATCCATGATGTTCCATTGTGTATCTTTAATTTCCTGCACTGTTGCCTCATGGGTTGCAAGCAGTACCGATGCTTTATCGGCAAGGGTCCTGGCACCATCGGGAGTGACATACAATGTGCTGCCCGCTATGACCAGATCCCGGTCAAAGTCGCCCACCACAACGGTGCGGCCATGGGCATTGACTGCCGGAGAAATGGCGCAGGAGACATTCACGGACGGCACAGCCGCCGTGGCGGCTGCCACCATGGTCAAAGCGCCCTGGCAGATATCTGCCTTGGCCTGATCGGCAGCCACCACAATTGACGGGGATGCCCCCTGTAAAAATGTGTTGAGCAATGCCGTATCCGATGCCTGGGAAAGCTCAAGAGAGCTGTCACTGCCCATTGCGATCCACAGCTCGGATGTCTCCAGATTTTTGCAGTAATCGTTGAACAACCGAAGCGAACCCTGCACGATAACCTTAAGTTCGCTGCCCGGCGGATTTTCATTGAGTGACCTGGCCAATGGCGCCATGGGAATGGAGAGCGACATCTCGCCCCCGTCGTTTGCAAGTTCATAGGCCCCGGCAGAAATCCCGCCGATTGAGACGTGAACCGAGGAAAGGGTTTTTAAAAAAGCAGGCCATTTGAGATGCAGCATCAAACGACCGCTTTCAATTTGCGTGCCCGGCGTCCATGGAAATGCCAGCGAGATATAGGGACGTGGGCCGTAGGAAATAATATCCCTTTTATAGCCGATGTCGCTCAATTTAATTCGGGACAACCAGGGCACCGGGGTGCCGGGCGGCGAAAAATCCGAGCGACTTGCAATATATGCCGTTGGATATAAAGGCTTGAGAAGCGCCTGGGCCTCCCGATCCCGTAAATAATGGCCTACGGTGGCAACAATCGTTGTGGGCGTCTCAAACAGCTCAACGTCACGATAGATCTGCATCTATTGCGCGATTTGATGTTTGCTGTAAAGACTTTTTTCAAAGGGAATCGCAACCACAAAAACATTATTCCCCAAAACATCAGCCCGGCAATAGGAACTCAAAGCCCCTATCAACAGCGCTGCCAATAACCATGCATAACCTAATCGTTGAGTCATTTTAAAGCCCCATGGCGAAAAATTATCCGGTATTGCCGTTTGAAATTAATTGTGTCTAAAAATTAGTATTGAATGAGATTGATGCCAATAACCCTAGCATTAATAATTAAGATACGTCCATGGTTTGTTTGACGGAAAAACAAACCGGTCCGTGGCAGCTAATATTTGACTTTTTAATCTGTCTTTAAGCTCATCTTGAGTACAACAAACCCCAAAATTCCCGAAACCAATGAACCGAGTATAATCCCCAGCCGTTCGTCAAATAACAGGTTCACCCCTGTCTCTTCAAAGGCCAGAGAACCGATGAACAGGCTCATGGTAAAACCGATCCCGCAAAGTGCGGATGTGCCGTATAAACTGAGCCAATTCATATCGCCAGGCAGTTTTGCAAGTCTAAGCTTAATGAATAGCCAGCAAAATCCAAAAATGCCGGCTTGCTTACCCAAAAACAGCCCCAGGGCAACCCCGATGGGTACGCTATGAAATGCCTGATTTACCGTAACCCCGCTCAAATTGATTCCCGCATTTGCAAAGGCAAATACCGGCAGCACGAAAAACGCGACAATGGAATGCAGATCATGCTCTATGCTTTTTAGAGGCGAATGTTCCGGATCATCTTTTGACTGCATTGGAATGAACATGGCCAGCAGCACACCGGCCAAGGTGGCATGCATGCCCGACTTTAACGTGGCGACCCACATGATAATCCCCATGAGAATATAAGGGCTGTTGGATGTGACATTGCGTTTATTCATCCAAAAAAGAATCACCAGGCAGCCGAGCGCAATGCCGATGGCGAAAAAAGAAATTTTTGATGTATAAAAAAGAGCGATGATCAGTATCGCACCAATGTCATCAAAAATGGCCAAAGAGGTAAGAAAAATCTTTATTGAAGAAGGGACGTTTGATTTCAGTAAAGTTAAAACACCCAAGGCAAATGCAATATCCGTTGCGGCCGGGATTGCCCAGCCTTTCACCGCAACGGGATCATTGGCGTTGAAGTACAGATATATGAGTGCCGGAACGACCATTCCGCCGATGGCCCCGATACAGGGGAGGATGATTTTGCTTTTTTCGGAAAGCTCCCCCTCAATCACCTCACGTTTCAGCTCAAGACCGATCAAAAAAAAGAAAACAGCCATCAATCCGTCATTGATCCAGAGCAATAAGGGCTTTGCAATTTCCAAAGGGCCGATCCGGATCTCCACGGGCGTTGAAATAAAAAGCTCGTAATATGGCTCAAGAGATGAATTTGCGATCACAATGGCAAGCACAGCTGAACAAAACAGCAGTATTCCCCCGGTGGATTCCATTTTCAAAAAAGAGACAATGATTGATTCTCGATCCTTGTGCATATTATTCCCGCCAAAGTATGTGCCGTAGCATTTCAGATGAATTGTTAATTTTCATTTCACGCTCGGTTGAGTGCCCGACTTATGCAAAGCCGGCTTTAATGTTCGATAGCACTCAAAAATCAAGAACGTCAGCAATAAACTCTACCACAACTTCGAAATGATTCCCAAAGGTTTCCGTCTAAATTTCTATGGGACGTTAACGGGATTTTTCTCGTATGAGCCAGTCAATCACAGCATCCGGTTCCGGCTGGACGGATGAGCTTCCCACAGATTCATGGACAGATTCAGAGTCCTGGCCGCCGGATGCCGAAGGAACGGCCGGGGCAGGTTCGGGCTTTTCATGAGCCGGGGCGCCATGGGCCGTCGGCCGGGGGGACACATCCGGCGCCTGGGCCATGATATCGGCTTTGTGCATCATGAACACTTCTTCGACAAACGCATCCATATCGGCGGCTTTCTTGGACTTGCCTGGGATTTGTTCAGGGGAAACCAGCGGAACTGGGTCCGGTTTTACGGGTGAAGTCGGGGTTTTTACAGACGCGTGGGATTCTGGTTCCGTCTGAGACACTTCCTTGGGCACAATGGTTCCAGGCGGCTGACCATGGGCTGCCGTGGCAGCAGGTGTCGAAACGGGAAAAGTTCGGGAATGGAAGGTATAGGCGACAACGACCAAAAGAACGGCTGCGGCCAGGACGGGCAGCACGGTTGTTGCCTGCCGCCGGACCCTTTGGAACAAAGACGGCATTTGCAGATCCGGCACTGGCGGCGCTACGACGGCCGGCACCCGGGGAAGCTCCAAAATCCCCACGGCTTCCCGGAAGGTCCGGGCATCAACGGTGTGCATATCCTTTGAAAAAGCCGCGATCATGGCCTGGTCACAGGCAATGTTAATGCGCCGGGGAATGCCTTTGGTGTACCGGTGAACCTCCCGGACGGTTTCAGGGATAAAAATAGGCGCTGTTGCACCGGCCAGTTCAAGGCGCCGGTTGATATAATCCAGGGTCTGCTGCTCGTCCAAAGGAGAAAGCATGGCATGGACATCCACCTGGGCCTGCCATGAACGGCCCAGGGTCTCTTCCAAGACCTGGTGAAACTCCAGCTGACCGGCCAGGATAAAGGTGAGAGTATTGTCCGGTGCGGATTTGGCCCAGGCGGGGATCTGCGATAGAAATCGTTCCGACATCAAGTGGGCCTCGTCAATGATGATCAGGCATTTGCCTTCCGGGCTCCGCCGGCTTAAAAAAACCGACAAAACGGAATCGAATTCTTCTCCTTCTTCATAAAACGCCCCAAATCCCAGATCCCGGGCGATGGAAAGAAGCAGATGATGGCGTTCAATACTCGGATCCGTGATATGGGCCACGGCCGTTGTCTGGGGTAAAAAATGACTCAGTTCATGGATCAGTGTGGTTTTGCCGGTGCCGATGTCACCGGTGAGGACCAGCAACCGCTGGGCGCTGTCAATGCCATGCCTTAGAAGACCTAACGCCCGGGCATGGGTGTCGCCCAGCCACAGAAAACTGTTATCCGTACTTAGCTGAAAAGGCTTTTTTTTCAGATTAAAATGGCTACAGTACATGGCACACCTTCTTCTTAAGACCACAAGATTATAAACTGAACAGTATGCCCTGCCCCCGGCTCAATTCACCTTACCTGTGGTCCTTGGTCGCTGGTTTCCACCAGGCCGGGATCAAAGAATATCCTTGATGGCATTCAGCAGCGGATTTTTATCCATGGGCTGGGATGGTTCTTCAAAATCACGGTTTCTGCGGTATTTTTTGACGCAGTCATACTGCTCCCAGCCTTTGAGGGGGTAGTCCAGGTCTACGCTTTTCCATTTTGGATGGCCATTTTGTCTGAGCCAGTCCAAATTTTCATAGACAATGTTTGCGAACTCTCCCACATAATCACAATTATTGCGCCTGAAATCAAAGGTCACCAGCACGGCTTTGACGGCAACGGTGGATACTTCCTGGGTCTGCCATGGATAGGTGCCGGCCGGGATCTGGGCACCGGGGTAAAATTCGGTAATGCTTTTGTTTCTGATGGGTACGATATGCAAGTTGTCTTCGGCTGTGACCTGCTCGGAAAAAAGTGCCACGGGGAATCCCGCGACGTAGAACATGGCGTCAATGTCACCTGTTTTGAGCATGGCCAAGGCCTGGTCCGTACCCACGGCAATGGTTTTGGCAGGTTTAATGCCGGAAACCTCAAAAAGGAGCTTGGCAGTCAGATAGGTCCCCGACCCCTCCTTGCCCACGGCCACCCGCCTGTTTTCCAGATCATCAAAGGACGCAACCTCGGTTTTACCCAACAGATGAACCTCTTCGTTGTACAAGGGAAATACCATTTTTGTTTTTCTTGCGATGAGCTGGAGGACCTGGCTGGATTTCACTTTAAGCACAAATGCCAGAACATCGGACTGGACAATACCCATCTGGGTTTTGGGACGCTTATACACGGCATATACATTTTCCACGGATCCCCGGGAGTTGTATACATGGATGTCATATCCGTACTTTTTTCCCAAATCCATCAGGTTCAGGCCGAATTGGAAGTAAGTGCCTTTCGCGCCGCCGGTGATGATGCCTAAGTCCACTGCCGATGCCAGGCCGCACATGGTTGTCCAGATCAGAATGATGAATATCGGAATGAATTTGCGAATCATAATATCTCCTATAAGTTGTACCGACATCTGGGGCAGATATAAGGAATGTCAGGCCATACCCTTTCGGCGACCGATATAACGGCCATGGACCAACCCAAATTTTGACCGCACTTTGGCCCACAACAAAAAAGAAAAGCGACAACCCGGTCTATCCTCACCCGAACTCACCCCACAACGAAAAGTTAAAATCCGTATAAATTACACAGACTTTATTTTATAAACAGCTTCGAATACTTTATCTTTCTGGTATTGATCTACCAAATTGGCGAACAATGTCAAGGTGCAATCCGGTGTTAAAAAAAATAACTGAATAACCCGACACAATTTACGAAAAAAACATGAAATTTTTGTTCCAATTTTCCTAAATAATGGTCATATCCATATAGTAATAAAAAAATATTTTTTCTGACAGGATACTGCGCCTGGTTGTGGTCAAGACGAACTAAACGTAATGTAATCCGCGCACCTTTTTTCCGAAAAATCAAGGTGTTCTGCCATGGCCTTGCGGGCAGCGTCGGCATCATTATCCCGAATGGCTGTGACGATACGCTTGTGATGGTCAAACAAAAGCCGGGTATCGTCGCCCAGGGCATAGACATTATGCCAGACACCGCGCTGGAAATCTTTCATGGCATCAAAAAGACTGTGCATGAGATGCAGCCAGATGACGTTGTGGGTGGCCCGGGCGATCTGGAGATGCAGTTTGGCATCCAAATCTTCCAGGGGCTTTTTGTTTTCAAGCTGAACATCCATCCGGCCAAGGATCTCTTCCATCCGGGCAATATCTTCAGGTGTGGCGCGCTCTGCGGCATAATAGGCCGTTAGGGCCTCCATGCCCTTGCGCACCTCGATCACTTCCAGCGCACATGCCCTCTGGGTGCGGATCAGCTCGCCCAACGCATTGTCCTGGTCTGTATCAATTAACGACTGCACGACTGTGCCGCCCCCCTGATAGGACATCACCAGACCGGAAGAGGCCAGCATATTCAGGGCTTCGCGCACGGAAGGCCTTGAGACACCGAACATCTGTGACAATTTTCGTTCGGGCGGCAGCTTTTCTCCGGGTGAAAACTCACCGCGTAATATGGACTCGCGAATCTGTTCCGCAATCTGGGCGGAAATTTTTTTGGGTCTGATCGGTTTGAAGGTCATTTTTTAGGATATCTCGGATCATGGGTTCATAAATTTGTCTGACCATTTAAACCACAGATGATTATTTTCATCAACGTTTTAATCGTGCGAAAAGGGCTTGTTTAAGCCGGAAGCCCGATTACACCCACGCATAAACAAAATTGGTAAGACAAATTAATTGACAATAAATTAAGACAATTATAAGATATCCAAAAATTGGTAAGACAAATTTTACTATCAAAGGAGGGACGATGTACGATCAATTCAAGTCCAATGCGGAACGTGTAAGCGCGGAGGTGTACCGTTTTCTGACCCGCGGGGCTGCCCTGGATTTCATTATGGAGATCATGAAACAAGAACAGATTAGCGACAGCCCCGGGCACTATGCGGCCGTGGCGGACTGTCCGTTTTTTAAACATATTGATAAGGACCTGCTGCTTCAGATCCACGGGTTCTCATTTGACATCAGCCGCGAACGGGCCGCCAACGCCCATATCGGAATCAGCCAGGTTGACTGGGCCCTGGCGGATACCGGAACACTGGTGCAGGATGCCACGTCCATTGATAAACGATTGGTCTCCACCCTGCCTGAAATTCACATCGCCCTGCTCCCCGCCAACGGCCTGCTCCCGGATATGGCTGAGTTGCTCGAAAAACTGAGCCCCCAGCAGATGAACTATATTTCCATGATTACCGGTCCCAGCCGGACGGCGGACATCGAACGGGTCCTGACCATTGGCGTCCATGGCCCCAAACGGCTCATTATTATTGTAATAGACGACCTGGGAGATAATAACTGATGGAACAAAAATTCAAACAATCCATAGACAACGCCATCAACGACACCAATCTGACCGGCGCGCTGGGCAATTTTTCGGAAAGCTATAAGGTCAACCGGGCCAAGGCCTATGAAGGCATTGATTTTGAAAGTCTTCGCACGACCGTTTCCCAGCGCAAAGCCCATGCGGCCAACCACCTGGACGAACTGTGCGCCTTGTTCAAGGCCAATGCAGAAAAAGCCGGTGCCAAGGTCTTCATGACCAAAAATCCGGCGGATGTGCGCGATTATATTTTAAAAGTTGCCAAGGACAACGACGTTAAAACCGTGGTGAAATCCAAATCCATGGCCACCGAAGAGATCCACCTGAACGCGCACCTGGAAAAGGCCGGAATCAGCGTCGGCGAAACCGATCTGGGCGAATGGATCATCCAGTTGGCCGGACAAAGGCCCTCCCACATGGTTATGCCGGCCATTCACCTGACCCGTGAAGAGGTGGCGGATATCTTCAGCAAGGAAGTTGAGGAGCGGCTCTCCACGGACATTCCCCGCCTGGTTGCCGTGGCCAGGGACAAACTGCGCACCAAATTTCTCAAGGCCGACATGGGCATCTCCGGCGCCAACATGGCCGTGGCCGAAACCGGCACCATCACCATCGTCACCAACGAGGGCAATGCCCGGCTGGTCACCTCACTGCCTAAGATCCATGTGGCGGTTGTCGGCATTGAAAAGATCGTGGAAAAATTTTCCGACATCGTTCCCATTCTCCGTGCCCTGCCCCGCAGCGCCACCGCACAGCAACTGACCAGCTATGTGACCATGATCACCGGCCAGACACCCAACGAAGACGGCTCCATGAAAGACCTTCACATTGTGCTCATGGACAACCGCCGGTCCGAGATGGCTGCCGATCCCAAGTTCAAGCAGGCCATGCAGTGCATCCGCTGCGCATCCTGCCTGAACGTCTGCCCGATTTTCCGTCTTGTGGGCGGCCATGTATTCGGCAAGGTCTACACCGGCGGTATCGGAACGATCCTGACAGCCTGGTATGATCAACTTCAAAGCGCCGAAGATATCCAGGGACTGTGTATCCAGTGCGGGACTTGCAAGGATGTCTGCCCGGGCAAGATCGACATTCCTGCATTGATTATGGAGATTCGCCGACGCCTGGTCGAAAAACAGGGTATCCCCTTTGTGGCAAAATCCATCTACAAGGTGGTCAACAACCGCCGCCTGTTTCACAGTATGCTGCGCACGGCATCACTTGCCGGCAAACCGCTTGCCAAAGGTAAATTCATCCGTCACCTGCCCCTTTTCCTCTCGGATCTTACCAAAGACCGCAGCCTGCCCGCCATTGCCGCCAAACCGTTTCGCGATGTTTTCAAGACCATCAAACAGCCTGAATGTAAGGAAAAAGTCATATTTTACGCCGGATGTTTGATCGATTTTGCCTATCCTGAAATGGGGGAAGCAATGGTCAAAATACTGAACAAAGCCGGCATTGAAGTCCTTTTTCCGGAAAAGCAAACCTGCTGCGGTGCACCGGCCCGTTACAACGGGGCCTATGACGTTGCCGCCCAAAATGCCGAGGATAATATCAACGCCCTTCTGGAAAACAACGATGCAACCTATGTCATATCCGCCTGTCCGACCTGTACGGCGGCCCTGGACCGGGAATTCATAGACACCTTTGAATCCATCGGGAAACACGATCAAATAACCAAAGCCAAACAACTTGCCGCCAAAGTCATTGATTTTTCAACCCTGGTAAAAAAACTGGTTGATGAAGGCCGCCTGACCTTGAAAGAGGGTCAGCAATTAGGCAAAATCACCTATCATGACTCCTGCCACCTCAAACGCACGTTAAAAGCAGATCAGCCGCCGCGTGAGTTGCTCACCCAAAGCGGATATGAATTGGCGGAAATGTTCGAGTGTGACACCTGCTGCGGCATGGGCGGGTCCTATTCCCTGAAACTGCCGAAAATTTCAGGCTCGATTCTGGCCCGAAAACTCACCAACATAAAAGGCACTGGCGCCGACATCGTGGCCATGGACTGTCCCGGCTGCGTCATGCAAATCAGGGGGGGATTAGATCAGGATGGTGCGGATATCAAGGTGCATCATACTGCAGAGCTGATCGCCGAACAGTTCAAATAACAAATAGGCATTGCCTTCAGCGGAGCAGACGCGTCAGCAACTGTCTCCGCTGAAGGGTTTTGTTGACAGCATTAAAACGGCACATTTATTCGTCCGCTTTAGCGATAAACTTCTCTTCTGTGACCGACTTTTACAACCCATATTGTTAATTCTTTATCCTGTATGGAATAAAGAATTCTATATTTGCCAACTCTATAACGGTATCGTTCCTGCCCGGTAAGTTTTTTACTGCCGGGTCCTCGTGGATCATTTCCCAACGCTTCGACACATTGCAGAATGGTCATTAAATCTTTGTCCGGAATTGATTTAAAATCTTTCCAGACAGACTTTTTAAAATAAACTTTATATTCTGCCATCTTTTTTCAGCTTTTTGACCATGTCCTCATAACTGATTAAAGGCTCATCCCGTCTGTCATCAAATACGGCAAGGTCTTCTGCATCTTCAGCTAAAGCTTGTTTTACTGCCTCATTAATAATCTCAGATATGGACCGTGATGTTTCTAAAGATTTTATCTTTAAAGCCTGATGAAGAACCGGGTCTAAGTAAATTGTCGAACGTTTTGATAATGTGGACATATGTTACCTCCATATTGTTTGCGACATTATAACATCACAACGTTAAAGATGGAAACAAATCAAAAAAATTAGGCATCAATTTTGAAACCAACCCGGCCCGTTGCGAAGTGTTTTCCAATGACATGCGGGTTAAAACTGGAGAACATTATACCTACCCTGATCTTGCCATTGCATGTGGTGATGCAAAATTCGAAGATGATCAGTTTGATACACTGACAAACCCCGTTGTCATTATAGAAATTCTGTCAGATTCAACCGAGCGTTTTGACAGGACGAAAAAGTTTGCCTATTACCGGACGATTCCTACGCTTCAAGAATATATCCTTGTATCCCAATATGAATGCTGGGTTGAACAATATATACGGCAAAATGATATGTGGGGGTATCAATCATACGATGGATTAGACCGAATTTTAAAGCTGCAATCCTTTAATTTTGAACTGCCGTTATCTGAAATCTATCTGAATGTTGAGTTTGAAGAAGAGTCGCCTAAAATTTAAAATCAGCCTGCCGTTTTTACAGCCACGCTCGAACCTTTCTGACGGCAGTATTCAACAACAGAAATCTTAAGATTTACTGTCAATGGCGGCGTTTAGTCAATTTTTTGTTCTATTAAATTGAGTTTGACGGGCTTCTGAAAAATCAGGAGTTTAATGTATTAAATGTAATTCCCATGTCCAATCGTAGGACTTAGTTTGAGTCGTTTCTTTTATTTCTTGGACCAATTGCAAGCCTTTGGCCGAAAATTCAATGAGCGAATTTGTTGTTAATCATCAAATCGAGTTTGAGGATCAATTTTTCTTACAGGCGCTGGCTGGTTTTGCTGAGATTTAGCATCAAAATATTTTCCAATGATAGGTAATAAATAAAAGTACATGGTCAATTCTTTGACAGCTACAACTATGGATTCGCAAAAAAAACAATTGTATTCTGTGAAAGCGATAGTAGCACGTCTTGAAAGCCAGGCTGGTGCTACTATAAGAAAGGTAATACCAAGGACCGCACGAAAGAGTTGGAATACACTTTCTATATCGATTCCATTCTGAGAAAGTTGGATTTCAATCTGAGAAAGAATAAACGTCATTCCACTTAGAATCACAGACGCTATAACAAAAAAAACTATGAAATAAATCAGTTGTGCTGGATACTTTACTAATGGTGTTTGTGTTTTCAATTTTAAACCCTTCGAAACAGCATGTAATAACAAATAAATTCTATGAGAGATTAACCACCCTGGATAAAGAAAAGCAAGAATAAATTTTATATATTAAACTCTTGCCTCTGATTTATCCTGAAAAAGCGGCACAAGTCTACTTATCCGCGCCCAGATATAGTTCAAAACAGCATTCATCAACAATAGCCAAGTAGGATGGACAAAAGCGCAGCTTTGCCCACCATTAGATGTAAAACATTTTGTCACTGAACGATAAATTTAGGGGTGGTTAATTTTTACGAACAATCGATGGGCACAAAAAGCGTGCCCATCCTGTCATTTTTCATCACAGCGCTATTCTCTGTGCAGTTTGGCGAAAGCCAAACCTCTGTGCCCTCTGTGGTTTAAAAACGAAATCCCGAAGGGATTGAATGTTTTTTTCAAACATCTTGGTTTGTATTTTGCGGGTTGTTTGATGGAGACTTAAAATCCCGCGCATCCGTGACGGGTTTAATTCTGACTATGGAACTGAATGGATTATGGTGACGGTATTTTTGTGGCAGGGAATGGGGGGAGACAAAAATATTCGTAGGATCTCAAGAAGCCCCCATAAAGGGGGCCTGAGAAAAATTTACAGCTAAATACCTAAATACGCTTCTTTAATGTGGGGATTACCCAAAAGTTCATCGGCCTTGCCCTCCAGGGCAATTCGGCCGTGTTCCAGGACATAGCCGCGGTCTGAAAGGCGCAGAGAATGGTTCACGTCCTGTTCGACCAGGAGTACGGTGGTGCCCTGGTCGGCGATTTTCCGGATGGTCTCAAAAATACTGTTGACCAGAACCGGGGCAAGCCCCAGGGAAGGTTCATCCAACATCAGGATTTTAGGCCGGGCCATCAGCCCCCGCCCAATGGCCACCATCTGCTGCTCCCCGCCGGACAAAGTCAGGGCAGTTTGATTTTCCCGCTCTTTGAGTCGCGGCAGCATCTCATATACCTGGGCCAGGGTCTGCTCTTTGTACTTGTCGGCTTCCTTGTTATACGCACCCACAATAAGATTGTCTTTTATGGTCATCAAAGAAAAAAGCCTGCGCCCTTCCGGGACATGGACAATACCACGGTTGACAATCTCCTCGGGCGGCTGGGTGTGTATCGATCTATTTTTAAAGGTGATCTGACCGGCGGACGGCTGCATCAACCCTGAAATGGTGCGCAGCAATGTGGATTTCCCGGCACCGTTACCGCCGATAATGGAGACCACTTCACCCTCTTCAATGCGCATGGACAGATCAAAAATGACCTGGACATCCCCATAACTGACATCAATGTTATTTACCTCAAGAAACCCCATATTCATCTCCCAGATATGCTTTAATCACTTTTTCATCGGACGCCACGGCTTCGGGCAGGCCTTCTGCGATTTTTTCCCCGAATTGGATGACAACAAGACGGTCGGATAATGCCATGATGGCCCGCATGATATGTTCAATTACCAGAATGGTCACGCCCTGGTCGCGCAGAAACCTTATGATTTCAACCATCTCATCAACCTCAGCCGGCCTCAGACCTGCCATTACCTCATCCAGGAGCAGAAGTCTTGGATTCGTGGCCAGGGCCCGGGCGATCTCAAGGCGCTTTCTGTCTGCAATGGTCAGATCCGCAGATTTGGCATCCTTTCTATCGTCAAAATTAAGGAGCTTCAGCACTTCAATGGCTTTGGCCTCGGCTTCCGCCCTGCTGGACGTATTGACAAAAGCGCCCACCGTCACATTGTAAAGTACGCTTTTGGACGCAAAGGGTTTCACGATCTGAAATGTGCGGGCCAGACCCTTTTTGCACAAATCCCAGGGCTTTTGCCCGTTGATCACCTGGCCGTCGAAAATCACCTCACCTTTTGTGGGGGGAAACACGCCTGCAATACAGTTAAATGCCGTGGACTTTCCGGCCCCGTTGGGCCCTATCACCCCGAGGATTTCACCTTTTTCCATGGACAGACTCAAATTGTTCACCGCCGTCAGGCCGCCGAACTGTTTGGTCACATTCTTTAATTCAAGAAGATTCATTTCCCCCCTCCTTTAATGAAGCCGTCGACCATGCGGTTCACCACTTTGTCATACAGCCGGGTCAAGGGTTCCTGCAGACCACGGGGTTGAAAAATCATCACCAGAATGAGCACAACACCGTAAATTACCAGATGCATCCCAGGCAGAATATCTCCAAAATAAATTCTTGACAGGTCACTGACCGGCCGCAGGAGCAACGCACCCAGAACAGGTCCTGCAATAGATCCCCTGCCGCCGATCAAAGCGATAAAGGCAATCTCAAAGGATATATCAAGGGAAATGGTACTTTTAGGATGAATAAACAAAGAGAACTGAGCGTAAAACGTTCCGGCCAGAGCGGTAAAAAAGCAGCTCAGTGCCATGGCGATCACTTTAGCCCGGGATACGTTGACACCCAGTGCCTGGGCCGCTTCAGGTTCTTCGCCACCGGCGGTCAGGTAATATCCCAGTTTGGACCTGGAAACCGCCCAGGTTAAAAACAGAATCACCAGCAGCATGGCCAAAATAATGTAGTAATACGGCACCTTGGATGAAAACATAAAATGGGACCAACCCACGTTTAAGGGCGGAATCTGCAGCCCCCTGGGACCATTGAGCTTGAAGGGTCCAAGAAAGTCCAGGTTCTCAACCATGACGCGGACACCCTCGGCAAAGGCGATGGTGGCCAGGGCAAAGTAGGCCCCGCGCATCTTCAAGGTGGGAAGCCCGATGACCATACCGGCGGCAACCGCTAACACACCGCCGATGAGCATCCCCAGCCAGGGACTGATGCCGTACTGAAGGGAAAGCACCGTTGAGGTATATGCGCCGATGCCCAGAAACACCGCATGCCCCAAGGGCAGGACCCCTGCAAATCCGCCGACCATGTTCCAGGAGGTGGTCAGGTAGGCGTAAAAAAAGATCAGCACAATGATATGCAGCCAGGTGGGACTGCTGACAACAGCCGGCAAGGCCAGTACCAGAATCAGCACCGCCCCGAGCAGCACCTTGTTAATGGTATCCTTAACCACTTTACGGGCCAGGGCAGGCCTATCAAGAATGCCGCCTTCCGTCTCGTAGGGGGCGTTGTTGTCCCCTGTGCCTGCGATGGGTTTACCAGTCATATTTTACTCCGAACAATCCTGAAGGTTTAACAAAAAGGACCAGAAGGAACAAACCGTATACAATGGCCTCTGTCCACGTTGCGGTCATGAACTGGGGCCCCACGGATTCGATGACCCCGATGATGATCCCGCCGATGATGGCCCCGGGAATGGAGCCGAGCCCGCCTAACACGACAATGATAAAGCCTTTGATATCAAACAGAACACCAACGGTAGGGAAGGTATTGTAAAAGGGAACCAGAGTGACCGCGGCAATGCCGGTCACGGCCGACCCCAGCCCAAAGGCCATGTTGTAGATCTTGTACTGATTGATACCGGACAAACTGGCCGCATCTCGGTCCAGACTGCATGCCCGAATCGCTCGTCCGGTTCGTGTTTTCTGAAAAAAGTAGTAGACGCCAAAGGCGGTGGCCACAGCAGTTATGGCACCCCACAGCTTAGGCACGGAGATAAACATCTCTCCAAGCTCTATCATTTTCCCCTGGAGCGGATTATCCGGCAAAGAACGGTACTGGGGACCAAAAACCATCAGGGTCAAGTTATCCAGCACATACCACACCCCGGTGGTAACAATAATTACCGTACTGGGTTCCCGGACATTTTTTTCAGCTTTAAAAATGGGCTTTATCACAATATCCTGCAGATAGTATCCAAACACATACATGACCGGAACAACTATAATAAGAGCAAGGTAGGGATGAAGTCCTGACAGGGCAACGGTCCAGTATGCCGCATACATGCTGACCATTAAAAGGGTGCCGTGGGCAAAGTTAACGACCTTGAGCACGCCGAAAATAATGGTCAACCCCAGGGCAGTCAGCCCGTAAATCGAGCCCATGAGGATGCCGTTGATTGTATCTTCAATTAAATAGATCATCTTTTTCTCCGGACGGTTATGTCCCGTTTTAAAATGGGTGCTACAGTTTTAAAACGGGACATTGAGATGGGCGTTTTATGGTTTGGGGAAAACAGGGGTGTATCCGGCGCGTCTGGCGCTCTTGGGCCAGACGGTAATTCTTTCAAGGCCGTTGCCCGCATCATTGATCTGTACGATAACTGGTGATGCATGGGAATTCTGGCCGCTTTGGTCAAACTGGACCGCGTCATAGCCGACGATCATGCCGGGGCCTGAGGTTAGGTTGGTCTGGGCCAACGCGTTGCGGATGGCGTCTTTATCAAGGCTGCCGGCACGTTCCAGGGCATCTTTGATCACGTACATGGCAACATAGGCGTCCACAGCTTCACCGGTGAGGTTATAACCGTATTTGGCTTTGTATTTTTCATTGGTCTCTTTGGCGCCGGGCTTGTTGATGTCGGCTTCCCACTCCACAATATCGAAAAGATACTGGGCGTTTTTACCCACGGCTTTGATAAAGAAGGGGTCGGCATGTCCGCCGCCGGTGGTCACAATGGCTTTCAAACTAACTTTATATTCTGCCAGGGTGTTGGTCAAAAGAATGGCGTCCGCAGCATTGGAAACCAGCAAAAGGACATCTGCTCTGGAGCGTCTGATTTTCTGAACCACAGGGCTCAGGTCGGTGGCGGTGGAAGGATACGGTTCGTCCAGTACAACCTCATAGCCGTCTTTTTCAGCCAGTTTTTTCCACTGACCGGCCATGCCTTTTCCCCAGTCGCCGTTTTCATACACAAAGGCAAGTTTTTTGACCGGTGTGTTAAACTCGGTCTGCATATCTTTTAAAAAGGAGAACTGATCCCGGGTCCACCAGGAATCCTTGGCGGCAATACGGAATACATTTTTAAATCCCTGTTCGGTGATTTTGTCGGACACGGACACCGGCACGATAAAGGGCACCCCATACCGTTCAGCAACCGCTGTGGTGGGATAGGTCACTGCGGAGTTCCAGCATCCGGTAAGGACATTGACCTTTTCGGTGTTGATCAAGCGTTCTGCTTCGGAAACGCCTTTTTCCGGCTTGGATTCGGAATCGGCATAGAGCATTTCAAGTTTGGCACCACCCAGGGATTTGATACCGCCGGCTGCGTTGATCTCCTCAATGGCCATCTCCCTGGCATTTTTTCCCTGCTGGCCCACAGAGGCAGAAGGGCCTGACAGTGGGATAATGTTACCGATCTTGATGGTTGCGTCATCTGCCGTTGCAGGGCCTGTAAAAATAAGCCCGCTGATTAAAAGCCCGGCGGCTGCCGTTGCGGTCCAAAAACGATTGAGCTTCATGTCTTCCTCCTTATGGATGTTAAAATAATGCGAAAACAATTAAATTTTTCGCATGTGGTTTCATAAACGTAACAATGCAACATCAGCAAGGCGTGTGCCAGAAACTTCGAATCGTTGAAAAATGAAGACTGCTTGGAATAATTACCCGGAAAAAACTCTGTGCTCTCTGTGTCCTCTGTGGTTAAAAAAAACTGCGGGCAAAGCCCGTTAACGTTACAAACCAGGAGATTGGGAAAAAGGCATTTAATCCCTTCGGGATTTCATTTTTTAAAACCACAGAGAACACAGAGGTTTGGCTCCCGCCAAACTACACAGAGAATGGATGATTATATAGCAAGAAACGATTTATCGTCAACCATGATTGACAATGTCAACTATGATTGACGCACGGTGTCAACTTTTGTCCCGATTTTTCAATCGCTTGCTCAGGGCCTGTTTGGAGATGCCCAGAAGTCGGGCGGCCTGACTTTGATTGTTATCGGTACGTTCCAGGGCCTGGTCAATGGCATATTCGGTCAGGGCGGCCAGGGTGGGAAACCCGCCCATTAAATCTTCCAGAACCGTATCACGGTTAGGGGCTGCGCCAACCATTGGGGCTCGGGATACGGTCGAGACATCCGCCAGCCGGTCCAGGATCGCGTCAACACTGAGGCTTGTGCCGGTACTTTGCGCCACGGCATCGTAGATATAGGTTTTCAGCTCCCGGATATTGCCCGGGAACGCATGGGCCTCCAGAACGGCAGACAACTGTTGTCCGGTTTCAACGACGGGCTTGCCCATGGCTTTGGCGGCCTGATCCCTTAGGCCTGCTGCGATCAGGGGGATATCCTCTTTGCGCTCCCGTAACGGGGGCACCTCGATCAGGTGGGTGGAAAGCCTGAAAAAAAGATCGGATCTGAAACGGCCCTGGTCTTCGGTCGCAAGCGCGTTTCGGGTTTTATTGGTTGCAGAGATAATCCGTGCCCGGCAGGTCCTGGGCTTGTCTGACCCCAAGGGGTAAAAAATCCCCTCCTGGATCAACCGCAGCAGCTTCACCTGGGACGCGGCGGAAAGATCCCCGATTTCATCTAAAAACAGGGAACCGCCGGCAGCCTTTTCCACCAGGCCCTCCCTGTGTTTATCGGCCCCGGTGTACGCACCTTTGCTATGGCCGAACAGCGTATCCGAAAACAGATTGTCATCAAGCCCTGCCACATCCACCGGAATAAAAGGGCCTTCAAGCCCGGACACATCATGGATGGCCCGGGAAATCAGCTCCTTGCCCGTGCCGGTTTCGCCAAGAATCAAAATGGGTTCCCGGCTGCTGGAGATGGACTCAATATACTGAAAAAGCCCGATCATCCTGGGATTCTGGGTGATGATATTCCGGAAATGTTCCGGATATTTGAGATTCTGGTTAAAGGAGACCCCTTTCAGGGTGAACACCTCGTTTCGCAATGCGCAGATTTCCAGGGCGTTTCTCAGTGCCGAGGCAAAGGTGTTCATGTTGATAGGCTTGACCAGGTAATCATGGGCACCCTGCTTTAAACATGCAACAGCACTCTCTATCTCTGAATTGGCCGTGATGATCACCACGGGAATGTGCGGATGGGTCTCCCGAAGCTCTTTTAATACCTCAAGGCCGGACTTATGAGGCATATTCAGATCAAGAAAAAGAACACACACTCCCAGGTCCCTCATCACCCCGGGCAGGCGGCGGCTGTCCTGGACCTGAATGACCTGCTTGACCCCCATGGAGGTCAACAAAAAACCGTATGCATCAAGTTCGGAGGATTCATCATCCACCAAAACCACAGGCACCTTTGAATGGCTGAAATTAATCATGATCCTGTTAATCGTCCTTTTGGGGTGTTTTGCCAAGCGCAAGGGGCAGACAGATCCGGAACATAACGCCCGTGTACCGGTTTTCTACATGAATATGGCCTTTCATCTCCTTTTCCACGATCATTTTGGCCATGTACAAACCGATGCCGGTGCCGGTGGCCGTTCCCTTGGTGGTAAAATAGGGCGTAAATATTTTTTCCATTAAATGGGAAGGAATTCCGCACCCCGTATCCATGATTTCAAGGCAGATCTCATCACTGCGCTTCAGCACAGACAGATTGATTAACCTGTGAACAGTCCGCTCCGGGGTGTTGGCCTGGCGTTCGTTGATGGCGTCCTTTGCATTGGAGATGATGTTGACCAGGACATGCACAAATTCATTCTTGTATCCCAGGATAGGCATGGGATCATTGGCATCGTCCAGCTCAATATCCAGGGTGATATTGTTCTGACGCAACTGGGGTTTGACCAGCTTGATGGCACTGTCTATGGCATCCATTATTTCAAAGGTATGTTTGTTTTTCGACGGTCTGAAGTATTCCCTGAAATCGTTGATGGTCCTGGACATAAACTGGATCTGAGCATCGGCCTCCCGGACCAATTTTTCAATAAACGGTCCGGATATCATCTGGTTGTAGAAGGCAGGGGTCAGGGACGCAATGTACGAGGACAAGGCGTTGAGGGGCTGACGCCACTGGTGTGCTATCGCGGACATCATTTCACCCATGGCAGCCATTTTCTGGGCCTGGCGCAAATTCTGCTCGGCATTTACCCGTTTTGAAATATCCCAGATACTGTACACCTTGACCATTTCGCGATCCAGGGTCAACGTGGAGATTCCTATCTCAGCCGGGAATTCAGACCCATTGGCCCGGCTGAACGTCCATTTAAACACGTCGAAACCGCCATGGCCGTGGGACTGCTCAAGCTGGGTCAGTTTGAGCGTTGTGGCCGTGCCGTCCATCTGTGTGGCCGGGGAGAGATCCAGCATGGTCTTGCCGATGATGTCATCTTCGGCAAGCTCAAACATATCCAATGCCTTTTGATTGCATTCGATATAGATCCCGTTTTTTGTGAGCATGATGGCATTGGTGGCCGTGTTAAAAAGGGTTCTATAACGGGTTTCAAGCTCTTTTCTGCGAACGATTTCCCCGCGAAGATCCTCGTCTTTTCCAGACACAATGGCCTCAAACCTGTTTTTTGAGATAAACAGGATCAGGGCAGACCCGCCCACGGTAATAAAGAAGAGCAACGCCAAGATGCCCAAAATTTTCAAGACCATGGACATGGCAAACAGCATATCCGTGTTTTTGGCCAGGACCAATGCCTCTTCCCGGTCCACGTTGGTACACAGATACCACCCGGTATCCGTAAGTTTGTGAAAGCTGAGCATTCGATCCCGATAAGAGAAAGAGCCGGCATCCCGTCCGGGGAAATATGAACCGAACTTGGAAAGGGCGGGATCGGATTCCTGGATTTTGGTGGTCATCATCAGGCTCTTGTTCTGATGAACCAGCACGGTACCCTGGCCGTCAATGATAAATGCGGACCCGTATCGGCCGATGCGAAGATCCATCACCGACTTCTGCAAGGTGTCTAAAATGATATTGGCACTTAAAACGCCGACCACCTGATTTTCGTGAACCAGGGGCACCACCACGGCAATGACCATCGTCCAAAAGCCCTGGTCCATAAAGGGCCGGGTTAAGGATATTTTTTGTTCTTCCATGCCCCGCTTGTACCAGGGCCGGGTCCGGGGATCATAATCCCGTGAGGCATACCAGTCGGCCCCATCGATCATCGTTCCGTTATAAAGCCCCAGATAGACATCGGAAAAATCGCCGGCTTCCATGGTCATTTTTAAAATAGGCCTTGGGTCCTCTCCCCGGGTCAAATAAAGATCTTCCAGGGTATGCGCCAGGGCATCCACCAGCTTAAACCGATGTTCCAGCCACAGTGTCACCATTTTGGCCGCCTCTTTGGTCAAGGCCTGCTGGTGATTTTCCACGGTCTGGCGGCTGATGGACTGGGTATAGGTATATGTGATCCCCGCCAAAACAAGAATAACCGCCACCAGCACGGACACCAGCATTATGTTGATCTTCAGCGTCATAGGACGATTATTCCTTTTGAAAGATTGAACGAAAAATCACCCACCTGCGGCGTTACATAAAAATTTGAAATCCTCACGTACTGTAGTACGCTCCGGTTTCAGCTTTGTGCAGCAACGCCGCAGGTGGATGACTTGTCGTTCAAACATTATATGGACATACACATGTATTTTATTTCGAGGTAGTCGTCCAGTCCGTATTTTGATCCTTCCCGGCCGTTACCCGACTCTTTGACACCGCCAAAAGGCGCCACCGGGTTCGAAATAAGACCGGTATTGATACCCACCAGACCATATTCCAGGTTTTCACCCATCCGCCAGGTTCTGCCCAGATCTTTGGTGTAAAAATAAGCAGCCAGACCAAATTCCGTGTCATTGGCCTTGCGGACCGCTTCTTCTTCCGTATCAAACTTGAACACCGGGGCCAGCGGCCCAAAGGTCTCCTCTTTGGCCACCCGCATCTCGTCCGTGGCATCGGCAACAATGGTCGGCTCAAAAAAACTGCGGCCCAGGGAGTGGCGGACACCACCGGTCAGGACTATTCCGCCTTTGCTGACGGCATCCTGGATGTGGCTTTCAACGGTTTCCACGGCCCCCATATCAATGAGCGGACCCTGCTGCACCCCGTCATCAAAACCATTGCCGACCTTAAGCCCCTCCACGGCGGTTGTCAGTTTCCGGCAAAATTCATCATACACCCCGGCCTGGACATAAATCCGGTTGGTGCATACGCAGGTCTGGCCGGAGTTGCGGTATTTGGACGCCATGGCGCCCTCCACAGCCGCATCAATATCGGCATCGTCAAACACAATAAACGGGGCGTTTCCACCCAGTTCCATGGAAAGGCGTTTCATGGTACCTGCACAGTCCTGCATCAATTTCTTACCGATCTCGGTGGAGCCGGTGAAGGTCAATTTACGGACAATGGGGTTGGAGGTCAATTCCCCGCCAATGGCCGAAGAAGAACCTGTCAATACATTGAAGACCCCTTTGGGTACGCCGGCCTGCTGCCCCAGTTTTGCAATGGCCAGGGCCGAAAACGGGGTGGCGGTTGCAGGCTTTACCACCATGGTGCAGCCGACGGCCAGCGCGGCCCCCGCCTTTCTGGTAATCATGGCGCTGGGGAAATTCCACGGGGTGATGGCGGCCACAACGCCCACAGGCTGCTTGATCACCACCAGGCGCTGGGAGGCCACGGTCTGGGGGATCACATCCCCGTATACCCGTTTGGCCTCTTCGGCAAACCATTCAAAGAAACCTGCGGCGTAAGCGATCTCGCCTCTGGATTCTGCCATGGGCTTGCCCTGCTCCGCCGTCATAAGCGTAGCCAAATCTTCCTGGTTTTCCATGAGCAGGTCGTGCCACTTGCGCAAAACAGCCGAGCGTTCCCCGGCTGTTTTATTTCTCCAGGCGTCCAGGCTTTCATTAGCCGCAAGAATGGCTCTTTGTGTTTCATCGGCACC
Organism: uncultured Desulfobacter sp.; assembly: GCF_963666145.1. NCBI lineage: Bacteria > Pseudomonadati > Thermodesulfobacteriota > Desulfobacteria > Desulfobacterales > Desulfobacteraceae > Desulfobacter > uncultured Desulfobacter sp. The sequence continues at coordinate 3,940,299 of NZ_OY762614.1, read as the reverse complement.
ACAATAGGGAACTGTACCAAGCACTTCTCCGGTGGCAGGATTTGTTACCTCAACGGTCTTGCCGCTGTCTGCGTCAATCCATTGATCATTAATAAAACAACGAGTACAAAACAGATCTGAATTTTTTAACTGTAGCATGTAATTTCCCTATTTACCCGGCCAGACCGGCCAATCCCGCTTCCATGATATCCAGACCCTTTTGGAGCTGATCATCTTCAATAACCAGGGGCATCAACACCCGGACCACATTGCCTTCAATGCCGCAGACCAAAGAGATCAAACCGTTGTCAAAGCAGTAGGCTGACAATTTTTTAGCCTTGTCCGGGTCCGGGGTGCCGTCGGCATGGACAATGGTGTATCCGCGCATGGCGCCAATGCCTCTAACCTCTCCCACATGATCAAATTTTTCGGTCCAGGCACCAAAGATTTCACCCAGCTTGTCGCCGATTGCCTGGGCCTTTTCCAGAAGATTTTCCTCTTCAAAAATATCCAGTACGGCATGGGCTGCAGCGCAGGCAACCGGGTTGGCACCGTAGGTGCCGCCCAAACCGCCGGGATGCACGGAATCCATGATCTCTTTTCTGCCCACCACGGCGCTCAAAGGCATGCCCGCAGCAATACTCTTGGCCACAGTCATCAAATCCGGTTCCACACCGAAATTTTCAACGGCAAACATCTTACCGGTACGGCCTATGCCTGACTGAATTTCATCGGCAACAAAAACAATGCCGTGATCTTTGCAGAACTGGGCGACCTTGGGCAAAAAGCCTTCGGGCGGCGCGATAAACCCGCCTTCACCCTGAATGGGCTCGACAACCACGGCCGCGGTATTTTCAGGGTTAATACCGGTAATAAAAAATTTGGTAAATGCCTCAAAATCACCATAGGGAGCCCGGTATACTTCAGGGGCAAGGGGTCCGAATCCGCATTTGTAAGGTTTAACCTTGGTGGTCATGGCCATGGTCAAGTAAGTCCGGCCATGGTAGGAACCGTCAAATACCACAACGCCCTGGCGCTTGGTGTAATAGCGGGCGATCTTCACTGCGTTTTCAACAGCTTCGGCTCCGGAGTTTACAAACAGGGCTTTTTTATCAAAGGAACCCGGAGCAATCTTGCAGAGACGGTCGGCCAGGCGCACGGCAACATCATAGGGATTGACCATAAAGCATGTATGGGTAAATTTTTCGGCCTGTTCTTTAATGGCTGCCACCACCTTGGGATGGCTGTGGCCGACGTTCATTACAGCAATGCCGCCGGCAAAATCAATATATTCTTTGCCTTGAACATCTTTAATGATAGCGCCTTTTGCGGATTCTACATAGCAGGTTGTACCGGAGGCATGGCCGTTAGGGATCACCTGGTCTCTCAGGGTTTGAATATCTTTCACATCAGTCATTTTTTTATCCTTTCCGTTTTTTAGGGGGTTATGCTTAAATCTTTTTAAGGGTATAGCAGGATTCGTGCCGACCAAATCGGTTTCACAAAAAACATTTAAATTCAGACGCTTACGGCTTTATTGTTAATACCAGGATGAACACAGAAAAAATCGAATCGATTTTAACTCAAATCAAAATGCCAACCATCTGAATTTATATTGATTTTATTAAGAGTCGATTTTAAATCAGAGATGAATATAGGTAACATACCATAATAAAAGCAGATCACAATGAAATAGAGTCGAAATCAAATCGAACTACAAGCAATAATCACAGATTTTGGGCAAGCCAACGGCTTAACCCATATTTCTTAAGTTTTCGGACAACCTGGGACTGGGTCATATCCAGCCCCGCTGCCATGGCCCGGGTGGTGCCCCAGGTCTTCAGAGCGCTGACCAGCAATTGTTTTTCAAAATCAGCCACCTGCTGGTTAAATCCTTTTTGGGATTCACCCATCCCCTCTTTTACACTACCGATTCGGGAAGGTTCCTTGGTAATCGGACTGCCCACAACCCCTTCAAGGCTGTTTTTTTCAGCCATCACCACCGCACGCCGGATGCAGTTTTTCAATTCCCGGACATTGCCTGGAAATTCATAGGCCTGGATACGGTTAAGTTCCATGCTGGAAATCGTGCAGGAACGTTTATATGCGCCGTTATATTTATCTAAGAAATAAAGGGTCAGCTCCATAATATCTTCGGGCCGATGCCTTAAAGGAGGAATGGTCAGCGGAAACGCATTGAGTCTGAAATAGAGATCCCGACGAAACTGCTTTGCCGCCACTTTCATGTCAAGATCTTCGTTGGTTGCCGCAATAATATTGCAATTGATCTTAATGGGTTTTAACCCGCCAATGTGCATAATCTCTTTTTCTTCCAGGCAGGTTAAAAGCTTGGCCTGCAAAGGCAGCGAGAGTTCTCCGATTTCGTCCAAAAAAAGCGTTCCGTTTTTAGCAACCTCGAAAAGGCCGATCTTCCCCTGATTTTTTGCCCCGGTAAACGCGCCGGGTTCATACCCGAAAAGCTCTGCTTCGAGAAGGGTTTCAGGAACCGCCGCACAGTTGATCTTAACCAGAGGACCTTTCAGCAAATTGTTGCAGTTATGAATATATTTTGACAAAAGTCCCTTGCCGGTACCCGATTCACCCAGGATCAAAATACTGGATACATTCATGTCCGCAAGTTTTCGGCAAGCCACCAAAAGCCCCTGCATTTCCTTTGAATGGGCAATGATTTCATTTTCCTTAAGCCCTTGAAGGGAGAGCTGGTTGAGTTCGGCATTGACCCTGTTTTTTTCTTCTTTAACCCGCTGCAGCTGCTCCTGCAGCTTTGTCAACTGGGTCATATCCTGCTCATTAACGATCACCATGGAAATATTGCCGTTCTCACCAAATACGGGCGTTCCGGTAACCAGCAATTGTTTGCCCGTTTTGCGGTTTGACTGGAGCAGGCTGACCTGCCGGCCGGTCTCCAGCACCTGGCGGGTCACGGATTGATCAATGAATCCGGCCGCCACCAGTTCATCCACACTTTTGCCCACCACTTCCTCAGCCCGGACACCCAAAAGCGCCTCCCCCGCTCTGTTAATACTGACAACCGAACCGTCGCCGCTTAGCACCCAGATACTTTCCGATGAGGCATTGTACATGGCCTCAAGCTGGGCATTTATTGTTTTAAGATCGTCGGTTTTTTTTCTAAATGCCTTTTGCAGTTCATGAACGCCTTGTAAATCCACCGGTATTTCAGCCCCAACTACGCCTAAATCGTAAAACAGGCAAATCATCATGGCAGAATCTCTTTGTCTTTCAAAAAGACGGTGGGGCACGACCAATATCTTGCGGGGCGCTTTTCCGGGCAGTTGAAAAATTAAATCAATTGCCTGAAAAGAAGATTGTACCGAAGATAAAATATATTGGTGAAATTGATCCTGGGAAAGGGACGTCTGATCGGAATTGGAAAGCCTGCAGCCCGTTTCAGCCAAGGCATATACAAAATTTTTGCCTTTAAAATGATCCGCAGTTTTTCCAATCATCGCCGACATGGGGCGATTAAGGCCGAATACTTTCAAATCCGGCATTGAAAGGGCAACAATACCCAGGGAAGAAAGCCAGGGGGCTTGACTATTTGACTGATCATCCGAAGGCGGCATAAATAAATTTATTCTTAAACGGCTCTCATGGCGGGGTAAAATTTCATAAACAGCACCATTATATAGTGCCTGAACGAAAACCCGTGTTTGGACAAAAAGTTGCCCAGATGCAAGGCGCAAGCAAAGCTGCAGGTGGGTGACTTTTCGTTCAAACGATATATATAATGATAACTTTGCTTTTTGTATCACACAAGTGTTTGTTAAAAAAATCTCATGCCCGGGTTGAATTATCACGTTTCCATCCCCTGCCCCAATACAATGGTATCAGGCGCCATACGAATAATCCCAAGGTGTTGACCGGAACCTAACTTTCTTTCTTGACGAACAGTTTGAAAACCAGGTAGTGTAGACAAGCGTTCCGGCAGGCATTTTAAAATGCCGGGAAAAATTCAGAACCTGGAGACATCCCCATCGTTGCAGAAATCATGAAGATTGCTGCTTCAAGACCTCAAAGCTGTTACTGCGGTAGTAAGCTATTAGACAATTCATAAAAACGGTCATGATTTGGCCCGCACAACGAACGATGAAAAACATTTTAACCACAGAATTTCATGTTCAGTGTATTCTGTGATTTCCGTGGTTAAACTTTTTCATGAATAACAAAGGGAACAGGAATCGTTTTGTACCGGCTCGAATCAATTAACGCTTTTTTGACTCCCTATGAACACCTTGTTCCCCTTTTGGGTAAAGAAATGAAAAGATCGACCATACATCTAATACTGGTTCTGATCTGGGCTGTTCCGATCCTGGCCAGCCACTCCCTCATCATTGAGCCCCAGAATCCCCAAGAGCCCGTGAATTCACCACCTGCCGTACGGTTTTGCCAGTTTATCCCCTCAATTGCCGAACAATTCATCGGCATGCCCACTGAATATGGGGGACGACCTAACCAGACAGGCACCACAGATAATTCATGGCTGTTCTACTCCATTTACGCTGGTGCTGCAGCCAAAGCAGGGTTGGTATACAAGACGTTTATGCACATAGACCTATTACTGAGCAACGCCCACCCCATCAACGCAGACGATGTTGAAAACGGAGACCTGATCGTCTTGGAAAACGATCTTGCCGCCATGGTGTACCAGGTGGAGCCCAGCGGCAGGATGCACTTTATCTATGCGTCAAAAAAACGGGGTGAAGTCACGATTTTTAACAGTGACAACATCGTTTACCATGCATACTGGCTTGAGCATTTTAAAGGTTTTTTCAGAATCAATGAAGATCTGCTGATCCCCACCCGGCCCCAATAGCCCGGGCCTTGCACCCAACAAATTTTTAAAAAGTTTATTCCGAATCGCATCAGGCAGATCTTTTTCCAAGAATATCCAGAAATATTTCACAGCATTCCGCAGCCCTTTTTCTCATGGCATCCGCCTTGTCCATAATTTTTTTTCGGTATTCGAGATCATGGATATCATCCATATTGTTCACCAGGGTTCTGTACGCACCCCAGATACCCACCTCAAGCGCCCTTGCCCCCATCTCCAGGTCTGACCGGGAAGCGATATTGCCGTATTGTGCCACCCCCATCATGGCATCCCATGCTTTATCTCCCAGGGTCATGACGGATAAAGGGACATCAATGGCCTTTTTCAGTCCCAGCTGGAGCTGCGCTGTTCTAAAACGATTTTCCGCCTCCGTGGCTTCCGGCAGTTTCAGGGCAGCCACATAATCGGCAAAGGCATCGGTATCGGCATCAATCATGGGAATCAGGGCCATAGCCGCTTCATGCAGCGGCGGAATCAACGATCTCATGTCAGCGTCAAGCGCCTCAAACCGTCGAACCCCCAGGGTCAACTTGGCCACCATGGCGCCAAGCCCTGCGCCCAGGGCGGCAACGGCTGCGGCGACCGAACCGCAGCCAGGTGCAATACTTCTGCCGGAAACCTCTTGGATAAAGGCGCGGACACTCATACCGGCCAGGGGTTCATGGGGTGGCTTGGCAATGATATACTCGATAATCTTGGCTTTGGGATCAAAGGGAGCAACAGAATTCAATCCCATACGTTCAACGGCCAGCCGAACCTTTTGGTCTTCGTCCAGAATAAAAAGCCCTTCTTTTTCAATGTAATACTCGGCAGCCTGTAAAATTGGCTCCAGGGGAACCACACCCACTATCTGGGAGCCTGCCACCGCAATTTTAAGCTTGGCAGCCTCCTCTTTAACCGCTTCAAACAAAATATGGGGCGGCGTGACCATATAGTTGTTCAGGTTCACCGTCACCTGGGCCAGGTTATAGTCATCAACATACCAACCCATCCCCTTGACATCCTTGAAGCGGCCGGGGTCCTTGGGCCCCCGGCCTGCTTCACGCAGATTCAGCGCAATGCGGTGGGCCTGATTGGGCGTGCCCAGCAGATTAACATTATACGCGATGAGAAAAAACCGGGCGCCGGTTACCGTGGCCCCCCACTCGGGCACAAACCTGGCCGGACCGAAATCAGGCGCCCATTTGTCCTGGACAATACGCTGGGCAAGCTTTTCATACTGTCCTTCCCGGATCTGGGGCAGCTTTTTGCGGTAATCCAGTCTGGCGGAATTCTCGTACAAATAAACCGGAACGCCAAGTTCATCGGCCAACCGCTTACCAAATAGCTTTGAAATTTCTACACATTCATCCATGGTCACACCGGCCACAGGGATAAAGGGACACACATCCATGGCTCCCATGCGATGGTGCTCCCCATGATGCCGGCGCATGTCTATTTTTTCCCGGGCCACCCGTGCTGCAGCCATTGCTCCCTCTACCACATGATCCGGATCTGCCACAAAGGTATACACCGTCCGGTTGGTGGAATTTCCAGATTCCACATCCAGCAGGCTGCATCCGGGGGTTTTAGCGATGGCATCGGCAATGGCATCAATAATCTTTTTATCTTTTCCTTCGGAAAAATTAGGCACACATTCAACGATTTTATCCATTATATATAGCCCCCATTTCACATAAAAAATTTTCAACTATATTTACTGTTAATTTCATTATTTTACATTTTAAAACTTTTACACACAAAGTGCTTGCCCGAACGACCCACACAGATACATGGTCATACAGCTGATATTGTTCAATTAATTTAATTATTAAAAGCCCAATACAAATTATTTAATTTAGAATATCAAACAATGGCGGCAACCCGACGCGGGATAAGACTTGCATTTTTATCTCCATTAACGGTAGTATCCCAAGGCGGGAATTTAGCGACACAACGGACAGCGTATCCCCAAATGTTAAAATATTAACACAAAAGGAGGCTAATACATACAAATCAATACATAAATTGGGGATATAATTCAACTTTTTAGAAAAGCAAATACTTATTAATACTGTAAGGGTAAAGAGGATTGAATTTTTAAAATAGTTGTGAAAATATTAGCGAATTAATTGGAATAGAAGCTTTTTAGACCCATTGGTTTTAACAATTTTCATCAGGAAAGGATATCAAATGAATACGGTCGATATCCCCAGACTCAGGAACATAGTCGGGGAAAAAAACATAAAGACAGATCCGCTTGACCTGTTTATTTACGGCGCAGACGCATCTGTTTACCATGCCGCACCATGGGTTGTAGTCAGACCTGACAATACCGCGCAGGTCCAAAAAGTAATGGCCTATGCCAATGATGCAAAAATACCAGTTGTCCCCAGGGGCGGTGGCTCGGGAATGTGCGGGCAGACCGTTTCAATCAAGGGCGGAATTCTTCTGGACATGAAGAATATGAACCGGATACTTGAAATAAACATGCCCGATGTATACTGCCGGGTGGAACCAGGTGTGGTGGATGATGATCTCAATGCCGCACTTAAACCTTATGGTGTTTTCTATCCCCCGACACCTGCCTCTTCTCGTATCGCCACCATCGGCGGCGAGATTGGCAACAATGCGTCGGGCGTTCGTTCCGTAAAATACGGCGCAACCCGTGATGCAGTGTTGGGCCTAAAAGTAGTTCTGGCCAATGGCGACCTGGTCACCTTAGGTGCCCATACCCGTGTGGAAGCATCCGGTTACCAGCTTGAAAAACTCATCGTGGGTTCGGAAGGCACCCTGGGTGTTGTGGTGGAAGCGATTATGAGTTTTGTACCCATCCCAGAATTCAGATGCCTCGGCGTTGCCAATTTTGACAGTCTCAGGGATGCCGGTAATGCCATTAGTGACATTATGGCCTCGGGCACCATCCCCTCTATGCTTGAGCTCGTGGATGACGTTGCCATCAAAGCGGTAAACAAAACCATGAATTTAGGCCTTAAGGAAGTGGCCGCCTCCCTGCTTTTTGAAGCTGACGGAAAAGTGGTGGAAGCCGTGGAGTATGAAGTTAACAAAATGCAGGAAATTTGCAAAAAGAACAACGGCGCCGACCTCTGGTACAGCTTTGATGCCAAAGAGCGCGAACAAATCTTCATGGGTCGTAAAAAATTATTCCCTGCCCTGTCACAATTTGACGCCAGTATGGCTTCCACATCCCTGGCTGACGATATGGCAGTACCCTACTCCAAGATGGCGGATATGGCCGCTAAAATCCATGAAGCTGCCGAAAAGAACGGCATCATCATGACGGCATACGGCCATTGCGGATCAGGCTGCATGCACACCAAAATCATGATGGACGTCAGCAAAAAAGCACAGTGGGAAGGCGCCCAGAGAGCCATTGCCGAGATTTATGAATATGTCAATTCCATCCACGGCACCACTTCTGCTGAACACGGTATCGGCATTTCCAAAGCAGATGCCTTCAGGACGGAGAAAGCGGATTCCTTGAAAATGATGGCCGCCATTAAGGCGGCTCTGGACCCCAATAATATTCTCAATCCCGGCAAACTGCAGCAGGCGCCGGAAAACTGGGTAACGGCAACAGATCTTAGATATGCTGTCAACAGCTGATAAAGGATAACAGGGACTTTTCTTATGCAGACAACAAAAACGAAGTTTGAAAATCTACAAAAATGGGAAGGCATGCTGGCCAAGTGCATTCGGTGTGGATACTGTTACGAGCACTGCCCCATGTTTAAATTCACGCGCTGGGAATCCGATGCGCCCAGGGGTAAAAATATCTTAGCCCACGGACTTTTGACCGGCTCAATTGAACTGACACGGGAAATTGCCGAAAAATCCTTCAGTTGTTTCTTTTGCAAACGGTGCGAAGCTGCCTGTTCATCCGGGGTTAAAATAACGGATATCATGCTGGATCTGAGAAGGGATCTGGTTGAACTGGGATATAAAAAGGATATCGGCACTATATCAACCACAGACCGTTCCTGTGCCAGGTGCCTGCAGTGCGTCAGGGCCTGTCCCCATGATGCCCGGAAATATATTGACCTTGAAGGCATTGTCGTGGATCCGGTATTATGCAAGTCCTGTGGCATCTGTGTTGAAGTTTGCCCCATTGAAGCGGTAAGCATTCCATTACCGTTCGGCACCGACACGGAAAACCTGGACCAAAAAGCTGCCGAGTTCCTCAACTCCACTGAATCTGCCAAGGTAATTTGTTTTGCCTGTAACTGGTCATACCATCCTGACATTCAGAACTCCAGGATGCCGGAATCTGAAACCCATGACAAAGAGTATGAAATCCTGGTGAACCTGTGCGGCGGCCGTCTTGATAAAAACCTTTTATTGACGCCGTTCCTTAACCAGGCATGGGGTATTCTTGTCGGGGTTTGTCCGGATGGGGAATGTACCCATGACGGCAATGTTGCGGCCCTCAAACGGGTAAACAAAATGAAGGAAACCCTTGAAGCGCTGGACATTAATCCTGATCGAATTCACCTGGTTCAAATCCCTAGAGGAGACAAGCAATTGTTCCAGGCTGAAATTGACACCTTTATGGAAAAGATAAATCAGATGGGCCCCATACGTTAGATTTAAGCCCACACATAGATGGTCTTTTCGTCCAATTATGAGCGTAAGGCTCTCGTTGGGAATCTGCGGCGGATAAGAATCTTAATCCCCGGAATATTTAATATATGCCGAAGATTTTAATTTTTATCCGCCGTAAACTTATACGAAAAGCCCATCATAAAAAAACGAAAACAGGGAACCTGAGACAAAATTATTAAAACAACTCCAGGAAGGAGAAAATAATGGCAAAAGTACAGATACCGTATGGTAAGGAAAAAATTGAAGTTGAAATTAATGACAGTAACCTGCAGGGCGTATATTTTCCTAACGATGTTGAAAAAAGAGAATTTGAGGCTGAGTTTAAAAAAAATCTGGAAAACGCAAACTTTGCAGACTTTATGGAAGGTGACGAAAGAGTCGTCTTCATCGTCAATGACGGAACCCGGCCCACGCCTACGGCAAAAGTACTTAAGGTGATCTATGATGATATCAAAGATAAAGATATCTATTTTATCATCGCCACCGGTGCCCACAGAGCCCCCAATGATGAAGAGTTCGAATACATCTTTGGTAGAGAGATCTACGAGGACCTGAAAGCAAAAGACAGAATCTGGTCCCATGATGCCAAAAACGATGAGATGGTCTATTTAGGCAAATCTTCAAACGGTACTGAAATGTACCTGAATAAGATTGTCGCCGAAGCTAAAAAAACCATCGTTATCGGTTCTGTTGAGCCCCATTATTTTGCAGGGTACACCGGCGGCAGAAAAGGCTTCTTACCTGGCGTAGCATCCTATGAAACCATCACACAAAACCACAAATTAGCATTGAACAAGAGCGCAAAAGCCCTTGCATTAGACGGCAACCCTGTCCATGAAGACATGATGGATGCCATGAATGTATTAAAAGAGATCAAAGTGTTCTCCATTATGACTATTTTGGATAAGCATCATAATGTATATGAGACCACATGCGGGGATCTTGTGGGCGCATTTTATGACGCCATTGACAGCGCCAAAAAAGTATTCTGCGTTGATATCGAAGAAAAGACCGACATCGTCATCTCTGTGGCACCCTATCCAATGGATATCGACCTTTACCAGTCTCAAAAGGCCATAGACAACGGCAAGCTTGCCCTTAAAGAAGACGGTATATTGATTTTTGTATCACAGTGCAGAATGGGCATCGGCGGAAAGACCTTCTTTGATTTGATGGCCTCTTGTGCGACTCCCCAGGAAGTTCTTGATAAAATCAAAATTGAATACAAGCTGGGTTATCATAAAGCCGGTAAAATGGCTGAAATCAATACCTGGGCCCAGACCTGGGGCGTAACCGAACTGCCCGAAGACGAAATCAAAGCCGTTCACATCAAGCCGTTTGACAGTGTAGAAGCGGCTCTGGAAGCAGCATTCGAGCTGAAAGGCAAAGATGCCAAAGTCACCGTACTGCCGTTGGGATCTCTTTCCGTCCCCAATATATTGAAAGGCTAAACAATCAAGATTTAAGCTTTTAACAGCGGCGGTGCAATCTGCACCGCCGCTGTTATTTCTTTCCACAAGATCTTTCTCGCCGCCACCCTTCCGACAATACGGATGCGATGTTTTACTGTTAAGTGCTCAACGATTATATGGCAATGCAAAAAAATATCAGTTATAATCCTTTATTCAAAGGCTCATTTGTTCATAACAGAGCAATGTCATTATAAACACATCTTTCCCGTTTAACGACACCGTATTCAGTACTTTTTCGTGGCTGCAACTTTCGCATCAAACTTTCAAGGAAGAGACAATGAAAAAGCTAATTAACGCCGTGGACGAAGTTATAAAAGAACAATTGACCGGCATGGCCAAAGCATATCCGGACATCACGGTCAACCTGAACCCGAACTATGTATACCGGGCCGATGCACCAAATAAAAAAGTGGCCCTGGTTTCGGGCGGCGGCTCTGGCCACGACCCCATGCACACAGGTTTTGTTGGCATGGGCATGCTGGACGGTGCCTGCCCGGGGCAGATTTTTACATCCCCAACCCCGGATCAAATCTATGAATGCGCCAAAGAAGTAGCCAGTGAAGATGGGGTGCTCTTTATCGTGAAAAATTACACCGGGGACGTCATGAATTTTGAAACCGCCATTGAGATGGTTCATGGGGATGGGATCAAGGTGCAAAACGTTCTGATTGACGACGATGTCGCTGTAAAAGACAGCTTATTCACTGCCGGCCGCCGGGGTGTGGGCACTACGGTATTGGTTGAAAAAATTGCAGGTGCAGCTGCAGAAGCCGGTTATTCCCTGTCCCAGTGTGCAGACCTGGCCCGCAAGGTCAGCCAAAACGGTCGCTCAATAGGCGTTGCACTGACCTCGTGCACGGTTCCTGCAGCAGGCAAGCCCACTTTTGAACTGGCTGACGATGAAGTGGAGATGGGCATCGGTATTCATGGAGAACCGGGAACCACACGCATCAAAATGCTAAGCGCAGATGAGATCACTGAACATATGGCAATGCGCATTATTGAGGACAAGGCGTATACCCGAACCTTACGCGAATGGCATACCCAAAAAGGCGAATGGGAGGAAAAATCCCTGACCGACCAACCGTTCAGATCAGGCGATGAAGTCATTGCCTTGGTCAACAGTATGGGCGGCACCCCAATATCCGAATTATATCTCGTATACGGCAAGCTGGTCGATGTGTGCGAATCCAGAGGGATCAAGATTGTACGGAATCTTATCGGGCCTTACATCACCGCCCTTGATATGCAGGGCTGCTCAATCACGCTGCTCAAAACAGATGGGGAAATTCTCAGATTCTGGGATGCGCCGGTGAAAACCCCGTGCCTTCGTTGGGGTGCATAAAAATATATGGAGAAAAAAACAATGGGCGTGAGCAAAGATCAAATCATAAAATGGCTGGAAAAATCCGCTGATGTCATCCAGGCCAGCAAAGGCTATCTGACCCAGCTTGATGCGGCAATCGGTGATGCAGACCATGGGGTTAACATGGCCCGTGGATTCAGCAAAGTTGCCGAAAAACTGCCCACGATCAAGGATAATGATATCGGCACTATTTTAAAAACAACGGGTATGACCCTGATTTCCAGTATGGGAGGGGCCAGCGGACCGCTTTACGGCACCTTTTTCATGCGGGCAGCCACAATAGGGAACGGCAAAGACGTTCTGAATACCATTGATCTATGTGCCATGTTCAGGGCCGGCGTGGACGGCATTGTCCAGCGCGGACGGCCCAATCTGGGAGATAAAACCATGTTTGATGCCTGGGCACCGGCTTTGGATGCCATGCACACCGCCCTGGCCAAGGGAAGTGATACCCTTACGATTATAAAGGCCGGGGCCGCTGGCATTGACCAGGGCATGAAAAACACCATTGCCCTGCAGGCCAGAAAAGGACGGGCAAGCTACCTTGGCGAACGCAGTATCGGGCACCAGGACCCGGGCGCAACATCTTCCTGCCTAATATTTGAAGCCCTGCTTGATGTCTTAAGCGCATAGTCTTTTGGAATTGTACCAGACAAAGGAGAGCCCATGGTTGGTTTAGTTTTTGTATCCCACAGTGCCAAGCTGGCTGAAGGCGTAAAAGAAATTGCGGGACAAATGACCCGGGGACGGGGCATGATTGCAGGTGTCGGCGGCATTGACGACCCGGAAAACCCCTTTGGCACGGATCCGGTCAAAGTGAAAGCTGCCATTGAATCCGTTTACAGCGACGACGGCGTGCTCGTTCTGATGGACCTGGGCAGCGCCATGCTCAGTGCGGAGATGGCCCTGGAACTTCTTGGGCCGGAACAGGCGGGAAACGTCAAATTGTGCGCCGCTCCCTTTGTGGAAGGTGCGGTTGCCGCAGCTGTCCAGGCGTCAATCGGCGCAAGCCTTGCAGACGTGATGAACGAGGCCCTAAACGCCCTTGCTCCAAAACAGGAACAGCTGTCTCCTGCAACCATCATCGGGTTGACTGTTGAGCCCAGCCAAGTCCCGGCCGGATCTGCTACTGAAACAATAAGGCAGACCTTGACCGTTCTTAACTCCAAGGGTCTGCATGCCCGTCCGTCTGCCGACTTTGTGAATACAGCAAGCTTTTATCGGGCAAATATTACAGTGACAAAAGGAACGAAAACCGCCGATGCCAAAAGTATAAACCAGATTACCACCCTGGGTGCCGCTTTGGGCGATCAAATTGAAGTCAGGGCATCGGGGCCCCAGGCACGCCAGGCTGTAGCAGCCTTAAAAACCCTGGCTGAAAGCGAATTCGGAGAACAAGGCGAAAGAAATACCCCCGTAACGTCTGAAGCAACGGCTCTGGCAGGGGATGCCCTGGAAGATATCCAAGGGGCGATAGCAGGTATTCCGGCGTCCCCTGGCATCGCGGTGGGTCCTGTGGTTCATTACCGTTCCCGGATGCCCGAAGTTGAGACCAGGCAGGTTCAAGATCCCCATCGGGAAATCGAAAAATTTCAGGCGGCGCTGTCATCGGCGAAAAAAGAGCTTGAGCAGTTAAAAAATCAGGCGGCCCAAAAAATAGGCACCAAGGAAGCGGCCATTTTTGATGCCCAGAAAATGTTTCTGGATGATCCGGCCCTGCGGGATGCCGCCAAGGAAAAAATATTGACCCGGCAGTGCAATGCAGCATCGGCCTGGCGGGAAGCCATAGATGCGATGACCCAAAAATACCGTGGCCTTGAGGATCTCTATCTTCATGAACGGGCAACCGATGTCATTGACGTGGGCCGGCGTGTATTGCGACACCTTATTGACCATGATGTGCCGCCTTTAACCTTTGATCGCCCGGTCATCCTGTTTGCAAAAGAGTTGACCCCGTCGGATACGGTTCAGCTGAACCCGGATAATGTACTGGCCATCTGTACGGCCCTGGGCGGCGGTACCTCACACAGTACCATTGTGGCCAGGGCGCTGGGTATCCCTGCAATTGCGGGATTGGGCGAGGATATACTCACATGGACTGAAAATGAGATCATTGCCGCGGACGGCACCCGGGGACTGGTCTGGCCCCATCCCACGCAAACCCAGCTGGCAGAATTTAACGCCTTGCGCGACAAATGGCTCACCCAACAGCACCAGGCCAAACTCCTTGCCCAGGCACCCGCATCCACCATGGGCCCAAATCCCAGAACCATTGAAGTCGTTGCCAATATCGGCGGTCCCCATGATACAAAATCGGCTCTGGATCACGGTGCCGAAGGTGTGGGGCTGTTCAGAACGGAATTCCTGTTTTTAGGTCGATCCCAGCCACCTTCCGAAGCCGAACAATTCCAGGCCTATTCCCAGGTGGCCGACGCAATGCAGACCCGGCCCCTGGTGATTCGAACACTGGACGTGGGGGCTGACAAGGTGGTTCCCTGCCTGGATATGGCTGCGGAGACCAATCCGTTTCTGGGACTAAGGGGCATTCGTTACTGCCTGGCTCACCCCCAAATATTTAAAACCCAATTGCGGGCCATCCTCAAAGCCGGTAATGGTCACAATATTAAAATGATGTTTCCCATGATCAGTACCCCGGAAGAATTTGATGCAGCCAAAGCGATTCTGGATGAGGTCGCCCAAGAGCTGAAAAACGCAGGGACTTCGTTTGATGAAAATATGGAGGTGGGGCTGATGATTGAAGTGCCCTCTGCCGTGGCCGTTGCAGACCAGTTGGCCGGCAGGGCGGATTTTTTCAGCATCGGCTCCAATGATTTAACCCAGTATCTGATGGGGGCCGACCGCGGAAACCGACAGGTCAATCACCTGGTCAATGCCCTGAATCCGGCAGTGCTCAGAATGGTGGCCCAAACCACCAGAGCTGCGCGCAAGGCCGGAATACGGGTGGGGATATGCGGAGAACTGGCCGGCAATCCCCTGGCAGCGCCTGTTCTCATTGGTCTGGGACTGGATGAACTGAGCATGAGTCCCCCTAATATACCCGGCGTAAAAACCGCCATCCGCCACTGCACCGTACACCAAGCAGAAAAGATGGCCCAAACGGTTTTAAATTTTGAAACTGCGCAACAGGTCGAAACGTATTTACACTCATCAATCCATAAAATCGGGCATTGTTGAAACTACGCCGTAAGTTACTACACGAAAGAGGAGGGGGGATTAGTCTGCCGTGGCATTATCTGAAGCGAATCCAGTTATCAGTCCCCAATATAGCCAACATTTTTTCGTAACTATCTAAATCCCATTTTTAATTGCCCCATCAGGTTACATAAACGAAAATAAGAAACGCGTTTGATTAGGATCAAAGGAAAGTAAAATGAAACATGAACTGTATTAATTATTTTTTTCCACAAACAAGAGTATTTTTTTATCAATATTATAACATTTTTTACAACCATTCAAACAGTCAATATAGATATTGATAATTCGATGATAAAAGCTATCAAATTCAAACTATTTATTTTATAAAAAATTCTATATTTTCTATAGACTAGAACTATCCCCATCCACTATGACCCAAGGAGATTATGGCATGAAAAATGCTTTTTCTTAAAATCCATACTGTTAAGTGAACGACGATACTCGGCGAAAACCGTAACACTTAATTCACTAACACTCATTTAAGGAGGCTCAATGAAAACCAAAAAGGATACAGTACTAACAATTTTTTTATTTTCTATTTTATTATTGTCGATTCCTATATTCGCATCTGCCGAAACATTTGAAGATGGTGGGGGACGACTTTTAGACCTACAAAATAACGATGGTGGATGGGATTGGCCCCTTGATGATGGATCGCCAACTAATAATAGTCCCACAAACACTGCCGCACCAATTGCCAGAGGGTTGCTTTCAGCCTATGCCCGGACGGGGACCTCTGAATATTTGACTCAAGCCATAGCCGCCGGGGAATTCATTAAAACCAACTCGCCGCCCCATTCCACAGGCAATGGTCTTTTTATGAATGAACTTTCCAAGGCCACCGGGGATACGTCCTATGCCGCAGATGTAAAAACAAAGTATTACGATGCGCTGGCTACCGGAAATTATACGAATCCTAGAGACGGCCTTAATTATGATACGTCCGGTTATGCCACTTATATTTATGACCTTCGAGAAAATCAATATACCTCTGGTTACAGTGGCCAATCGGCCTATAGTTATAGGAACCTTGGACTCTGGGATGTGGGCTTGGCTGCAGCGGGAGCGGCTGTTTTAGGCGTTGCACAAAGTGAATTGGAAATTTGGCAGGAACGTTTGGAATATGGATTGGAAAATATTTGGTCAGGTTCTTATGACGACACACATTATAACAGCGTATTAGGACTTTCCGGCGCAGTTCTTGGGCTATCTGAAATCGGATTAGGATTAACAGATCCATTGGTTAGCACAAATGTATTAAACGGAGCTACGTCCATAGAGGATTTAGCCGATATTCTGGCTGGATTTCAAGCCGACTCCGGCGGTTTCAGCAATTTTGCTGATTATGTAGAGGACGACTATACAGACGTTCAGGAAACTGCCTATGCCATCATCGCACTGGCGTCTGTTGACGCAGAGCGATATGCCGACCAAATTGACGCTGCTGCTGCCTGGCTCATGGATGTGCAGTTGAGTACCGGGGGCTGGGCTGGTGGCTGGACAGGAGCCGGATCAGAAAACAACGAGCTAACCGGTGAAGCGCTATGGGCTGTTCAAACAGCAGTACCGGAACCGGCTACCATGATGCTGGTGGGATTAGGACTTGTTGGCATTGTCGGACTCACAAGAAAATCTTAGAAATTTATTGCACAGTACCATTGCGTGCAATTATGTGCTATAGAATACGGGGCAGATGTTAATCATCTGTCCCGCTCTTAATTTAATGCCCCCCGATTCACCTGCTGTTCCGAGTACTATAGGGGTCTATCTTCAGGAGAAAAGCATGAGCCGTTTTTTACCGTTTTTTTTGATTCTAATCCTCGTTTTAGAAGGCTGCGCCTCTGACCAGCAAAACGCTGCGACCTATATCCAGGAAGGCAAGGCGTATTTTGACAAACAGGAATATGCCAAGGCCGAAATTCAGCTCAAAAACGCGGTCAAACTACTGCCGGACTCAGCAGAAGCATACCATCTTCTGGCCCGCACCTACCTGGAAGAAAAAAAGGCCCAGGAGGCCTTTAATACATTTTTGCGGTTGGAACAGCTGGAGCCGGATAATCTTGAGACGAAACTCCAAATCGCCTCGTTCCTGGTGTTGGCAAAAAAATGGCCTGAAGCAGAAACAAGAGTGACCCAAGTGCTTACTGCCGACCCTGACAATATCCAAGGGCTTTATTTGAAGGCCGGCATTATGGGCAGTAAAAAAGAGCCGTTGGACACCCTGGCCGGCATTTATGAACAAATCATCTCGCTGGACTCCCGGCAGACCAAGGCCATGCTGGTCCTTGCAAGGATCTACCAGACCCAAAAGGATTCGGACAAGACCCAGGCCATGCTGGAAAAAGCCCTGGAAACGGCGCCGGAAGATTTGAACATAAACCAGGTGGTATTCAGGTATTTTTTGGCCCAAAAATCCTACGACAAAGCCCGGACTGTCCTGGAAAACCTGGTGGACCGAAAACCTAAGGAGGCTGAACCCAGGATCATGCTGGCCAATTTCCTGGCCGGCCAAAACGAAAACAGCCAGGCAGAGCAAGCCTTTTTAAAGGCCATTGAACTGGCCCCGGACAATCCGTTGCCCTACATGCTCATTGCCCGGTTTTACAATGCCAATGAGCAACCGGACAAAGCAGAGGGATTCATCAAAAAGGCCCTGGCCATCCATCCGGAACACGCCGGCTTGAAAACGGCCTATGCGGACTTTTATTTCCTTCACCAGGAATATGAAAAATCCGAAAAAATAGTTGATGAGGTGCTGGCAGACCGCCCCGACTTTCCCCAGGCCAAGTTTATCAAAGCAAAACTTTTGGCCGCCCAGAAAAAATTCGGTCAGGCCAAATCGATTATCCTCTCCCTGCTGGAAGAGGAGCCGGACTCAGCCCGGTACAATTTCCTGATGGGATCGGTACTGACAGCAGACAAAAGACCAGATCAAGCCATGGCCTATATTGCCAAAACCCTGGAAAAAAATCCCTATCATCTCCGTGCGAGAATCATGATGGCAGATATATATTTCAAGCAGGGCGACTATTTTCTGGCCGAATCTGAAATTGATAAGGCATTGAAACTGAGTCCTAAAAATTATGGTGCCCTCCTGCTCAAGGGCAATATTTACGCCGCCCGGCAAAAGAACCAGCAAGCCCAGGCAGTGTATGAAGCCCTGATCCAAGACCATCCTGAAAACCCGGCAGCCCTGTTCAGGCTTGGCAATCTTTTCATACTGGATAAAAAGCCTGAAAAAGCGTTGGCGATTTATGACAAAGCCCTGGCCATCAACCCCAACCTGATGGATGTGTTTATCAACATGATCCGGTTGTACAGCGCAGAAAAGCAGTACCAGACGGCCCTTGAGCGGTGTGATGCCCACCTTGAAGCCATGCAGTCCCCGTCGCCTGTTGTGGTCTCCATTATCCAGGGGCTCAAGGGTAACCTGTTCATGGCACTTGAAAAACCGGAAGAGGCAAAACAGGCCTTTGAGCTGGCTATCCAGTCCAATCCTAAATTCACGCAACCCTACCTCTCTTTGGCCAGGATCTATAACCGGGAAGAAAACAGCGAAAAGGAGCTTGAGACCTATAAAAACCTGCTGGCCCAGCGGCCGGATCAGATCGAACCCCATTTCCAGCTTGGCGTCTTTTACGAAAAAAAAGGTGAAAATGAACTGGCAAGAGCCCAGTATGAAAAAGTGCTTGAGCTGAATCCGGAATACGTTCCGGCCTTAAACAACCTGGCTTTTTTCTATGCCGAGCAGAACATCGAGATGAACAAAGCCCTGGACATGGCCAGAAAGGCCAAGGAACTGAGCGGTGAAATACCTGCCATCATGGATACCCTGGGCTGGATCTACTACAAAAAAGAGCTCTATGATTCCGCCATCCAGGAGTTTTCCAACTGCGTTGAAAAAGAACCTAAAAATCCGATCTTTAACTTCCACTTGGGCCTGGCCTACAATAAGAAATGGGATTACGTCAATGCGAAAAAGCACCTGAAAAAAGCCCTTGAGCTGAACAAAAATTTTAAAGGGGCGGATGAGGCCCGAAAAATTCTTGAACAAATTTAAGACGGTCTGATTTTCAGGTTGCTTGGGCTCTCAGGTCCGGGTATTATCGATCTCATATCATTGTAAAAACACCCTCGCCTACTGGTTATGGTAGCATAATCAGTAGGCGAAGATGTTTAGCTGATCATCGACTATACTTTTTTCCGTATCCATCTGCAGATCCACCTCAAAAACAAGACATAAGAGATCTTAAAACAAAACAAATCTCGCAAAAAAAAGAACTCGAACTTCCTATATAGATTAGATTAACACGGCAACAAACAGTCTATAATACCGCTTTATGCAGGCCAATCCGCCTTGGCCGGGAATTTTGCCCAAACCGATCTTTCCCAAACCGTTCCTGGCATTGTTATTGCTGTACATGGCGTTGATGGCCCGTATACACGGCCGTAACTGTTACCGGGTAAAAACGGTTACCGCATGAAAAAGAAATTCGGACACCATCAATCCCAATCCACAATTAAGCGGCCTTACCCATGCCTGGGAGTAAAAAAATGAGCACTCAAGTAATCGACAGACCCCACATCACAGATGACGATCTGGCGCATTTTCAACACATACTGAATATTTCCATGAAGGAACTGCTGGATCAAGCCGACTCAGCCGTGTCAGAACTGCTACTGGAATCCAGCAAGGATACGGAGATCATTGATTCCACCGCAGCCGACATCAACCGCACCATGAACCTGCGCCTGCAAAGCCGTAAAAGCAGACTGATCAAAAAAATTAAAGACGCACTCAAAAGAATTGAAGACGGCACCTATGGATATTGTGACATCTGTGGAGAAGAGATCTCCCTCAAACGACTTGAGGCTCGCCCCGTGACATCCAAATGCATCGCATGCAAGGAAGACCAGGAGCGCCTGGAGGCCCTTTTGTCTTAATTCACACCTGACCAGAACACATATTCGAACGAAAAGTTGCCGGCTTCATCACCGCAAATAGGTGACTTTTCGTTCGAACACAAATTCGGACCTGGGATGTCTGAAAGGTCAAAAGCTCTTTTACGCTCATTACAGAATCGACGACCTTATACTGATCATCATTGATTCGGAATAACCCGAAACAGCTTTAAATCGCCGATGCCTTCCCATTGAGGCAACCTTGATTTTGGCCCTTCAATTGTGACCAGCGGCGGTTCCATGTCTGCCAATGTATTGATTTTTCCCCAAAGCGTGATATCGCCCCAGTATTGCGGCGGTGTCTCCCGTTCAGCAACAAACGTAAAAATATCCTGGGGGTTTTCGATCCCGGAACTTATGGCTTCAAGTGCCAGTTTTTCAAGTTTACCCAAACCGGTCACGTCATCAGGAGACTCCGCCATCCAACGCGTTACAGCCGCCGGAATCCAGGGTAAAGGCGCGTCAGCCTCGACAAGTTTGTTAAACTCAGCCTGATCCTGACATGCAAAGGCACAATCGACACGTTCTGCAAAAATAAATTGCTCCGAAGTCAATGGTCGGCGTTGGCTATACATGGAAGCCAGTTGATCGGCGGAAAGCTGCCCTAAGCCATGATAGGGATCTATACCCGGAAACCCATCTATACAAAGAAGCTCCGCATGTTCGTAACCAAGGAACCGCAGGCACGCAAGAATGTGGCAAAGCATGGACTGGTCAAAGAGACATGCATCAAACCAAAGCACCACCGAATCATACTCGGACACTGTTTTCAGCTTAGCATACTGGGTTTTCAAGGTCTCAAGAACGTATTGTTTACTTAATCCGCCCCCGGTTAAATTTTCAAGGAAACCCGCCCGGGCATCCAGGGTGGCGTCATCCGGCCACCCTGGTTTTCTCGGGCCATCATAAAGGATGTCATGCCATACAAACACTTTACCCTCAATGGTACTCTTTGCCAGAAGATCCCCGGCCATGTCACCGCTTGTGATATGTAAAATTCGTTTCATTCAATGACGTTGTATCTTAAAATCGCCTACTTAGGGGTAAAAGATATTCCAAGGGAATTTGCCGCATTCTTTAAAATTTTTAAATCATCCTGGGTCATTTTTGCTTCCGGATGACCCAGTTCATAAACCATAGGCGGCATTTCATTCTGTTCTATTTTATCAAACACCAAATTTAAATAGAGCGCACGTTTATCTTCAGGAATAGCGTCCCAATTAGAAAAATTCAAATGATCTCTGGCTTCTCCAACGTCGCTTGCGATCAAGAGATTTACCATCGGCAAAGAGGTGTACCAAGGCCAAGTTGTTTCGTTACTGTGACAGTTAAAGCAAACCCTTTTTATAACAGTATCCGCCTCACTTCCCATGATTATCCCTGCATATCGTTGGGGCGGATTTTTTTCCGGTACTAAAAAATTTGAAATAATGTAACTGCCAATCCCAGCGATGATAATTAGACAAATAAGAATAAGGATAGTTTTCTTATTGAACATGTTACCTCCTGATTTTTGATTTTGAAAAAGTGAACATATTTTAGATGCCGAAATGTTACGATACATACCGTATCAAATATGACAAGCACAGGACAGTTTTTTTTCACAAATGCGATTCAACCGTAATTGGATTATGACAGGCAAAACCAATAAATAAGGGGGTTGGACATCGATATCCTATGTTCGCCAGACCAACAGGCTTTCACGCATGGACATGGGCCCCAGGCAGAACCGTTTTACCTCATCCTGGGCGGCCCAGGCCCGCCTTATTTTCAGATTGGCAGACCGGCCGTCCCCGCCGCCGTCAATCACCCGGGCCCCCCCCTTCATACCACGGATGGACTGCCGGCGATAGGAATCAAAACAGTATATCCATTCTTCATCCATGGCCGTTATCATCAGATAGTGTTCATCACGGGGGGTCAACAGGATATTGCACAGCACCACCCCGCCTTCGGACAGGCACGATTCAATCCGCCCGCCCGGTTCCAGGGAGACCGCTTCTTTTTCCAGAAACTGTGTGGCAACGGAAAACGCCTTTATCCGGTAGGAATTAAGCCAGTTGCCCACCAGGCGTACGGCATATTTGCTGGTGCCTCCCAAACCGAACCTGGAGTCCCGACCGACCGTATCCAGGCAGTAAAGGTAAATATGTCGGATAACCATGGGGGGAATTTCCTTGCGTTGAAACAAAAAAGATATGGCATTGGTTATGGCTGTGGGAACACAGTCATATTCGCTAATCTGGTAATGAAATGGTGAATACATGAACTTTCTATCCTCTGCAGTAGACGGAGACTTTTATAACGCCATCATCCTTTGGTTTTAAACTCTGCTTTATCCAGTCCCAATTTTTTCATTTTTGCATACAGGCCCCTGGGATGAATGCCTGCAATCTTTGCCGTTTCCCCGATTTTACCACGGGTTTTAGCGAGTACCATGGCCAGATACAAAGCGTCCACCTGGTCGCACACAGCTTCCCGGACCTGGGGCAGGGTCATGGAGTCCCATTCCCGGGGCAGACAAAGCCCTGACTCACCATCGCCTATCCGAACGGGTTTGGCGTCATGAAACACCGAAGGCAGCTCTTCCTGGGAGATCATATCCGACTTGCACAGAAGAACAGCCCGTTCAATCACGTTCATCAATTCCCGGATATTGCCCGGCCAGTGGTAGTTGCACAGGGCCTCCATGGCCGACTGGGAAAACCGCTTGAGGTTCCTGCCGAATTTTTGCTGGTTCATGGTCAGAAAATGGTTGGTCAGTGAGGGAATATCCTCTTTACGCTTCCTTAAAGGGGGAAGTGTTAATGAAATCACCCCGAGCCGGTAATAGAGATCTTTTCGAAACGTCCCCTTTTCAACTTCCTCTTCAAGATCCTTGTTGGTGGCCGCAATCACCCGGACATCCACCCACACGGATTTTTCACCGCCCACCGGGGTAAATTCAAGTTCCTGGAGTACCCGCAGCAGCTTGGTCTGCATCTGCAGGGGCATCTCACCGATCTCATCTAAAAAAATCGTGCCGCCATGGGCAAGTTCAAACGCCCCCCGCCGGGAGCGCACCGCCCCGGTAAATGCCCCCTGCTCATGCCCGAACAACTCGCTTTCCATCAACTGTTCCGGAATGGCCGCCATATTAATGGCAATAAAAGGACCGGTGGATCTATGGCTGTCAGCATGGATGGCCTTGGACAGATGTTCCTTGCCTACACCCGTCTCCCCCAAAAGCAGTATGGTGGCATCACTGGAGACCACCTGGCGGGTCTCATCCAAAAAGACCTGCATCTCCCGGCTGTTGGAGGTAAAATCGTTAAGCCGGGGCAGAAAACGCCCCCGCCGGTCAAACCGCTCCGAATAATAGAACTGACGGCGGGATTCCAACGTGGTGTCAAGGGCTTCCAAGAGACTGTCCATGGGAATACCCGAATAGAGCACCACATCAACACCCGAGGCCAGAAGATTGGCATGCTCTTCGGAAGACTCCCGATTGTGCAGCACAATGGTCATGGGCGCTTCGGGCAGGTCATTGAGCAGTGAGATACTCGATTCAACAGGTTTGGGAATTGTGGGACTGCTGACAATAAACACATCTGCACAGCTTCTGGCAAGGGCCTGCCAGGAGACGGTGCTGGGCTTAAAAAACTGGAGCTGAACATCCTGTTCCGCAAGCCTGTTTTCAAGCTCGGTACGTATTTTGGGCTCTTTAATGGCACATGCAAGTCGAATCAGCATAAAAGCGTATTCCATTTCCGGTAATTTATTACTGTTTTATAAAAACCTCTGAACTATATACAAGTTTATAATAACAAGCAATAAACTTTATATTCTGCATATCCAAATTAAAAGGCGACACGAAAATCGGCTAAAATTTACCAATTAATTTAAAAAACTTCTATTTCTACAAAATAAGGTAAATATTTACTGATAAAATCGGTACGATTATTCCTTAAAAAACACAACAGCCTGTATTCATTTCTTTTATTTTTTTTAAACAATTCTGGCACACAGGTTGCTATAGGGATGCTGGAACGAAAACAACCCGGAAAAAAAACCGGCCCAAAACCAACAAGGAAAAGGAAGTCATGACCAAGGAAAAGTTCAGCCGCAACAAAGGCAAAAGTCCAAAATTCAAAGAAAGCTATGATGAAGACTACGACTGGGAAGACCAGAAAGAAGACCAGAAGCGCCGAAAAAAACTGAACAAACAATCCAAGCGCCCGACCGAAACCAGAGAAAAATGGTAGGTCATACACCCAATTTAAAGGAGAAACAACAATGACCGCTGCACGAATAATACAGATTGAAACCTCACGGCTATCCGCCCATTTCGCCAACCAGAGCGACGCCACACACCTGGATGTATTCTCATGCAAGGCATATAACCCTGAAGTGGTCCGGGAATTTTCCCAGAACTATTTCGGCGGGAAAACCTCCAAAATCAACATCATTTACCGGCATTAGGTGGATAACAGTGAAATCCATTATTATTACAGATCCGGAAGGCTGCCGGCAGGCTTGGGAAAAATACTGGCCGGTCCAGGACATATTTGATCTTTGGGCTGTCAGACAATGTTTTAACGCTGCATTCAATAGACCGTTAAGTTTCCACATCATCGAAGACAAAGGCCAGGTTGTAGGGTTTCTGCCCTTAAGTCTGGTTGAAGAGACCGGCGAATACGTTTTCTTTCCCGGCGAAACCTGGAAAGGCAAAACATGGCTGGAGCAAAACCGTGTTCTGGCACAATCTCCGGAAGTATTCCAGGCATTGTGCGAATCTGTGCCCGGCCCATTAAACTTACGGTACCTGCGTTTCAATCCGCTGTTTGACAAAATAGAACAGGCCGGACCCGACGAGACAGGGTTCCTGTTCTACCCCCGGATGCATGACTTTTCCATGGACAATTTCTGGCTGGCATTTCCCGGAAAAACCAGAAAAAAGCTCAGGGCGGATGTAAAAAAAATTGAGGAGCGGCAACTCACCTGGCGTTACAATCATCAGCCGGATCTGGCCGAACTATTCCGTTTGAACATGGCTGCATTTACATCGGACTCCTACTTCAGTGACGCCCGGTTTTATAGGTCTTTTGAACGGCTTGCCCAGTATCTTAGGGATATGGGGATGCTCAGGATCACCACCGCCATCGTGGAAGGAAAAATTGCAGCCGTGGACATGGGCGCTGTCTTCAACAACACCTACACGGTTGTGGCCGGAGGCACCCACCAGGATTTTATCGGCATTGCCAAAGTGATCAACCTGCACCACCTGGAATGGGCCTGCCACAACAGACTGGAAGCCGTTGATTTTCTGTGCGGCAGTTTTAACTGGAAAGAACGGTTTCGCCTAAGCCCCAGACCGTCATATGAGATTCATACCCAGCCGGACACGGCTGTTCTCCATGGGAGCCAATATGGCCGAAAAGCAGTCTAAGCCTGAAAAAAATAAAGTACTGGTGGTGGGCACCACATCCGACTACATTGAATGGATCAAAAACATCCGCCCCGGACAGGCACTTTTTCTGACAGAACCCAAGATTCGTGAAAATGCCACCGAGCCCTGTCCGGACGAAGGAGAAGAAATTTTATGTCCCATCAGCGACGTTGATGCGGCAGCCAAGGCGTTAGACCACCACAAAAAAGCCTTTGGGGTAACTTTGTCCGGCATCACCTGTTTTGACTGTGAATCCATGGAGACCGCATCCATCCTGGCAGAAAAAATGGGACTGCCCTACCATGACCTCCAAACGGTCAGAAACAGCAGAGATAAATTTATCTCAAAACAGCTGTGGGGACAAAACCAGATTCCCTGCCCCCAGACCTGTCCGGTTAACACAGAGGCAGAGGTTTTAAACTTCCTGGACCAGGTACCGGCAGGCATTGTACTCAAACCCTTTTGCGGTTCGGGCAGTGAACTTGTATTTAAATGCACCACCCGGAAAGAATGCAATACTGCGTTCAAGGCGGTGGCGGACGGCCTTGCGGCACGGACCGGCAATCCACTGTTCAAACCCACGGATGCAGGTACATTCCAGGTGCTGGCCGAAGAGTGGGCAGCCGGACCTGAATTTTCATGTGATTTTCTCATGGAAAAGGACCGGGCCGTGATCCTGCGCAAAACCCGGAAAATAAAGGTGGACAGCCGGCCCTTCGGCACCATCTCCGGGTATGCCATCTGCCCGGAAACCGATGGTGACGGAAAAATGCCCGGCAATGATTTACTGGCGGACCTGTTTTACAGGGCTGCCCGGGCATTGGGGATTAAGACCGGCGTGTGCATGGTGGATTTTATTCTGCGAAACAGAGAGGCCGTACTCATAGAGATGACACCACGGCCCGGTGGCGACTGTCTGCCCTTTTTGCTTAAAGAAGCAGGCAATCTCGACATTCTCGGGTTAACCCTGGATGCGGCGGCGGGCTGCGCCTGGAAAAATGAGAAAAAAGAGCCGTACACGCCCCTGGTGGCATTCCGTATCCATGCAAGAAAAAACGGTGTGTTAAAACGCATTAAGACCGAAGCCGTGGCAAACGACAGCCGGGTCAAAAAGATACACTTGATCCACAGCCCTGGCCACCGGGTCACCATGCCGCCCGAGGACTATGACTCATGGCTTTTGGGCCACATGATCATAGAACCCAACCGGCACAAATTTTTTGAAACCGAGTGTCTTTTGCTCGCCAAACGTATCGACATTGAAATGGATTAGGCATGCTCACAGCCGACACACAAACCACAGCGCCAGAGGCTATTTTGCCTAAAGAAAAAGTCGTCGAGTTCATAACCCCCTATGTCAAAAATAAGGGAGTATACCTGGATATCGCCAAAAAATTCGGCTCTCCTTTGTATATTCTGGAAACCGATCTATTGGCCAGAAAAGCCGCCCAGTTTAGAGCGGCATTCAGCCACCGCCTGCCCAAGACTGCCTTTTTTTACGCCATGAAAAGCAACAACCTGCCCTACCTTTCCGGGCACCTGCTCAAACATGGATTCGGACTGGATGTTTCCAGCGGTGTAGAGTTGTCCGTGGCCCTGGAACTGGGGGCGCAGTCCATTATATTCAGCGGGCCGGGGAAAACCATTCCGGAACTGGAACTTGCGGCCCGGCACCCGGACCGGGTGGTGATTCTACTGGACAGCATCGGAGAGGCAAAACGGCTGGCAGCGGTGCTCGAAAAAACACAGGCCCGCATGCCCGTGGGATTGCGCCTGAACAATAATCCCGAAGGGTTGTGGCGCAAGTTCGGCGTTCTCCCGGAAAATCTGCTGTCTGCGTTCCACGAAATTCAGAAGCTTGGCTGCCTGGATTTCCAAGGGCTGCAGTTCCACTCATCCTGGAATCTCAACCCGAACAGACAGACCGCGTTTATCCGAAAACTGGGTGAGATCCTTTCAACCATGCCACGACAATTTTTGGATGCAGTCCAATTCATTGATATCGGCGGCGGGTACTGGCCGGCCCAGGGGGAATGGCTTTTATCGGATACGCCCCAACACTATATTATTGATCCGGGATCATCCATCGACCTGTTTGCCAAGGAATTGTCAACGGCCATCAAAGAACACATCCTGCCGTTGACCCAGTGCCGAATCTGTTTTGAGCCGGGCCGCTGGATCTGCAATGATGTCATGCACATCCTGATCCAGGTGGTGGACTGCAAAGAAAAAGACCTGGTCATCACCGATGCCGGAGGCAACACCGTGGGCTGGGAGCGGTATGAAACCGATTACTGCCCGGTCATCAACCTGACCCGGCCAGGCCTGTCCGAGAAAAAATGCCACATCCTGGGCTCCCTCTGCACCCCCCATGATGTCTGGGGATATGCTTATTTTGGTTCGGACATCAAAGAGAATGACATTCTTATGATCCCGGCCCAGGGGGCCTACACATACAGCCTTCGCCAGCAATTCATCAAACCCATTCCCCGGGTAGCGGTGAAGGAGAGCCGTAACCGGTTTTTCCTTCTTCCTTCATGATTTTGACACTGATGTACTGTCAGTCATGCGGGATCGATTTGAAAACATTGCCCGGGGTGCGGCCCTAATGACCGACACCTCCGTGGAAATAAAAGAGATCCCCAACGCGTCTAAGCCGGGAAGACCCAATGGCGAACTTAACAAGCTATTTATGGAGCTGACCGGGGGCGCCCAATGGCTGGGCCGATCAAGGGCCTCATCAGATTTTAGTGATGTAACCTGGGAAATCCCGGCCATGCAGGCATATCATCATCAATAACAGAATTAGCCAACACCCTTTTCAAGAAAAACTTTTGGACACAATCATAGACAGAGTCAACACCCCAGCGATGCTATTCACAGGCGTAACTTCTTTGCATCGGCGTTATTTAAAATAGTGAAGTATTCTTTTAACGTGTGGTTACCATATTCAGGGGCAAGCATATCCATTGCCATGACAGTCATAAAAAATTCCACTGGTCCATAAAACCTGCTTATAGTAACTAATTTAACGAGTTTGAGGGCAGCAACTCTTATCCAATCTGGGATATATGTTATTTTCGGTTTATCACCCAAAACTTTAAAAGCCATTGATGCCATCTCGTTTTGAGTGAGAGTTTCGGGGCCACCTATTTCAACTTCTTTATCAGGCTTCTCTATAGCATCTACACAAAAAGTCGCCAAATCTTCACCATGGATAGGATTTGCTTTCAACTTTCCTTTTCCGAAAAGATAGATTCTTCCGTTTTTTGCCATGTTAAAAATTTCCGACATATCCGAAAAAAAACCATTGGGACGAACAATACAATAATCTATCCCTGACCGCTTCAACTGCTCAACAAACAGTTCTTTTGCATCACATATTTTTAAATTTCGTAATTTTTCACCATTTAGTACTGAAATGTAAATAAATTTCTTGGCTCCACTTTTTTGGGCTTCTATCAACAAATTCATATTGGCTTGATAATCTACATCCATATACGTCAGGCCATCCTTTTGTCTTGTAATGCCAACAGTTGAAATAACAATATCGACACCTTCACAGCATTTTTTGATAGAATCTGGATCAGTCAGCTCAGCTTTGAGTATTTCATTGGCTTCAATATCATTTTTTGCAAGTTTTTCCGGACTTCGAGCAATAGCCCTAAAAAAATATGATCGTTGTTGAAGTTCCTTTGCAATATAGATCCCTAAATACCCGGTTGACCCTGCCAACAAAATTTTTTTCATATTGTCCTCAACACATTATGCATAACGGCGCATTCAGCGACTTGTCCACTGAGCTGCTTTTGTTGCTGATTGTTGTACTCGGCGTTGTCGCTCTCGTTCGTGTATTTGTTCCAACCGCTCTTCTAAAGAATTAAGGCCTAACGCCTTCCTTCTTTCATTGACCGTTTCAGGCTCAGTAATGGGAAAGGGAATTGGCCAACCTTCAACGTCTCCCGCAGCCACGGCAATCTTTAGCAGTTCGATGCAATCCGACATAAACTTGGTATCTGGGGTTTTTTGCCCATCCCCCCGAAAAGTGCAATAAGGGGCTTTTTCTCCAAACTCGATAAAAATTTGAACAGCAATGATTGTATTTGAATTCTTGAGAACCGGGGGTTTTTGTCCAAAACCACAAAATTTCCGACGAGGCTACACATGGCCGGAACATTTGTTATCATTCATCGGACCAACTGCCGTCAGGCCAGATGGATCTCATATGCGCTGCGGTTCCCTTTTCCATGGATATCAGAAATTCATGAATGCTGGCGATTTGCCCGACGCCAAACCGGCCCTCTGCTGAACCGGGATCGTTATTGATTTTAATCATGGCGTTCGCAAAACTCCCAGCTTTGAATGCCGTGACAAATTCCTGATTCTCGTTTATCGCCTGCTCCAGTTCCTCATGAACCTCCGAGGGTAGGTCAGAAGTTATTTCAATTTCACCCTCACTGTTTTCCTGAAGCCAAACAGATTGATCACCTGAAATTCCAAGGGACTTGAGTGTGTCCATGAGCAACTCTGCCGCTTTTTCCATATTCTCTTTTGCAAATGCTTTTTTTTCTTCATATGTAATTACCCCATCTTTACTGGCTTCCGCCCCAAATAAACCCGGCATACACGAGGGATCTGCATAACAGTCAGATGCTTGGGCCTGCATATTCCTGCCTTCATCTGAAATACTGACCGTGTCACTTTTTCCCATTGGCCGGAATTCTTTTCCTGTCTGAATCCCTTGAAGTCTGAATTGATCCGGATACATAACCATGGTTGAGATTGGTGTAACTTTCATTGTAATCCTCTTTATGAATTAGGATATTCTTGTTCCGATGACAACAAGAAGCAATAAGCAGACCATACAAAAAAACATTTTGGACCAGCGGGAGCATTCGAACAGAAAGTTACGGTTTTGAGATTAGTTTTGGTGGCAGAACCGTAATTTTCTGTTCAGGTAATAGATTGGGATGTATTTACGGATTTTCCCTAAATGTTAAATGAGACCCGATTTACTGAAAAAAAGCGGAAAATATTTCCTTATTCTATCAATTAAAAATTGTGTTTAAATTATAACATGTTGTTTTAACAGAATGTTCTTTTTAGTATAAAAATTGCTTGATTCATAATTAAACAATTTTTAACAGGAATAAAAATCCATTAGGAGTTGCTATGAGTATCTCGAATATCCAAACGGTTCAAGGTTCGTACACTTCTATTTTTGTTCAAAATAACTCGAATTATACCATTGCATCACCGCGTTCTACTACAGAATCATACACCGTGAATATTTCTGAAACTGCTTTGGAGCTGTCACGAAATGTAGAGGCCGGAGAGATTAGTACCGAAATTAGTGATGAGGATCTTCCTGTAGAAGCATTTGCTTTCCCAGAATGGTTTTCAAAATGGATACCGGACGAGGCTAACGTTAGTGATCAACTAGGCGTACCTCTATCAAGCAACAATTCACTCAGTAGCGATAGAAGTGATGACCTTGGCGAATATGTCAACACGCTCCTTCAATATTTTCAGGAAGAATTAAAGAACAATGGAATAGACGGCGCAGGGGATTATTATACGTCAGTTTTGAAGAACGAAGAGACAAGCGAAGCAGTACACCAAGCGGTAAAAGATCGCATTTCTGATGATCCCGGATGGCCACCCAAACTCCCCCACGCGTGGCCACCCCAAAATCCCCCACCTAAACGTCAGCAAAATCTGCTGTAATCGCTGATAATCAAAAAATTTAGGGAAAAAGGCGACAGAACGTTTAACGTCCCATGTATCACTTGATCAATGCATACATGGGAGTTGGAAAGGATGAACGTTTTGAAACCAGAAAAACGAGCAGCAATGACCACCTTGCTCAACCAGAATGTCAGTCAGCGTGAAATAAGCAGAAATACCGGCATAGACCGTAAAACAATCCGGAAGTACATTCAGCAAAATGATCTTGGACGAATTCAAAATCCTCCACCGGTGGCCACCTCAAATTCCCCCACCCTGGCCACCGGCCGGATTGAGAATCCCCCATCCCTGCCACCGGTGTATTCAGCGGACACAAAACAGATACCATTCCATGCACGATCTGCCTGCGAACCGCATCGGCAATGGATAGAAAAGCAAGTTCGGTTAGGCCGGAATGCGATGTCCATCTACCAGGACCTGGTGGAACTGTTCAGTTTTAACCATAAATACAACAGCGTAAAACGATTTGTCCGTAGGTTAAAACACAAAGCCCCCAAACAGTACGACCGACTTGAGTTTTTACCAGGCGAGGAAGCCCAGGTGGATTATGGCCAGGGCGCCTTGAACATGGGGACATCCGGTAAATACCGAAGGCCTCGACTCTTTGTCATGACCCTGAAGTACTCCCGGCGTTCCTTCCGTAAGGTTGTCTGGCAGTCCAGCCAGGAGACATGGGCCAAACTGCATGAAGAGGCTTTCCGGTATTTTGGCGGGTGTGTTCAGTACGTGGTTCTGGACAACTTAAAAGAAGGGGTCATAAAACCGGACATCTATGAACCGGAGTTGAATCCGGTGTATGCGGCCATGCTCAACCACTATGGTGTGGTGGCCGATCCGGCCCGGGTGAGAGATCCTAACCGCAAGGGCACCGTTGAAAATGCGGTCCAGCATACCCAGGATACGGGTTTGAAGGGGCGGCGGTTCGACACCATTGAGGAGCAGAATAAATGGTTGATGCACTGGGAGGAAGTCTGGGCATCAAAGCGGATACACGGCCGAATGAAACGGCAGGTCGAGCAAATGTTCCAGGAAGAAAAGCCCCACCTGCATGCCTTGCCCCTGAAAGGTTTTGATTACTTTAGGCAGGAAACCCGGACAGTTTATGATGACGGCACTGTTCAGGTGGAGCAATCCTATTATTCAGCACTTCCGGCACCTTTGCATGAAGATGTCATCGTCCGAATTTATGAATATGATGTCGAGATCATTGATCCCCGGACCATGGAAAAAATTCGCACCCATGTCAAAAGCGACCGGCCGGGAAGGGTTAAAATGATGCCGGAGGACAGAATTTTCAATCCATCCCGGCAAACAACCTACCTATTAAATAAGGCTGAAAGCATCGGGCCCCAAACCCGGCAGTTGTGCGAACTGATTTTCAGGGAACAGGGGAGGACAGGACAGCGCCGGCTGCAGGGGATCGTCAACCTTGCCAGAAAGCATGAGGCCGGAAACATTGAGGCTGCTGCGACAACAGCCATAGAAAAAGGGTTGCGAAGCTACAAATCATTCTGTCGACTGGTTGAAAACCAGAAAATATCAGCCCCCATCCAGGATGGAAGCCGCATATGTCAGGCGCATAAACTGATCCGGTCATCAGATGATTATGGCCGGTTTTTCAATACATTTGCTGCCGGCAACCCGCCTGCAATCTCAAAAGAGGACCTTCCGAAGGTATGGCAAAATGCTGATTGGCTGAAAGTACTGTCCGTTTTCAGTCTTGAGCCCCAAAAGCATAAAAATAACGAAATCTGGATCACGTCCCCTTTCTCAGACGAAAAGAACGCCTCATTACATATGCATTCCGGGAAAAATGTGTACAAGGATTTCAGCAGCGGCAAAGGCGGCGGCATACTCAATTTCTGCCAGGATCTGTTGGCCCTTCGTGGCAAACAGATGAACTGCTATGAAGTGGCTGAATGGATGGTTGATCAAGGGGTTTCTATATTGAATCAGACCGCAGCCATTGGGCAAAAGCCGGTCCAAAAGCGGAACAGCACAAATCCGCCGGTGGCTGTTGACCTGCAGCCATATTTGCAATTTTCGCATCCAATGTTGGAGAAGCGGGGGATCTCCGGTCAAGCATGCCGGTACCTGGGATGCGGCTACCTGCCGGAAAGAGAGCAAGGTAAATGTTCCCCATTAAACGGCAGGTTGGTTTTTCAGGTTCGTGGGGTTAATCAGAATTTAAAACCTGTTGTGTTGAGCCATGTCGGCCGTGCATTGACAAAGGAACAGTCCGCCGCCGACGGCAGGTACTGGGGTTTTCCATTTTCTAAAAAGCTGGAGATATACAACCAGGACAAGCTGCTCCTGGACCCTGGGGCCAAAAAACAGGTGGAGCAACACGGTCTGACCCTTGTGGAAGGCTTCTTTGATGTGGCTGCCCTCGTGTCGGCCGGTTGCCTGAATGCAGGCGCCATAATGGGGGCGCATCTGTGTGAGGAGCAGGTTCACCGGCTCCAATTTTTAGCGTCGCATATCAACATCAGCATCGTCAATCTCTTCCTGGACCGGGATAGAGCAGGCAAGGAGGGCTCCCTGAAGGCTGCGTCATTGCTAAAGCGACATGGATTTACCGTAAGGGTATTTGACTGGGATCAGAAATTTGAACGTCCGGGATGTTTGCCCGTGGGAATAACGTCCGGCATCAAAGATCCGGCCGATATGTCCGGATCTCAGCTCAGATACTTAAGAAAGACAAGCATAATTTAAGGGATGAAAAAAGAAAAAAGAAGGCATCATGAGTATGACAATCACAGAAATCGAAAAACAATTAAAGGTTCTCAGGTTAAGCGGTATGCTGGCAACACTCGAAAGCCGGGCCTTGCAGGCCAATCAATCCTGATTATAACGGATTTGGGGGATAGAGCCGGAGAGCGATGAAATAGACTGAAAAAAATCATTTCCTGAGTTATGGTTGAAGCGCCAACAGCAACGATAACAAATAAGGAAAATGATGAGTTCCTCCTCTACCACCGCTCCCCGACTGAATCGAACTATTTGTATGAATGTTTGTCAAGCACAATATTACATCATTATCCAGCAGGCAGCCCAATTCCGGATGGTATTAGACATGGTAATCATGAAATATCCCGAGCTTTTCCCCGTTGAAATCACTAACGGATACAAAATGAAGGAGATCCGATTCTCCAAAAAACTGAAATTGAAAATCAGGAGAATTGTAATAGCAGGTGTCAGTTATACCATACGACCTTCGTTTGCCATGCCCTATATGAGTGGTCTTGTAAAAGATGTTGAGAAACCGTTATTTTTGCGGAAGTTTGCAGTCCCGTTTTGGGCTTTGAGTTACTGCTTCGGTAAAAATTCCATGTATTGGTATCGCCTTGAAGCATCCCTTGGCCGACATAGTCTTGTGGGAACCACGATTAAATCCCCAGATACATTACCCCAACATGTTTCTGCTGATGAAAAGCATACTCGTCTTTTGGGAGAAAAGACCTATATTGCAACGACGGCTGGGAAAAACTGTATTTTAGGAGCCAGTGTTTCCGAAACGGCCTCCGGCAAAGACCTCCAAAAAGCTTACGGGGTATTTAAAGAGGAGGCTGAATGTATTAATCCGGGATATCAGCCAGAAACTGTCAATACCGACGGATGGCGGTCAACGCAGAAAGCCTGGAGAAAATTGTTCCCCAAGATAACTGTGTTATCCTGCTTCTTACACATATATATTGGCATACGTGATCGCTCACGCAAAAAATATAAGGAGCATTTCCTGGATATGGCGACCAGGTTATGGGACTGCTTTCGGGCAGAGTCTAAGGGGGCATTCTCACAGAGAGTTCGGAGGCTTTCCGAACATTGTCAAAATACGCAGAACGAAATCCCAGACGTAATTTCAGCCAAGATCAAGAAGCTCAAGGATAATCTTCCACAGTTTTCCGAAGCTTATGATTTTCCTGGTGCACATAGAACAAGCAACATGGTTGACCGGCTGATGCAACGGATGGACCGTCATTTATTCAGCACCAAGTATTTTCATGGCACTATGAAATCGGCCAATCTCAGTATACGTGCCTGGGCTCTTATCCAAAATTTTGCTCCACTCAATCCGTGGACGGTAAAGCAAAAGGGCCATGTGAGTTCTTTTGAAAGAGTGAACGGATTCCAGTACCACGAGAATTGGCTTCAGAACCTTTTGATTTCAGCTTCATTGGGAGGCTTACGGACGGGTCCCCCAAATCCGTTATAACCAGCTTTTTCTTCTTTTCGGTCTTATCGCCGAATACCATTTTTAATAACCGTTTAATGGATGCTGCTTTTTCATTGGACAACGTATTCAAATAGGCAACGGTTTCAACCAATCCTTTGATCAACTCATAGTCGCCGTCCTGCAGTTCATTTGATCTTACCCGCTCAAGGAGCGCGTCAAGCTCGTCCTGCTTTATGTCCATCGTTCTTGACATGAAAATGTGCTATCACATTTAAGCTCTAATGTCTAGATTTTTTTCCACAAAAATACATTGTTTTTTTGAGGATTTCCGTTCCATATCAACATCTGTAATTCATGTGCAGCCAATGGGTGAATTTCATCACCTCCCTTTTTAGGCCACCATTTAAAACGCCCCTTACTCAATCTTTTTTGACAAAGCCAGAAGCCCTGGCCATCATATATTAATATCTTCAGGGCAGTGCCTGGTTTGTTTCTGAAAACAAAGACATATCCGGAAAAAGGATTTTGTTTTAACACCTTACGACAAACAGCTGCCAGGCCGTCGATCCCCTTTCGAAAATCAGCAGGCGTTACTGCCAGCATTATCCGCATTTGCGGTGTGATTTGGATCATGGGACACCCGCCAGTAAATATTTACCAAGGCTGATCACTGCCGGGTCTGCATGACCTTTAAAACACATACGCATTTTAAAACCGGCCGGGTTCTCCATTTCTATTACACAGTTGGTATCTTCCGGCGCTGGAGTGATCTCTATAAACAGGGGGGATTCATCGCCTACTTCAGGAGAATCGACTGCGGTACAATGAGTGGCATCAAAAATCTTTTCTTTTAATGCAGTATGATTGAGCCGTAAACTGTGGGCAATCTTATTTATGCTCATCCCTTGAGTATGGTGAAGGTCTGCAGCTGCCTGCCATAAATTATCCGGTATCCTGGACCTTCCGGTTCTGTTATTTCGCCAGTTTGCAAAAAGCTGCTGGACTTTTTCTAATGAGATTGATTGTTCTGCGGTCAATAATTGTTTGTTCATCGGTCCCTCCATTAGCAACGTTCAAGTTGGAACCGATAATATCACCCGGGACTGGGTCTTTCACGCTGGCTTACCGAAAGGACACGAAGAAATGGCTCAAATGAGTCAAGAATTATATGATAATAATCATATTTCACTCAAGACACATGCACTTCTATCTTTTCAACCCGAGTTATGTGATTTCGACGCTATACTTGCTCAAAAAACCGGCACGTCATCTTTATCTAACCAGCGTCGTAATTTCTTACAGGAATGGGAAGATCGTTTGCAATCTAAGCAAGATGAAGGGCTTGCAATTGAAAATACAAAAAAGATTGTCAACCTTTTGCAAAATCTCAGCGCACTCTCGTAATTTGGGGTATTTTGAGCAGCCCTTCGAAACTGCCTATTTTCAATTTGGACCAGCAGGAGCGTTTAAATGGAGTCCTCCACATTTCCTGAGGCAGGGCACCATTGGAAAAGGTTGCCAAATTCGACCAATTGCCAAATCAAAACAACATGTAATATCCATGACAAAAGCAAGTAATACCAAGGTCCACAATAATGGTATACAGGCACGCTCAAGCCTATCTGAAAGCCGTATTCAATAACAAAAATAGTCAACGCCTTTACTGCCAAGAGTTACACACCACATTGATAGACACAATGCTCACCTTGCTCAGGATTTAATCTGAGGCAGGAGTATGTTCTATGAAATTGATTCTTGGTGACAATGTGATGGTTGAGAAAATTATGTTAAATGCATTTGATATCGTTCTTTATCTTTGCATAGATTCCTTTAAGTGCTTCCTTAGCACATCCGCTGTAGTGACGCCCATCATCTTTTACGGTAATTTCAAATTTGTTATAGAAGCTTAGCTTCTTCCCCACATACACGGGGGGAAAATTATAGTTCGAATCATATTCGTTAAACTGGTCAAGAGTTATGTCTACAATGAGACCTTCAACTTCAAGCCATACATGAGTTTTAATATCTGGATGACCTTTGAATGAATTGCCACGAAATAATTTAGATATAACTTTAAATTCATCATAAATTAAAGTTGCTAATACTTGGGATGTATCATCACAGCAACCGCCGGGGAAATCCGTAACACCTAACGATGATGAGACGGTTTTATAATCACATTTGGGTGTATTTTCTAAATACTTTCGAATTTTCATACAAAATCCAGATAATTTTTGATGATCCATACACCCTCCTTAAACCATGCGTATAAGAATAGTTTTTCATTAAGAGAGATGCCCAATAAAATTTACATCTCGGTACTCTTCTTAGGATTAACTCGATCCCCCAAAAATAACATATCAACACCTTCCGCAATTTCCGTATTTGCGCAGGTATAACAATTTAAGTCGATGTCTGAACGACAATCATTGATGGAATTCATCCAGCCCCTCCCTCCATAAATTTTCTTTTCACCTTGGTTGTAAAAATCGACTTCTGGAGCGTCGCATTTTTTGCATTTAATGAAAATTTTGCCGTCATGGCGGTAAAATATAAACGTCTTGAAATGCATAATCATCCTTTCTATTTGAAGCGGCCAATAAGAAACAGAACTAGGCCCACCAAAAACATGACAATCCCTATGTAACCCTTGTCTCGAATAACTTCGGCTGTAATCTTGAAAATGCTTATAGCAATGAGGATAAAACCTGCAGCTTCCCATTTAAGTCCAGGTCTAGTTACTTTGACCTTAGATTTGGGATTGATGGTTACAGTTTGACTGACTGAAATAGGCGCCCCACAATTGGGGCATGATGCAGCTTTTTCAGATACTTTATTTCCGCATTCATTACATGAGATTAATGTCATATTTTTTTATTCCTGATTCCTGATTCCTGATTTTTAAATTCTTCATTGATCAGCGGCAATTCAACGCCGCTGATAATAGCTTCGCCAGCTGCTTTGGCTGCTAATGTAAGATTTTCACTTTCTTTTTTTAACTCTTCTTTTATTTCTTTTTTTCTTTGGATATCGTCTTCGTTTATTTTGGATTGTTCTTCTATAAGAGCGCAATGGCTCATAGCGGCAAGGAATGCGTCCCAGAAAGTCTTTCTTGCGTCTGCTGTCATATATAAACAGTTGTTATTCCAAAAGTCACTAACACTTGAACTAAAGTCAGGCATGATATCAGGTGAAGAAGAGAATTCTATTATGTTTTTTAAATAAAAATAGGCTTTTTGATGGACTTTAAGCCTTTCATTGATTGCTGCCAATCGTAATTGGTTTTTTCGATTTTGAGAGGACGATGATATGGTTGTAAAAGAGGTGATTAGAGAACCTAAGACAACGCCAATTAAACCATAAATAGTTTTATCAATGGTTAGGCTCCCGATTAAAACACAAAGCAGGATTATAAAAAGCAAAGCGTAAATAGTTGTGTTTTCTTTAATAGAATCTATAAATTTTTCCCATTTTTTTTCGAAATTAAAACATTTCATAATTATCTCCGTATTGAATACAAATACAATGAAAAGAATCAATTTAATTGGAAATAAACCACCCCGGGCAATGAAACACAAGAATAAATTTAATATAAATGATGTCTGCTGGCACCTCTTATAGGCTGGAAATGTAGAAAAGCTGAGGCGAGCATTGATGGTATGATCAACCGTTTCCAATGATTTCAGAAAGGTGAAAAATGGCAGAAGTAAGGCTCGGTGTGTTCTTGCTTTAGAAACATGGCAAACCTTTTTATTGAGTCTCAAAAAATGTTCGTTGATAGAACTGGTTTCGACTTTGTTATTCTAAACGGTATTCCGACCTTTTCCGTGTCTTAAATTCCCGGCTTGAAAAATATTAAAGTGAACCCGGCTTGAATAATTCCGAGCCTATTAACGTATAATCAGCAACTTGCATGCACTTTCATCTAAAAACTATAGTCGATTATTTGATGCGATGGGCATCCGCCCAAATTGAATCGGCTCAAATCGTTGGAACCGAATATCCCGGACGGTCCGGATATCCGCCCAGAGCAGTTTGTAGCCCTTCATCCATCTATAGGGTTTCATGTGTCGCCGCCAGCGATCAATCTCGCCGGGCTCAGCTTTCCGGGACGGACCGACCGTACCGTAAAGCCGGATGCAGGGCCAGCATGGAAAACCGCCCGAGAGCAGGGCTTTGAACCAGAACCCAAAACCCATGCGGACGGCGCTGATACAGACGTTCGGGTTTGCCTTTAGGTTGCGGCTGGTTTTGTTCGGAAATGCGTCGCTGTAGTATCCGGTACAATCATCGTTGAGAATTAAAGACGCATAGGGTGCCATGTGAGGTTCCCCTTCCGGGGTGGTGGTGGCAAAGGTGTAAAACCGGCTGGATCGAATGCTTTGTTCAAAATGCTCCATGATTTCCGGCCAGTGGATTTGAAGTGCCGTGTCCATGAAAATCTCCTCTGAGTTAAAATAGCGATTCAAAAAAAGTCTGGATTCAGCGAGTTACCATTCATAGGGATTTCTAAACGATATCTTTACCGCCATCTGATCGAAAAGGCGAAACAGACCGTAGCGGGTGCGCTCCAGAAAAATAAAGTCGGGGTGAACATTGATGTGGCGGTGAAGACGCTGACACCGCTGCATTACGGCTTTGCCCTGGGCCATAAACTCCGGCCGGGCCTCAAAATCAAACAACTCGGACTGGTAGAGTGCACCGAACCAGTTACAGATCTCATCTGACACTGCCCGGATCTCACATTCTGTTTCATCGTCCTGCTTTTGCGGCAGCATCCCGATATCCATCATGGCTTGATAGTGGTTGGATTTATCATCATGGGCAGCCGATATCACAAGTTGTCGGTACTGCTCGATAAATTCAGGACCCAGATGTTTGACGCAGCCAAAATCCACCAATCCCACATTCAGATCATCATCAATGATAAAATTACCCGGATTGGGATCGGCGTGGATCACACGGCATTGGTACAATGCTGTGAGAAAAATGTCGTTGAGACGCCGGGCCACAATCTGCCTGGCCTTTTGGGTTGGACTGCCGGACAGCCAGACGTCCAGCGGCACACCCGGCAGACGGGTCAAACTCAATACCGACCGAGTCGTCAGATCCCTGTGGACTTCAGGCAGGCAAACGCCCTCCACGTTTAGTCGTTTTTTAAAACAAGTGATATTCTCAGCTTCCTGAAGATAATCTACCTCTTCTTTCAGGCGGGCCGTAACTTCCGCAAGGGCCGGCATCAATTGATGCCCCGACACCAGCGGGCGCAGCATCTGGCGAACCAGCGCCATGTCATTTTCAATGGTATGGGCAATGCCCGGATATTGAATTTTAACGGCCAAACGCCGTCCATCCCCGGCAGTCGCCCGGTGGACCTGACCGAGACTGGCCGCAGCAAACGCCTCCAGATCAAAGGATTCAAACAACTCTTCCGGCGCAGCACCCAATTCCTTTTGAACCACTTTTATGACCAACGCCTTATTGATGGGCGGCACCTGGTGGTAAGCCCGGGACAATTCTCGGCACACCGCTTCGGGCAGCATACCCGTCTCCAGACTAAGCTGCTGGGCCACTTTAAGGGCAGTACCTTTGAGCAGTGTCAAGCCGGAAAAAAGTGACCTGGCGCTTTTCTCCTGGGCTTTCGTCCGTTCAATCTGCCGACGCTGTGAAGATAAAAAAGGGCGTTTGGCGTAATACCCAAGCAAGGCTCCGCCTGTTTTGGCGGCAGTCTTTCCACCGGCCAGGGCGCGGCCAAGCTTAGTGGTGGGGGTACTATTCATCATTTTGACCTCCCATGAACCGTCGTTTGGATTTGATGTCAAATTTTTCCATGGGGGAAAACCGGCTCATGCGGGTCAGTACATGCTGCTTGAACAAAAAAACAGCCAGATCAAACAACTTGTTGGCCACACCGGCTTTTAAAAGGGCGCAGGCCAGATCCAGCCCCTGGTCCATCAGCACATCCGTATTTTGAAATCTGTCAGACGTATCGGCTACCCAGTACAAGACAACGGCAATATATGCATCAGCAAAAAACTGCCCGGTCAGTTCCTGAAACACCTGCCCCGGAATCTCCCCGGCTTCCTCAGCCGCACCGAGAATATCATTAACGGCAGCCAGCAGACCGGATCGAACCCTTTTAAAACGGGCAAAATCACCACTGCCGGCCAGCCAGACCGTTTTAAATGTGGCCGCCACAAATTCCCGGTCCGACAGGTAGAGGCGAAGACTTGTGTCAAACAATGTCTGAAGCTGCTCCTGGAGGCTGAAGGTATGGAATGTCTCGATGGCCATCAGTTGATCAATGACCTCGGCGACATGATCCTCATAGTAGGCGAAAAAAATCGCTTCTTTGGTCGGAAAATAGTTGTAAATCGTGGCGTCTGCAACCCCTGCTCTGCGGGCGATTTCCCGCATGGTCACCGGGCCTTTATTTTCAATCACAAGATCCGTCATAGCCCGGATCAACTTTAATCGATTCTCTTTTTTTTGTTCTTGACTGATCTTCATAATACGATTTGATACCTTTTAATATGAATCAATACCAACTTTAATCTATATCATTTCTATATTAAGTCAAGAGTATGTTTTTACATGGTGGGTGTCTAAAACTCGGCAACGCCTTCTAAACAGAGCTATAAATGCCTTCAGATAGGTTTAATTAACGGCAGAGATTGAATTAAAAAATTTGCTGTGATATGCCCTAAGCGAATTCTTACAAAGTAGACAAAGCATGACTTGATATTGATCAACTTTTTATGAAAGGTGATTTTAAATGAAAAAGAGATGGCCGATTCTATGTATACTCCTTACCGCAATGATCTTTTTGACATCTTGTGCCACGGTTGAAAAAACGCAAATAAAGAAGATTAAAGAGGCACCCAAAGTCAGCCCAACACTCCAGCAAGAAAAAAACGTGGAGAGCAGCAAAACACGTTTGAAAAGAAAAGTGGCGATAGCAAGATTTTCCAATGAAACAAAATACGGTCAGAGTTTTTTCTTAGACAATAAAAATGATCGTATAGGTAAACAAGCGGTTGACATCCTATCTTCAAAACTCGTTGAAACAGACAAATTTATTCTCATTGAACGGGCCGACTTAGACAAAATCACAAAAGAATTACAAATGGAGGAGATAGGGCCGCTGAAAAATATGGCTGACTATCTGATCATCGGGTCCGTGACTGAATTTGGCAGAAAAGATCAGGGCAAGGTGGGCATCTTCAGCCGAACCAGGCGACAAGTTGCTTTTGCCAAGGTTCATATCCGTTTGATAGATGTAAGAACCGGAGAAATCATTTATTCTGAAGAAGGGGAAGGAGAAGCGTCCACGGAATCAGGGTCGGTTTTCGGTGTCGGCGAAAGAGCCGGATACGATTCATCCATCAACGACAAAGCGCTTGATGCGGCTATTACAAATCTATCTTCAAATATCATTGAAAATCTGCTTGATCGGCCCTGGCGATCCTACATTCTTGGTGCCGAGGAAAACTTACTGATTATCAGCGGCGGGACATCCCAGAAAATAAAAGCAGGGGACATTTTTAACGTAATACAAGAGGGGAAAAAGGTTAAAAACCCCCAGACCAATATGATGATTACCCTGCCAGGAAAGACGATAGGGAAAATTCAAACCGTTTCTTCGGCGGGAGACCGCCCGGAAGCGGAAGTCTCTTTTTGCAAAATCATCCAAGGAGATTTCAGCGCTTTCATCCGTTCCGGCGACTTTAGCAGTTTGTATGTTCAAGAAAATTAAATATAGGGAAAAATAAAAATGATCCATAAAACGTTATTCATAATTTGCGTCGTGACTGTCATGATCCTTTGCGGATGCGGGCTCAATGAAACGGTTACCCAAAAGGAAAAAATCAGTTATC
This sequence comes from uncultured Desulfobacter sp., assembly GCF_963666145.1. Lineage (NCBI taxonomy): Bacteria > Pseudomonadati > Thermodesulfobacteriota > Desulfobacteria > Desulfobacterales > Desulfobacteraceae > Desulfobacter > uncultured Desulfobacter sp. The sequence continues at coordinate 3,896,599 of NZ_OY762614.1, read as the reverse complement.
TAAATTTCACAGGTGATACACTTGGTGCGGTTGTTCACATTGATGATTCGGCGTCTTTTGTGCTTGGCAATGAAAAAAATATCCACTATGAAATTTCTTCGGGAAAGCATCATGTGGTTGTGGTTAAAGACGGGATAGAAGTCGTTAACAGAAAGATACTTTTGGGCAGCGGGTCATCAAAGGAAATCAGGATACCATGACAAAAAAGATATGGGTAACTATCCTGGGATTCCTATGCCTGTCCATGATTGGATGCGCTGAAAAGGAAATGTATTTTTTTGGGGATTACTCTCAAACACTATATTCTTTTGAAAAAAATCAAGATGAAGCATCCCTGGTCGCACACCAACAGGCATTGGAAAAAATCATCACAGAATCGGGCAAACAAAACACACCTGTTCCCCCCGGCATTAATGCGGAATTAGGATTCATTCTCATAAAACAAAATCAGCCGGAAAAGGCCATATATTTTTTCCAGGCAGAGGCAAAGCAGTATCCGGAATCAGGGATTTTAATGAAACGACTGGTACAGATGGCCGAAAAAAGAGAGGATTCGGATTCACCCCCCTCGCCCCCGGAAACGAATCAGGGACAATCAGAAAATGAAGGTGAATCAATTGAAAAATAAATTCTGCACCTGTGCGTCAGTATTGCTGATGGTCTTTCTATGCGCCTGTATTCCGAAAACCACCACAAAACTGCAGGAATTTCCAGGCATGTATGAGGAACAGCCCCTTTCCATACTCATCTTACCGCCTATGAATGAATCCACGGCAGCTGACGCAAAAGAGTATTATTCAACGACCATCCAGGAACCTTTAGCGTATACGGGATATTATACCTTCCCCTACCCATTGACGACTGAACTGCTTAAAATGGAAGGCATCTACGATTCGGAACTTTTACGGGACATCCCCCTTGTTAAATTTAAAGAATATTTTGGTGCGGATGCAGTGTTGTTTACGACGATCAAAAAATGGGATCTATGTTATATCGTCATTGCAGGCAATCTGACCATATCAATTGACTGTGTTTTAAAATCCACAAGCACGAACCAGGAGTTGTGGAAATATAATGGAACCATTGTCGTTGATTTATCAGGAGGCAATGCCGGCGGAGGAATAGCGGGCTTAATTGCAAGCGCCATTGTAACCGCAATTAATTCAGCCGTTGCTGATTATGTTCCCTATGCACGCCAAGCCAACTATACCGCTTTGCACTCGTTGCCATACGGTAAATATCACCCCCAACACAATAAAGATCAAAATATGGAATTCATAGATCAGACGCCCGAAACGAAAAGCGAACCAGAATAGACGCGCGTTGATATGCAGAAAACCAGACCGCTGACTATTCTGGATCATCCCCCTATCTCCCTTCTTTTTTTGTGCCGGTTCAGACTACCACTCACGGGTTAAGTTTTCCGGCACCGTAACCAACGATAAAACTGATACTTTGTAGCACCTTAAAAGCAAATTAGGGCTTGCTTTTAAGATTAAAACAGGCCATTATCTTATTGAAAAAACACGATTTTTTACATTATTTTACAATTAAAATTGTATCCATTTGACCCAACTGTATCCTTTTGTCGGGTCATTTTGACCCAAAAACAGACTTAATCCAAAAAATCAGTGTATCAATTTATATAAGCTCTAATTTTATTCTATTTTTTCTTTTTTCTCCAAGATCAGCACCTTATTCATATTTTCTTTCACAAAAACAAATGATTTTTAAATTCTTGAATTTCTTTGGCCTTACTATTGCTTTCTCTTACCTGAACATTTTTGTAACGCATGAACCTCAACAGGAGAATTAAAATATGTCACAAGATGTAATTGGCTCGGTGATGGTTGTGGGCGGCGGCATCGCCGGTATGCAATCTGCAATTGATTTGGCGGACTCCGGATACTATGTCCACTTGGTGGAAAAAAGCCCCTCAATCGGGGGCGCAATGTCTCAGCTGGATAAGACATTCCCCACCAACGACTGCGCAATGTGAATTATCTCTCCCAAACTGGTCGAGGTCGGCCGGCACTTAAACATTGAGCTACATACACTATCAGATGTTAAAGAGATATCCGGAGAAGCAGGGAATTTCTCCGTAACCCTAAATCAGAAGGCCCGTTACATTGATGTTGATAAATGTACGGGGTGCGGTGATTGTTCATCAGTTTGTCCCGTCAGCTTGTCCAGTGACTTTGAGCAGGACATGGGAAACAGAACCGCTGTTTTTAAACCCTATGCCCAGGCAGTGCCCGGCGCATTTTCAATCAGCAAAAAGGACAAGTCCCCTTGTACAAACGCATGCCCCGGCAGCGTCAATGCACATGGATACGTCACGATGATCGGACAAGGCAAATATAAAGAAGCCATGGAGGTTATCACCCGCACACTGCCCATGCCGGGCGTGATCGGCAGGATTTGCCCTCATCCGTGCGAGGAAGCCTGTCGAAGAGGCGAGGTGGACTCTCCCCTGTCCATTTGCACCTTGAAGCGGTTTGCCGCCGATCAGGTGGACATCAATGATTTGGAAGTACCCGTAATCACCCCCCGGGATGAAAAAGTAGCCATCATCGGTGCAGGCCCCGCCGGACTCACCGCGGCATACTTTCTGGCTATGGAAGGCTTTCAAGTAACCATTTTCGAAGCCTTGCCCGTGGGTGGAGGTATGTTACGAGTCGGTATTCCAGACTACAGACTCCCCCCTGCTGTGCTTGAAAAAGAGATTGCCTGGATCCAGAAACTGGGTGTCGAAATCAAATATAACACCGCCATAGGCAAAGACATTACGGTGGACAGCCTCACCGAAGACGGTTTTAAATCGATTTTCTTCGGCATTGGCTGTCACAGCAGTATGAAACTTGGCATTCCCGGAGAAGAGGACGTTGAAGGCGTTATCCCCGGTGTTAAGTTCCTCAGAGATGCCGCCCTGGGTGACATGAAAGAAGTTAAAGGAAACGTTGCCATTGTCGGTGGCGGTGACGTGGCCATTGATGCGGCAAGAACAGCACTCAGAATGGGTGCCGACAAAGTCAGCATGCTCTACCGGAGAACCGAAGCTGAAATGCCGGCCCGGGATGAAGAAATTGAAGATGCCAAAGAAGAAGATGTGGATATTCAATTTCTGAGAGCCCCCATTGAAGTGGTTTCAGAAAACGGCAAGCTGATAGGCGTCAAATGTATCCAGATGGAACTGGGTGAACCCGACAAGAGCGGTAGAAGAAGACCCGTTCCCATTGAAGGCAGTGAATTCATTGTGGACGCCGACGTGTTGATTCCCGCCATCGGCCAGAGAACCGATGCATCCTTTCTCAAGGAAACAGACGGCATTGAGCTCAACAAATGGGGTGATTTTGAAGTAGCCCCCATCACCTACCAGACCTCCCGCGAAGGCGTATTTGCAGGCGGTGATGCCCAGACCGGCGCATCCATTGCCATTGCCGCTGTCGGGGCAGGCCGGGAAGCGGCCATCTCCATTTCCCGCTACTTGAAAGGCGAAGATATGAAGGCGGGCCGGGAAAAACTTGAAATTCCCCAGCAGGATTTCAACGCCATCCCCCAAAAGGCCAAAAAGATTGACCGCTCCCACATGGCACGTATCCCCATGGATCAGCGCAAATCCGGGTTTACCGAAGTTGAACTCGGCTTCACCGAAGAACAGGCCCTCCAGGAAGCCAATAAATGCATCAACTGCATGGTGTGCTGTGAGTGTCTGGAGTGCGTCAAGGCGTGCGGCGCAGGCGCCCTGACCTTGGATACACACAAGGAAAAAGATTGTGAAGTGCCATTGAATGTAGGCTCTGTCGTCATTGCGTCTGGTTTTTCTCCCTACGATCCAAGCAAACTTGATTTTTACGGATTCGGGACCCATCCCAATGTTGTCACATCACTGCAGTTTGAACGCTTGCTATCAGCGTCCGGCCCCACCGAAGGCCATGTGGTCCGCCCGTCGGATCATAAGGAACCCAAGAAGATTGCCTGGTTCCAGTGTGTGGGATCACGTGAGACCAACCGCTGTGACAATGCCCACTGTTCATCCGTATGCTGTATGTACGCCATCAAGGAAGCGGTGATTGCCAAAGAGCATGATCCGGATCTGGATGTCTCCATCTTCTATATGGATATGAGAACCTTCGGCAAAGAGTTCGAGAAGTATTACACCGAAGCCCGTGACAAACACGGCGTCAAGTTCATCAGATCCCGCGTCCATACCATCAAGCCCGTGGGGGATGCAGGCGACCTGGAGATCAGTTATGTAAGTGAAGACGGAAAGATGATCGTCGATACCATGGACATGATCGTTCTGTCTGTGGGCCTGGAGACCTCACCGGAACTCCTGGAGCTGGCTGCAAAATTCGACATCGGCCTGACCCCGGGCAACTTTGCCCAGACCACATCCATGAACCCTGTGCAGACAACACGGCCGGGTGTTTTTGTATGCGGCGCGTTCCAGGGCCCCAAAGACATTCCCCAGGCCGTTGTGGATGCCAGTGCCGCTGCCACGGCAGCCGGCGAGATTCTGGCCTCAGCCCGCAACACACTGACAAAAACCAAGGAAATTGTTCCTGAAATCAACGTCATTGGTGAACGCCCCAGAATCGGTGCGTTTATCTGCCACTGCGGTGCCAATATTGCCGGGGTTGTGGATGTTCCGGCCGTCGCTGAGTATGTGAAAACCCTGCCCTTTGTTGAATATGTGGACAGCAATCTCTACTCCTGCTCCCAGGATACCCAGTCAAAGATGACCGAGATTATCAAGGCGCATAACCTGAACCGGATTGTTGTGGCGGCCTGTACGCCCAAAACCCATGAGCCGCTGTTCCAGGAAACCCTGATCAACGCCGGATTGAACAAGTATCTGTTTGAGATGGTGAACATCAGAAATCACGTCTCCTGGGTTCACAAGTCCAACCCCGATCTGGCAACAGGAAAAGCCAAAGAGCTGATTCGCATGTCAGTGACCAAGGTCGGATTGAAAGCGCCGCTGCAGGAGGCCAAACTGGACGTGGATCAGCATGCGCTGGTTGTCGGCGGCGGTATTGCCGGCATGTCCACCGCCTTGAGTCTGGCACGCCAGGGCTACTATACCCATCTGGTTGAAAAACAGGACCGGCTGGGTGGCCAGGCCCTCAATCTGTATAAAACCTGGAAAGGTGAAGACGTCCAGGAAATGCTCAAGGATATGGTCGCACAGGTAGAGGCTGAAGAGAACATCAACGTCCATCTGAACAGTACCATCACAGAGGTAAATGGATTTGTGGGCAATTTCAAATCCGTCATTTCTTCAAAAGATGGAGACGAGGTGGTTGAGCACGGCATTGCTAATATATCCACGGGTGCACAGGAATACAAACCCAGTGAGTATGCCTACGGTGAAAGTCCCAGAGTCCTCACCAGCCTGGATCTGGACCGGATGATGCAGACCGACGACCCCATGGTGAATGCCATTGAGTCTGCGGTATTTATCCAGTGCGTGGGCTCCAGGGAAGCGGACAGACCCTATTGCTCCCGGGTATGTTGTACCCATTCTGTGGAAAGTGCGGTGGAAATCAAAAAACGCAACCCGGAAGCCAATGTATTTATCCTTTACAGGGATATCAGAACCTACGGTGAACGGGAAAGAAAGTACATCGAAGCCAGAAAAGCCGGTGTTATTTTCATGCGCTATTCCGTTGACAACAAACCCACGGTTACCGTTGGCGAAGATTGCGTAACCATCAAGACCATTGATCACGTACTGGGTCTGCCCGTGGAAATTGAAGCGGACATCCTGACTCTGGCCACGGCCATTGTTCCGAACAAAGAAGAGCAATTGGCACAATTTTTCAAGGTCCCCATGAACGACGAAGATTTCTTTATTGAAAGACACGCCAAACTTGGACCCTCTGAATTTGCCACCGACGGCGTATTTCTGTCAGGCCTTGCCCATTACCCAAAACCCATTGATGAAGCCGTGGCCCAGGGGAAAGCGGCAGCCTCCAGAGCGGTGGCCTTGCTGGCCCAAGGGACAGTAACCACAAACGGTGAGGTGGCAGCCATTGATCCGATGATGTGCAGCGCTTGCGGGACATGTGTATCGATTTGTCCCTACTCTGCACCCTCTTTCATGGAAGGCGGCCGATTTGCCGGAAAGGCTGAGATCAATTCCGCCCTGTGTAAAGGATGCGGACTGTGCGTATCCTCCTGCCGGTCAGGTGCCATCCGGCTCAACGGTTATGATAATGACCAGATATTTGCAATGATTGATGCGATTTAACCCGCTTCATAAATAAATAAAAAAGGGCGGTCATGACCATACTATAAAATGGTTTTGGCTGCCCCCAAATTCCATAAGTGAAGGAGAAAATAGACAATGTCAGATTGGGAACCAAAAATCATAGCGTTTCTCTGCAACTGGTGCAGTTACGGGGCCGCTGACCTGGCTGGGGTAAGCCGGATGCAGTATCCCTCCAATATCCGAGTCGTTAGAATTCCCTGCTCCGGCAGGATGTCTCCAAAATTTATTCTTTCTGCGTTTATGAAGGGTGCCGACGGGATCTGGGTCTCCGGCTGACACCCCGGAGACTGCCATTACCTGGAAGGTAATTACTTTGCGCGTCGGAAGTTCGTATTACTGGCAAACATGATGGAGCACATGGGGATTGAACGGGACAGACTTCATTTTTCATGGATCTCATCGGCAGAGGCCGGTAAGTTTATCGATGTGGTTAACTCGGTAACCGAATCCGTTAAGGCTCTGGGGCCGATAAATAAATTTGTTAAGAAAGCCGGATAGAGGAACCAACATGTTAGAGTACACAGAGAAAATCAGAGCGTTGTCCTTGAAGCTTCTGGAAGAAAAGAAAGTGGACATGGTCATCGGTTTCCAAAAGGGGACCCTGCCCATGTCAAATGAGCCGTACATGGCAAAAACCCCGGATGACGTTAAAAAACTGGTGTGGGACAGCAATTGCGGTATCAACCTGACCAATTACTTGACCGACCGCAAGGAAAAAATTGCAGTCGTAGCCAAAGGGTGTGATTCTCGTAACATCACCACCCACATTATCGAAAATAAAATTAAACGGGACCAACTGGTCATCCTCGGCGTACCCTGTACGGGAATGATTGATCGCAAAAAAGTACACAACATCGTTGATTTTGAAGTCGTTGATGTTGTTGAACAAGGTGACACCATTGTCGTTAAAGGCAAAACCGATGAAAAATCTTTTGGTAAAGCAGAACTGCTCCAAAAGAATTGTGCAGTTTGCGCCCAGCGCAATCCCGTAATCTATGATGAACTGGTGGCACCGGAAGTCCCCGAACTTACCGGCGTAGACAGGTACGCAGATGTGCGTAAGATTGAAGAGATGTCAACGGATGACAAGTGGCAGCATTTTGACGACCTGCTGTCCAACTGCATTCGCTGCTATGCCTGCCGCAATGCGTGTCCGCTCTGCTATTGCCCGACCTGCTTTGTAGATGAATCCAAACCCCAATGGGTCGGCAAAGGTGATGATGCCAACGATATACGGACCTTTCACTTTCTGCGCGCCTATCATTGTGCCGGAAGATGCACCGACTGCGGTGCGTGCGAACGGGCCTGCCCCATGGGTATCAATATGAGAGAGTTCACCAAGAAACTGGAAAAGGACTGCCAGGAGATGTTTGACTGGCGGGCGGGTCTTACACTTGATGCGCGTCCTCCCCTTGATGATTTTAATCCCAAAGATCCAAATGCTTTTATTAAATAGCATCGCTGCTGATTGATAAGGGATTAAACAAACCATATTTTTGATAAGGTCAATTTAATTATGAAGACTATAAAAATCGAAAAAAAAGATTGGGAACAGGGGCTGGAAAAACTCAAAGAAAGCTACCGGCTCTTCGGCCCGATGCCGGACAAAGACGCTCTTGAGTTCAAAGAGTTGAATGCCGGTGATACCCCTGTCCTGGGAAACGGAAACACCAGACTTTCTGTGAAGTCTGTGATTTACCCCCAAACCCAGACCATGTTCACCTATACATTAGATGAATCCAAACCGGATCATCACATCATGAAGCAGGTGGAACTGAACGGCAAAAAACCAAGAGCCGTTGTGGGTGTTCGTCCCTGTGATGCAGCATCCTTCAAACTGGTGCGCCGTAACTTCGACAGTCCGGAGTATAAGGACCCGTTCTGGGTGGAACCCTATGAAGATACGACCCTGGTGGGCTATGCCTGTGATGAACCGGCAAGCACCTGTTTTTGTACATCCGTCGGATGCGGCCCCTATAACGAAGAGGGCCTGGATCTGTTAATGGTCAAAGAAGGGGAAGATTTTTTTGCCAGGGTCCTGACCCCCAAAGGTGAAGATTTGGCCGCTGCTGCAGGCTGGTCAGCGGATGCGGAATTCGACTTCGAATCCCGCAAGAGCGCTGCCGAAGAAAAAATCTCTGCCAAAGTGTCAACAGACGGATTGAAAGAGAAGAAATCAACCGATCTGTTCGAAGCGGATTTCTGGGAACAGATTGGATTCTCCTGTTTAAACTGCGGCACCTGCACCTACAGCTGCCCCACCTGCTGGTGCTTTGATATCCAGGATGAAGTCAAAGGCACCGAAGGCAAACGTATCCGCAACTGGGACAGCTGCATGTATACGCTTTTTACCCTTGAAGGTTCCGGACATAATCCAAGACCCAATAAAGTCCCGCGGGTCAGACAGCGTTTCATGCACAAGCTCAAGTATTACGTTGATAAGTATGACGCCGGTGTACAGTGTGTCGGCTGCGGCAGATGCATCCAGCTGTGCCCGGTGAACATCGACATCCGGGAGGTCTGTGAAACCATGAGAAACTATACGCCTGCACCCCAGGAAGCGTAATAAGGAGAGATACTGTGCAGAATCCATATTTGCCATATCCTGTCCGGATTGATGAAATCATTACGGAAACAGAAGATAAAAATTTAAAGACATTTAAGTTTGTCTTTATAAATCCCGAGGATGAGGAAAAGTTCTCTTACAAGGCGGGTCAATTCGCAGAACTCTCAGTTACCGGTAAAGGTGAGATCCCCATTGGTATTGCCTCATCTCCCACGGAAAAGGGATTTGTAAAGTTCACGGTGAATAAAACCGGAATGGTGACCCAGTATTTACACAATATGAAGGTCGGAGACGTCATGGGTATCCGCGGCCCCCTGGGCAACAGCTATCCATGGGAGACCCTTGAAGGCAAAAACGTGGTCATCATCGGCGGCGGGTTTGCATTCACCACCCTGAGATCATCCATCGTTTACATGCTGGAAAACCGTGACAAATTCGGTGAAATCAACGTCATCTACGGCGCAAGATCTCCAGGCCTGTTGCTCTATCAAGACGAGCTCAAAGCCTGGGAAGCTGCCGGCGATATAAAAATGCACATCACCGTGGACTCCACGGATGATCCCGACTGGAAGTATAATGTCGGCTTTGTACCCAATATTGCCGGAGAAAAAGCGCCCCCTGCAGATGACAATACATACGCTATTGTCTGCGGTCCCCCTATCATGATCAAGTTCACCCAGCCGGTGCTTGATAAACTCGGCTATGCCCACGATCACATTATCAACTCTCTGGAAAAGAGAATGAAATGCGGCATAGGTATCTGCGGCCGCTGTAACCTTGGGGACAAATTTGTCTGCAAAGACGGCCCTGTATTTACCTTGGAAGAGCTGAACGCCCTTCCCAATGAGTAAGTAAATTTACAGTTCGTCCTGATTTTAAAGTTCTAATCGGGATTGAAAATATCTCAGAGATGGGCAGGATATTGAATGTTAACGTGTTCTTTATCCTGTTCATCTTTTCCAATCAAACCAATCTTTCTTCGACATCTATCAAGCAGTCATCGACATTATTTAGAAAAAATCATTTCTCTTAGCCCTATAGGCAACTTATTATACACATACAGCGGCGTGGCCATAGGCCGCCTATGATCGATTTTTAAGCCGTCTGCAACACTATTGGGACTTGAAAGGTCAATGGGATCTGGTTGACGACTTAAAGGCATCTCCCAATCATCAGTGAAAACCAATACGATGGGTCCTTTAGAATCTATTATATAAGCCATTTGGCCGCTGTTTAAATACACCACGCTTCCCGGCGGGTATATCCCCACCACGCTGATAAATGAAAGGAGCACCTTCTGCACCAGTTTGCTTTTTTTTGAATATTTAGTGAACAGCTCAGTAACCACCTCAATGGGATTAAAAGCGCTTTTATAACATCGTACAGATGTCAATGCGTCATAGATGTCCGCTAATTTACAAACCTTCACATGGGGAGGAACGTCTTCGGCGTCCACGTCATTGGGATAACATCGCCCTTCATCCTTGAACATTGGGGCATGGTGCCATCGAACCGAATCAGTGATCAGGGGATCATGGAGATGATTCTTCTCAAACACCTGCATCCCCAGTTTATACGAATGGGTTTTGACTATTTCAAATTCTTCATTAGTTAACGGTCCTTTTTTATTTAATATTTCTTCGGGAACTAAAACTTTTCCAGCATCGTGCATAAAATAACCAATGGAAATCTCTTTGATTTTTTCCGGATCATCCAGCCCGAACTGCGTACCGTATTTGTTGATGAAATGCTTGATTACCGGTGTTCCGATGGTGCAGACATTAATGGAGTGGTTATAAAGATAGTCGTCATAGCTGAAAATTTCACGGGTTAATAATGAAAAGGCGCTTTCATCGGTATTTATAAAGTCCAATAATTCGGTTACGGTATTTTCCACTTGGCCATAATCAAATTCCCCTCCCGTATCTCTGATATCGGAGATAACTTTTTTTATGTTTTTCTTTGCATTCTCAAATTTGACACTGGCCTCTTTTCTAATTTCTTCAATTTTTTTTATTTTTTTATCAATTTCAGGAAGCTCAGGGACGCCGTCTTGTTCGATGAGAGGCGCCTTGTCCCCCCGCATAAGCTTTAACTCCGTACCTTCATTATCCCATGTACCGCCCCCTAATTTACGGCTGATAGGAAGAGCGTCAATCCCTTCGGCCTTTAATTTCAGCAAAATATTCACATCGTTGATTATGCTATACCTATCAATTGTTTTTATTTTTTTTGAATTGTAGACATCAATACCGGTTCGGATACTTCCGCCCTGCTGAACGATTTTAATTAATCGGTCAACAGATGTGTTTATATGTCCCATTTGGCTTTGCCCTTATAATTTAAAGATACATCGTGAAGGGGGAAACGACGCTAACTTACTAATTGATCGTTACATTTTGCTCAACCTTTAATATTTTGCCGGAAAGTTAACTCCAAGACAAATTCATTCAACAAACAAATTATCACACTATTGTAATATAATTATTTCATTTATGTTGTTTTATAAAGCCGATAATCTTAAATACTCAGCAAACAACATCCGAAGAAAATCGTTCATTACACCCAAACAGCTATCATTTTAGCACATTATAAAATCGATTTCATCTATGGTCCATATTTTGCTCCAGGGTATTTCTACGTTTACATTAAACCGATTACCTATTTGCCCTTAGGAAATTAGCATGGTAGCAAGAACAAGCCATTCACACCCGCTTCAGATTGCTGAAGTTCAGGCCGGCACCGACAGTGGAAAGATTGGGATCACTTTTTGTCCGGGAAAACATGACCTCTATGCTGTCACAGGTGTTTGGGCCAGAAATCTGGGGCTTGATTTAGATGTAATAAAAGACTGGGGTGCAAGTCTCGTACTTACCTTAATAGAAACTGCCGAAATGATAGACCTGAAAGTGCCGACATTGGGAGAGGAAGTAGAGGATCGAGGCATGAAGTGGATTCATTTACCTATTATAGATTATTCTGTGCCTGATGATAAATTTGAGCAAAACTGGCTTATTTATGGTAAAGAAATCCGCCATCGTTTGTGTCAGGGGGAGAATATACTGGTTCACTGTAAAGGTGGCCTGGGAAGAGCCGGGATGATGGCTGCGCGTCTCTTGGTCGAGTTGGGAACTGAGCCGGAAAAGGCCATCAGAATGGTGCGCAGAGCACGATCCGGAGCCATTGAAACCTACACGCAGTTAGCATTGGTGAAACAAACCACAGCGATTAATGAAGATCCTTAAAATGAATTCAAAAACAGATCCAATTGATATTACCGGCATGGAGCGGGTTGGCGGGCAGTTAGGAACAAACCCTGCAGGGATTTACAGCGATGGTGACGGGCAGAAATACTATGTAAAAATGCTGGAGACCCCCATGCATGCCCGTAATGAATTTTTGGCGGCAACGCTTTATCAGCTAGCCGGAGCGCCGGTTTTTCATTACCTTCCTAGTATTGATCCCTGCCAGATCGTAACCCAATGGGTCGAACTTGATAAAAAAAATATCTCTCAGTTCTCAGAAAATGAACGCAGAGAAGCCCAGCATTGGTTTGCCGTCCATGCCTGGACAGCGAACTGGGATGCCGCGGGATTTGCCGGTGACAACCAGGGTGTAGCCAATGGTAAAGTCTTAACGCTGGATGTCGGCGGCGCACTTGAGTTTCGTGCCTATGGAGATCCAAAAGGAAAAACGTTTGGCACCCGGGTTGACGAGCTGAATGTGATGCGCAATGACCCAAACAACCCCCATGCAATGAAACTATTTTCTGATATGACCCCTGAACAGCTACACTGTTCAGTTCACTCAGTGACTAAAATTTCGGACCAAAAAATTAGTGATGTGATCATTGAAAATGGCGGCAGTGAAAAATTGGTGGATAAAATGATTGCCCGTAAAAATGATATGAGTTTTAGATTGGCAACGTTATAGACTTTCCAATAAATCGCCTTTCAAAAAAAACATTCATCTCATGATAAATATCACATTAATGAAATTTATCATCCTCATTTGTGTTATTTTAAATGAAAAACTTTCCATTTAATCTTTGATTTTCTGCACTTCAAACCACTGCCCGACCAGAAATAATCTCTCTTTTCAGTGCGTTACAAACGCCGCCTTCAACATGACCCGCATTTTGCTAAAGATTCTCAATTAAACCGGCTACATGTGCAAGGCAAAACGCCTATTCCAGAAGAATCCGGAAAAAAGCAATACAGGACAAAACAGAAGAACACAGTGAACGCAGACATTCAAAACACCCTGAAGCAAGAGGTGTCGCAGCTTGGACAGAGACTGAAAACCATAGAGGAACTGCTCTCCAACCGCTCCTGGGAGGAAAACCAGAGAGTGTTTGAAATTGAGACCAATTCGGCTGTGACGGAATTATCCTACGCCCTTGTCACCTCCAATGCGACGCTGCCCGGCATTGCCAATATTGTTCTCAATTACGCAAAGGTGTTCACCAAAAGTGAAAGCGGATATGTATCGTCCATTGATCCCCAGACCAAGAACAACCTGTGCCATACCCTGACAGGGATGATGGGGGATTCCTGCAAAATCAGCGATTATGAAAAAGGTATTGTTTTTCCAGTGGGACCCGACGGCAAATATCCGACCCTGTGGGGCCATTGCCTGAACACCAGAGAAGCGTTTTACACCAACAGCCCCCAGACCCATGAAGCCTCAACAGGCACCCCGGAAAAGCATATCAAACTGCGCAACTTTCTTTCGGTACCGGCCATCATCGGGGATAAAGTGTACGGTCAGATCTCGGTGGCAAATACCATTAACGGATATACCGATTACGAGCTCAAAGGGGTCAAACGACTGGCCGCGGTGTTTGCCCTGGCCATCCAACGGGAGATGGACAAGGTTAAACTCCAGCAGGAAATCAAAAAACGAAAAATACTTGAAAGGAACATGCATGACGGGGACAAGACGTTTAACCAGATTGATCTTGAAGAGGCCAACCGGGCGCTTCGGGCGTTGCTTGAACAGCGGGGAATGGAACAAAAACAAACCGAGAAAAAAATCATTCAAAATGTGAATCACCTGATCTCCCCCTATTTTGAGAAACTTGAGCAAACGGGACTGACCCCGCAACAGCAGACCTATCTCAAAATCATCAAAAATAACCTGAAGGACGTCATCTCCCCGTTCATGACCCAGACAAAGTCCGCGGGGATATATCTGACCCCCCAGGAGCTGCAGGTAGCCTCACTGATCCGGTCCGGGCATCCGTCCAAGGACATTGCCGAAATTCTTGATATTGCACCCAACTCAGTCAACTTCCACCGCAAAAATTTAAGGCGTAAATTTAAAATCAGGAACAGGCAGGTCAATCTGCAAACTTATCTATTGGCATTTGACAAATTGTAGAATTATCCCCCCAAAATACTGCCAACCTTTCCCATTGATATTCCGTCCTTGATCTGGTTTGATTTTATTCAATCAAATCAACTGATTTGGACAAATTTTATACCCACTTGTTTGTGAAAAGGAGAAAACATGCCCAAACATATAACCGCACTATTTGTTACGCTGCTGGTCTCATTTTACCTGCCGCTGTCCGCCATGGCAGGCCCCATGGAAAAAATCGGCCCCCTGGAGGATGCCCTGGATATTGTCGCCTGGCCCGGATATATCGAGCGCGGTGAGACAGATCCCGCCTATGACTGGGTCACGGAGTTTGAAAAAAAATACAACTGCAAAGTCCGGGTGAAAACCGCAGGTACATCCGATGAGATGGTCGCCTTGATGAATGAAGGCGGATTTGACCTGGTAACCGCTTCCGGAGATGCAAGTCTGCGGCTGATCGCAGGCAAGCGGGTCCAGGAGATCAACACCGCCTTGATCCCAAGCTGGAATACGGTGGATGCAAGACTTCAGAACGCGCCCTGGCACACGGTCAACGGCAAACATTATGGTGTGCCCTACCAATGGGGTGCCAATGTGCTCATGTATAACACCGAGGTGTTTAAAACACCGCCCACATCCTGGAACGTGGTGTTTGAGGAGATGACCCTTTCGGACGGCAAATCAAACAAAGGCCGGGTCCAGGCCTTTGACGGCCCCATATACATTGCCGACGCCGCCCTCTATCTGAAAAAGCACAAACCTGAACTTGGTATCCAAGATCCTTACGAACTCAATGAAACCCAGTACAAGGCCGCCGTGGAAATTCTGCGCGGGCAGCGTAAAATCGTTAACCGCTACTGGCATGATGCCTTTGTTCAGATTGACGACTTTACCAACGAAGGGGTGGTCGCCTCTTCGGCCTGGCCCTTCCAGGTGAACATCCTGCAGTCCAAGGGTCAGCCCATCGCCAGCACCATTCCCGAAGAAGGCGCGACAGGCTGGGCCGACACCACCATGCTCCATGCCGATGCGCCCCATCCCAACCTGGCCTACAAATGGCTGGAATGGTCCTTGAACAAAAAACTGCAGGGTGATCTGGCCTCCTGGTTCGGCAGTGTGCCGGTGGTGCTTGATGCCTGCCAGGGCAATGCGCTTTTGGGGGAAAACGGATGTGCCACCAACGGCCTGAATAATTTTGAAAAAATCAGCTTCTGGCGTACCCCGGTGGCCAATTGCAAGAGCCAGGACAGGTGCGAACCCTACTATAAATGGGTGACCGACTACATTGCCATCCTTGGCGGACGTTAGACCGTCCAGTACGCCCAAGCCAACAGCCCGGCCGGTATTATGCCGGGCTGTATTTTCTTTAAAAAAAAGAAAGAATGTTAGATAAAAAATGGAACCCAATTACGCAATAAGATTTACAGATGTCTGCCGCTATTACGGCGCGGTCCATGCCCTGGAGCATGTCAGCTTTGATGTGGCGGACGGGGAGTTCTTCTCCATGCTCGGCCCGTCGGGGTCGGGGAAAACCACAAGCCTGAGATTAATCGCAGGCTTTGAAACGCCCACATCCGGCCACATTTTAATCCACGGCACCCGGGCCGACGGAATCCCCCCATACAACCGTAACGTCAATACGGTATTCCAGGATTACGCCCTGTTTCCCCACATGACGATCCTTCAAAATGTCTCCTACGGTCTGATGGTTAAAGGGGTAAAAAAAAAGGAGTATACCCAGAAGGCACAAGAGATGCTCACCCTGGTAAAACTCGGGGATATGGGCAGCAGACGGCCCTCCCAGCTTTCCGGCGGTCAGCGCCAGCGGGTGGCTCTGGCCCGGGCACTGATCAATCAACCCCGTGTACTGCTGCTGGATGAACCCCTGGGCGCCCTGGATCTCAAGTTAAGAAAGCAGATGCAGATCGAGCTGAAAGCCCTGCAGCGGGAGCTTGGCATTACCTTTATTTATGTCACCCACGACCAGGATGAAGCCCTTTCCATGAGCGATCGGCTGGCGGTGTTTCGGCGAGGCAAAATTGAACAGATCGGAACGCCCAAGGATGTGTATGAATATCCCCGCACAGCGTTTGTGGCAGATTTTGTGGGTAATGCCAACGTCATTAAAAAATCAACGGCGCAAAAAATCACCGGTGCGGCGGCCGCCTTTGCCGTACGGCCCGAAAAAATAAAATTCGCACCTGACAACGTCCCCCTCCCCCCAAACCATGTGTCCACTTGGGGGGAAATCACTGACATCCACTACCATGGATCAGGCTCCTCAATCACGCTGACCCTTGATGACGAAACCAATCTGGTCCTGATCCAGCCCCATGATTCAACGGACGGCACCCTGCCGGAACATATCTGCCTGGGGGCGGAAAAAACTGTCATGTGGCACCGGGACGATACCCGTGAATTTAAGGGAGCACATAAATAACATGACCCTTGATGCAACAATGAAATTCAGACAATCTTCCCGGCAGGCGGTTTTGGAAAAAATCTCCACCTTTTTTTACCGGCGGCCGTTGGTTTTCCTGGGATTTTTACTCATACCTCCCTTGCTCTGGCTGGGTGTGGTCTATATCGGTTCCCTTTTTTCCCTGCTGCTGCAAAGCTTTTTCTCCATTGATCCGTTCAGCGGGATGATCAACCGGGAACTGACCCTTGGGACCTATGGCCAGCTCTTTTCTGCGGCAAATATGGACATCGTTTTCAGAACCGCCGCCATGGCAGGTGCCGTAACCCTGGCATCGGCTCTGATCGCCTTTCCCATCGCCTATTTCATGGCCAGGTATGCCAAAGGGCGCATGAAGGCCCTGCTCTATCTTGCGGTGATGCTGCCGTTGTGGTCCAGCTATCTGGTCCGGGTCTATTCATGGAAACTGATTCTTGCCAAGGAGGGTATTTTAAGCTGGATTTTTGCCAAAATCGGGCTCTCATGGTTTCTGGACGGGCTGCTGGCCCTGCCTGTGGTGGGCGGATCATCCCTGTCGGTGAGTTATATCGGGACCTTCCTGGTATTTGTTTACATCTGGATGCCCTATATGATTCTGCCCATCCAGGCCTCCCTTGAACGGGTGCCCGCCTCGTTGATCGAAGCGTCGGCGGATCTGGGGGCATCGCCGGGCAAGTCTTTTATGACCGTGATCTTTCCCCTGGCCTTCCCCGGGGTGGTGGCAGGCTCGATTTTCACCTTTTCTCTGACCCTGGGCGACTACATCATTCCCGGAATCATCGGATCATCCAGATTCTTCATCGGTCAGGCCGTATACGCCCACCAGGGAATTGCCGGTAACATTCCTCTGGCGGCGGCCTTTTCAGTTGTACCCATAATTATCATGGCGGCTTACCTGACCATAGCAAAACGACTGGGGGCATTTGATGCGCTTTAAACGACACAATCACTCAAGACAAAATAATAAATCTCCGCTGTTTTTAAAAATATCAACGGCAATGGGACTGCTGTTTCTCCATATCCCGTTTGGGTTTATCCTGCTCTATGCCTTTTCCACCGAGGATAAATCCTACCAGTTCCCCCCGCCCGGGCTTACCCTCAAATGGTTCTCCGTGGCTTTTCACCGCCAGGATATCTGGGATGCCATTTTGTTGTCCCTGCGGGTGGCCTGCACCTCAACGCTTATCGCTATGATACTGGGCACCCTTGCAGCTGCGGCGTTATATAAGAAGAAGTTTTTCGGCAGGGAAACCATCTCGCTTCTGATCATCCTGCCCATTGCCCTGCCGGGCATCATCACGGGCATATCCCTGCGCAGCGCATTTCACCTCGGTCACGTCCCGTTCAGTTTCTGGACCATTGTGCTGGGCCATGCCACGTTCTGTATTGTGGTGGTGTACAACAATGCCGTGGCACGATTCAGGCGGCTGTCTGCATCCCAGATCGAAGCGTCCATGGATCTGGGGGCAAACGGACTCCAGACCATTTACCATATCGTGCTGCCCAACATTGCCACAGCCCTTTTGGCCGGCGGCATGCTGGCATTTGCATTGAGCTTTGACGAAGTTATTGTGACCACATTCACCGCAGGCCAGCAAACCACCCTTCCCATCTGGATGCTCACGGAACTTGTGCGCCCAAGGCAACGCCCCGTGACAAACGTGGTGGCCGTTTTCATCCTTGCGGTGACCTTTATTCCCATATTGTTCGCATATTATTTCACCCAGGGAACCCAGGATATAGAAGGCAGCGGGAAGTGATTAGAAACGTAAATTAGGGATTGATCATAAGATCGGCCATCTTTTGTGGGGGCACCTCTCTGTGGTTGCCCTCGTTAGGTCAGGCACAGTGGCCTTCCTCCACAATGGCCAACGTTAGAATCAATCCCTCTTTTTTCTTTGTTAAACGACAATGAGATCTAATTCCGGTTCATGCCCCAACGCATTGGATAGCTCCTGTGATTTTTGGGTAATATCGAGAAAGCATTTATATGTTCCCTCTAATTGACATGCCCTCTTTGTAAAATATTTGACGAGTCTGTTCGCTTGATCCAGATCGACAGAGATAAGAACCGACTTATACATACAGGCCCAAAGATCGGCATCGTAGAAATTTGCGAAGCTCAGGTTGGTCCAGCTCAGGTTGGTATAATACAAATATGCGCGGCTAAAATTTGCCCCGATGAGCGTGGCGCCCCTAAAATCCGTCAGGCAAAGATCCGCCTCTCTCAAATCAGCGCCACTCAGATCAGCCCAACGTCGGCTGCCGTCGCAAAGTTTAGCACCACTTAAATCTGCACCACGAAGGTTCGTTCCCCGTAAATCAGCACCATGCAGATCGGCTCCCCGGAGATAGGCCTTCTCCAGATTTAAATTTTGCAGGAGCACCGGATGATCGGGGTTGTGCTTTCTCCACACATTCCATTCCGTCATATCCTTTTGACCAGAGCACTTCATCAATAAATCAAACGGCGCTCTGTCCATCGTTATCACGAGTTCATATCTTGCATGTTTTACATCAAGCATTTGCAATCTCCCTGATTAAGCCACTCAAATTTGTTGTCTGAATCGGCGGCGCCTAATCTGCGCGCCTATTGTTGCCATGGCCTTGAACATCCTTGGAAAAATCTCCATCGTCTCCGGACCACGCCTCTCCGACGACTATTTTCCGCCCCTTTCCATATTTATGGGAAAATAACGCTGGTCCCCAAAATATCCTGCCTCCCCTATTCTGAAAATTTTCAATATTCATGCCACCGCTGTGAATAAAAACAGCGAATGGATAACCATATAATTTTATATGATATTTGCAAAAGACGTCTACATACAACAAAGAACAAACGAGAATACAAAGACGACTATCTACAAATATGTAGCATATGAAGCACATGAAACTATATAAAAACATACAATTTTGCATGTATTAAAATTTTTTATTTTTTTAATGCATTAGGAGAGGGATGAGAAGGCCGTCTACAAATAGGTGACAATAAGATCCATGAAATTGCAATGAACATACAATTTTGCAAATAATGCAATAAAGTACTTTTTTCTAAATTGAAAAACAGAGACCTATCTGCTTTTCTAAAATTCTAATCAACTGGTAATCTTCGAGTAAGGTTCAGGTCATCTGCGGGTGATATAAAGAAATTATCCATTGAAGGATGCTAACAACAGCCCTTCAATTTAACATAATTCTTTTCTCTCCCCTTTGTAACCGGGCGATTCACAATGTGTGAAGGCCCGGTTCCTTTTTATATGAAAGTGTCAATAATTTACTAATGTTCTTTCATGCTTTGTTGAGGGGATAGCCTGGGCGATGATAGGTTAGGCTGGCCCATGGCCGTTATTCAGGAGCAAGCATAAAAATTGATCCAATCAGATGTACTGCCAGACTTTGTCGATGGTTGTTTCCATAACGGCAACGGCGCAAAGATCACTGTAGGCTATTTCGACCACCTCGGCCCGAAATCTCCCCTTCTCCTGCCTTTTGTTGAAGGCGTCCATTACTTCAATGGAGTCACTGAGATTGCGTGTTTGTGGAGAGCTACCGTCATGCGTCCGGGGGTGGTAGCCAATGTAAATGCTTTTAAGCTTTTCCTGTTCTTTGTTCATTTTCTGTCCTCGTTCATATTGGGTTGTTCTCTTCAATCCTGGGGTTGGTGCCCGTGATTTGGCCTTAGATATATCAGATATGTATATTCAATTAGAAGCCTAATCTTATTTTTCGGCTGCCGGTATATCAAAATCGATACCCGCTGGTTGATATATTTTTTTCTGCGACGTTATTTTCGTATTGCGCCTATCATTATTTTTATCGGGGAGCATGTTTCGCTGGCTCTTTAGATTTTATCAAGTGGGGAAATTGAACAACTTATTGAAATACAATTGGATATAACGTGGGAGACAATCAGGTTTCTGTATTCGATCTACGATAACACATACAATTTAAGCCCGGGGGACGGCTTGATCCGGTCCCCCGGCGTAACGGGCATCTACCTCGTACTGCTAATCTTCTTTGTTAAAACGAACCTTCATTGCTTTTGCATCCCGCTTCTTCTTCATCGACTTGACGGGCATACTCAGCCATTGCCTCCAACTGTCCTATAATCTGCTTTAAAGACTGGATTACCGGTTTCTCACCGTGATCCACTGACATTCGACGACTGATTTGTCCGAGAAGCGTCTCATACCCCGCGATGCCGCCACCCATTGACTCTGAATTTGTGGCGTGGATTGCAA
This sequence comes from uncultured Desulfobacter sp., assembly GCF_963666145.1. Lineage (NCBI taxonomy): Bacteria > Pseudomonadati > Thermodesulfobacteriota > Desulfobacteria > Desulfobacterales > Desulfobacteraceae > Desulfobacter > uncultured Desulfobacter sp. The sequence continues at coordinate 3,875,696 of NZ_OY762614.1, read as the reverse complement.
GGTCGATAACCGTGGACACTTCGTCCTTATTCATCTGCTCGGGATAAGGGGCTTTTTTATTTGTCTTTAAATCATTTAAATAGGCCATGATGTTAGGGTGAAAATCGTCTTTCATCGTTAAATTCTCCTGTGCATGATATATGGTACGTAAAAAGGGAGGGATTGGTTCTAAGGCCATTGTAGGGGCAGGTCCCTGTGCCTGCCCCGCCACTGTGCCGACCCGAACAGGGGCAACCACAGGGGGATTGCCCCTACAAAATATGGCCGATCTTATGATCAAGCCCTGAAAGTTTACCCGGCCAGATTGGCCTCTGCAAATTCCCAGTTAACCAGATGTTCCAGGTATGTATTTACATAGTCTGCCCTGCGGTTCTGATAATCCAGATAATATGCATGTTCCCACACATCAATGGTAAGAAGCGGCGTCAGGCCCTGGGCAATGGGGGTATCAGCGTTTGAGGTTTTGATGATTTTCAGTTTATCATCTTCGGGGTCCCTGACCAGCCATGCCCATCCGCTGCCGAACTGGGAGAGCGCGGCATCAGAAAAGGCTTTTTTGAATGCATAGTAACTGCCGAAGTCGGCTTGGATTTTTTCGGCAAGGGTACCGGTCGGCTCACCGCCGCCGCCCGGTTTCATACTTTTCCAATAAAAGGTATGATTGAAAACCTGGGCGGAATTATTAAAAATACCGGCCTCATCGGCGTTGCCGTAGCTTTTCTGGATAATGGTCTCAATATCCAGGTCGGCATAGACGGTTCCCTTAATCATTACGTTCATTTTCTTCACATAACCTGCCTGGTGCTTGCCATAATGAATGAGAACGGTTCGTTCAGAAATATACGGCTCAAGGGCATTGGCTTTGTAGGGTAGAGAATCCTGGATCACCATTCGTCCCCCAGGGCCTTTACAGCCGATACCGGTCATACTTAACAGTGCAAAGGCGCCCGCACCGGCCGAGAGTTTTAAAAATTTCCTTCTGTCCATTCCCCCTCCTTTTTTTCTAATTGTGAAATTGATATTCGGACTCTTTTGTGCTCTCCTTTCAGGCGTACTCTTTGGGAATGCTGCGCAATGATTCTTCGCAACGCGGTTAGTTTAGGCTCTCGGCTTTGGCCTTGTCAATGAAAACCTGGTGGGGTAACATTAGCCCGCAAATCATGTAAATAAAAGATATATCCAATTGCCAATGAAAAAGAACAGCTGAAAACAAAATGAATGAATACACGCTCATACAGATCTCAGGTATCCTGGTCGCAGCCACGGCCTGTCAATGGGTGGCCTGGCGGGTAAAAATACCGGGAATTGTTTTTCTTTTGATCACCGGCATCCTGGCCGGCCCTGTGCTGGGAATTTTAAATCCCGAAAAAATGATGGGGGATCTCTTTTTTCCCTTTGTCTCCATGTCCGTGGCCCTGATTTTGTTTGAGGGCAGTCTGACCCTGAATTTTTCGGAGATTCGAGGGCTCCATATGGTGGTCCGGAACATGGTCTCATTCGGGATGCTGGTCACCTGGATCATCACAGCCCTGGCCGCCCGGCTGGGGTTGGGGTTGTCCTGGCATATCAGTGTGCTGTTAGGGGCCATCACATCCGTGAGCGGCCCCACCGTGATCGTGCCCATGCTGCGCACGGTCCGACCCAACCAGAACATTGCCAATATTCTCAGATGGGAAGGCATCATTGTCGATCCCATCGGCGCGGCCATGGCGGTTTTAGCCTATGAATTCATCATATCCGGATCAGCCCAGCAGGCCATGGGGCACACCATCCTGGTATTTGTCCGGCTGATTGCCACGGGCACGGCCGTCGGCATGGTGTGCGGCTACAGCTTCGGCATGGCCATACGCAAGCACTGGATTCCCGAATTCATGCACAACCTGTTTGCCATCTCCCTGGTGCTTGGCGCATTTGTGTTTTCCAACCATCTGCAGCATGAGGCAGGACTGGTGGCCGTCACCGTCATGGGCATCTGGCTGGCCAACATGAAGGATGTGCCCATCGGGGATATTCTGGATTTCAAGGAACACATCAGCATCCTGCTGATTTCCATCCTTTTTATCATGCTGGCCGCCCGGCTGTGCATTGATGACCTGGTGGCCCTGGGCTGGGGAATGGGATTTTTATTCATCGCCATTCAGTTTCTGGCCCGGCCCATGAACATCATGGTCTCAAGTATCGGCTCAACCCTTACCTGGCCCGAACGGCATTTGCTGGCCTGGATTGCCCCCCGCGGAATCGTTGCGGCGGCGATCTCAGCCCTGTTCGCCACCCAGCTTGAAAAGGCGGGCTACCCGGACGCCGGCGTCCTGGTCCCCCTGACCTTTTTTATTATTATCTCCACGGTCGTCGTACAAAGTGTTACGGCGCGCCCCATTGCGCGATGGCTTAAGGTGGCCGAGCCCACCCCCAACGGTTTTGTCATCTTCGGGGCCAACCGCCTGGCCCGCGCCATCGGCAAGGCGTTGATGGATCTGGGGTTTCAAATTCAGCTGGCCGATACCGGGTGGGACCAGGTGATGAAAGCCAAAAACGAAGGGCTGCCCACCTATTTCGGCAATCCCGTGTCCGAACATGCGGACCGGCATATTCCCCTTGTGGGCATCCGGGGGGTCCTTGCCCTGTTTCCCCATGAGGCGGCCAACGTGGCCGTGGCCATTCATTATCGCCTGGAGTTCGGGGCGGATAAAATTTATATTCTGCAATCCCGGACCGAAGATAACCGGTCAACGGCGGACCGGATGTCCATCGAAAATCATGGACGAATCCTGTTTGGCGAGACCGCTTCATATCCTGCCATGGCCACGGATCTGGCCCGGGGTGGACATATCATCACCACAAAGCTGACCCAAAAATTTACCATGGCGCAGTTCACAGAAAAACACGGATCCAAGGCCCTGCTGCTATTTGCCGTGGACAAAACCAACCGGCTTCATGTATATGCCCACGACTGCCATATTCATCCCGAACCTGGCTGGTCGCTGGTGTATATGCTGAAAAATGGTGAGAGCAATCATTCACAGGCCGGAGAAAATAAACACACGGTTGACCCTGTCCGTTTAAAAAAGGGATATAATGTCTGAAAACACCCAAAGAGGTTTGAAATACCGGGGTACATACAAGTAAAAACAGAGCTGATCTTAAGAATATGGAAATGATACTACAGGCCTGGGGCGGGGGATTTTATCTTGTTAACAAAATCCTGTTTGCCATGGCCGAGGGCCGCAGAGGCAGAGAGCTAAAATCCTTCAAGCTTTTCGGGTGGATGGTTTACATTACAGGGGTGCCTGCCTGGGTCATCATTCTGGTGATGCATCATGACTGGATGGCAGCTTCCATTGAAGCCGGGGGGCTGCCGGCCATGGTCTTCGGGTTTTACAATGTATGGAAGGACAAAAAAGTACCGGACAGAAGTTGGGACAGGGTCGTGTCTTGGATTACTTATGGATTTCTGGTTTTGGGCATCGGGTACAGCATTATGGATTACGGCGGAATCACAAGCATTTCACAGTGGCTGGAAATCTGTGTGGTTACAGGTTTCCTGATGGGAAGCTATCTGCTTGCAAAGAATAATTCCAACGGCTGGCTGTTTTTCATTCTTATGAACGCCGGCATGGGAACGCTGATGTTCATGCAGAACAAACCGCTTTTGTTCGGACAGCAGATGGTTTCACTGTGTTTTGGTATTTACGGCTTCACTGCCTTTAAAAAATCATTGCGTCAATGAGACAACTTAAAATGATTCCCCTCCCCAACGTTGCATAAAAGACGTTGGGGGCTATAATTACCCTCCCTTACTGTCCGGAGCCCTTTTTTTCCGCTTCGGCAACGATTTTAATAAATTTTGCCGGAACCCCGCCCACAATCGTACCCGAGGCGACATCCTTTGTTACCGCGGCCCCTGCGGCGATAATGGCATCATCCCCGATTGTGACACCCTGAAGGATGGTCGCATTGGAACCCACCCACACTTTTTTGTATAGGAATACAAGCACTTATGCAAAAACGGCAAAGAGCTTACAAAGGACACTGGATGTTCATCAAATAATTCACAACTATGCCCGTTCGCATTGGACGACGAGAGAGGTTCCCGATGTTACTTTGGGAATATTAGCAAAATCGCTTTCTCTCGAAGGTATCTTATCCATGCAGAGAGCGGCCTAAACCAATAAGTTAAACTGGCGCTTTATTACAATGCTTGATTATGCGAACGTTAGAGGCCCAGTGCCACACAATGATACTTTTAGTTAAATATCACTGACCATAGCAGATAACTTCTTAGCTAAGGACGCTAATTCTTCTGCCTTGGATGTCAATTTAGAGCTGTTTTGGGCAATCTGGCTCGCAGACTCATGCACAACAGTAATATCTTCAGCAATTTCTGTTGATACCGAAGAACTCTGATTTATGTTATCGTTTATCTCGGTGACCCGGGAAGAGGCATTCCCGACATTTTTGGCGATTTCCTGACTTGTAACAGCCTGCTCTTCAACAGCAGAGGCAATAGAAGAAACAATATCATTAATTTCATTTATCCCATCTGATATGTTCTCAATTTCAGAGACGGTACCGTCGGTTGAAGTCTGAATAGTTTCAACGGTTCGTTTGATTTCTTCAGTAGCATCCGATGTTTGCTTTGCAAGTTCTTTTATCTCTGCGGCAACAACAGCAAACCCTTTACCGGAGTCTCCTGCTCTGGCAGCTTCGATGGTGGCATTTAATGCCAACAAATTTGTTTGTTCTGAAATGTCTGAAATGACTTCGGTAACACTGGCTATCATCTTTGCTGAGTCACCAAGTTTGCTTACTTGAACAGACGCATTCTTCCCCTGCTCCACAGCGAGATTTGTCATACTTCGTGCGTTTTCAGAATTTTTTGCAATTTCACCAATGGTTGCATTCATTTCTTCAACTGCTGATGCTACATGATTCATGTTCATCGTTGTTTCTTCCATGGCGATAGACATGGATTGCATATTTGAACTCATCTCTTCAGATGCTGCCGCCACGGAATCAGATCTTTGTGACGTATCAAGAGAATTTTGTCCAAACTGCTTTGATACTTCAAGCAAAGACTCAGAGGATGCTGTTAGGATCTTAGCAGTTTCTGATAATTGTTTCATTGAATCGACATTGGTGACCAATTCCACATGACCAATCTTTTTTCCAGTATCATCCTTGATATAGTGTGTATCGACCTGCATATATGTGCTGGGTGCATCAGGATATTCTTGATTATAATGAGTCGTCTGCTTCCCCTTTCGAAGGCAGCTGACCCCACAGTTTTCTGTTTCGCAGATATCGGCTTGCCAATTTGAACAATGTTTTCCAATTACACTTCTTTTATTTAAATTGTGTTGAGCTAACAATGTTTCCGTGACTTTGTTAACAAATACCCATTTCATATTCATATCTGTAGTGGTCACTGGGAAAGCCATTGCATCCAATGATCCTTCCAGATAGAAAATCAATCGCTGCTTGCTGTAGTTCAGCTTTAGAAGGATGAGATTCATCACACTTAATATAATGGCAAGATAAAATAGCTTTTGTGCTTTTTCAGGATATTGGGCATCGCCATTGAAAATCTGAATCACGAAAAACCCTGTTATCACGAGGGCACAGATCCATAGGACCAGTTTGATTCTATGTGGGATATTTAACATGTTCATCTCCTCATAATTGTTACGAATTTATGATAACATTGCGGAAATACTTTGACGATATACGATTGGGGTATAAAATGCAAAATTAATCTGCAATGCGTTCTTCTTCGTATTATGGTGAAACTCCATTTTTATAATGAGTAATTCCGGATAGTGCGGTGTGCACGTCACACACGCAACCGCACCTCCGGCCCTCAAAGGCAGACTGCGGCCGAGCCCCGTATAGAAAGGGCTTGTGATATGCGGATTTCAACATCTCCCTTAAATAAGGTATCTGCCTTTACCCCGCCACAGCTTCCCTTTGAGATCATGGAAACGATCACGGTATACCGGTAGACTCCCGGTGCATGAAAGACCATATAAGTCTGAGGGAAACCGGTCAGAATTTCGGGTGGACCTTTTGCAGCAAGATCCTTCGGGGATTGAATTTTTTTCATGTTCACGGATACAAAAAATCCCTGGAGCAGCCGGGGCGGTGCCAGGGTAAAGGATAGAATGATTTTTTCCCCCACGGTGCCGGTCAATTGATCCTCTGCCAGCATGGCTTTATAGGTGTGATTGACCAGGGGACAATTATCTATCCCCTGTGGAAGGGCAAAGGCAGTCCCCCCAGGACCAAAGGAGACCCAAAGGAGGAGCCCCAAAAGTATTGTCACAGTTTCCCTCACTGGAAGGTGCCGGCGAGGACATAAACCGGAAAAGGTCCTCGTCCGCTGCCGGTGCTCAAAATTCATGGTTAGTACAGTCCTCCCATATTCACGGCAGTATGAACGGTGTCGGCAAAAAAAACGGCCCGTCCCAGAAGCTCACCGATCAGGATGACGGCCCACAACCAGGCCTGTGCACCTTTCAGAAGCTTGACCAGGGCAAGGGGCAGAACAAGTCCGATGACGATCCTTGTCCAGTACAGAGGAGAGGCCAGCCAGAGCCCTGCCGTCTGCTTCATGATTGTCCCGCCTGAAAGCCAGATGCAGGGCACCAGCAGATAAATGACCAGGGCCACGATCAGGCTGACGGTAAGAACCCTGGTGAGCATGGGACGTGACGATTCCGGGACAAACATCAGTCCGGCACTGCTGCCCAGAAGCAGGGCGGTCAGAGAGAAAAAAACAAAGGGCAGGGCATTGTTGACAGCGGGAAAACTGACCGGAGAATAGGTCATTCCCATGGCGATGAGGACCAGCAAACCGACAGCCGCTGTGGCCAGGGAAAACCAGAGGTTATTTTTTTTCCGCATGAGGACAAGGCCTGCGGCCACCATGGCAAGAAAAATTGTCGTGGTCAGGGCTTCGCGGCTGAGCCATGCCCTTCCCAGATTGGTCATGGCCCGGACCATGCCCGAAGGATGGCCCAGGTGGAATACCGAAGCAGTGAGGCCGGCCAGAAGCACGAAGCCTGCGGCCAGCCACTCCGTCCGAATGCTGCGAAGGTCCGTATCCGGCCCGCCAACCTGCCGTAAAGCGGATAGTACCACAAGTCCTATGGCGGACTGGCTGAGTACGGTAAACAGAACCAGGGGCATTTCATAGCTATTCATGGGTTTTCCTCCTTACCACTTCAGGCAGTTTGGGCAGCCGGAACCGCACAGACGGATTCAGGGACGGCTGTTTTGGAAATCCGGGCGCATAGTGCACAAGACCCGTGGTATCTAAGGTAGAAAGTTCAATGACCTGGATGGCCTCCACCGGACAGGAGAGCACGCACATGGGTTTTAACCCCGCATCAAGGCGCTGGTGGCAGAGGCTGCACTTTTCCGCCTTCTTGAGAACCGGGTTGAACCGGGGGGCCCCGTAAGGGCAGGAGCGTATGCAGTTGCCGCAGCCGATGCACTTGTCCTGCTCGTGCACGACAACACCGTCCTTCTCTCTTTTGAAGTACGCCTCAACTGGGCAGACATTGAGGCAGGCAGGATTTTCGCAATGGTTGCAGGCCAAAGAGTAAAAGGCCCTTTCCTTATGGGGATAGATTTCCTCTTTCAAGGGATAGACCTCCCGCCAGACCACACCGTTTTCCTGGTGGTACTGATTTTTGCAGGCCATGGCGCAGGTAAAGCAGCCGATACACCGGTCCGAATCCACTAAAAAGCCGAGTTGTTTTTTCATTTCATACCTCCTTTAGGCCTTAACAAGATCTGCGAATTGATCGTGGATGGCCACGCCCGGGGCACCAGCTTTATAGCCCCCCATGTCTGCAGAGGTATCATCCACCAGATTCTGGCAGTTGTAGGGGGTATTCTTGAACCAGGCTTCATACATGAGGATGGCGTCGGCTGGAACGTTGTCGGTCAAAGATGCGGTTATGGTGACCTCTCCGGTCTTGTTTTTCACCCGGACCCTGTCGCCTTCGGCAATGTTCCGGGCCCGGGCGGTTTCAGGGTGGATATAAACATAGGGCCTGGGATTGAACTCCTCCATCCAGTCCAGGTTGATGAACTGGGAGTGCAGGCCGAATTTGGTGTGGGGGGTTAAAAGGCGCAGCTTATCGTATGGTTTGCGGCCGGCCACATACTTGGGCAGCGCGTTGAAGCCGTGCTCGGCGCAGAGATCAGACTTGAACTCATATTTGCCCGACGGGGTGCCGAACTTGCCGTCACCCCAGGCCAGCAGGTTGGTTTTGGCTTTTTGGGGACCGTTTTTAAGCTCCTTCCAAGAGTTGATTCCGAACAGGTCGTACACCCCCTTGTTGAACTCCTTTGCCATCCAGTCCTTTGTATCGATGTCCGTGGGAAAGGTGCAGGAGCCGGGGGTGAGTTCATTCATCTTCTTGGACAGGGCCGCTGCAATTTCAATGTTGGACTTGGCCTCGTGAAGGGGTTTTACCGCCTGTTCATTCAGGGAAAGCCAGTAGTGCCAGTACCCTGCGTTGACGGTCCACTCTTCAAAAAGCGTGGTCACGGGCAGGACGATGTCGGCCTGTTCAACGGTGGGGTTGAAAAACTGCTCCACAACCACCACAAGTTCCAGCTTTTTAAAGGCTTTTTCCAGCAGGTTGCGGTCAAAATCCTGGTTCATGGGGTTCTTGCAGGAGACCCACAGGGCCCGTACCGGCGGATCCGTGGCATCCAGAATCTCCCGGGCGGTCTTATTGATGTTCAGCGTTCGGTTGGTGTAAGCGGGCCCCTCTGACTTTTTGGTAAAATCAAACTCTCCCTTGGCCGCCTTGCCCAGGTATCCCTTGGCCCCTTGGGGGGGCTGCTGGATCATGGCGTGGTAGTTAAAGCCCCAGGTCTGGAGATGGCCGTACCTGGCCCCGCCGCCAATCTTGCCCACATTGCCCGTCATGGCCACCAGGGCGTCAATGGACCGTACCGAAGCCCCGCCGTTGACGTGCCGCTGCATGCCGTATCCGATCCAGATGGTGGCAGGATCGGCCGTGGCAAATTCCTCAGCCACCCGGGCAATGCGCCGGGCAGGAATCCCGGATTTTTCGGAAGCCCATTCCAGGGTAACCTCCTGTTTCAGGTAGTCGGCAAACTCTTTGAATCCGATTGAGTTTTCGGCCACCCAGTCCTGGTCCACCAGGCCTTTGTCCAGGATATGCCGGGCCATGCCCAAGGCCAGGGCCCCGTCCTCGCCAGTGTTAAGCTGCCAGTACTCATCGGCCTTGGCCGCGGTCTGGGTGAGCACGGGATCAATGCATAGGATCTTGGCCCCGCGCTGCCGGGCCTCGTAGATGTACTTCATGGTATGGACCGAACACCAGGCCGGGTTTACGCCCCAGAGGATAACATACCGGGCGTCCACCATATCTTCGGGATCGTTGCACCACATGTTGCCCATATCGTAATTCTGGGCGTCGATGCCGGCGGGCCAGCAGGGGGTTCCCACCAGACGGGTGGTGTAGCCCAGGGAGGACATCAGTCCTTCCACCCCGTAGTTGGTGATACCGAAGTTGCCCGAGTATTTGGTCATGGCAAGCCCCAGCATGGACCCGTCTTTTTCGTTTATTTCAAAAAACTTTTCACTGATCCGTGTCAGGGCGTCGTCCCAGGATACCCGCTTCCAGTTTCCCGTTCCCCTGCCCTGCTGGACCATTGGATATTTTATGCGGTCCGGAGAGTAGAGCCGTCTGATATATGAATTGCCCTTTACACAGAGCCCGCCACGGGTAAAGGTGGACTCCTTGGCACCTTCCACGAATTTGGCCACCCCGTCCTTGACATAGGTGACGATGCTGCAGGTGTCGTAGCAGTTCCTGGGGCAGGCGTTGCGAAAGGTCTCATAACCGCTTTCATACACAATACCGGCTGCCTGCGCGTCCCTGGGGATCAAAAAGCTGCAGGGCATGGCAGAGGCGACGCCGGCTGCCGTCAGCCACTTCATGAATCGCCTTCGCGTCATAGGGCAGTCCAGGGCCTTTTCAATCTCGTTTTTTTCCCATTGGCTCATTGGTTTTTCCCTCCCATTGTATGTCCTGGTGGGCAAGCCATGCCTCCAGGTGATCCAGTGCCAGGTCCACGGCCGGGTGGTTGGCCTCGGCCCTGCGTACTCTGTTTATAAATTGCGGCAGCCAGCCCCCCAGATGTTCGTGGAGAAAATAATCCCACAGGGCACGGGGCTCCTCTTCGTCCAGGTCTTCGGCCAGTGCTGACAGGCCCAAGGCGGCATCCAGCTCCACGCCAAGATGATCATCGGGCAAACGCCCCTGCAGGGGTGATTCAAGACCGGCCATTTCGTAAATTCGCCGGACTTTGAGCGTTATGTCGTCCATGAGCCGGGGATCGGTCGACAGATAGATTGAGGCGTAGGGTGGCGCCTGAAGTGCCATGGGGCCGACAAAGAGACGGTTGAAGGCAAATTCAGCCTCATCCCAGTCTGTTTCGCCCCATACCTGCCCAGCCCAATCGGCCAGGGCCGTGCAGGCCAAAGATAGATCATTTCCGGATCGGGCCATAAAAAAATCCCGAAGCCGGGCCAGTCTTTTTCGCTGTTCCGGGGCCATTATCGCCTCCCTGTTCAATGCTTGATCGGTATGGATTAAGTATAGAGAAGGGAAGCCCGTCTTACAAGAGGAAAAAACAGGTAATTAAGAGGTCGTTTTATCTACTCACCCAGTATCTGGTTGGCAACGGTGCCATGGGAATTCAGGACGAAGACTGCAAGGACTGATTCAGGAGGGTATCAGATTGATCTTGCGGTTGAGCAGCCATAGTTTACGGCGGATATTGCGCCTGTGAGTCTGGATGGTGGCGCAAGGGCTCGTATCATTCTGAACCGCATAAAATCCTCAATATATCGTGGACTTTCAATTTTGATAAGCACACAACCTATGGTGCGCTGGAATAGTACGAGCCCAGTACCATGCTTAATAGCCCGGAGGTAAATGCTTAAACAGACGATGTTGATTGCCGGTCTCATCAATATATTTTCCTGTGTCACCTTGCTGGGCAGCATCAATATCGGCAACCGGCAGCCGGACAACCTGAACAGTGAAAAGATCCTTGCCTTCATGGCGATACAGGGTCCTGCGGAATGGTTCATAGTAGGGTGTTACGACAAGGGATCCTCCATAAAAACCTGTGTTGCAGATGACCACATTGCAAAAAATCGTCTTTGATAGCGAATCAGCCAGGTGATAAAATGAATCAACATCACGATTATAAGCCAGGACAAAAAGGTGGTGAATTTTCCCCCGGTAAACCATATATCGTTCCACGTCCATAAAATCATAACAGATGCAGACACCAATGCGACCGAATCGACCTGCGTCAAACAACCAGATGGTTTGGTCGGCTTTGAAAGCAAACCCGGAATCCCCGATACCAGTTTCTTCGCCAGGGGCAATATAGGTTTTTCCAAAGTAAAACGTACTGCATCGTTCACTGGACTGTTTTTCCGGCCATCTCTGGGGAACGATTACCAGGGCTTGATTTCTTACAATGCTGTTTGCATGATCCATGGTATAATCCATACCGGCTATAACGATAGAGCCTATTTTTCTGCACAGTGCCAGCAATCGGCTTCGGAAACAAAGCGGCACAGCCAGTTCGGGAAGCAGAATAAATTGCGGTGGCACATCCATTTCAGAAAGAATATGGAATCCATGTCTGATTTCTCTCCAGGCATGGTCAGACTCAGCGGGCGTCATTTTTGGATAATTCTGCCATGCAATTTCGGCATTGGTGGTTGTTTGAATCAGACCGAGCTGCAGATAATCAGTCAGTGAATTTTCCGTTTCGGGCATATTATTCTCCAATATCAGTTATCCAGTCCGATCGTGTAAAGTGCTCCAGTTGAACGGGTACAATTTGTCTTGGGATACTACGTTGAAGGGTCAGTTGATATTTTTCCAACATCTGTCTGGCTTTTTGGATATAGGATTGGAACATGTTTAAATTCATTATTTTCGGCGGATAAAGTACCATATCGTCATCATAACCTGCTGGCACAGAAGGTTCAGTCAATGCTGTTTCCAGTTGACTGGGAAGAAAACAAGCCTCCAGGATTCCATGTGTCCAGGATGAAAATGGAATGTTTCGCATTCTGGTCCGTACCAAAGGAAAGTACTGCCATTCATGCCCGTGTACATTCCATGCTGCAGGCCAGTCAAATGAATGACTTACCAGTCCCAGCAATAACATACCAAGGCCCCGGATCATGGCAATTTCAGGGGTGGTTTTGGCAATTGGGGACAGATTAAATCTGTAACGATAGTCGTCAATCCTATCTGTTGCCCTTAATTGCAGGAGAAACGGCTCCTCACTTATCTGGTCTCGCCAGTGTTCCCAAGTCAAAACGGTATTCCTTTCTTTTGTCCATTTTTCGGGAACAAGAATATTCAAAGGATGCAGGGGATAGTCACCGTTTCCATCGCCCTGAACAAAGGTTTTCACTTTTCCCGCTATTTGATCAGCAAGTTCAAGTGCCGTCCATTCGGTGACCCGTGGATCATAAACGTTTTCCTTGTATTTCTTACGAATCCACCAAACCCACTTTTCAAGGGGTATCCATGGCTTATCACTGTTTTTTTGCATGATCCTGAATATTTTTTCTTCACCTGGGGTGATTGCCGAACCCCGTTTGTCTTTATATTGAACAGGGTCAGTCCCCTGAAGCAGTTCATACAACCATCCAGCACGCTCTTCTTTTGTGAAGACTTCCTTCTCCAGGCATGCATCAATTATTGTTGCTGTTTTGACTTCTCGCGTTACATTATGGGGGTAACGAAATAACAGGGGGCAAGTGCAGGGCTCATTGACCCCGAGTTTACAAACCGCAGCTTTCCATATTGGCCCCGGGCTTGTTTTAATGAGGGAATTGAGCCTTGTTTCGGCCCACCATGCCCATGCCGAAAGAGGGATTAATGTCTCTGCCGCCCATTTTTCCGGTGACACGGACCAGTCAATAGCTTTGCAGTTTGCTGAAAGACGTTGCATTAAGCGGAAATCACTGTCAGTTATCAGTTCGCTCCCCACCTCCTGAAGATACAAAAGAGCACTGCCAAAACCGCACTGCATCAAGTTCAAGGAATTGCGTTCATACATGTGGGCTCTACATCTTCCGGCAAGGTGACCGGTTGTCTTAACAGTGTTTGCAAATACGAATATGCGGCCTGACGCCGATAGATTAAATGATCTTTATGAGACATGTTGACAGCACACTGGACAGCCTGATTAGCCATAAGGCGACAGATTACAGCCCTTATATGGCCAGCCCCTAGTGGGTCGTGTTTCGACACTTGCTCAAGTTCTTTATGAATTAATGTCAGGTCGGTATGTCCTGAAAACCGGCAATATTCCAGCAGGTAAACCCAGAGGTTAAGTTTCTCTCGATGATTGCGAAGCGCTTTCAACAGTATCAGAAAGATGTGCATCTGACTTTTGTGTTGCTTATTGGTATTTGCAGATAAAAGCTGTTGATGTCTTTTTTCAAGGCGTTCAATTTCTTGCTGCAACTCCTGGATGCGTTTACGTGTTGCAACTGCGTCATTTGTTTTCTGACGAAGCCCTTGTAAACGCTTACAAAGATCAGTCTCATCCTTCTTTGTTTCAAAAAGGCGACGTTCAATCAGGCACAGGTTCGCCTGGTTTCCTAAGACTTCCTGGGGCAAAGACCATGCAAGTTTGCGGGCAATGCTGTCTATCTGAAAATCATAACTGCCGACAGTGCCTGCTTCTCGGCCAAGCAACAGGTTTTCCATTTCACGAATGTACAATATTTTTTCTCGTTGCTGCAAAAGATCAAAATTCAAATCCTTTATACTGGTTACCATCCTCAGACTCCTGATTAGTTCGGGGAGCGGATTGGTATTGTCCAGGAGCGCATCTTCAGTCGCCTGGTGCCTGGATTCCTCATTCAGAATTTCAGATTGATTTGTTTGTCGCTGGGAAATTCGATATTGAGAAAGGGATTGCGGCTCAATGGATTTCCAATCCAGTGTGATTCCACAGCCATACTTATCTAGTAGCGTCTGGTATTCTTCCATCCAGTTAACCAAACTTGAAAAATCGCGGGAAAGAAAACAATGTTCAGAACCAAAACGAAAGTGAGCGATATTTTTTTTTCGGAGATCATGAGCCGAAACAGACCCTGAAACAATACGACATTCTGATATATCCCGCTCCACCGCCATGAGCGCGACATTTTGAAGGAAATCTGCAACTGCCAGACCCGCAGGCATAGTGTTTAGGGCACATTTTTCCGAGTCAGAGATACTTCCCGCCGGCAGATTGGTCCAGCATTTCGGATCAATTCTGAACTGTAAAAGCTGGGAAGCGAGTTGATGAATCTGGGGTTGAAATTCGGGTGAAAAGGCAGAAAGATTGTCCGCCACAGTAGCGATACTTCCTCCGGACGAGCAGTTGTTAAAGGAGAGCTTTGCCATGTACACTTTGTTATTTTTTACTGTGGGCCAGTACGTTTCCTGCAGGTAAGGAAGTCGCTGATTGCCTACAATATAACGCTCCTGTTCAAGCACGTTACGTTCAGGTTCTTCAAAGTTTTCAGGCTGTAACAATCCGGCCATTGATCTAGCAGTAAGAAAAATATGGCGCTGATACAGCGACCAGGCTGTCATAGGATTTCGATAGAGGCGTCCACTGGAGTGTCTGTAGCCACCGTTTCTGATGACAACTGTGTCATTTTTTTTCTCACTCCAGGGGGATCTATGGAGACGACCGCCATAGCTCCATGGAGGCATCCGACAGTCCAGGCCAGGACCGATAACGTTCAAGAAGGCAATCCAGGCCACCTGATCGCGAACAGAAATATCATAAAAGAACTGTGTCTGCTTACCATTTTTGATAGTATGGGAAGGCTGCGGAAGGGGGCGAACAGCATCTGTCCTGTATGTTAATTCCTTGAATTTATGGGCAATTACATCTAATTCCTCCTGGAGATTCGCTTCAAAACAGGAAAGTCGGTAATCGTCAATCCAAGTATGAACTGATCGTGTATAACGCTGATATTTCAACCATGCCCAGTACAGATTTTGAGGACAGGTCAATAAGGTTGTCAGGGAATAGCAGGTATTTGATGCCGTCATAGGATTACCTCATTTTTGATACGATTTGGATCCGGATGAGCCAGCGCATTTTTCGGGTTTAGTTATGCCTACGGCCCATGCCTTGTGATGCTTGTTTTCTCACAATATCCCAGTGCAACCAAAGACTGGACAGGTAAACGCAGGCTTATTCCCATAAGCAATATCAGTAAAAAAATAAACGTTTTGATAAATTTTGGTATCAGGCATGGATATTCTTTCCCAATTTCAATTTGTTCTACAAATATTTAGCATACCAGGCTGGGTACGTCTATTTTGATGATTCAATTAAAGAGATATAGTCATCCCACATAGAGTTACATAAAAATTGGTATGGTTACCTGAGATAATCGGATAGCGCAGATCATCATCTGTCATTCATTAGGCATTATCAGTGATGTCCGGTTATATGGTTATTGCACAGATTCACTCGGTTTTGCTGTTCGTGACAATTTTCTTGACAGGAGATGTGATATTTTTTCATATAGCTGAACCAAAAGGCCGACAATTAGGGCCGCAAGAATAGTTCCCTCTCTTATCCCAGCCAATTTATGCAAAAAAAAGAATGAACTGACAACGCCGATAATAACCATCGAACAGTCAAAGCATATTTTGACTTTTCCAAACTCTTTCTTGAATGTTTTTGAAATGACGACAAGTAATCCATCTCCTGGGATATAAGTGATATTGGCCTTAACAAAAAGAAAGACGCCGAGTGCTATGAAGGCGCAACTTGTCAATAGGATGAGCAGTTGCCCCAAATAGGTCGTGGGATTAATTCCTGAGATCAGATAAAGGGTAAAATCAATAAAATAACCCAGCAAAATCACAGCAAGGAATTGTATCAACTGTATATATCGATATTTTTTGCGTAAAATGGCAATTTGAAGCAATATGAAGATGGCATTCATGAAAATCGTCAGTTTTCCCAATGAAAAAGGGACAACCAGGCTGTAAATGTAAGGTACGCAGGAAATTGGAGTCACTCCAAGATCAGCCTTTACCGAAAGCGAGACGCCCAAGGCCATGATAAATAAGCCTAAGATCAATTGCATGCAATTTAACAATTGGAAACTTTGAAGGAATCGAGTTTTGGTCTTTTCGTGATTGAAATTCATTGTCAAATCTTTATTTATTACACATATTATGGATCATGCGAGCAAGTATATTGCGAAACTCGTTTTTTTCTTATCAATACTCCCAACTTTTGTATGTTTCATTTTTATTCTTCATATCTTCGAATAACCACACCATTCGATCAAGGAACCAGCTTTTACCAAGATACGCCAGAGTTAAACTTAAGACCGCTCCCCATAGTGAATAATAAACGATTGACCATATAGCCAGGAGTAATCCTGCTGAAGATATGGTATTTAAAATGTTGTATAAAGGTACATTGTGGTGGTCTGGAATGTTCACCTTATCTCTATTCAGATAGACCCGCTCACCAAGAACTGCCTTGGAAGCCCAATTTTTTGTTGATTTTGGTTTTTTAAACACAATCGGATTAAAAAACATCCTAAAACAGATAGAGTTCCAGGAAGCAGACACCACCAACCAATCCATATCCTGCTCCAAAAGGAAATAATGATGATGGGTAGAACTGAATACATAGTCCAAACACTGATAGGATTTGCATGTTTCATCCAATTTTCATCTGTCAAATAGAATATTTTTGCTATTTTTCTTTCTAATGTCATTGTTTTCCTGCGGCGGAGATTGAAACAACCCTTAATCCTCAACTTTCGGGATTCGTTGAAACAAACCACCATCCCCGTCAACCAATTGAATTTATATATAAATATTAAATTTTCAAGTTTGACATGATATACTCAAATCTAATAATAGTTCCGAATTATCAAAAAGAAAGGAGCATATCATGCCGAAACTTTTTAACAAATTTAACAACGTTGGCACAGAATCTGATTTCCAACATCTGTGCCGGGTTGATCGGATTTCTCCAAGAAATCATCAATTCGGATCAATTTATCAAGCAACATCGCCAAAGTCCAACCGATTTTATCCGCAAACGAAAACTTACTTTTTCAACCTTGATATTCTTTCTCATAAATATGGTTAAAGGTTCGTATCAGGACGAACTTGATCATTTCTTCAAATCTGTTTTTGGATTTAAAGTGGTCAAACGAATTGTTTCCAAAGCGGCTTTGGCTAAAGCAAGGATGAAACTGAAATATGAAGCTTTCATAAATCTCAATATGCGTTTGACCAGCTACTTTTATGAAATTTTAAGCAAGAGCAATGGTATGGATTTAACCTGCTTGACATAGACGGAACAACTGTACGTTTACCTCGAATAGAAGCCATTTCTACACATTTTGGGGTTTGGAATCCAAGACAAGGGGACAAATGCCCCATGGCAAGAGTCTCACAGATGTTTGCTTCTTTAAATAAGATTTCAGTGGATGCCATTATTGAATCCAAAAGCATTGGTGAACGGGAGTTGGCAGCATTCCCAAGCTCTATCCACCCTTGTAAAGAGATGGGATTGGATCTCAGATCCTTGAAATTGAGATTAATCCGAGTGGAACTTGATAACGGAGAATCAGAGATTCTGATAACCTCCTTGCTTGATACACAGAGCCACCCATACGAACTATTTGCAGGACTTTATCATTTTAGATGGCCTGTGGAAGAAGATTACAAAACAATGAAACAGTGGATTGAAATAGAAAACTTCTCCGGCAAATCGGTTCTTTCAGTGTATATGGATTTTCACGCTAAAGTGTTTTCAAAAAACCTGATCTCAGCATTAATATACCCGACTCAGGCCGTAATTGACCAAAATACCGAAAATCGTATTTATCGATATCAAAGAAATTTTGCCCAGGCTTTGTCAAAAGTAAAGAATGAGATCCCTCTCTTGTTTCTCAAACCTTTAGAGACCGTGACGAAATTGATATCCGATATTCATGAGGTAGTGGTAAAAACTATTGAGCCCATAAGGCCGAGTCGTAAATATCCGAGAAATTTTAATAAAAGAGGCGGTCGTTTCCACTATGGATACCAGCCGCTTCGTTAAGTTAATGACATTGGGCAGGCATTGATAAAATCCGTTATCGGACACGCGTGTTACATACCATCGCAAAAAAGGACCCGGCTCAAGAGTCCTTTTTTGTTTCTATGCAGAATATTCAAACCAGCAGAGGAATGGATTTAAAATTCAATCTGCCACTTGGCACCAAAATAAGTTGAGGCAGCATCGTCCAGCTCTGTCTCCATGTAGCCATAACCGGCCTGGGCTGAAACCATATCATTGAATGTATAGCTGAGCACCACCCGGTACACCAGCGCATCATTATCGATTACACGGGTACCGTCATATTCAGCATATCCGTTGTTGACATCTTCATCACCGTCAACCAGATTGCCGACATTCTGGCCGAAATAGATGCTTGCAGCAAGGGTAAAGGCACCAAATGACGCATCCCCGCCAAGCCCGATGACATAGGGCGCATTCCCATTTTCCCGGTCATGCCGCCGGCATTGGATTGTGCGTGGTTGCCATGAGTTTCAAACAATCCCAACGCCCTGCTTTAAAGTATGATCGTAGCATAATCATTTTTTCTGCATTTTCCCGATACCAAAAAGTGCATGGACCTTTCAGACGTAAATTCACCACCCTACGAATTGAACTTTCAATAGCACCGCTGCCAATAGGTAAATTCAACGCTTTTACAGTTGGGAAATCAAGCCGTCTTTCATTGCGCACAAAATAATCCCGTTCCGTCTTAATAGCCTTACTGTTTCTGCCTCGACAAAGTGTCTGGACGGCCTGTACTACGTCAGCGGCTTTTCCTTTCAGCAGGAAGCCCCGCTGTTTTGACACCCAGCGTTTGCGCTCCTTGGATGACCAGGTCTTCTTTAGGGCTGATACTTTACCCAAATGCTCCACGGCATGGTAAAAATCAAGAAGTTCATATACTCGCTGAGGAGCCAAACCCAATGCTTTGATCAGTCCGGGGATCCGGTTCCAAATCCAATGTGCTCCATCTGCAACAAACAGTATTTTATCGGACTTCTGGATATGAAGGGCGTTCAAATACCCCTTTAACAGGAGGAATATGCCATCCGGACCGCTGAAACTGCCATCAATAAATGGTGAGAAGCTTTTTTCTTGTTTTCCCTGGGCATCCACCACATAAATAATCAAAAGTTTGGGTTCTCGCCACGCCCCACGAAATCGGGTTCTATTTTTTGGGGTTTTGGGACCTCTTTTCTTCTCTCTTAACCGTGTGCGTCCACCATCGGTGCTTATAACCACCCGTCGCCCTTCAAGTGAATCTCTCTCATTTAGTGGGATTCGCCCCGCTTGTTGCTCGGCTCGGGCCCGTTCTGCGTAACGATAGGTGAGTTTACGGATAACCTTTATATCCAACACCATACCATGATCACAAAGCACTTGACGGACTTCTTCAAAAGAACTCAATAAGGCCGACCAGGCACTCACCATAGAAGCCAAAGCTGGTGAGCAGCGATCATGGATTCCAAGAAGGATTAAACCGGCGTAGGCACCTTTATATCTTTTTCGATTTCGACGGTCACAGGATCGCCGATAATATCGAACACGAACATCAACAGAACTACCTGTACAACACTGAATCGAAACGGTCTCAAGCCCTTCGCTTTTCATCCGGCCCGGCCAGCTGGACATCAATTCTTTTTCTTGATCGACCTGATCATAGGAATTTAATGAGCCCTGGATGCTTTTTTTAAAAGCAAGGCACTCAGTCGATTCGTATACCCAAGTATTTCACGTTCTACCTGCTCCAATTCTTGAGCATTGCGAACCAACCTCGGATCGTCTTCCAGTTCTTTCAGGCAAGCATAGACTTCCTCAACAGTATTGCAATCTTCAGCTTTTTTCATCAGCACAGTCCATTTTTATAGTCGTCTCAGCGAACAGAAACTATCACGTTTTTTGTTCTCAAAGATAGGCTTTTTTCAAACCGGGAAAATGGGAATGCGCCCATGACATATGAGGTGATATCCTCGTCATTGGCGCCGATGTCAAAGGTATGATAACCGCCGTTGATCATCACAGTATAGTTATCTGCAGCAAAAGGTGTACTTGGCTTCGATGGACGGCATAATGTTGTCTGTGTTGTCTTGGATATTGTTGGTACCGTCATTGTATGTGGAATCAGGTCTCCTGAAGGCAATCTGAAAACCCCCGAAGGTCAGTCTGATCTGGCCTTTCTTGGTGGAGGACATTTCACCCCAGCCGCCAAGACCTACGTCCTCGGCATATACCTGGTCAGCCCCCGGAAGGGCCAGGGTGCTGTCATCCTTACCGATCTCAAGGGAGCCTGCACCAAAACTCCAGACCCCGTAAAGATATCTGACATCGACCACGCCATCGGCAGCACCATATTCAAACAAGGCCGTTATTGTATCACTGACTTTAACCTCAACCGCGATCACAGACTCACCGGACAACCCTTGGGCAAATTGTGTATCAGGGTTATTGCCGCCGTCTTTATGGTCTTTGTCCGCCCAGAATGTCTTGACAATGGCAGCGCCCTAAAAATTCCAATCTGCCGCCTGGGCGTAAACCAGCCACAGCAAGAACGCAACACATGGCAATTAAAAAATTTTTCATTTTCCTCCTTAAAAAGACGCACTACTTGTAAGCTTAAACTTATTTAATTCTGCAAACATTTTTCTTTAGCCCAGCCATGCTTAATAGGGTTTGATTATAATTGTCAAGGGGGAATTTCTTTTTTTAATAAAACCAGCTAATATCCCGCCTTGACAACCAAAAATCGATATGATTTAAAGGGCAAAACGCGTCAAGAAGGCGCATGCAACACCCTGTTATTTAGTACTCATAAAATTAACCAAAGCCAAGAAGGTAGATGTGTCGAGATTTTGGACACAACGATCCTTTTTGGCTTTTTTATTTTCTACCTAATTGTTTTTTACTGAAGAGATCAGTTTAAATGAAAATATGGAGAAGAAGATGATCAAAGGCAAAACGGCCATACAGCTTGTCTTGTTACTCACACTGTCATGGTCCTGTGAGGCCCTGGCCGGGAATGTGAAAAAACAGATCGAAGCGCCCGTGCATGAGGCAGTAGGCATTGAACAGAAAACCCAGGCCCAGGAAGCCCAATGGCGCACTGAAAAAGAGAAAAAGACCTTGGAATTCGAAGCCCTGGAAAAGGAACTGACCATGGTCGAGCAAGAACGGGATACTGAAGCGACCCGGAAAACAGTACTGATTTCAGATATAACCCAAACGATAAAGCAATTGGCGGATATTGCCGAAATTGAAAGTCAAATGGCGCCATATCTTTGTGCCCTGTTAGATAAACTTAAAACCTTAAGCAGCAACGATCTGCCTTTTTTACAAGAGGAGCGTCAAAACAGGATTCAAACCCTTGAAGCATTAAACGCCAACCCCGAAGCCCCTGTAAGCGAGAAATTCAGGAAATTAATGGAAGCCCTTCTGGTGGAAACCGAATACGGTACGACCATTGAAGTCTACCAGCAGACCATCCCCCTTTCCGGTGAAGAGACCCTGGTCAACATATTCAGACTCGGCCGCCTGCGCCTTTTTTACCAAACCCTGGACAAACGGCAATGCGGGTTCTTCAATCCGGCCCAAAAGGCATGGCAGCCCCTGGAGGAGACCTATCTGAAAACCATTCAGGCCGCCATAGATATGGGGTCCAAACGCCAACCCGTTGAAATATTAACCCTGCCGTTAGGAAGGATTGTGGTCCAATGAAAAACAATACCCTATATATGATGACAACGGCGGTTCTGGGTATAATGGTCCTTTTGGGACAACTCGCATGGGCAAAGGATATGCGGGAAATCAGCATTGAAACCCAAAAGATTGAAGAGGCGATGAAACAGAAGGCGGCGGCCGAACTGTCTGCCGCCCAAAAGGCAGCCCAGGAAAGCCGCAGAGAAATTCTGGCGGACAGATCTAAACTGGATCGGGCCATTGCTGATTTAAAGCAGCGGATCACGGCCGTTGACGTTGAACTCAAAGCCCTTAAATCTAAAAATAAAGACCTGACGGCCCAAGCTGACGAATTAACGGCAAAACTGGATGACGCCCAGGGAACGATTCAGGAATTGTCCGGCGTGATCCGCATGAATGCCAAGGACGTGCGTTCCCTTCTGGATGACAGCTTTCTGACCGGGGTGTATCAGCCGGACACCCGATTTTTATCGGCCATGACCGATAATTCGGTTATTCCCGGGATGGCTCAGATCAAAGCCATGTCCAATCTGCTGTTTGACCAGATTGACCAGGGCGGTTCTGTCTGCCTTGAGACCGGTTCAATCGTCAACCGTGAAGGGAAGACCCAGGAGGGTAAAATACTTATCCTTGGTGCGTTTACAGCCGCATACAGGCTGGACAAAGAAACAGGATTTCTCAACTTCAGCCACGGAGAAAATAAACTCTATGCCCTGTCCAAACTGCCGCCCTCTGCCATGCAGGACCAACTGACCCGGTACATGGCCGGCAAAAGTGATGCCGTCCCCATGGACATTTCCCGGGGCGGGGCATTGAACCAGTTGATCCATGATTTGAGCCTGGTGGACCAGATCCCCAAGGGCGGTCCCATTGTCTGGCCCATTCTGGCCATTCTGGCCCTGGGTGCATTGATCACCCTGGAACGGCTTTTTTTCATTTTGAAGCGTAAAATCAGCCTTGAAACCGTGTGCAGCAAAATCGAAACCCAGGCCGAATCTCGGAACTGGGAGGCGTGTGCCGAAACCTGCGACCAGTACAGCAAAAATCCGGTTATCCGGGTCATCCGTTCGGGTGTTGACAGCCGAAACCTCCCCCGGGAAGACATGGAAAATGCGGTCCAGGAAGCCATCCTCAAAGAGATCCCCCCCATGGAACGATTTTTATCCACCATGGGTATGCTGGCCGCCATTGCGCCCCTGCTGGGACTGTTGGGAACGGTTACCGGCATGATCGACACCTTCCATGTCATCACCATGCACGGCACAGGCGACCCGAGAATGATGTCCGGCGGCATTTCAGAAGCCCTGGTGACCACCATGCTGGGCCTCTCCGTGGCCATCCCAATTATGCTCTCCCACACCCTGTTGAGCAGGGCTGTGGAAAACAGCGTGGGGATGATGGAGGAAAAAGCTGTGGCACTGATCAATATCGTCCAGAAATACAAGGGGGCCTGATGCCGGCATTTCTTGGTGAGAACCTTGAACTCATGACGGACCTGATCCGGGCCGGGGGCGTGGTCATGGTTCCCCTGGTCATCTTAAGTCTTGTCATGTGGCTGCTGATTCTCGAACGGGCTTTTTTTTTCAGGCGACTTTACAAAAAAAACATGAACAGCAGCACCGCCCTGTCCCTGGTCCGGGAAAACACCCTGCCCGACCCCAAACTCTACCGCGGGGCTGTCAGCCTTCTGGTCACGGAATTTATTCAAAACCGGTCTGGTTCCGCCCAGCTGGACCGCCACCTCCTGGATGCTGCCGTAACCCGGATCAACCGGCGCATGACCCGATCCCTCGCCGTGATCGGGGTCCTGGCGGCCATGGCGCCGCTCATGGGGCTGCTCGGCACCGTCACAGGCATGATCACCACCTTTGACGTTCTGGCCATATTCGGCACCGGCAATGCCAAAGCCATGGCAGGCGGCATTTCAGAATCCCTGATCACCACCCAGACCGGACTTATCGTTGCCATTCCGGGACTTTACATGAAAGGGTTTCTGGACCGGCGGGCCGAACATCTAAGCCAGCGCATTCAGCGGATGGGCTTATACCTGAAAAGACATCTATAGGAGATCCATCCATGTTAAACGTTTCAGCCAACAGAAAACATAAAAAAAGTGCGGTGGAGCTGAATATGGCGCCCCTCATTGATATGGTGTTTATTCTGCTGATTTTTTTCCTTGTCACCACAAGTTTTGTCAAGGAGACCGGCATTGATGTCGCCCGGCCCACGGCTTCCACAGCGACCACCCAATCCAAAGCCACCATTCTCATTGCCGTGGACAGCCAGAACCGGGTATTCATGGATCACCGGGAGATCGATATCCGGGCGGTCAGAGCCAATACCGAACGGGCCCTGGCAGAGAATCCCGACGGGGCCGTGGTGGTGGTGGCGGACCGGCAATCGGACACCGGCGTGGCCATCCAGGTCATGGACGGTTGCCGCCTGGCAGGCGCCTGCAACGTCTCTTTGGCTGCCGCCCTTCCGGAGGGACAATGAAAACCGCGGTAAAGCCCCTGGGGCTGGACAGTGGATGGCAGCCCTGGGCGGTGGCATTGGCCGGCACCCTGGCCCTGAATCTGGTGCTTTTTTCCGTCATTCCCAATCTGATGAAACCCCAGGACGCCGCCCCGCAGGTAGGCCCCATGATTCAGCAGATCCAGCTTACCCGGATGCGGCGCCCAACCATTGAACCGGAAAAGAAAAAAAAGACGCCACCGCCCAAGGCCCAACCTAAAAAACAAGTAGCCGAACCCAGGATGAACCGGCAAATTACCCGGTCCCTCTCCCTGCCCTTTGAAGTCAATCCCCGGCTGCCCCAGGGACCGGCCACCATCTCCGTGCCCGAAGTGATGTCGACCTCCCTGGACACCCTGTCCCTTGACACGCTTTTTGACACCGGAGATCTGGATCAGCCCCTGACGGTAATCTCCAGGGTGCCGCCGGTGTACCCTTTCCGGGCCAAGGCCAAGGGCATTGAAGGCTGGGTCTCTGTGGAATTCACGGTAAATGAACAGGGCCGCGTCCAGGACATCAAAATACTGGATGCAGAACCTGAAAAAATATTTGACGACAGTGTGATGCAGTGTGTTGCCGCCTGGCGGTTCAACCCCGGCCGGGTCAACCGGGAGATTGTAAAAACCCGGGCCAGAACACGCGTGCGTTTTCAATTAAATTGAGGTGTGTCATGAATCCGAATTTAAAAACCGTCATCGTCGTTCTGGCCTTTGCCGCCACGACCATTTTTCCCCAGGAAAAGGCATTGGCCCAGGCGGATCAAAAGATGCCCATTTCTGTTCAACACCTGCTCATTAAGGTGAAAGCAGCCATGGATAAAAATGATTATGCCGCGGCCGTCAATCTCATCCAGACAGATCAAGCAAAATCCGAGAGTAAGACGCCGTGCAGCCATCCCACGGTTTGTCTGGCCCTGGGCAATTGCTTTCTGATGCAAAAAAAATTGGGTTCTGCCGAGTCGGCATATCTGGCGGCCTTGTCCCTGGATAAAAATTACCTGGATGCCCAGGTGAACCTGGCCAAGGTGTATACGGAT
This sequence comes from uncultured Desulfobacter sp., assembly GCF_963666145.1. NCBI lineage: Bacteria > Pseudomonadati > Thermodesulfobacteriota > Desulfobacteria > Desulfobacterales > Desulfobacteraceae > Desulfobacter > uncultured Desulfobacter sp. Next base: position 3,850,270 of record NZ_OY762614.1, on the reverse strand, counting down.
ACCAACCGGACAGCAAAGGCGGCCGAGGCATTTTGGGCAGCCTACCAACTGTCTGACCCCAAAATGCCTAAATACTTATACTACAGTGCCGTAATGGCGCTCACCGACGGCAAGACCCAGACCGCCATCCGCAGATTTGAATCTTTATTCGCCGCCCATCCAAGCCAGGTCACCCGGCAATGGCGGGAAAACTATGCCAATGCCCTGGTAACGGCCCAGCAATGGAAAAAGGCCTCGCCGGTGATCCGGGATCTGATTGCCCAATCCACAGGCGAATCCCGGATCAAATGGCAGGAAGTGCTGCTCCAGATTTACCTGACCATGAATGACACCGGCAAAGCCCTGGATCTTGCCACCACCCTGAGCCGCCAGACCCCGTCCGAAGCCAGATGGTGGAAGGCCCTGGTCCACATCCGTCTGACCCGGGGCGAGTATGCCGACGCCTTTGAAGATCTGATTATCTACAATTTTATCACCCCGCTCTCCCGGCAGGAAAAAAAACTGTTTGCAGATCTCAGCCTGCAGTTGAACATCCCGGCCCGGGCCGCCCGTATGTATGAAACCCTGATAACCGAATCGGCCGGGCAAAAGTCATCCCCAGACCAAACCCGGCAAATGATCCACCGCCTGGTTTGTGCCTACCGCCAGATGGGGCGGTCGGACAAGGCCCTGGCAGTGCTCAACCGGTTTGATCCCCAGGCCGGCAATCCGGAACTTTTGCTGCTCAAAGGCGATGTCCTGTACGAATCAAAAAATTATAAGGCGGCAGACAAAGCGTTCAGAACCGCAGCCCAAAACAATTGTTCCCAAAAGGGACAGGCCTGGCTGATGGCCGGATACTCGGCCTGGCAGTATAACGACCTTGCGGCCAGCCGCAGCGCATTTAAACAGGCTGCACAATATAAACACCAGCGCAAGGATGCCCTGGCAGCCATTGCACAGCTCAATAAACGCATCCAGATGTAACCCCTTAAAGGTTAAGAAAAAAACAACGAGAAGGAGATCGTGTTGAAAACTCACCGACTGAAAGGCTGCACCTTGGCAGCATCCCTGATATTGATCCTCTTTTGCATAAGCCCATTGCAGGCGGATGAAACCCAAGCCACAAAAAATGCTGAAAACAGCAACGTTCAAGAAATAGACGAGATGGTTGTGGAAGACGAGGCCCGGGTCCAGGGGTATAAAACAACACCGTCCCAGACCACCATTGAACTCGAAGATATCACATTCATCGGAGAGCCCACATTTTTGCTGGATGCAATCAAAACCAATGCCATGGTGGATTTCAGAGGCGCATCAGACCTGGACCCCGGGGTGGACAGCGTCTATCTGAACGGCTTTGGCGCTACACGGTTTGTCACGGCCATGGACGGCGTCACCCTTCAAAAAACCGGCGGCCGAAAATCAAGCAACGTTGTGGACTGGGCACAATTGCCCTCTTTTTTGCTGGAGTCCGTTGAAATCCTCCCCGGTCCCCATTCCGCCCGCTACGATGCCAAAAGCATCGGCGGGGTTTTAAATATGAAAACAAAAACCCCCAAAGCCTACGATACCCGGGTGCCGCAATTGACCTATACAACGGGATACCGATCATATAATACATTTTCCAATACAGCCGTTATCCAAGGCGGGGTGGATAACTTTATCTACGATTTTGCATACCAGAATTATATGACCGACGGGTACCTGCGCAACAGTGAGACCGAAACCAACATCGGATTCGGGCGCCTGGGATTCATACTACCCGGCGATGGATATATCACCTTTTCGGCCTCAGTATCAGATATTGACCGGAATTCACCGGTCAACAATCCAGGAACAAACCAAGACGATGAAACGGACTTTGATTCCGGGTACCCCGAGGTAACAGGCAGTGTCTGGGACCCTTGTCAGGAACCCACCTGGGACAGCACAGCCGAAACCTACCGCTTAAACTATGCCCAAACCCTTGGGATCAATCGGCTTAATTTCGGCGCCTATTACGGCGAGGAGACCCGGGACCGGGCCTATTTGGAATGGATAGACGCCAAGGACAGATCCCAAGGAACTGTGCCAACCTCCATGGAAACGGACTGGTGGCAACAGGGCGGCAAAATCATGGACGAAATCAAGTGGGCAGGAGGCGAGACCACCGTTGGTGTAGACTTTACCCAGTTGTTTGACGAGGGTGTGGACGACAGCAAAACCGAAAGGATTCGCAAAAAAGGAGCCTTTATCCAGCATAAATTCGGCATTGTTCCCCATGTGGACATGACCCTGGGGCTGAGGTACGAGGATGTCAATATCTGGGTCAGCAACTGGTCCAACGGCAATCTGTATAATTCATATTATGACAAATATGTGGAACGTGACTTTAACCAGATCATCCCCAAATCCATGACAACCTGGCATATGGATCATCTGGGTGCCTGGTTCCGGGACACCTCCCTGTCTGCCGGTATCAGTAAAATCTGGCACGCCCCGGACTATCACGGCGATTACAATCCCCAGGGACGCCCTGCCGGTATCACCCTGGACCCGGAGCACGGTATGGGATATGACCTGATTTTAAACCGCAGGCTCTGGGGAAACATTAACCTGAAGGCCGGGTATGCGTTTTATGACATCAAGGATTTCATCGCCACCAACAGCAGCTATGCCAAATATTCAAGCGCCAGCGACGGGGCATTGAGGTTCAGCGACTACAAAATCAATCTGGAGGAAGTCTACCGCCATGGCGTCACCGTTGAGCTGTCAGGCAATGTTACGCCGGAACTCTCTTTTTATCTGAGCTGGGCCTGGCAGAAATTTGAAAACCAGGGAGATGAACTGGCTGCCCAGACAGAACTGGACCAGCGGGCCGAGCACCAGGTCGGGGTTGGACTGCGCTATGCCTTTAACGCACGAGCAACCCTGATGCTGGATTACACCTACCAGAGTGATGAAACCATGGAGGAATATGTAGAAAAGCCCAAAGATGTCTGGAATTTTCGCCAGGTAGATATTCCGGCCCACAGTGTGGTGGACTTAGGGTTTCAGTACAAATGCTTTGAACAGCTTGCCTGGCTGAAAAACGGTACCGTAAACGTCTATATCAAAAACCTGCTGGACGAAGACTATTATGACAGCACGGGGTATCCGGCCACGGACAGGACTTTCGGCGTCACATTCACCATCAAAATCTAAAGGGAAATATCATGGAAATACAAGCAACATCCCAAACATTCTGGGAAGATCAGTGGCTGAAAACCATTGAACGATCCAAAGTTGAACAGCCGTCAAAGTCGGAGGCGTCCGGCACCTGCGCCATGAACAAGTGGGATAACATGGCAAAGGATTTTGCCCAGCGCACCAGCGGAGAAAAGGCGTCCGCCAAGCGGGAAGCCACGCTTAAGCAGCTCGTGGACAAAGGAATTTTGACACCTGAAACCCGGGTTCTGGATATCGGCGCAGGCCCGGGTTCCTGGGCCCTGCCCATGGCCAAAATCTGTGCCCATGTCACCGCCCTTGAACCCTCGGGCGGCATGATCGACATCATGTCTGAACGGATTGAACAAGAAAAGGTCCATAATATTACCATTGTCCAGAACACCTGGCAGGAGACGAATTTGGCCGAACAAGGCTGGGAAAAGGCATTTGATCTGGTATTTGCCTCCATGACACCCGGCATTGACGGGCCTTCCGCCGTCATGAAACTGATGGCCGCCGCCACCCAATACTGTTACATGAGTGCCTTTTCGGGGCCCGGCATGAGCGGGCAGTTTGCGTCCCTGTGGAAAAAATTTTTCGACCGGCCCATGCCCCAAAGGCATACGGATATCATCTATCCGTTTAACCTGGTCTATGCCATGGGGTACCGCCCGGACATCACCTTTTCCTGGTGGGACAAAGAGATCGACTGGGACAGGGATCACACCATCCGCCATATCACCCGTTTCTTTCAATCCCATATGGAGATTACCCGGGAGGCGGAGCAGATCATTGCCGATTACGTGGATACCCGGTGTATTGACGGCAAATATGTCCCGGCCGCGCCGGTCTGCCGGGGTGCCATGACCTGGTCGGTTCTCGAAGACCGTAGAACCACGCCGGGAGGGCCGGATGTCATTTAAACCGGCGGGGCATATACTGTTTCAGAGCCTGGTTACCCTGGCGTTATGTCTGTTTTTTCTGGTGCCTTCCCTTAGTGCGGGAACCGGCCAGGTGGATGTCATCCGTCTGGTCGGCGGGGACTGGGGAGCCCCCACCCCCTACGCCCACTACCCAAGAGGCCCGGGAGGCTTTAAAATGTGCCTGATTTTCGACAGTCTCCTGGAACGCGGCGATCATGGCCTGATCCCCTGGCTGGCCACATCCTGGCAGGTTGAAGACCAGGGAAAGGCTTATATATTCACGATTCGCAAGGGGGTCAAATGGCATGACGGCACCCCCATGATCCCTGAGGATGTGGCCTTTTCCCTGGATTACGCCACCCATTTCCCCATGACCTGGTCCTATGTGTTTGACCGGATCAACCGGGTTGAGATCCTCGAAGACAACAAAATCAAGGTCACCTTGAAGACGCCCACCGCATCCATGCTTTACAGTCTGGGCACCAGCCGTATCATCCCCAAACACATTTGGCAAAACGTGAACGATCCTAAAACCTTTACAAAACCCGAGGCGGTGATCGGCACAGGTCCATACCGGCTCACCGGCTACAGCCGGGAACACGGCACCTACCGGTTTGAAAATTTCGCCGATTTCTGGGGGCCGGCCGTCCGGGTCAAACGGCTGGAGTTCATCCCGGTAAGCGAGCCTATCCTGGCCTACCAGAAGCACGAAATAGATATGCTCCGGGTCTCCCCGGATCTTTTGCCCAGATTTCAAAACGACTCCGAACATAAAATTTTTAAAAGTCCCGGATTCTGGGGATACCGGCTGCTGTTCAACCGGAATCTCCCCGGTCCGGCCCGGATGGTTCAGGTCCGCCAGGCCTTTGCCTACGCCTTTGACCGTAACGAACTCGTGGCCAAGGTGGCCCGGGGTGCGGCCCTGCCCGGCCGGGCAGGAATTTTACCGCCGGACCATGTCATGGCCGCCCAAAACGTGAAATCCTATCCCATCTTTTCGAAAAAAAAATGACAAAACGCCTATTAATCTTTAGTTTTTATGGCCCTACGAAAAATTGGTTTCTATAAATACAGCATGTTACCCGAAGAGTTTTTAATCACCATGAATGTAGTGCCATAAAATTAAATAATAGTTGCTTTCCCATTGTAAATGTGCGCATAATCAGTTCCATGTATATACGAAGGACGACTATCAAAAGCCGGAAAGACGGCACACAATATTATACCTACAGGCTGGTTGAGTCTGAACGTACCGTCAAAGGGGTACGCCAGCATACCCTGCTTAATCTGGGTTCGGCCTTCTCATTGCCAAGAGAACAGTGGTCGGAACTGGCCTCACGGATTCAAGAAATAATAAGCGGTCAAGAGCCACTATTTGAGGCGCCTCAAGAAGTTGAGGAACTGGCGCAAAACTATGCTGCTCAACTTATACAGGCTAAGAAGAAAACTTCTGAGCCGACAGAGCCTGATTATTGCCAGGTGGATATTGACAGCATGGAAGTAATCCGGCCTCGTAGCATCAGCTGTGAGCATGTGGCATTAGAAGCGTTTAACGCCCTGGGCTTGGGAGAGCATCTAAAAAAGTTTGGGTTCAATGGCCCACAGTTAGCTGCGGCTACCGGTAGCATTATTGGCCGTATGTGCCGACCGGCCAGTGAACGGGCAACGCTTCATTGGCTTCAGGATATTTCAGGGTTGGGCGAGTTAATAGAGTATGATTTCGGCAAGATGAATTTATACAAAATGTATTCAGCATCTGATCAACTTCTAAAAAATAAGGATGCAATAGAGAGGCATCTATATTTACAGGAGAAGAAGCTGTTTGGGTTCCAGGAGACCATCACGTTGTATGATTTGACCAATACCTATTTCGAAGGTCAAAGTAAGCGTAACAAGCTTGGAAAGCGTGGTCATTCGAAAGAAAAGCGATCAGATTGCCCGCTGGTAACCTTAGCCCTGGTGTTGGACAGCAGTGGTTTCCCAAAATGCAGCAAAGTATTTGAGGGCAATATCAGTGAAGCCGGTACCCTGGCTAACATAATCAGTACTATGGACGCCGGACGAAAATCACATGACATGTTTGATGCTTCCAAAGCCACAATTGTTATGGATGCAGGGATTGCATCCGAAGAGAATATCAAGTGGATTAATGAAAAGGAATATCCATATATCGTTGTCAGCCGACGACGGCACAGGGAATTTGCCGAGGAAGAGTCGGTAGTGGTCAAACAGGATAAAAACGGTACCGTAAAGGTGCAAAAGGTGATTGACCCTGAAAGCAATGAGGTGCAGTTGTTCTGCCACTCTGAAAAGCGTGAAGCAAAAGAGCGGGCCATCCAGGACCGTTTTACATCAGGCTTTGAGGAGGCACTCACGTATTTGGCCTCAGGTCTTCATATCCCACGACGCATGAAAAAATACCATAAGGTGTTGGAAAAAATTGGACGCCTTAAGCAACGGTATTCAAGGGTCTCCGGTCAATACCAAATCAATGTCGTCAAAGATGAGCAAACCGACAACGCTACTAAACTAACCTGGCAACGCCAAACCGACCAGGATAACCGCAATGATCTGCCGGGCGTATATTGTTTGAGAACATCCCATAAAGATTTGGACGAGAAAACGCTGTGGCAGACGTACACAATGTTGACTGACCTGGAAGCCGTATTTCGTTCATTGAAATCGGAATTGGGCATTCGGCCGGTATTCCATCAGGTGACCGAACGTGTCACCGGGCATCTTTTTATAAGTGTTCTGGCGTACCATTTGGTTCATAGCGTTCGATATCGACTGAAACAATCACAGATTAACAGTAGTTGGTCTCAATTGAGAAATCAGCTCGAAGGCCAAAACCGGGTGACAGTTTCAATGCAATGCAAGGATGGTCAAACCGTTCATATCAGAAAAAGCACACGGCCAGAACCCAGACAACAAGAAATTTATAAAGCTTTGGAGATAAGTCTATATCCAGGACCGGTGATTAAAAATATTTTTAAACAAAAGTAGTGCCATAATCAATAGATGAAAAACAATAATTTCCGTGATTACAGTAAGTTAAAATTTATAATCGAAAACTTGGGCTATGATTTTGATCCTGAAAAAGCGGGCAGGCTTTTGGATCAGGCCGGATTCACAATGCCCCGGCCCCACCAGCAGGACGCGGTGCGGACAGGACCTGACGGCAAGCCCCTTGCCTTTGATCTGTTATGTGCCGGCGGCGAAGTCCGGATGGCGCAAATTTTAAAACAGCGCCTGGCGGCCGTTGGCGTAGAGATTCGGATCAAAAGCTGCAACGGTAAAACCCGGGACAGCCGGGTCAGAAATCAAGAATATGACCTGGCCATTATCGGCCACGGCGGATGGGGCGGTGACCCGGATTATCTGATTGCACACTGCACAGGGGAGATAAAAAAATCCAGCTCGCCGTCGGCGTCCGGCAGTTCAGGATTTGTATCACCGGCCTTGACGGAACTGCTGCAAGCCCAGCGTTCCCAGACCGATCCTGAAAAACGGCGGGAGATGGTGAGCAAAATTCAGCAGATGGCCGCAGAAGAGGTGCCTGAAATCCCCTTGTTTTATACCACCGGGTACACCGCATTCCGGCCAGGCAAATACGACGGATGGATGTTCATGTTTGACCATCACAGTTTGGAACACAGCAAGCTGTCTTATTTAGATTGGAAAGCATGGCCCTGATATGAAATTGAATAAAACAGCCGTATCCGGCAGTATGATTTCATACCTGGTTACGGCGTGGGTGATCGTTACCCTGAACTTCCTTTTGCCGCGGATGATGCCGGGCGACCCATTTGTTCATCTGTCCGGGGATGAAGGGGAAGACCTGCCGGAATTCACCGAGGCCCAGAAAACATTTTATATGGAACAATACGGATTTGATGATCCGCTGCCGGTCCAGTATGCCCGGTACCTGGTAAAACTTGCCCGCGGGGATCTTGGGGACTCTGTCTATTTTAACAGCTCGGTGGCAGGAATTCTGGCCCGGCGACTGCCCTGGACCCTGGGCCTTGTGATCGCAGCCGTAACGCTTTCCACGATCATCGGCACATTCCTGGGCGCGGTGTCGGCGGCCTTGCGCCACCAGTGGGCCGACCGCCTTTTATTTGTCGGACTGATCCTTATTTCCGAAATTCCGGCCTTTCTTATGGGGCTGGTGATTCTGTTTATCTTTGCCGCAGCCCTGGACCTGTTTCCCCTGTCCGGGGCCATGTCTCATTTTACCGGCCAAATGACGATCATGGAAAAAGCGGGCGACATAGCCAAACATGCGGCGTTGCCCGTGGCAACGCTGACCCTGGCCCGGCTGGGCGGCGTTTATCTTCTGGCCAGAAACAGTCTTGTGACCGTTCTGGAAAAGGATTTCATAGTCACGGCCCGGGCCAAGGGGCTGACAAAAATCAGGATATTCTGGCGTCATGCCCTGCGTAACGCCCTGCTGCCCATTGTCACCCGGGTGTTTATGAGTCTTGGGGCGCTGGTGGGCGGGGCAATCCTGGTGGAAAATGTGTTCAGCTATCCGGGACTTGGTAAGCTGCTGCGTGAATCGGTCATGATCCAGGACTATCCGTTGATCCAGGGCATATTCCTTTTGGTGACCCTGGCTGTTTTATCCGCCAATTTTATGGCGGACATTGTGTACCGGCGGCTGGACCCCAGGGTAGGCGAACAAGCACCGATCAGAGAACAGGGGGTGGTGAACGCATGAATGTTGCATTTTTGCCGAGCCTTCTTTCCCGAATGACCCCTTCGGGCCTGGCCGGCGCTTTTGTACTGGGTGCCATCATCGTCCTGGCCCTGGCTGCACCACTGGTCTGTCCCCATTCCCACCGGCAGATGTCGGGTCCGGCACTGATACCGCCGGGTATGGACCATATCATGGGGACGGACGAACTGGGGGTCGACCTGTGGGCCCAGATCTGCCACGGCGCAAGAATCAGCATAATTGTAGGCATCGGCACGGCACTGGCCGCAGGATTGGGCGGAGCCATTGCAGGGATTGTGTCCGGATATGCCGGGGGCCTTACCGACACGATCATCATGCGCATGGTGGACGTCTTTCTGGTGCTGCCGGACCTGCCGGTGATGATTGTACTGGCCGCCTTTTTCGGACCCAGCCTGATCTCCATCGTCCTGGTGCTCTCCTGTTTTTCCTGGGTTCACACAGCCAGAATTGTCCGGGCCAGGGTGCTGGCCTTGAAACAGCGGCAATACATCCGGGCCGCCGAACTGAACGGCGCATCTGCGTTTTACCTGATCCGCCGCCATTTTCTGCCCGAGGTGTTTCCCCTGGCCGCCGTGAGTATGATCAGGCTCACCGGCCGTGCCATTGTGGCCGAGGCAGGGCTCTCCTTTTTAGGATTGGGAGATCCCGCCTCCGGGTCATGGGGATTGATTCTCCATCATGCCACCTCTTTTCCCGGCATCTATTATACCCGGTTCTGGAAGTGGTGGCTGCTGTTTCCCTGGCTTGCCCTGACCCTGATGGTGGTCAGTCTGGCTTTGGTCAGCCGGGACATGGAAAAAATCGCAGATCCCCGGCTGGGAAAAAGGAGTTGACCATTGGCCGTTGAACCACTTTTAAAAATCAATGATCTGTGTCTTGAATACAGGCAGAACGGCACGGCAACCCAGGCGCTGGACCAGGTCAGCCTGTCCCTGGCACCGGGTGAAACCTTAGGGATCATCGGGGAGTCCGGGTGCGGCAAAACCAGCCTTGCCATGGCGATCATGTGCCTTGCCAAATCCGCACAAATCACTGGAACGATCCGTTTTGACGGCATTGATCTGACCAGGCTGAAAGAAAATAAGCTTGCGGCATTGCGCTGGAACCGCGTTGCCCTGGTTTTCCAGAACAGCCGGGAGGTATTTAATCCGGTGATTACGGTAGGCGAACAGGTGGCCGAGACTCTGATCCGGCACCTGGGCCTTGACCGAGATGGGTCAAAAAAGCAAACCGCCCGGCTTTTTGGACAGGCCGGTCTGGACCCGGTCTGGCAAAACGCATACGCCCATCAGCTTTCCGGCGGCATGCGCCAGCGGGTACTCATTGCCATGGCCGTTGCGTGCAGCCCGGATCTACTCATTGTGGACGAGCCGTTTACGGCGTTGGACGCAGCCGCCGCATCCGACATGGCGGACCTGATTCTCAGCCTCCAGCAGCGCCTGGGATTTGCCATGATTCTGATCTCCCATGCCATGCCGGCCATTTCCCGGATGACTGAAAACATCATCACCCTGTATGGGGGGCGGGTTATTGAAACCGGGCCCACCCGGGCTGTACTCTCAGATCCCCGACATCCCTATACCCGGGGGCTGATTAATGCCTGTCCTGAATTTTATGAATACAAAGATCTTTGGGGCATTGCCGGAATGCCGCCGGCACCTGGCAGCGTATCCGGCTGCCCCTTTTGTCCGAGGTGCGTCCAGCACGGCCCGGACTGCGGCACCTGTCGGCCTGCACTTGTTGAGGTGGAAGAAAACAGGCAGGTGGCCTGCCATAAAGGCGGCATCACCACGGTGCTGGAAGCCCGGGGACTTGAAAAGACCTTTAATCTGAACGGCACTGCAATCAAGGCGGTTCAGCAGGTGGATCTCACGATTAAATTCGGAGAGGTCGTGGCCCTTGTGGGCCCCTCAGGCTCGGGGAAATCCACCCTGGCCCATCTGCTGGTGGCCCTGGAAACCCCGGATAACGGCAGGGTGATATTCCAGGGAACACCCCTGGCGGACAACCGTACCGGCGCATGCATGCACGGCATGCAGCTGGTATTCCAGGACCCGGCGCAGGCCGTGAGCCCCAGACTGACGGTGCTGGAGGCTGTCCGGGAACCCCTGGACATCATGGGATGGAAAACCCCACAGGAACGAAATGAAAAAGCCCTGGCCGCCCTGCCCCTGGTGCATCTGTCCCGGGAGCCGGAATTTGTGCACCGCCCTTGCCATGCACTAAGCGGCGGCCAGCGCCAGCGTGTCAGTGTGGCAAGGGCACTGGTAACCGACCCCGTACTGCTCATCGCCGATGAAATCACCGCCATGCTGGATCCGTCGGCCCAGGCCCATCTTTTGCGCATGCTCAAAGGCCTTCAAAACCAGAAAGGATTCTCCATGCTGTTCATTTCCCATGATATTCATCTGGCGCGAAAAATTGCCGACCAGGCCTATTTACTCGACCAGGGCAAAATTGTGGCCCAAGGCGCCAGTTTCGAGATTTTTGAATCATCAAACCCAGCTCAAATTTTGTTTAAACCCCAAAATCATTTGCACGACACCCACCCATCCATTGAAAAATACGCTCCCGGAACATCCGGGAGGATCAACCCACCATTTACGGGAAAGGAAACTTTCGCATGAAACGCTCTTTTATCATCTTCTGTACAACCTTAATCTTTATTTTTACTGCCGCCCATGGATTTGCAGCCATGCCGGATATCACCCCAGAGATCAAAAAGGCCATAACCACCCTGAAGGTCACCCGATCAGATTGCAATTTTTTGGTACTGACCAACGCAACCGCCGTCATGACGGACGGGAAATCAAGCCTGTCCATTCTGGCACAAGTTCAGGACGCTACCGGGGCCATGGTGGGAAAAGGAAACCTTCTCTTTTTCCAACGGGCCCAAAATGCACCGCTGCGCATCATGCTCCTAAAAAAATCAGACAGAAGCGCAGTGATCATCAGTGCAGTCGACTCACAATGGGCTATGGACACCATTGATTTTTCCCTCAAAACCGTTTCAGATCCCGATTTTTTGACGGCCGCCAAAGATAAATATGCGGCAGGCAAGGATCTGTTCACCCTGGCCACCATAGGAAATGCCTGGGCCGAAGGCGCACCCTATGATTTTCTGAAATCCGCCGAACTTCACAACCACATCTGCCCCGGCCTCACCTCGGGCTATCTGATGGCCCATTTTATTCTGGCGCACTATCCCCTGGAACACGGCCAGAAGTATACCATCATCGGCAGCCCGGTGTGGTGCAAGGAAGACGCCTTCCAGGTGGTCATGGACCAGACCCCGGGCAAAAGAGGCCTGGTGGTAAAGCCCTTGTCCGAAGCCCAGAAAGAAAAAGTATCCGTCCCCAATCCGGCAGGCATGGTCCTGATTTGGGATAAAACCAGTAAACAAGGCAAAGGGATTGCACTGAGCTTTGATTTTGACATGCTCAAAGGTCTCTATCCAGAGAATACGCCCAAGACGGCATCAATCCTCTATACCGCAAAATATCTGTCATCACCGGACAAATTTGTGTCTGAGGCAGCGACGTTTGATCTGGATGAAACCACGTTCAACCGCATATGCGAAGCCGGCAGCAACCCGTGGGAGGTGGCCGGCCTGACGACACCATAAAGCTTACATTATTGTATTGCTATGCACGGGTATGGCTGGATACCCAAACGACTTCGATACAAAATTGTATCGAAATCGTTTTGCTGACACAGGTGTGCTGCTGTTCCAACCCCTTACAGTCCGCCCCAAGAATCAATATTTTATCTTTAATTTAAAATAGTTATAATAAAAAAATTATTTCTCCCTTATTTTTTAGAATTTCGGCATTATTCTTGAAGTGCTTAATATGCAAAACAGATTAACCAAGTTAATCACGCATTCGATTTTAATTAATCATCAGCAAGAGAGGACAAGGATGCTGGAACTTAAAGATATATATTTTACCGTACCTGACGAAGAAGCAGGCGGTCATGCCGAAAAAACCATTCTCAACGGCATCAACTTCACCTTTGAACGCGGAAAATTTTACGCGATTACCGGACCCAACGGCGGTGGAAAAACCACCCTCGCCAAAACCATCATGGGGATCAACAAAGCCACGGGTGGGCAGATCATATACAACGGCAAAGATATCACGGACATGAGCATCACCGAACGGGCCAGAGAAGGCATCGCCTATGGATTCCAGCAGTCTGCCCGGTTCAAGGGGGTAACTTTCAGGGACCTTCTGGCCATTGCCGCGGGCACCGATGACGAGGGCACACTGATGGACATCCTGGCCCGGGTGGGGTTCTGCTCCCTGGATTTTCTTGACAAACCTGTGGATTCCAAACTCTCCGGCGGCGAGATCAAAAAAATCGAACTGGCAACCACCATTGCCCGGAACCCCGGACTGGCCATCTATGACGAACCGGACACGGGCATTGATCTTTGGACCATTGATCCCATGGTGTCCCTGATTAAACGGCAGATTACGGAAAACGGAACGGCCACCATTGTGGTCAGTCATAACAAGGCATTCCTTGAAGCGGCAGACTGCCTGCTGCTTATTAAACAAGGACAAATCGCCTATATTGGTGATCTGGAAGGCGCCATGCCGCTGCTGGGCGACCTGAGTGTTTGCGGATACACAGATGTATGTGAAGGAGAGATCGATGCTAGATGCTATAGATAAAAATTTACTCAAGGCCGTGGCGGACCTGGACGGTATTCCAAACGGTGTATTCAATATCCGGAAAAACGGCCAACTGTTTTCACGTAATGTGTCGGACAAGATCAACATTGAGCCCAATGAAGACAACACCGGCATTGTGGTGACTGTTAAACCGGGTGTGACCAATGAATCCATTCACATTCCGGTGATCCTCAGCCAGGCAGGGCTCCATGATGTGGTATACAACACCTTTATCATCGGAGAAGGTGCCGATGTGACCATCGTTGCCGGATGCGGCATCCACTGTGCAAGCCACAAAAATGAAGGGCACGAAGGCATCCATGAATTCCGGGTGGGCAAAAATGCCACCATCCGCTACCAGGAAAAACATGTTGCCACAGGTGAAGGCAAAGGCAAACGCAGCCTGAATCCCACCACCAAGGTATATCTGGATGAGAACGCCGTGGTGGAGATGGAACTGACCCAGATCGGCGGTGTGGACGAGGCAAAACGGGTGAATGAGGCTGAACTTGCTGCAGGCAGTTCCCTTTTTGTCACCGAACGGATCCTGACCGAAGGACACCAGGTCGCCATCTCGGAAAACAATATTATTCTCAAGGGTGCTGACAGCAAGACCAACCTGGTATCCCGGTCCGTCATCAAAGGGGACTCCAAACAGGATTTCTACGCCAACGTGGAGGCAAGGGCAAAATGCTTTGGACATATTGAATGTGACGCCATCATCATGGACAACGGCGTGAACGAAACCGTACCGGCCCTGCGCGCCTTGCACCCGGACGCAGAGCTGACCCATGAAGCATCCATCGGCAAGATCGCCAATGACCAATTGATCAAACTGATGAGCCTGGGGCTTACTTACGATGAAGCCGTGGACAGAATTATCCGGGGATTTTTGAAATAGAGGAATTGGGATGACAGGCTGATTTGGCCATCGCTCCAATTGGGGGTAAGACACAAAGGGGATTGGAAGCTTTCCAATCCCCTCCGTCATTTTTTCGTGCGGCGTATGTCCCGGTCTTACAACAAAAAGACCTATGCCAGTGCCGACTGGATAATGCTGACCGCCTTTTCCACGGACAGGGTCCCGGTATTTAAAACCAGATCATAGTTAGCCGGGTCCTCGGTATCCGCATTAAAGTACCGCCGGATAAAGGCGGTCCTGTTGGCATCGGTGCTGACCATCATTTTCTGAGCATCTTCCGTGTTCAGGTCCTGCTCATGCTGTACCACTTTGCGGCGTAGGGCATCGGGGGCAACGATTCTCACCTTTAACGCGTTAATGTTTTTCAAGGCAAAATTGGCTCCCCTGCCGAGAATAACGGCATTGCCGTGTCGGCCGATGGTATTGAGCACCCGAAGCAGGGCTTTTGAATATTCGTCGGGCCACAGATGATGTTCGTGGACCAGTGCGGCAACCAGATCTTCCACGATATTCATCCCCTTCTCATCAAGGGTTTCGAGCAGTACCTTCGCATTCTGGGTCTCTTTGATCATGCTTTCAAGGATTTCATGGTGAAACAGATCAAAGCCCAGGGCCTGGGCAAGTGCTTCTGCCACCTGCTGTCCATGGCTGCCGCGTTCCCTTGAAATCGTGATCACCCGGCAGGTATCCACAGGTTTTACATCCTGCTTTTTTTGCATTTCCCACCGCTTGACCTGCTCGTCAATAAGTTTGTGAATGGACCTATTCATGGAACCCTCCTTTCCCGGGCATGCCGGGGTTAGATAAATCAACGTTCGGGCATGGCTTTAACTTCGTCCGGAAGGTCTGAAAAATTTTGTCATCCAAACCTTTTCTTTCATTTATGAAAACTTCCCGTAATAAAAGCTTAAATGACCATCGTGTTTCGTTGAGGGTGAACCGGATTTGAGCGACCAAGTCAGCCCGGAGATCATTTTATGAAATAACTATGAGGTGGACGAAAATAGAACCCAGAGAGCCAATCCCTGCATTCCTTTTGAATGCTGGTAATATAATAATCCTTATTCACTGTAAAATCAAACGGGATTGGGCGCTAGGAGACAAAAAGAAAGGCGCTTGTTTACTTAAAGGATTCCACTATTTCCCGGATTTGTTTTTCGGCTGCTGCTGAAAATTCTTTGAACGTATTTTTGGTTTTGAACCAGGCAAGTTCGGTTTGGGACGCAAATCCGAGAATGAATGATTTTTCGGGTAAAACCTTGGCATCCGCATTGGACACCTGAATTAACAGAGACTTATCATCCCCGTAAAAGACGGTATCGGACCGGATTAATTCTTTGTAGTCGCTGTTTATGGCAATGGTTAAAATCAGTTTATTTTCTTTGCTGAGGTCCTGGTCCAGGATTTTTCCGATCTCTATGCCCTTTGAATAAATTTTAGTATTTTCAACATTGGGATTATTTTCAAATACAACGTAATAAAAATTTTTAGGCGAAAACATGGCGCAGTTCAAAAAAAACGAGCATACCACCATCAAAATAAAAATTGATTTTCTATACATAAGAACCCCTTGAATTGTTTTGTTGACAGCGTCAAAGTCAATCGACGTGGCTATCCTACAAAATCAGATTAAGAAACACAACTGCAAACCAAGAAAGGTGCGTTGATCAGGGATCATGGCTTTTTTTGAAACTTTACACCATCATGAAAAGCCGGTATAGTTTTATACTTTTATGTCGACAAAACGGTTTAGGATCGCAAGATATTAATTAAGATTTAGGACACCCAATGGATCCAAAAAAAATCCCCATCAAAGATCTTCTTCCCCACCGGAACCGGATGCTTCTGATTGAACAGATTCTTGAAGTAGATGAGTCCGTAACCGTATCCAGTGCCGTGGTATCGGATCGTTGGCCCCTTGTCTGCTCGGGATCGGCAAGCCCCATTATCATGGTGGAACTTGCGGCCCAGACCGCCGGGATAAACAACAGTATCAAGCGTCTGCAGACCCGGGGAAAGGAAGACGGCAACATGGGATGGATTGCCGGTGTTAAATCCGCCGTGTTTCATCTGGACAGCCTTCCTGTGGGTGCCACCCTTATCACCCGGACCCGGAACAGCTTCGCCTTTGAAGATTTCCGGGAGGTTACCGGAACGATAACCTTGAATGACACCGTTGCTGCAGAGGTCATATTGCAGCTTGTGTCGGCATAAAAACCAGACCCGATAGAAGAATCATTAAACGATAAAAACCAATTAGGATAGATTCCATGTCCCAGAAAATAGATACAAAAACCGCCGTCATCACAGGGGCAAGCCGGGGGATCGGCCGGGCCATCGCCATTGAGCTTGCAGGCCAGGGGTATTATACCTTTATCAATTACCACTCGGACAAAGAAGGGGCCGGCCAGACCCTTGACCAGGTCCGGGCCGCCGGTGCCGACGGAGAGATCATGCAGTTCGATGTGGCGGACAAAGAACAGTCCCAAGCCGCAATTGACCATATCGTGGATCGATGCGACACCATTGACGTCCTGGTTAACAATGCCGGGATTGTGAAAGACGGCCTGTTCATCATGATGAAAGAAGAGAGCTGGGACGAGGTCATCCGCACCAGCCTTGACGGCTTTTTCAATATGACAAAACCGATCCTGAAAAAAATGGTTCGCCAGAAGTACGGTGCTGTTGTCTCCATTGCGTCCTTGTCCGGTTTGACAGGCAACCGGGGACAGGCCAATTACAGTGCGGCCAAGGCAGGGCTCATCGGTGCTACCCGCAGCGTTGCATCCGAAGTGGCACGCATCGGCATCCGGGTCAATGTTGTGGCACCTGGGCTCATTGAAACCGATATGACCAAAAATCTGCCCATGGATAATATCAAAACCATGATTCCCATGGCCCGGGTGGGCCGTCCCGAAGAGGTGGCCCGGGTGGTAAAGTTCTTGTGTTCGGATGACGCATCCTACGTCACCGGCCAGGTGATCTCGGTGAACGGCGGCATGTTTTAATGGCGATGGCAAAAAGACTTATCCTGGAAGCGGCGGTTACCATGCTCATGGCCGTTGTGTTTTCGGCCGGGGCAAGCGCAGCATCCATGACGGATATCCAGAAAGCCGCCGGCACCATTCGATCCATCAGCGCCGATTTTATCCAGGAAAAGCACATGAAGATCATAGTCAAACCGTTGATATCAAAGGGCATTATCCGATTCAAAAGCCCGGACAAACTAAGGTTTGAATACCGGGAACCCATTCAAAATATCCTCATCATGCAGGCCAAAAGTGTTTCTCGATATATACGCAAAGACGACACCTTTGTCCGGGACAATGCCGCGGCCATGGGGGCCATGACGGTTGTCATGGATGAGATCAGCCAATGGCTGAAAGGCAATTTCAGCACCAGCGTGTTTGATGCAATAGTTGAAGAGACGCCGGCGCCGGGTCAAATCATCCTGACGCCCAAGGACAAGGCCATGACCCATTTTATCCAGGACATTGTTTTGGTATTGTCCGAACAGCCGGGTGTGTTTAAAGAGGTCGTTATCCGCGAGAATCAGGACTCCTATACCCGGCTTCGATTTGAAAACGTACAACTCAATCAACCCATTGCCCCAGATGCGTTTGCAGCCCCCAAATGAGACGAAAAACGACTCTGCAATATCTTTTTGCATTTATTTTTTTGATCATTGCCGGGTGCGCCGGTCTGCCGACCATTATCCCCCTGGACAATGCCCCTGACGCGCAGATGGTTTCCCGGGAGTTAGACCTGCTGTTCCCGTCCGAGGCCGTCCAGTTTGTCCACGCCCTGGAGTTGACCATGCAGGGCGGCCATTCGGCCATGCTCATGGGTGTTGTCAATATCCACCCCCGGCAGCAAGCCATCCATTGTGTGATCATGACCCTGGAAGGTCTGGTTCTTTTTGAAGCGGACCACACCAGTGACCGGTTCACCATTCACCGGGCCATTCCCCCTTTTGACAGCCAGGCGCTTGCCCAGGGCCTTATATCGGACATTGAACTGATTTTTTTCAAACCCCGGGGGACAACATTTAAGACTCAGGGAACACTTGAAAATAAAAGCAGCATTTTAAGATTCTCAGAGCCTGACGGCGGGACATTGGACATTGTCTCATCCCCGGACAGAACAGTTTGGACCCAGAACCTAAGAACCCCAAGCCATGGGATCAAGCGCAGGGTTGAATATCTATTCCCCCAAAGCCCCACAAACAGCCGCCCTTTTATTTTCCCGAAGTCTATAATCTTGACAGCGGCATTTCCATCACGGTACACATTAACCATGACCCTGACAGACGCAAATTTAATACCTGACACCAACCTGCGCGGTGAGCATAAATGAAGCTGAAACTGATTTACCCCAAATGGACCAAACTTGACCGGCAAACCGAATTTCATCTCCCTCCCCATGGGCCTGTTGTATTTGCCGCAGCCCTGCCCGATTATATCGAGGTCGAGTTCGTTGATGAAAACGTCCAGACCATTGACTTTGACGAACAGGTGGATGTGGTTGCAATCTCCATGATGCTCACCATCCAGGTAAACCGGGGCATCGCCATTGCAAAAAAGTTCAGGGCCAAAGGGATTCCGGTTATTGCCGGGGGCATTGCCACCATGCTCCATGCAGAACAGATGATAGGCCAGGTGGACAGCGTGTTTCTCGGTGAGGCCGAAGGGCGGATGGAAAAGGTCTTTGAGGATCTTAGAAAAGGCAACCTGGCACCGGTGTACGACTATCTGTCATCACAGCCGCCCATTGAGATGGTGGGTCCTGCCCGGCGGGACATCCTTGACCGGGATCTGTACAACTACAAAGGCGTCCAGATGGTGGATCTGGTACATGCCTCCCGGGGATGCCGGTTTAACTGCTACCCATGCGCCGTGGCCTATCTTGGCGGCCGCAAATTCAGACCCCGGCCCATCGACAAGACCATTGAAGAGCTGGCCGGCATTGACAACAACCGCCTTTTCATCGTAGACAATTCACTGGCCCAGGACAAGCAGTGGGAACTGGACCTTTTCCGGGAGATGATCCCGTTAAAGAAAAAATGGTGCTGCCACCCCATTGAAAACGACCCCAAGGTTCTGGATCTGGCAGCCCAGGCTGGCGCCTGGTATGTTTACCAGGCCGTATTCGACACCTCGGATTTAATCCGGGACAGAATTAAACGGTACCATGACCACGGCATTGGTGTGGAGGGCACCATTCTTCTAGGCCTTGACCACCACACCGAAGACTCCATTAAACGATTGATCGATTTTCTGCTGGAAATTGATCTTGACCTGGCTGAATTTACCGTACTGACACCGTTCCCCCACACAAAGGCATGGGACGAGTTGAACCGCCAGAATAGAATTCTATCCTATGACTGGGATGAATATTCGGCGGACAAGGTGGTGTTTCAGCCCAAAAACATGGCCCCGGAGCGGCTGCAGGAACTGCTCCAGTATGCATGGGATTCGTTTTACCGGGATGAACCCCAGAATATCAAAATGTACAAATTGTTAAAAACGGTCATACAAAAAGAAAAAGCGGATAACACCTATCGCCCCAGAAACCGGAAACTTGTGGGCGCAGCCTTTGGGCGGCCTGCCGTTCAACACAGCTGATATCCACCATGACAGCATTTAGGCGTTCCCATGCCGCCTAAATGTTGCAGCCTTTCTTTGGCCGGATCTTAAAAACATGCAGGATTCAGGTGTAAAACAACGCCTGAACGTAAAGACAAGCTTCATCTCCAATTGATTATCGGCTTTTGAGGGCAGGCACACGATGGTGACCTGAATATTTCTTAAAACCAGTTAAAGTATCTGAGATGGAAATGTTCAAAAACAAAAGCATTGCCGGCATATATTTCATCAGCACCGCCATTATTTTATTCATGCTCTTTGCCGCTTTGGGTTATTTCTGGATTTACCAGGAACAAAAAAAATTTCATGCCGAAGCCGATAAGCTTCGAAGCGGTTTCATCGAGTCACAACGCAGCTTCATAAAAAATGAAGTGGAAAAAACCGTCGAATATATCAGGTATAAAAAATCCAAAACCGACAAACGAGTCAGAGAACAAATCAAGTCCAGGGTATACGAAGCCCACGCACTTGCAACGCATATCTATAATCTCTTTAAAGACACCCACACCACAGAAGAACTTGCGGATATGGTCAAAGAGACCTTGCGTGCCATGCGATATAATGACCAAAGGGGCTACTATTTTGCCACATCCTTGACCGGCACCGAAGAACTGCTGACGCACAGGCCGGAACCAACGGCCAGAGCGGCAAATAATATACAAGACAGCCGGGGCCAATATGTCATTAAAGAGATGATCCAAATTGCCAAAGAGAAGGGAGAGGGCTTTTATGAATATTTCTGGACAAAACCTGACATGCAAGGAGAAAACTTCCCCAAAATCTCATTTGTTAAACGCTTTGAACCGCTGAACTGGTGTATCGGCACAGGTGAATACGTAGATGATATGGAAAAGGAGATAAAAAAGGAGGTTCTGGAAAGGATATCAAGTATCAGATTTGGGAAAGACGGATATATTTTTGTTTTCACATATGACGGCACCTATGTCAGTCATATTGCACCCCGGTATATCGGCCAAAATATGATTGACGTCACTGATCCCAACGGCGTCAAAATCAACCGCAGACTTTTATCGGCCGCTTCTGCCCCGGAAGGGGTCTATGTCAACTATGTGTGGAAAAAACCAAGTTCAGGCGTTGAAGCACCCAAGCTGGGTTTTGCCAAAGCCTTTAATGACTGGGGCTGGATTATCGGCACAGGCGTATATATGGACGATGTTGAAAAAGTCATCAATGAAAAACTTAACGCCTATTTAACAGGCGTCAGGGAACAAATAACCTTTATCTTATCTCTTTTCGCACTTTCCATTTTAATTACCATTCTCATTCTCCGTTATTTTTTGCGAAATATTGAAAAAGGCATCGGTATCTTCGCAGATTTTTTTAAAAAGAGTGCCGCTTCAAATGAAAAAATAAATCCCCTGGAGATCCCTTTTTCCGAATTCCGGACCCTGGCGGAGTTATCCAATCAAATGGTGGATGACCGGAAACGCACGGACAGAGCGCTTCGGGAAAGTGAGGAACGGTTCCGAAAGTTATCCCATGCAACATTTGAAGGCATTGTTTTGCATGATAACGGCAGTATCGTCCAGGCCAATGAGCAGTTCTATAAAATGGTAGGCTATACCCGCACCGAACTGGCAGATAAAAATATTCTGCGTGTGCTGGTGGCACCCGATTCAGTGGATATGATGCAGCATAAAGTCGACGCCCAACAATTCGGCCCCTACGAAGTCACATGCATGAAAAAAGACGGAAGCACCTTTCCGGTCGAGATCAGGGTCAGGCCCATGAATTATAACGGACATGAGGTAAGGATGGCTGCGATCAGAGACCTGTCCGAACAAAAAACAGCTCAGGCACAGAAAAAAGAGCTCGAAGCCCGGCTTCAGCGTGCTGAAAAAATGGAAGCCATCGGCACATTGGCAGGCGGTGTCGCACACGATCTCAACAACGTCCTGACCGGCCTTGTCACCTACCCGGATTTACTTTTAATGAATCTGCCCGAAGACAGTGATTTGCGCAAACCCATTTTAACCATCCAGAATTCCGGGAAAAAGGCCGCCGCAATTGTACAGGATTTGCTGACACTGGCAAGAAGAGGGGTTGCCGTCTCCAAAGTTGTCAATTTAAACGATCTGATTAACGACTATCTGACATCCCCGGAATATAAGAAATTAAAGTCGTTTATCCCAATGCGGCGTTTAAGACCGATCTTCAGGATGATCTTTTAAACATCATGGGGTCACCGGTTCATCTGTCCAAAACGATTATGAATCTGGTCTCAAATGCCGTGGAGTCTTTAGCAGATGACCAGGGGCAGGTTTGCATTTCCACAAAAAACCGTTACATTGATACATGCATAGAAGGATATGACGAAGTTCGGGAAGGAGATTATGTTATCCTGAACGTGACCGATAACGGATCAGGCATCAGCAACGAGGATATAGAAAAAATTTTTGAGCCGTTTTATACCAAAAAGACCATGGGAAGAAGCGGCACAGGTCTGGGGATGGCGGTGGTATGGGGGACGGTTAAGGACCATGGCGGTTACATCAATGTTGAAAGCCAACAAGGCCAAGGAAGCCAATTTTCCCTCTTTTTTCCGGTGACAAGGAAAGAGGCGGAAAAAGACGAAACCCCGTTAATTGATGATTACATGGGCAACAACGAAAAAATTCTGATTGTTGATGACATTTCACAACAAATAGAAATTGCATCGGCCCTGCTCGCAAAATTGGGATACTGCGTTGATGCCGTTTCAAGTGGCGAAGAGGCCGTGGCATACATGCAGAAAAACACGGCGGACCTGATCATTCTGGACATGATCATGGCCCCCGGGATAGACGGTCTGGATACATACAAACAGATTCTGAAATTTCATCCAAAGCAACGGGCCATCATTGCCAGCGGATTTTCAGAAACAGACCGCATCAAAGAGGCCCAGAGGCTGGGCGCCGGAGAATACGTTAAAAAACCCTATACCTTGGAAAAAATCGGACTGGCCGTGAAAACCGAACTGACAAGACATTAATTTATTGGGCGATTGGACGGGAAAAAGACCGCATAGTTAACCGGAATTTGAATCAAAACAGCGTTTAACAGGAGGCGATTATTTTCCAGGACAAAAACAGGTTATATCCGGCTATTTTCGTGGTGACAATTTTGGCTGGCATCGCCATATTTCTGGCAGTCCATCAAATGGAAATCAAGTTCAACGCCCCCCTCAAAGAGATTCAAAAACGCGGTACGATCCGTATGATCACGGCCAATATGGCCACATCCTATTACATCTACCGAGACGCCCCCATGGGATTTGAGTATGATCTTGCAAAGGCCTTTGCAGATCATTTAGGGGTGACCCTTGAAGTGATCGTGCCGGATTGGGACGCCATGTTTGAGCAGCTTGATTCAGGACAGGGCGATTTCATTGCGGCCGGTATCACCATAACAGAATCACGGGACAGAATTGTGTTATTTTCAGACCCATACATGTCTGTTCAACAAAAATTCATTCACCACAAACTGAAATTTAACATAAAAAATATTGGTCAGCTGGCAGGCAGAACCGTTCATGTCCGAAAAGGCACCTCCTACCAGGAACGTCTGGAGGAGATCAAAGCCTCGGGCATTGATGTTCACATTCAGCTGCGTGACGATGTGGCCACCGAAGAACTCATCAAAATGGTGGCTAAACAGCAAATCAAATACACCATCGCGGATTCTAACATTGCGCTGTTGAACCGCAGGTACTACCCGGACATTAAAATCGGACTGGCCATTCAGGAAAAAGAGTACCTGGCATGGGCTGTGAAAAAGAATAATAAGGTGCTTCGGGACCGGATCAATGATTTTTTTGAAATGGCTGAAGAAACAGGCCTGCTTGGCAAATTATATGAAAAATATTACGGCAACGTGGAAATTTTTGACTATTTTGATTTAAAGAAATTCCATGAACGGATCAAAACACGGCTGCCCCAATATAAACCCATCATTAAAACAGAGTCTAAAAAATACGGATTTGACTGGCGGCTCATTGCAGCCGTGGTCTACCAGGAGTCCCATTTCAATGCCCGCGCCCAAAGCGGAACCGGTGTCCGGGGCCTGATGCAGGTAACACAGGCCACGGCCAAACAGATGGGAGTCGAAAACCGCCTGAATCCAAAACAGAGTGTGAAAGCCGGCGTCAAATTTTTAAACCTGATGTTCAAGCGGTTTGATGATATTTCAGACCCGCAGCAAAAAAAACAATTTGCCCTTGCTGCGTATAACGTGGGGTACGGCCATGTCAGAGATGCCCAGCAACTGGCTGGGCAGCAGGGCATGGATATCAATAAATGGACATCCCTGAAAAAGACCCTGCCGCTGTTAAGCAAACAGGAATACTATACGCAAACCCGGCACGGCTATGCCCGGGGGCAGGAACCTGTTCATTATGTAGAACGGATTTTCACATATTACGACATCCTCAGGCAAAAAGAAAAATAGGCGTAAAGGAGACAGGACAGAAAAATGGAAATACCCAAAGCCCTGTTGGACAGATTAGAAAAGAATGAAGAAATAGCTAAAAAGTTCCACGAAATTGAGGTCAGTATCCTTTCGACCCTTGATTTCCATAATTTCTTTGAGCGGCTTCTTACCGAGATATCGGATAAATTTTGTATCCCCCATATCTGGGTGGCCATTATTGCAGAAGGACCGCTGGCCCGGCAGCTGGAAGCCAACCAAGATGCGAGGAAACTTGCCCCGTATATGGTCAATGTGTCCGAGCACGTTTTTTCATCCATCGTGACAACACCCAAACCCCTGCTTGCCAACACCGGCCTGGCCGCCTATAAAGAGATTATTCCACAGACCCTGGACCAGGATATCGGTTCCATTGCCATTGCCCCCATCTCCCTGGACGGTGAGATTGTGGGCAGTATCAACCAGGCTGATCCGGACCCCAAGCGTTTTGAGCCGGGTATCGACACTTGCCTTTTGGAACAGCTGGCCCTCAAGGTCTCCTTGTGCCTGTCCAATGTCACGGCCCATGAGCAGCTCAAATTCCTGGCGTTTCACGACCCCCTGACCGGTTTGCTGAACCGGGGGGTGATGAACCGGGTTCTGGATCGGGAATTTTCGCGGGCAAAGCGCTATGGCATGGATCTGTCCCTCATCTTTCTGGATCTGGACAAATTCAAAGTCATCAACGACACGGCAGGCCACGATGTCGGCGACCAGGTCCTGTGCGCGCTGGCCGGGGTGCTGGCCGCCCAAAAGCGGGGGTCTGATATCGTGGCACGGTTCGCCGGAGATGAATTCATCGTCATCCTGCCGTCAAGCAATATCTCCCAGGCGGAGCGGTATATCCACCGGGTCAAACAAGATTTGGCGACATTTCCGGTGAACTGCGGCAAAAAAGAGTATTTCATCCGGATCAGCCACGGTATTGCCAATATTCTGGATGCCGGTATCAATACCCCCCGTGACATGATTAAAATCGCAGACGAACGTATGTATGAGGCCAAAGTCCTGAAAAAAAATAACCCTGCCTTCGGGGTCAAACAGACATAAAACGTAATTGATGCAAATAGAAGAATTATGTGCCTTACACCCTGTTTTCGACTATTGTTGATCGTATCGTTGCTGTTCCTTTCTTTTGGCTGCAGCAATGTGAACGCCCCCAAACCCGCCCGGACCACTTCTGATTTTGAAAAAAGCCGGCCAAAGACAAAGAAAATACCCGATAAAGAATCTGATGTTTCAATGTCAAAAACACGTCTGAAGAGCCATCAAAAGGCCGCCGCGGCGACTGTCCTGGAGCCGACTATTTATGAAACCGGCAAGGCCTCTTTTTACGCAGACAAATTCCAGTCCAGGAGAACCGCCAGCGGAGAATTATTTGACCAGCATGCACAAACTGCGGCCCATAGACGGCTGCCCTTTGGCACAAAGGTAAAAGTCACCAACAAACGCAACAAAAAAAGCGTCATCGTCACCATCAATGACAGAGGCCCCTTTGTAGAGGGCCGTATCATTGATCTAAGCAGGTCTGCCTTCCGCCGCATCAGCAATACAAGGCACGGCACCCTGGATGTGGAGCTTCAAATTATCGATCAAGACGATTTTAGTCTGAATGAGTGAGATCGCTCTTCATGCTTTTAGCAATACAGGTCCAAAGACTGTCCCGCTGCCGGGAAAACCGGACGGCATCTGCCCTGCTTATACCGATATCCCTGAGCAGATAATTCTCCATCTCCAATAGCTGACGGCACTGTTTATTCAACATCGTCCAACGCCGGTACCCATGCCATGCCTGCTTTATATTTTTTTTGATCCGGGAATAGAA
The DNA here is from genome assembly GCF_963666145.1 of uncultured Desulfobacter sp. Taxonomy (NCBI): domain Bacteria; kingdom Pseudomonadati; phylum Thermodesulfobacteriota; class Desulfobacteria; order Desulfobacterales; family Desulfobacteraceae; genus Desulfobacter; species uncultured Desulfobacter sp. The sequence continues at coordinate 3,823,903 of NZ_OY762614.1, read as the reverse complement.
ACGCTGCCTTTCGCAGCACGCCACCGCACGTTCTTCGCAACCGACATTCATAGTGCCTCCTTTGAAAAATTTTGATGTATACACTGCTTTGTATAAAAAACATTCATTGATCAATCAAATGAATTGTTTTAATATCAGACATCAAAATATTTTATAAAAAGGAGTGGCATGTCGGACTCGATTCCCATAGAACTGTTAAGAACGTTTATCGCCATTGCCGACACGGGAAGTTTCAGCCTGGCAGCAGAGCAGATATCCAGGACCCAATCGGCCGTAAGCATGCAAATCAAACGGCTTGAGGAACTGCTTGAAAAATCTTTGATTCAAAGAGACAGCCGCAACCTGCAGTTGACCGATGACGGCGTCACCCTTCTTCACTTTGCACGACGAATCTTGAAACTGAACGAAGAGGCATTGTCGATATTGAAGCGGCCGGAACTCAAGGGGTGGGTCAGTATTGGACTGCCGGACGATTATGCGGCCCGGTTCCTGCCCGAAATTTTGGCTAATTTTTCCCGCACCCATCCCAGGGTCCAGGTAAAGGTCACCTGCGAACCCAGCAACATGCTGCTGGAACGGATACAAAAAAAAGAGCTGGATCTGGCCATAGTCACCGCCCCCTCACCCGACGTGGAAAACGCAATTCTGCTCAGGCAGGATCCAATCGTCTGGGTGACCTCGGAACGGCATTGCCAGCAGGAAATAAGACCTTTGCCCCTGGCCCTTTTTTCCGGGACCTGTTATTGCCGCAGCTGGATTCTTTCCGCCCTGGAAAGGGCCGGCGTTGAGCACAGGATCGCCTATACCAGCCCGAGCATTATGGGCCTGCAGGCCGCGGTTACCGCAGGCCTTGCCGTTTCCGCCATCAGTCAGAGCATCGTTTGGCCGGGGATACGCCAGTTAGGTCCCGAACAGGGCTTTCCGGCCCTGCCCAATGCCTCTCTGTTGCTGCGCCGTAATCCGGAATCCAATAACTGCATTGTGGATTCACTGTCCGAGCATATCTGCAAAGCATTCAGCAGCTGTTCGGACATTGGGGGATGCCTTTCCTAGGTTTCTTATTTGGCTGGGTGAGGTGAAAACTGCTTAAGGATCAGACTGGTGTTGATGCCGCCAAAGGCAAAATTCTGAACAGCGGCACACCGGATCTCGGCCTCCATCAGGTGCGGAGTATGCCGGACCATGGCACAACGGTCATCCACCTGATCCAGGTTGAGGGTGGGAACAATAAACCCTTTTTCCATCATATAGAGGGTCAGAATGGTTTCGATGACACCGCAGGCGGCAATGGTGTGTCCCATGTAGCTTTTTAAGCCGGTGACCCATGGATTGTTGTGATAGACATTGCGAATGGACCGGGCTTCAATCACGTCCCCGATACGGGTGGCCGTGGCATGGGCACTGATGAAATCGATCTGGTCCGCTGAAACTTTTGCATTTTCAAGGCCCATTTTAAGCACCTGGGTGACGCCGGCAAGATCCGGCATAATGAGGTTGCCGCCGTTATTATTGGTGGCAAACCCGATTACTTCCCCAAGGATGGTTGCGCCCCGCTTTCGGGCGGATTCAAGTTCTTCGAGCATGACCGCACCGGCCCCCTCGCCCACCACCAGTCCGTCCCGGTCGGCATCAAAGGGCCGGGGGGTTTTATGCGGGGTGTCATTGTAATGGGTGGAACAGGCCAAAAGATTGTCAAAAACCGCCACGGTGGTGGTATCGTACTCTTCGGAACCGCCGCAGATCATGGCGTCCTGCACCCCGAATTTAATCATCTCATACCCAAACCCGATGGACTGGCTGCTGGTGGTACACGCGGACGGGGAACTGATGACCCGGCCGGTGATGCCGAACATCCGGGTAATGTTCACGGCGGTGGTATGAACCATTGATTTGAGATAATCTGCCGCTGAAAGGGAAAACATGTCTGTGGATTGGGCACTAAAACAGGCCTGGTACACTTTTTTAAGCACAGCGGTGGAGCCGTGGGAAGACCCAAAGGCAACCCCGACTCTGCCCGACGAGAGCGATGTTTTATCAAGCCCGGACTGCCGGATGACATCCTCCACAACCCTACAGGCCGAAAACGAAACCGGCCCCATGGTTTTACGAAATTTTCTTGGAAAGTCGTAGGCCAAATCCTCATCCACCGTGCCGAACACGCTGGTATTGAGCTGTTCAACCAAAAGTTCATTATCCCTGATCCGACCCACACCGGATATGCCCTTTTCAAGATTTTCAAGGATATCCGCCTTGCTGCAGCCAATGGGGGTTATGGCTGAACATCCGGTTATGACAACCCGTCTTTCCATATCTATCAAATCACCGTTTTAACCGATCAACAGGCCAAGGGCACGTTTAAGCCCTGTCCGCCATGGCCGTTTCAATGAAATCAACAATCTGCCGGACCGTACGGATGCCCATGGCAGCCTCTTCCTCATCCCGGGTCAGTTTGCCGTCCATCAATGTCTCAATCTCCCGGAGCAGCTCGATGGCATCAATGCTGTCAAAGCCGTGAACGGCATTCAGGTCATCGTCAACGCCGACATCGGACATTTCAAAATTGGCTTCAATGAAATCAATAATGGTGGTCTCTATTTCTTCTCGCTCCATTCACGGAATCCTTTACTCTCTTTGATAATTCTTCCAACGCGCCGGCTCAATTCCAGCCTTTGTCTGCGCCCCAGCATTTGTCGGCACCCAAGCCTGTCTTCCCAAAGCAGATAGTCATTACCATAATTCGTTGTGAATGAAAACAGTATCCATGGTGCTTGTTAACGGCAGTATCATGATTCAAAAATCATATGCCGTTAATAATATCCATGGCTTTGTTTAAATTCTTTCTTATTTCATCCATATCGCCCTCATTCAAGGAAAGGCATTTATTAATGGCGTTCATCAGCGCCTCAACCCGTTCCAGGGCGATAACGAAAAAGCATCCCTGGGATTGAAATAGAGCGGTTGCCTCGGCATCACTTTTGCGTTGGATATTGCGTTCCTTGGCTAATTTATTCACATAGGCATTCACCTCTTTTTCCAACTCCGCCGGAATCTGTAAAAAAGCGGAATCATTTTTCAGTTTTGGAGGCTCGCCTGCACCGCTCATGTTATTGTCGGCATCAATATAGAGTTTATTCGAATCGTCTTGAGTCATCATCCCTCCTGAATTTTCTTTAAAGGCCACATAGAATGCTGATCTGTGGTGTCTATTTTTCGTATTTTCCCAGCCAACGGGATACGATCCCAAAAGTTAAAAATCACCGGATCTGCTTGATCGTAAAAAAAGAATCAGTAATGAATGACTTACCATTATCTAAAAAGGCTTGCAAATTTTTTCCGTTAAAAAAACAAAGCGTTGCCCTATCACAAATTTAATTCATTGAGAAAAAAAGAAACAATGTGTTAGTAATCTTAACCAGTCACGAGGATTCAACATACAGGCTGGCATCTATGCATGAAATAGAATGCCTTATTTGAAGTCCGCCCCAATAACGGCCATGGGCCGGCCTGGCATAGCAACTGCCAGGCATAGCCCACAACAAAGTTTGAAGGAGGTCAATCACGATGAATCAGAATGAACGTATCTGTCATGAAAAAACGCCCAAAGGCATTCAAACGGCCCTTGACGCCTTGGCCGTACAAAACCCTGTGTTATCGTCACTGATTTCAGCATTTGGTCCGGTGCTGACGGCAAAAGCCGAAGTAACGGCCGGGCTGTCTGAAAACATGGTGAACAAACCGGACCTGCCCGAATCTGAATGGTCCCGGTTTTCCAGAGGAGTTCATTTGTTTGCCATCACAGGGCTTATGGACTTTCACAAGGAATTTAAACAAGCCGCCCTCACGATTCTGCCGCCCATGGCAGAGGCGTTTCCAGGCATCCAGTCGGATATTCAAACAATTCTGCGCAACATTGAAGACGACAGCCTTGATGCCGAAGATTGCGTCTGGGCGTATGTGCAGAACTTCACCCGAAACCTGGACGCATTTGCGGCCCGTTCAGGCACAGCGCCTGACATATTCAGGTTTACCATGGGCCAGGTTGCCGAACCGTTCAAACAGATTCAGGCCCGGGCCTTCTCTGCCTTAATGGATGACCATCCGTGGCCCCACGGACACTGCCCCATGTGCGGATCATTTCCGACGGTTGCAGCAATTACCGGCGAACAAGAAGAGTGCCGGCTGCAGTGTGCTGTGTGCGCCCATGAATGGCGTTTCAGAGGGCACACCTGCCCCCGATGCGAGAATAACAACCAGGGTCTTTTTGAGCATGTTTTCGACCCGGACAGTCCTGCCAAGGACGCAGAACGCGTAACGATCTGCAAGCTGTGCAACACCTATATTCTAACCATAGACTTGCGCGGAAAAAATGATCCGGTGAACATGGATGTTGCGGCCCTGGGCATGACCGAACTGGATATCCAGGCCCGGGAAAAAGGATATTCGCCGCAATCCGAATTGATCTGGAATTTACTCGACTACAGGTTTTAAATTTTTTTCAGACTTCCTTAGATATTATCCGGGATGATCCACAAGAAAGGGATCAAAATGGTACCATTCATAGGGATGTTCGCGCAGGGTCTGCTCCAGCATGCCTGCATAGCTCCGGGCCGATTCAGTAACGGCCCGGCTGCGGTCCTCCCGTGACGTGCACGTGATATACATGGGCTCGGACAGCAGGAACCGATAGTTTCCTGGGCCCATGCGAAAGGTAAAAAAGACAAACAGCGGGGCGTGGGAGACCAGGGCAAAGACATGGGGAAACTCCGGAATCCGGGCGGTTTTGCCTAAAAACGGAACGCTGACGGCTCGTTGATCCGGGTGCCATAATTTATCCCCGGTCAAAGAGACCACCCCGCCGGATTTCAAAAAACGGATACCGTCCACAACGTCAAGGGGAGAGCCGGCAGACGGTTCGACGGCGACAATGCGGACGCCCTTGGCATTGAGTTCCTGTTTCTGGACCGATTCAATCTGTTCTTTGGCTTTCGCTCCCATGTAAAGCAGCAGTTTAAGATCCTTTCGCCGGTTTGCCATCAAATTTGCCGCCACATCCCAATTGCCCATGTGGGACATAAGGACGATGGCGCCCTGCCCCTTGTCCAGGGTCTCTTCAAACTTCTGCCAGCCCGTGGAGGTAAAACGGATATTTTCCTGCCCGCAGGCCCGGATACGGTCCATGAAGACCGTGGTAAAATTCTGGTATTGACGCCAGGCGCACACCCAGTGAAACAGACGGCTTTTACCGGGAAAAAGCGATTCATAAAACATTGCACTGACTGCCGCCCGCCTCGGAAACATGAAAAAATACCCCCCCGCAATAATCCGGGAGACCAGGGTAAAAATCCATGGACCGAACCACCGGGACAAAACAATAAGCACTTGATAGGTAAAGGTCTTCACAAAAAATCCTCTATATTAGACCCACTATCCGCCTGAATATCAGTCTGGTGAATGTGGCGCTGTTGCGTAAAAAATCAATAAACGGCCGAAAATGGGAAACCCTGTCCACGGGATATTCCACACGGATGGGCACTTCAATGACCTCAATTTTATTTCTGTGGGCTTTGACCAGCACCTCCACCTCAAATTGATACCGCCGGGCCTGGGTTTTCAGGTTCAAGGTTTCGGGCAGTGGATAGATGCGGAACCCGCTCTGGGAATCCCGGATGGCAGGCCCGCCCGATGCCAAGATCCACATATTGGAAAACCGCCTGCCCATGCGGCTGGTCCAGGGCACCCGCTCATTTTCCATCTGCTTTCGATATCCGGTTACCAACGGTTTTTTCCCTTTTGGGACAGCCGCAATCATGGCAAGGGCATCATTTGGGAAATGCTGACCGTCGGCATCCATGGTAACGGCAAAATCAGCCATTTCAGCCGCGGCTTTAAATCCGGTCATCAGGGCAGCCCCCTTGCCAAGGTTCTGGTCATGGGTAATCACCCGGATACCTGGGAGTCTTTTAAGCTGATAGGAAGTGATGTCCGTTGAGCCGTCATCCACGACAATCACAGGAAATCCGAGTTTGACCGCCTCCAACACCACGGCCTGAATCTTTCTGCCGTGATTATACACAGGAATCACCACGGCAAAGCGATGCCCCAACTTTTCTATACACTCAATTGGCCTGGCGTCTGCCCCCACGTATATCCTCCTTGGTGTGGGATAATTGAATCACAGTCAAAAATTTAAATTTACTGTGCCCCCCATTATCCGGTATAAATCAGCCATGATGACCCTGCTCAATAAAATTTGCCAAACCTCGTTTGTCCGCAAGTCCATTGAAGACAAAGCCGATCTTAGTGCGTTCCGGGAAAAACCGTCGGTTAAGGTGCTGGCCGGTGTGTTTGCCATAGCCTTCAGCTATGTTTTAGGATGGCCCATGGTCGGTTTAATGGGGATTATCTCTCTTAAAACCGGCAATCCCTGGTTCACCGTTATCGGCGGCCCTGCATTTTATGGTTTTTCCCATCTGGTGTTCATGGCCGGTATGGTCCTGTCCGGGGCCGAATATTCCCTGATTTTCCTTCGCTGGCTGACACGGGTTACCATGGAATCACTCATCCAGCGGTTCGGGGTTTAGTCTTTGGTTGCCAATCCCACCTCATAACATGGAAAATATCGGCATCAGCAATGCGAACAGTTCCGCCTGGGAACTGATGTTGCATTTGGCATAAAGCTGCTTTCTAAACACCTTCACGGTCTCTTTGCTGATATCAAGATTCAAAGAAATCGACAAAGACGAGTGTCCCTGCAATATGTATAATGCTACCTCTGCCTGCCTTGGACTCAAAGAGATATTATGCTGGTTGACCAGTTCGGTTCTCAGGCGGTCCGTCACGGGGGGCAAGGTCACCCCCACCCCTTCCTCGGGCACATACTCTTTCCAGTACTGCTCGCATAAGGCCGTGAGTATATGTTCATAATTTTTTACGGCCGTCAATTCCTGCCTGGAAAATAATGTATTGGAGGTATGGTCCCGCCCGAAACAGGCGGTCAGGGTTGTGTTGTGGCCAAGGCGGGCAAAAACGGCAAACTCATCCACCAGGGTCGTATCCCGGTAATATTCCAGAAAATAGCTGGTTTTTTTAAACTGGTCGGGGGCAAGATCAAAAATCTGATGAACACCGCTTTGCAGCCCATCCTGTGCGGCCTGGTAAAAGGGATCAAGCAGATATGCCGCTTTCACGTAATGGGAATCCATGTCGCGGTATACCCTGGGATCTTTATATTCCCGGTACACAACACGGGGATTATGGTTTTTGTAGTAGACAATGAAAATCAGGTTATCAAATTCGACCACCTTTGATACAAAATGACTGAGGGCCTGGGGAAAATCCACGTGGTCCAGGGACTTAATCGCCCAGGCCAGGGCTTTATCCTGGGGCCGGGTCATGAACACTGATTTCTTTGTTCTTTTCATGGCACCCTCGTTCCATTCCGATGAGTCATTCTATATAACCCGTTGGGGGTATATACCCCTCAATTTTATTCGATTATATTATTTACCATGAATTACGGGTTATATGCCAACGTTCAATTCGGGCTCAAGATGCGCGGGGTCAACAAAAAACAGAGAGAGTCCCGGGCAGATGAAATGCTGGAAATGGTGCAGCTTGACCAGTTTGCAGATCGAAAACCCCATCAGTTGTCCGGCGGCCAGCAGCAGCGGGTGGCCCTGGCAAGGGCATTGGCACCCAGGCCGAAACTGTTGCTGCTGGATGAACCCTTGTCCGCCCTGGACCTGAAACTGCGCCAGTCCATGCGCCTGGAACTCAAAAAAATCCAGGAACAGACGGGCATCACATTTGTATTCGTCACCCATGACCAGGAAAAGGCACTGACCATGTCCGACAGGATCGCGGTGATATCGTCCGGACGCTTGCAACAGATCGGAACACCCACCCAGATTTATGAAGAACCCATCAATAGATTTGTGGCCGATTTTATCGGAGAAACAAACTTTCTTGAGGTGTCCATATTAGAGCAAAAAACAGACAGTGCGGTGGTCTCTTTTTCATCGGACGCCACAAGCACCCCGACGCCAGCCAAAACCGTTGAAGTGCCCTATAACCATAAAATCTTCATGGGCCCCAAAGGCATTTTATCGGTTCGCCCCGAACGTATTCACCTGACGCCTTTTAGCGAAAGCGACCCAGGCGGTTTTCTCCAAGGAGAAATCAAGCAGGCCATCTACATGGGAACGGACACCCAATACGTGGTTGAGCTGCCCTGGGGACAGCAATTGTTGACACGACGGCAGAATACCGTAGAACATGCCGATATTTTTGCAAAAAACGATCGCGTGTCAATCGGGTTTGATACCAACTCCACGCGGCTTTTAAGGAGGTAGTCCATGCCGGAAAAACTTTCAGATATCCCGGACAGGCACTTGAGAAAAGCCCTTCTGACGCCGTCGTTGACCATGATCGGCCTGTTTTTGATCGTCCCCATCGCCATTGTGGCTGTCTATTCATTTCTAAGGCCCGGCACCTATGGCGGGGTGGTATGGAACTTTTCCACCGATGCCTACCGCCAGTTTTTATTTGAAGAAGACTTTTTAACACTGAAACTGCGATTCAGCACCGCCTACCTTGAAATATTCTTCCGCTCATTCACCCAGGCCCTGACGGCAACGGTGCTGTGTTTTATCATGGGATTTCCCACAGCCTATTTCATTGCCACGCGATCGGAGAAGACCCAGAGCCTGTGGTTGTTTGCTGTGACAATCCCCTACTGGGTAAACCTGCTCATAAGAACCGTGTCCATGCTGTTTATTATCCGGGACCAGGGACCTGTCAATGCGTTTTTGCTCAATCTGGGCCTGATAGATGCCCCCATAAAGATGGCGTACACCCCATTTTCCGTGGCGTTGGGCCTTTTCTATTCCTATCTGCCGTTCATGGTTCTTCCCCTATATTCGGCGCTCTCCCGGTTTGACATGTCTTTGTTGACGGCGGCCCACGATCTGTATGCAAGCCGGTGGGCGGCGCTGAAACATGTACTGGTTCCCAATGTAAAAAAACGGAATCATATCCGGCTCTCTGCTGGTGTTCATCCCTTCCATCGGGGCATTTATTGCGCCGGATCTGCTGGGCGGAGGCAAACAGTTAATGATCGGCAATCTCATCGCGCTTCAGTTTCAGGGCTCCCGGAACTGGCCCTTTGGCGCCGCCGTCTCCATGATCCTTTTGACCATGGTGATGCTGGTGCTGCTGATCTTCACCTTCCGCAATAAACATCGTGACGCAACAGGAGAATAACAGATGAAACTTGATGTCAGACATTACCCGGGTGCACGGACCATTACCCTGCTGTGCCTGTTTGTATTATACGCCCCCCTGCTTGTGATCAGTATCTACTCGTTTAACTCCCTGCGCTCCATTACCACCTGGGGCGGATTTACCTTTGACTGGTATATCAAGACCTTTAACAACCCGAGCATTCAAAGCGCGACCTTTCACTCGCTGATTATCGCCTTTCTGGCAGCCACCATTGCCACGGCTTTTGCTCTGGCCGCCGCCATGGGGCTGTTAAAAGGCCGGCCGTTGAAACGCCAGGGCATTGTTATCGGGGTCCTTAATCTGCCCCTGGTCATCCCGGAAATTGTTACAGCCGTTGCCAGCCTGATCTTTTTTATTGCCATTGACATGACCTTAGGATTGGGGACGGTTTTGATTGCACATATTGTGTTTTGTATCCCCTTTGCCTACCTGCCCATCTCAACACGCCTGAAAGATATAAACAAACGGTTTGATGAAGCGGCCTTTGATCTTTATGCCACGCGCAGCCAGGCCTTCTGGTATGTCACCCTGCCCATGGCCATGCCCGGGCTGATCTCAGGATTCATGCTGGCGTTTATTGTTTCCCTGGATGACTTCATCGTTGCCAACATGGTGGCGGGCCCCGGGGCAACGACGCTTCCCATGGCCATCTACAGCCTTGTAAGAATCGGGTTTACACCTGAAATCAACGCGATATCGACATTGTTACTGCTGGTCTCCACACTGCTTGTAACCGTGTCATGGTTTCTTAACCGCCCAAATAGTAAAAACTAAACCAACCACATAAGAGAAGAAAGGAATCTATTATGAATTATTTACGAAAATCCATGAAGCTGCTCAGTCAAGCCGTTGCAGTAACCATCATCGGCCTCTCCTGCATCACATCCGCCCATGCCGCAGGCGAACTGAAACTGTTTAACTGGTCCGATTACATGCCCCAGGAACTGCTGGATAAATTCTCCAAAAAATATGACGTAAAAGTCCTCCAGGATACTTACGACAGCAATGAAACCCTGCTGGCCAAGCTGAAATCCGGCGCAACCGGCTATGATGTCGCCGTACCCGGCGATTACATGGTGGCCATCCTGGTCAAAGAGGGGCTGCTGGAAAAAGTAGAACCCAACCAGCTGAGCAACTTCAAAAACATGAAAAAAGAGATCAACGATCTTTTGATCAAAGCCCGGAAAAACTGGCTGAGTATTACATCGGACGGCTCCAGGGAGATGCTCGTATCTGGTGATGCCGCCGTATCCATGCTCTGGAACGGTATGGCGCTCAGGGCCAGGATGGAAAAACCCAGTTTGAAATATGCATATCCCAAAGAAGGCATGACCGCCTGGGCCGACAACCTGGTTGTGCTCAAAGGCGCTGAAAACATAGAAAACGCAAAACTGTTTATGAACTTCTTGCTGGAACCTGAGAATGCTGCGGCATTAACCAACTTTGCAGGCTACACCGAAGGCGTCGAAGGTACAGGCCCCTATCTGGATGAAAAATTTAAGAATGCCCGGGAACTAAACCCGCCTGCAGGCGCAGCCCAGCCGGAGTTTGTACCGCCATGTGATGCCGACGTAATCCGGTTGTATGACAGAATCTGGACCAATTTATTGAAGTAATCAATCTCTGATAAGGAACCCCAATTGAAAGTATTGTCCTATCAAGACATGATGCAACGGGCAGTATCGTAGGCCATCATCGAAAAGTCTATCTATTCGGCGACAAGGAAAAAGAATTCTTTAAACCGGGAGAACGGTTTGACAGATTTGAACTCAACGGTTGCCGCTGCGGCATGACCATCTGCTATGATATTGAATTTCCCGAGTCTGTTCGCGCCCTTGCCCGGCAGGAGGTTAAAATAGTCTTCAACCCCACGGCAAATATGCTGCCCTATGTTGAAGTGCCCAAAACCCTGGCCCGGGCTCGGGCCCTGGAAAATGGTGTATCCGTCGTCTATGCCAATTTAAGCGGAGAAGAAAACGGCCTTGAATATACGGGCTTAAGTGCCATTATCGGTCCTGACGGACTTGATCTGGCACGGGCGGGCAAAGGGCCCGCCACAATCATGGCCGTTATCCACCCGGGAACAGATCACAATTCCGGGTTAATCCGAACACCTCATGCTTGGTCTCGACCATGAAACTGCTCCAAGCCCCGGACAGTTTTTTCATCCACACCAATGGGTACACCCTGGGCATTGGTGGCGCAATGCCGGGTATATCCCTTTCAAATAATCTGGTCATAGGTATGGCTTGTAATCATATAATCAAACTAAAGTCTAACCCGTTCCAATCGGGCAGGCCAGGTATGATCTATATGAAGAACACCGAGCCTTGCTTCTGCCATTTCCCACCTTTCTGAAATCATTGGAAGAGTTTGATAATATCATTATTGCTCGCTTTTACTTTCAAGGAACACGGCTCTATTCCGTCCTTGTTTTTTTGCCATATACAATGCTTTATCAGCTTTTTTGATAGCACCATCTATAGAAATATTTTTATTTCTCAAAATCGTGAAGCCGATACTGACTGTAAACCTTATATTTACACCATCGTTACTCATGAGTTCACTTTTCGCCAATACATCTCTCAATCTTTCAGCAGCAGAATATGCTTGGTGAATATCAATTTCAGGAAGAAGTAAAATAAATTCTTCTCCGCCCCATCTGCCAAAAAGATCGGACTCTCTCAGTACGCTGAAGCTCTTGGCAACAAGCTGCCTTAATACTTTGTCGCCTGTGTCATGACCAAAATTGTCATTTATTTTTTTAAAATGATCAATATCAATCATAAACAGTGCTAAACTATAATTATATCTTAAAGACCGTTTCATTTCTTTTCTAAATAAATTTAGAAAAGATCTCCTGTTTTTAGCTCCGGTTAAGGGGTCCGTAGTGGCTAACTTTTCTAATTCTTTTTCCATTGTTTTTCTTTCTGTAATATCCTCAATGATCACAATTACAGTATCAGAAAACTTACCTGAGATATCGAGAGAGCGGGAAAAAGAAATAAAAAAGAACTGGCTTTCATCATTTATCATTGTTTCAAATGTTTTTATCTTGTCAGACCCGGCCTTAAATCTTTTAAAAAAACTATCTAACCATGGGAATATTTGTATAAAAAGCAGCGGATGTGTGTCTTTCTCACCATAGTATTGTGTCCCCGGGACAGTATCGTAATTGAGCATCTTGGATGCTGCATGGTTCATATTTTCTACAATCCCATCGAACGTCACAATGAAGACAGGCATTGATAAACTCTCAAAAATTGTGAGATATCTATTTTTTTCATTGGTCATCACGCGATTGCTAAGTTGCAAATCTTTAACAATGCTTTCGTCTTTTACTGGTGTCCATTGTAAACAAAATCCTATTTCAACTCGGTCAAAAAATCTTTTGATAATCTGTTCATATTGAAATTTAATTTGATCCTCAAAATTCGATGCCCGTATTAGATCTGAATAGGATTGACGATAATATTTCATGAGCCCTAAAAACATATCTATGTTAACCCCTCTTTTTCTATGTTCTTGGGCTTCAATTATGCCAAACTGCGATGCAGGGTCAGAAATGTATTTTTCATGTGGACCCAGTTCAAGATCTAAACCTTTCGCATTCAAAGTAGCAATCAATGATTTAGATAAACCTGAGATTGAAAGCCGCCATGCTTCTCTCAAGGTGGAAGTATACTCAGTATATCCCTGCTGTTTGGCATAATTTAAAATCTTTTCCATAAGCCAATCTTCATGGTCTAAAATGTATTTTTTAAGTTGGGGCAGCATTTTTAAAAACCTTATAGAGGGAATGGCAAGTGACAAATAAATTTTGCAGCTTATTGTATAAAATAGCAAACAAAAACGGAAGATGGGCCTCCTCTGGGATGGTGAAAATCACCCCACATACCGTATAGATTGCGTCCCTTTTTTGTTTCTTTTTTTATTTATTGGTTGATCTGCATTCTTTTTGATTGAAAAGCCTTGCCAATAGTATCCCTAAACCACGCATGAATCGAGCTGGTCTTTACTGTTTCAAACGCTTCATGAACGATCTCGGATTCGGTTATTAAAGACGGTTGATATAAGAAAAATTGCAGTTCAGATTTTATTCGTTTAGCCCTTGGCGTGTCAGCTTTATACGTTACAAATCCTATTAAATCAGCAACGCAGCCTTGATAAACACCCTGAAATTTTACAATAATTCAGTCTCTTTGACAATGTGGATAAGATTTTTTCATAAAAGATAGGATTTTTTCAAACCGGGAAAATGGGAATGCGCCCTAACCATGTGTTGTAATGGATCGGCCTACATCGCGCCTTCGTTAACATCTGTTTTTTTAACCATTTTTGTTTACTTGGCGGCTGTCTCGATTCGCCGCCCGTCCAATAAACACGGCGTTAATATTTTAAAATATTAAGTTTTTTTAGGAATAATAGACCCCACATTATCTATCTATAATTCCTCAGAATTTAGAACATACTCCCTGGCGTTGATTTGGTTTGGTAGTTCTGCCTGACTAAATCGGCTTTTGGGGCAATGAGTATTAACTGGGAAGCAGAAATCAAAGTCCACAGTCAACATTGCATGATCAGAGATGGGGTCATTTGCTTTGATACCCGCCAAAAAAACCCCACCAGCATCTTTGTGGTAGGCGGCTGAAGCATCACCCAAAGAAGGGGCGAGTACTACATGGTCTATGCGGGATCGAGCTTTTCCATCGTGAGAGATGTAGCTCCACGCCCCTTCAGGTGATGGGAGTCTCCAGCCATCAGATATCAGTTCTGTAAGTTGCCGTCCTGTGACTGTTCTTGGTTTATCGGGGCTTCCGTTAAAATCACCAATAAACAGAAGTTTTCGACCGCTACAATTTGTCCCGGCCGGGAAACTGGGTCCAGACCCGGACGGTTTTCTCATCCACGCCGACGGGTATGCCCTGGGCATTGGTGGCGCAGTGCCGGGTATACCCCTTGCAGATGATCTGGTCATAGGTATGACTTGTGATCACATAATCAAACTGGAGTTTCACCCGCTCCAGGCCGGCAGGCCGGGTATGAATCCACATCAGGTCGTCATAATAGAGCGGGGCAAAATAGTTAAGCTTGGTCTCAATAATGGGATAGACAAACCCGCTCTCTTCAATTTCCCGGTAGGGGTAGGCAATATCCCGCATCAAATCCGCCCGGCCCTGTTCAAAAAACCTTAGATAATTGGCATGATACACCACCTGGGAGCGGTCCGTGTCTGCATAAAGGGTTCTATGGCTGGTCCGGTGCCAGATCAGCCCTGTGATCTGGTCCTTCACATAAGGGGTGTTTTCATCCGTAATTTCGGGTTTAAACGGTTTGGGTTTCATGGTCTTACATCCCTTTGAATACAATACAGCAATTGGTTCCGCCAAACCCGTAGGCATTGGACAACAAAAAATCGTGCGGATGGGCCCTGAAGGTATCGGGCACCACGTCCAAGTCGTCAAATTCAGGGGCGGGTTTATGGTTAATGGTGGGAAGCACCATGCCCATCTGCATGGCCTCAATGCTCAATGCAGCTTCAATGGCGGCGGCGGCCCCCAATGTGTGGCCAAGCTGGGACTTATTGGAGGATACGGGGATCTGTCCCAGATGGTGTCCGAACACCTGCCTTAAACATTCGGCCTCGGACGTGTCGCCTTTAAAGGTGGAGGTGCCGTGGGCATTAATGTACTGAATATCCCGGGGGGCAATCTGGGCATCGTCAATGGCCTGGTGCATGGCCCGGACAATGGTCTCAAGATTGGGGCTGGTGAAATGAAAGGCATCCGAGGTCCAGCCGACCCCTGCCACTTCTGCCCGGGGTTTAAGGCCGTGGGCCCTGGCCACCTCTTCTGCGGCCAGTACCACCACCCCGCACCCTTCTGAAAGCACCATGCCCTTGCGGTCGCGGCTGAACGGGCGGCTCGCCTGACCCGGGTCTTCATAGGCCCGGTCCTCGGGATTGACTTTTATGGTGGCCCCCATGTTGGCAAAGCCCTGGA
This sequence comes from uncultured Desulfobacter sp., assembly GCF_963666145.1. Taxonomy (NCBI): domain Bacteria; kingdom Pseudomonadati; phylum Thermodesulfobacteriota; class Desulfobacteria; order Desulfobacterales; family Desulfobacteraceae; genus Desulfobacter; species uncultured Desulfobacter sp. The sequence goes on along the minus strand of NZ_OY762614.1, from coordinate 3,808,619 downwards.
CGATCTCGGGCACCAGGGGGGTGTCCACACCGCCTGCCAGCACCACATCCACATCACCGTCCCGGATCATCCTGGCCCCCATACCGATGGCGTGATTGCCCGAAGCGCATGCCCCCTGGGGGGAAAACAACGGCCCTGTAAAGCCTAAATCAATACCGGCCTTACTTGCGGGCATGTTGCCGCAAAGATTGGGCAGAAGATAGGGGCTGACCCGCAAAGGTCCTGCATCGGCATATTTCTCCGAGGCAATTTTGAAGGCATCCATGCCGTTGAGGGCGGAACCGATTAAACAGGCGGTGCGCCGGCCGATATCGGGATCCATGACAATACCGGCATGGGCCAGGGCCTCCCGGCATACAGCCACGGTCAGCAGTACAAACGCGGCATTCCAGTTGTGGGCCTCTTTTCTCTCAAACATTCCGCTTGCCACAGGATCCCAGTCGGGAATTTCTCCCACCACATTGCTTAGGGATTTCGTCTCACACCGGGTGAGCCGCCTAAATCCTGCTTTACCGGCCACAGCATTTTCAAAGGTCAGGTCAAAGGTGGCCCCCAGCGGGGTGGCCGCCCCGTATCCCAACACAAAAACCCGTCTGTTTAATGGTGCTTTCATGATCTTATCTCTGTTCTTTCAGCATTTTTGCAGAACCATGCAGGCATTGCATCCGCCGAAGCCAAATGCGTTTTTCAACACATAGGGCTGGTCCAGACATTTTGCATCGCCGGTTACGCAGTCAAAATCCATGTCAGGGTCCGGATCATAGTTGATGGTGGGCGGGATCTGCCCATCAATCATGCCCTGGACGGCAAAAATGGTTTCAATGGCGCTGGACGCGCCCATGGCGTGCCCGATCATGGATTTGTTGGCCGTCACCGGCGGGATCTTTTTACCGAACACCGCCGACAGGGCATCATACTCCACCTTGTCCCCCACCGGGGTGGCCGTGGCATGGGCATTGACACTGGCAATCTCCTCAGGAGCAACCCCGGCATGCTTAAGGGCCAACTCCATGCACCGGGTTACGGTGGGCAAATGGGGCGCTACCACATGATGGGCATCCGAAGTCATCCCCCATCCGGCAAGGGCGATCTGATATTTTAATCCCCAGCTTTGGGCAAACTCCCGGGCAGCCAGGATCACGGCACCGGCCCCTTCGGAGACCACAAAGCCCCGTCGGTTTTTCGAAAACGGCCGGCTGGCCCCCTGGGGCGAAACATCCTCCCCGGGCTTGGGATAAAAGGTGCCGTTCATGGTGTGAAACCCGGCAATAATGGTCGGCACCAAGGCAAAATCCACCGCCCCGCAGATGGCCACATCGCACAGCCCCTGTTCAATGAACATGGCGCCGATGATCATGGAGGTCGCTCCCGTGGCACAGGCCGAAATAGTCGCGGTGATGGGACCTGTGGCCCCGGTAAGGATGGAAACCTTGCCCCCCACCATATTGATACAGGCATTGGGATTGGTGAAGGGCTTGGGCAGGCGGTTCTCCGTTACCAGCCTGCGATCCGCATCCAGCGCGGCATCCAACCCGCCCAGAGCGGAACTGTAGGTGATGGCGGTTCTGGGGGCAATGTCAGGGGTAATTTCCATCCCGCTTTGGGCAATGGCCCGGGAGACGGTGAGCATGGCATGCTTGAAAATGGGCGAAGTCCACTTGGCGCGTTCCCGGGGTTTTAAAAAAGGATAGTCCAGGTCATCAATGCTTTCAACCTGGCCTGCAATGCGCACGGGGAAATTGTCGTCCAGGGGAAACCGAGTCAGCGGACCAATGCCGCTTTGACCTGCCAGCGCTTTTTTCCAGGCATCAGGCAGCCGGGTTCCCAGGGGGCAAACCGCATCATATCCCAATATCACGGCCTGTCTGTTTGATGTTCCCACTCAGATGTCCTTTTGCTTTTCGTTTAAAATCTTTGCGGCCTCTTCCATGAGTCCTGCCGTAGCCACAGTCTGATTATCATAATCCGGTTGAATCGTACCGGCAAGTTCAACGCTGACGGTGCCGGAAAAATCGGTGTGAAATAAAAACCGGCCGGGTCTAAATACTTTGTCGGTGTTGCGAATCACCAGGATATGGATGGGAGACCTGCAAAAACGTGCCATTTTAAACACACCACTGTGAAACGCCAGGGTCCCCTGTCCGACATTTCGATTCCGGGTGCCCTCGGGAAACACAAACAGGATGCCGCCTTTTTCAAAAAAAGCGGACAAGGATCTGGTCTGCTTTACCATCAACCCAGCCATCCGGCCCTTGGGCATGGAGGGAATATACCCAGCCGCCCTTAATACCCAGCCGAACACCGGCACCTTGAAAAAGGTGGCTTTCACAATGGTTTTATGCCGCCGGAACAGACTGATCATCATCAAAGGATCCAGATAGGAGACATGATTGCAGACAACGATGCCGTTTTCAAGACCTTTAACTTCAGGATCAATGCCAAGGGTAAGATCCGGCATCAGCAAGCGGAGCAGGAAAAAAAATCCTTTGTAAAATAGAGAATTGAGACATTGAATAGCCCTTTCCCGTATAGGCGGACACACAAAGGCGATCAGGTAAAACGGGGAGAAAAACAGAAGAAATCCAAAAAGAAAATAGCCCCACAGCAGTAACGTGATAACCAGATCCCTGGTAAAGGCCAAAAGAACAGTCCCCTTGGATTTAGTCGCTTGTACGTCGTTTGAAGATTTTGGGCCCATCAAGTAAACTTCTTTAATATAAGGGCGGTATTCACCCCCCCAAAGGCAAAATTCTGTACCGATGCCGTATGGATCTGCTCATCCAACACCTGCCGTGTATGATTGAGCATGGCACACGATTCATCCACCGTGTCAAGATTGAGGGTGGGCGGAATAAATCCGTGCTTCATCATCATCAAAGTAATGATGGACTCAATGGCCCCGCAGGCGGCAATGGTATGGCCCATGTAGCTTTTCAGGGCCGTCACCCGTGTTTTTCCTCCATACACATTGTGGATGGCCATGGCCTCAATGGTATCGCCCTGGCGGGTGGCCGTGGCATGGGCACTGATAAAATCAACGTCTTGGCTGGACATTTTCGCATCGTCCAGGGCCAGGGTCAATGTCCGGCTGATGCCGGCCAGGTTGGGCAGAATCATGTCCCCGCCGTTGTTGTTGGAGGCAAAGCCGACCACTTCGCCCAGGATGGCGGCACCGCGGCGTTCGGCATGATCCAGGGACTCCAGCACAAGGGCACCCGCCCCTTCACCCACCACCATACCGTCCCGCTGGCTGTCAAAGGGCCGCGGGGTAAGATGCGGGGTGTCGTTGAACCGGATGGAGCAGGCACGGAGGTTGTCAAAGACGGCCACGGTTGAGGTGTCATATTCGTCGGCACCACCGCACACCATGGCCTCCTGCATGCCAAACCGAATGGCTTCATAGCCAAAGCCAATGGACTGGCTGCTGGTGGTGCATGCCGTACACGGACTGATGACCCGGCCGGATATGCCGAACATCTTTGTGATGTTCACGGCGGTGGTGTGGGCCATGGATTTTAAAAAATCCGCCGCGTTAATGCCCCGGCTTCCACCTTTATCCGCCTTGAAATAGGCCTTCATGATCTCACGCTGGACAAAGGGGCTGCCATGGATGGAGCCGAACGCCACCCCGACATCCCCGGACGTCAAAAATTCCTTGTCCAGGCCTGATTGCGCAATGGCCCGCCGGGCGGACTCACAGGCGACAAAGGCCACCGGGCCCATGGTCTTGCGATGATTTCGTTCAAAGGAATAGGTCGTGGGATAATCAATCCTGCCATAGACACCGGACTGGATAAATTCGGACAAAAATCCGTCATTTTCAAGTTTTTTAACCCCGGAAATCCCCTGGGTCAGATGCCGGATGATCTCATCCTCGGTCTCCCCGATGGGGGAGATGACACCATATCCTGTTATCACCACTCTGCGGTTCATTTTGTTTCGCCTTCGTTTGTTTCAAATAAAGCCGCAACCGCAGCCCTGTCGTACTTTCCCGAACGGGTCATGGGCATGTGGTCCACAACCTTGATTCTGCGGGGATGGGCCACGGCCTCAAGCCGTTCGGCGAGAAACTGCCGGATATCCGTCTGGGTGCAGTCGCCTTCCACAAGGGCACAGATATCAAAGGCCCTGCCCCGGGGCACAGGCTTTGTCAGAACAAGCGCATCACTGACCCCATCCATGGTTTTCAAGACAGACCGGACCTGGTCCAGGTCCACCCGAATACCTGCAATTTTCACAACCGTATCTGATCGCCCAAGGATGGCAAAGGTGTTGCCGGGACATAATTTCACCCGGTCCGGCACCAGGTAAAAACCCAAATCATCCCGGACAATTTCAGGAGAAACAAACGGGGATCGAATTTTTAACGTCTCTTGTGCAATCCGGGTTTCAATAACATTGAAGGGCAAAAAAAAGGCCTCGTCGCGTCCCCGGCATCTAAAGGCGATGCCGCCGGTTTCCGTTGACCCGTAAACTTCCATGACCGGGACATGATTTCTCTGACGAAAATCTTTCTCATCCGTTTCATCCAGGACACCGGCCGAAGAGAACGCCAGACGCAGGCCATGATCCGGGAAATCATGGCCGTTCAATGCTCTGTAATGGGCCGGGACACTGACGAGAATGGTTGCCGCCTCATCCATGACCAGATTGATAATTTCATGGGGGAATCCGCAGGTTTGATCCGCCACCCTTGCGCCGGCAAGCAAGGGGGCTGCCACGGAAAACAGCAACCCGTAGATATGATAGGGGGGCACCGTGGCAACCACCACGTCATCTTGACAGATGCCATGGAAGTTTACCTGGAACAGGGCTTCGCCCATGATATTGGCCACGGTCTTTGTCCAGATGGCCGGTTTCCCGGTGGAACCGCCGGTATACAGTTTAAGCAGAGAGGCATCCGGATCAATGGCGGCGGTTAAGGGGGCTGTATTACCAAGCTGATCATCTGAATTGACGGCAAGCGTTTTGAAACGGTCAGGCACGGTCCGGCCCGGGTCCGCCGCCACCCATGTATGTTCCGGGTCACTTGTCAGATCCATAAGCGCCTTGTCCGAGATATCATGGGGCAGAATCAGTATGGGGCCGCCCGCCAGCCGGGCAATAATCGCGGCAGCGGTAACCGCCCTGTCCGTGGTAAATACGGCAAGGAATCCCCTTTGATTGTCTGTTACAGGACACTGATCAAGAATGGCACGGGCCATGGCACGGATATCTGCGAGGGTGTTTCGCCCGCAAAAAGGTCTATCTGGCGCGCCGTTTCCGTTTAAAAGATCGGCCACAGCCTGTTCTGTCAAATGCTGTACTCTATTTGGTTCCATGAATCACTGACCCGGGCATAAACATTTCCGATGCCGCCAGGAAATATTTCAAATTTATATACACCTGTAAATTATCATTTTTTCACACAAGTCCACAATGGCAGGTCATGGTAGATAAGCGGCTGAGAACTGTCAAGGATAAATCAGGACGGCGTTCGCATGGTTTGCCTCTGCGATGCGTACGAATTTATGATGACCCCAAAAATGTACATTTGTCAGGAATGAATGCCGGGTTCCGGTCATGGGACAAAAGCAAATAATATACTGCCGTCCCATGCCGGAACAATATGATCTTTAGAATAGATACCCTATTCTTCGTATTTAATCTTAACTTTCAAATTTTTCAAATCCTGCGGGGAGAACGGTTCGGCATATAGCGCCATCTGGACAAGGGGTTTTGTCTTGGGTTCAAACTGCACCCACTGATCCCCTTTCTTTTCCAAGAAGGGCCAGTTCAACAATTCGGGAACCACTGGAATGATCCCTTTATAAAATTCGAGTTTGCCGTCCTTAAATACGGCCGGGGTAAAGTTTTGGGATGCCGCAAGGGTTTTGACCGCTTCGGTGGCGTGGCATTGCTCGCATTTTCTGCCTTCACACATAATCGAATGGGTAAAATACGGCACGTAGGAAATAAACGGTTCGTTGTTTTTCCCAACCAAACTCTGCATGGTTCCGCTTGTAATTTGCCCTTTGTATTTTACCAAAAGCAAAAAGTCTTTGGCCTTTGCAGCAAAGCTTTTTGGCTTGGATTTTGTCTCGGCAAGAACGCCGAAATGGCAATTGTAGCATGTCATGGAATTTTGAACATGACACGCGTTGCATGCCAGCTTGCCTTTATGCACGGTATGGGACTTGGTGTCGGGAAGCGCGGGGTATTCTGTTGCGTCTTTTGTGTGACAATCGGTGCAGGCCGTATCCATCGCACCGTCCTGCCGCATGCTGGTGTAGGCGTTTCCATCTCCGTGAACCTCTCTTTTGCTGTGACAATCCATGCACCCCATGTTGCTTTTTGCATGTACGCCCATACAGGCATTGGCCTCATCGTATTTGGCTGTGGCTTTTTCACGGGCATGGCATTTAAGACAGGTGTCACTTGACCGGGCTGCCTCGGTTGAGTAGTCACACCCCTCGTCTGTTTTTTGAAGATGGCAATCATCACAGCTTTGCACATGACAATTTTTACACCCAAGGGCGTCGTAGGGCACGCCGCTTATCGCCATGAAGCCATCCTTGGCTTCATACCAATACCGCATGCCTTCACCGGAGTGATGCAGGCCCGACAAAAAACAACTCTGCTGCTCTTGGGCGTCAGCAGGCAGACCGGACAGGATCAACACTGACACAAGGACTAAAGTAAAACAAAATCTGCACTTCATCTTTCTTTTTCTCCTCTCTTTTTGTTGATAACGACCCATAGCAAACGGCTGAGCCCGAACATAAAGATAAACGCGCATTACCATTTACTAATAAATCGTTCAAATAAACGCGCATGACGACTTCTTCGAATCTCAACATATTGCGACCAATTTAATTATGAGCTACAAAATATTGAGTGAAGCACTTATTATGAATTCCGAACCATATCTTTCAAAATAAAAAGAAAAAGTCAATCATGAATTACGACGACTGTTTTAGCGAACTGCATTTATTATTAAATACAGAATTAGGCACGAACGGCGTCGTTACACAAAAGAGCAAATCATCGAAGCGGGAAATGATCATAAATTTGTAGGACAAACACTGACATTAAAAAGAGAGTTGCGCCGATTTACGACAGCACTATGAATATCTATGATGAAGTCAATTCTGCAATAAACAGATTCTGAGCAACCTGTTTAACAGTAAAAAGCAAGACCAGGACCACCAACCAATTGTACTTTAAATTTTAAGGAGACTTAAGACATGAAAAAAATCTTCAAAAAAAGCATCGTCGCTCTTATGGTTGTATTATTCAGCGCTACCCTGGCCATGGCCGCAGATCAGCAACGGGACCGGAAAAAAGATGGTTCCTGCGACAACGACTGCCCCTACTATCAGTACTACAACTGCCAATAAAAACACTGAGTTTTAAAACAGCGGCTTTCGAACTGACATTCAACAGCCGATTTTTCGAAAAATCGGCTGTTGTTTTTTACTAAACAAGCCCTTGCTTCACCGCATAATGGGTGAACTGGGAATTATTGTCCATACCCATCTTAGCCAGGGCCCGGGACCGGTTGGTACTGATGGTTTTAACGCTCAGACACATCTCTTCGGCGATCTGGGATACGGTTTTTCCGGCAGCAATCATGACCATCACCTGGTATTCCCGGTCTGAAAGATTTTCATGAAGGGCTCGCTCTGATTTTTTCTCTAGATACTCGGCCAGTTTTTCCGACAACGAAGCGCTGATATACTTACCGCCGCGGGCCACTTTTCGGATCGCTTCAACCAGTTCTTCGGGGGCGCTGTCTTTGGTCAGATACCCGGAGACCCCGGCTTTAATGGTCCGGATGGCATACTGATCTTCCGGGTAAATACTGAGCATCAGGATCGGCAGATCCGGCTTTTCCTTTTTCACCTGCTTCAAGGTATCCAGCCCGTTTCCGTCGGGCATGCTGATATCCAGCAGCACCACATCCCAATCCTCGTTGCGGATCATCTCCAGCGCCTGGGCCCCGCTGGCCGCCTCTCCGGCCACGGTCATATCCGAATTATTGGACAGAATCTGCTTAAGGCCCTTGCGCACAATGGCATGGTCATCTGCAATAAGAATTTTCAGCATTTATGTTTCTCCCCTGGGGATCCAGGCCCTAAGGGTCGTGCCCTGCCCTTTTTGACCGTCAATTTCAAGCTCTCCCCCCAAACGTTTCACCCGCTCGTGCATCCCGATAACACCAAAAGACCGGGTATCCGTCATCTGGGCTTTTGTGATGCCGATACCATTGTCGCACACTTCCATCACAATGGTATTGGATGCCTCCCACAAACCGGCCTTCACCTTTGTTGCACTTGCATGGCGGGCAACATTTGTCAAGGCTTCCTGGAGAACACGAAAAAGCGCGACGGCCTGGTCCTGCTGGGGAACAATGTTTTCCGGACGCGAAAAAAAATGAGAGGAGATCCCGGTTCGGTCCGAAAACTCTTTTACCTGCCACTCCATGGCTGCGGACAGGCCAAAATCATCCAGAAGGACCGGACGCAGTTGTGATGAGATCTTACGGACACAATTAATTGTTTCACTGATCAGCTTAAGCATGATGCCGATTTTATCCTGCACCCCGGGTGTCTGTTCGCACAACTGGCCTTTAAGCCAGTGAATATCAATTTTCAGGGCCGTCAGGCTCTGTCCCAGTTCATCGTGAATTTCCCTGGCAATGCGCTTGGCTTCATCTTCTTTGGCCAATTGAATATGCAGGGCCAGCTCTCTCAGCTCTCTTGTTCTCTCATCCACCAGATTCTGAAGATGGATCCGATGCCGGGTCAGTTCCTGGGCCATGTCATTGAAGGATTGGGCCAGGGCACCGATCTCATCTGCACTTTTGATTTCAAGGGGTGCCGGATGATCTCCGGCCGCAAGCTGTTTTGTGGCATCTCTGATGCGTTTGATGGGCGCGGCAATAAACCATGCCAGCACATAGGCCATGACCCCGCCCAGGGTAATGGCAATGGCCCCCAGCATTAAAATCTGTTTAACGGCGGTTCGGATTTCATTTTCGACGGCCATGTATGAGTAGCCCAGAAAAACATTTCCCAGCAGCGCGTCGGCAATCCGGACCTTCGCAGACAGATCAAGATGGCGGGCCAGGGGTTCAAGCTGATATAAGGAAACATCCTTACCCACAAATTTGAGATCACTGTGCATCACAATTTGATCGTCATTATCCACAATCATGACATACAGCACATACTCCTGGGCCATGGAATGATTGACAAACCGCCTTAATGTGGGCAGATCCCGGCTGAGCAGAGGACCGGCAGTAAATCTGGCCAGATCAGCCGCCAGGGCATACCCGCGCTTGTGCAGCTCATTTTCAAGGGTTCTTTTCTCACGATACGTCGTTACGACACCGGTACCCAGGACAAGCACCACAACCAGACACTCGATCAGTGCCGTCAGTTTCAGCCGTAAACCGGGTTTGACAATATCAGGAAATACCATTGAAACGGCCCCGGATTCAGTCCGCCTGCATTTGTGCCGGCCATTCCATAATTCGGCTTAAAGCCTGTGGTGATGCCTTTTGAAAACCACCCAGATCAGCGTTCTGGAGAATTTGACGATGTTCCGGATTCCGGAGGTCAAGACCGATTAAGGCCCGGGTGACCTGCCGTATGTCATCTGCCCTGACCTCTTTGCGGCTGCTGAAAATTTTGGTCGGGACGCGGTCGGTTTCGGCAATCACGGTAAGCTGCCCGGTATCCAGGCCAAGCTCCGGCTCCCGGCTCTCATGCTCCTGAAGAAAATGATCGCAGACCACGCCGGCATCAACTACCTTTAAAAACACATTAAATGCCACATCCTCACAGCATCCGCCATTGGAATAACTCAGCAGATCCCGATCAATCTGAAACCCGTTCTTTTCGAACAGGTGCCTTGCGGCTGTCCACCGTGGGGATGACAGCTTTGAACCGAACATGACGGTTTTGCCCTGAAGGTCCTTGATGCATTCCAGGCCGCTGTCTTTTCTAGCAATGATGACGCCGCGCTGGGTGGTCTCTTGATCAAACGTCAAGGCTTGCAGAATAAAGGCGTTATTGTATTGATCCGCCAATTTGACATACACCTGGGGATCTTGAATCGCCAAATCAAAACTGCCGTTTTTCAATGCCCGTTCAAAACCGGCCATGTCATCATGAAACACCAGGGAAATATTCAGTCCGGTCACCTGTTGAAGATAGGTCACCAGAGGATGAAATTTTCTAAAACTGTTGGCCGCATCCGTGCAAGGAAAGATGCACATGTTAAAGGCCTTGGACAAAGGCTGGGTAAACCCTGGGAGGCACACAAGAAAAACTGACAATATAATGGCTAAAAGCAGACCTGCCGCCCTTTTGTAATTATGCTTAAAGCCCCTAAACAATATTTTTTGAAAAATAGTCCATTGCATTTTTGATCTCATCTTTCTTAAATTTAACCGCCACCATGGAAAGAACCGTAGATACCGGGGCGATAACAGCGATGGCGGCAAATAGATACACAAGAAACAACCGAACCCTGAATCGACGGGCCGAATCGCCTCTTTTTCCTTTCTTAAGAATAAATTTAGACCAGACTTTAAAAATTTTCTGAATGCGTCTTTCAAAAAGGATATATTGCGGCACCACAGTGACTGCGCCGTTTCTGTTAAGCGTCTCCTGAATAGACTCGGGATCAGTTTGCTCTAAAAATTCCATTAAAATTTTTCCAAACATTGAGGCTTCCTGGATATCCTTATTTGATATCCCTGCATCCGGCAAAAGCCCGAACAATACACGTTTTTTCCCGGTCAACATCCAGGCGGCAATGGTAAGTACACCCAGCAGATTGTTGGTTCTATCCCCAAGAACGATGTTCCCGAACAGACGGCCGCCAGATTTCACAATTTTTTGCTTCACGGTTTCATGGGCCAGCAGCCACATGTTTCTGCACCCGATAATTGTCAAAACAGGCAGGCCGTTCATGACCTTTGCGTCAGGGGAATCAAGGAACGCTGTAATGGGCAAAGACGGGGACAGGAACCAGACTTGGTATGCAAGAATAACCAGATCATAGTCTCCGTTGGGATCAAATTGAACCGGCGCTATGTCACAAGGGATTCCTTCGACAGATTCCGGAAAAACGTCACAAAACTGGGTGGCCGACCATGGAAACGGAAATGCAGGCTTTGGTTGAATCTCCTCGTATATAACGGAAACATCTTCATTTTTTTTGAGCGGTACGAGTATGGATTCAACGATATCGGTCAATTGACCGGTTTGTGAATAGTGTATGACAAGTATTTTTTTCATCTTGATCCAATCTGCCTGATAATTATCAATTTCCGGAGGAGTCATCGGCCCGGCACCGTATCAGGGTATGGCCGATGCCAAGCCCGTCAACAACGGATTCAACGCGCAACCCGGCATATAGGACGAGCTCTTCTATCTTGGAAAACCTGTACATGCGGCTGTTCCCATTTGCCATGGCCGTAAAATAAGGGGAGGAATTAATTAAACAATACGAGGCAATTTCAAATTTCTGGCGGTCCCAATAAGTATCCAGAATGAACAGGTTGCCCTGGGGCGCCAAAGCCTTTTTCCCCCGTTCAAGCAGACTTAAAACCTGATCTTCGGAAAAGCATACAAGAAACTGACTCATCCACACTGCGTCAAACCCGCCGGGAAATGCGAATGTCGGATCCAGCAGATCACAAACAGGATATGGGGTGATTCTGTCGTCCACCCCTTGGGCGGCTATATTCTCTCGTGCCTTGGCAAGCTGTCCGGGCAGATCCATCATCGTGACATGGACATCCGGATTATGGCGGGCACATTGGATGGCAAATTTACCGGTATTTGCGCCGATGTCTAAAATAGACTTTGGGTTAAGGTCAAATACATAGGGCAATGCCTCCGGAAAAGCCGAGTCACTGTAAAAATGGTCAAAGTCAAACCAACTCTTCTTGGCTTTGGCAGGCAATTCACTTAAGGCTTCGTAAATCGTAGGCCACTGTCCAAACACCTCCAATCCCGCGGGAATGCCCTTTTCAATGGCCTGATCCAATCGGAAAAGGCCTTCGTAACAGACGTCATGGACAAAATCCATATTCACTTTTGTCAATTCGTCATTTAGCAAAAAATGCCCCACACGGGTTAATATATAGCACTCGTCTTTCATCTCCAGAACGTCCTGACTCAGTCCTGTTTCGCACAGAACAGTTGCTCCGTAACAGGAGACCCCTGTTTGTTCTGAGATTTCTTCGATTTTAAGTCCGGTCTTCCCGGCCGCCTCAATGACTTTGAGAATGTTCAGATCCCTGAGCAGCCGAACGGCCTGGAACACCACAGGGGCAAAGGCAATTTTCTGCGCCTCATAACGCGCCTTTAGTGATCTTGTTTTGCCCGAGTCAAATTTCATATCCACCACTATTCACCTCATAAACACTTAAGTGATCCAACCCTGTTCTGTTGACATTTAAGACAGCCAGGTAAAAAAGAAATATCATAAATGAGGCGTCATATCCAACAAGATCTTTTTCCGTTTTCTCCTTGCCTTTTGTGATTTAATTGGGATATTTTTACTGGTTTAAATTTTGATGAATAAGGGTTGATAAAAAAAACAACCCGATGAAACAGGAATAAAAAAATGCCTCAACCGGTTTATATTAATGACTTATCTGGTTTTCTTCCCAATCAGCCTGTATTAAACAGTCAGATCGAAGATGTCCTGGGCCGGATCAACGAGATCCCCTCCCTGACCAAAAAAACAATGCTGGACAACAATAAAATTGAAAAACGGTATTATGCCATTGATCCATCAACCGGGAAATTCACCCATAATAACGCCCAGCTCACGGCCCGGGCGGTGCAAAAGCTTTGCCCTTACCCCGGATTCACACTTGATGATATCCAGGTGTTAAGCTGCGGCACCACAGGTCCGGATGTAATTCTTCCCGGCCATGGCATGATGGTGGCAGGGGAACTTGGGGTGCCCCCCTGTGAGATTGTCTCCACATCCGGGATCTGCCTGAGCGGCATGACCGCATTAAAATATGTCCAGATGTCCGTTGCAAGCGGCGCATCAACAAATGGTGTCTGCACGGGGTCTGAGCTCTCCTCGTCTTTTATGCGGGCCAATTTTTTCAACCTGGCCGTGGATCCCGACGCCGATATTGCCAGTGCCCCGCTGCTGGCATTCAATGCCGATTTTCTTCGCTGGATGCTTTCCGACGGTGCCGGAGCGGCATTTTTGTCCAACACGCCGAATGCTCATGGGATTTCATTGAAAATTGAGTGGATCGACATGATCTCCTATGCCGGAGAACTTCCCACCTGCATGTATGCCGGGGGCAAGCAGAATCAAGATGGCACCATTTTCGGATGGCGGGAAGCCGACTCCTGCAAAGAGGTATTAAATGAGAACCTGCTTGCCGTTAAACAGGACACCAGCCTGCTGAGCCGCCACATTGTAAAAACCATGGGAAAGGCCCTGGGGGATATTGCCGAAAAGCGGCAGTTAAAAGCCGAAGATGTGGACTGGTACCTGCCCCACTACTCATCACACTATTTCAGAGACAAATTTTATCAGGTGATGAAAGAGACCGGATTTGAGGTGCCCTATGAAAAATGGTTTACCAACCTGCCCTATACGGGAAACGTAGGGTCAGCATCCATTTACATTATTATGGAAGAGCTGTTTAAATCGGGGAAATTAAAAAAAGGAGAAAAACTGCTCTGCTTTATTCCTGAGAGCGGACGCTTTTCCCATTGTTTCATGCTGCTGACTGTGGTTTAAAGGGACGGCACGCCAAGGGGAAACGGGCTCAAAACGCTTGTCCCACCCGTCTCCCCCAGGTTATGCTAAAAACACTATCACAAAGGTAAACTTTATTTACCCGGCAATTTTTTCGGGCAACCCTTCAACAAAAGTTTTAATTTCATCTCTGACCCGTCTATAAACAGCAAGTTTATCCGCTTCATTTTTTAAGTTACGTGCTAATTCGGGTGGATTATCAAAGGATTGGCAAATAACATTGACCTCCGGCGGGAAATTGGGGCATTTCCGGGCGGCAGTATCGCAAACCGTTATAACCCAGTCAATATCCTTTTGAAGAAAGTCTTTCACCGCATGGGTCTCATGGCCGGAGATGTCAATTCCCTCCTCTTCCATAATTTTCACGGCAAGCGGATCAAGCGGTCCGGTACTAATGCCTGCCGAAAAAGCATTAATCTTATCAAAATGAAGGGTATACGCCCACCCCTCAGCCATTTGGCTGCGACATGTATTCATTTCACAAACAAAAAGTACATTTTTTTTCTGCATAGCAATTTTATCCCTACATTTAAATAAAATCTGAACTATAATAAGAAGTTAATATCGCAGAAAACTGTTAGAAAGATATGAGAGGCCTCAACATAATTTGGAGTGCATCATGTCCCTCAATGAACACAATGATCTCATAGAACACAAGCCCATCCGGATCGAACAACAGATATCCACGGAATTTGACCTGAAATCCCCTGAATGGTTCCTGAACAGGGAGTTGACCTGGCTGGAATTCAACCGCCGGGTTCTCCATGAAGGTCAGGATCCTCGAACCCCTCTTCTGGAACGGGTCTTTTTTCTCTCGGTTGTTGGGTCCAATCTCGATGAATTTTTCATGAAGCGCATCGGTGGTCTCAAACAAATGGTCGGCGCCGGGGTCCACAAACTAAGCGTGGACGGCCGGACCCCTCAGGAGCAGATTGACGACTGCCATCGTGTTGTTCAGGACATTTTAAAACAGAACCAAATGTTGGAAGTACAATTAAAGACACTGCTCCTTGAAGCAGGAATTGTGCTGATAGGTTACGACCGGTTGACCAAAGAACAGATGACATTTGCCGACAAATTTTTTTTCGATAATGTATATCCCCTCCTGACACCCCAGGGCATGGATCCGGCACATCCGTTTCCTTTTATCTCCAACCTCTCCTTAAACCTTCTGGTTAAGGTAAGTTACCCCGATTCAAAGCACGCATATCTTAATAGAATCAAGGTTCCGGTGGACTCCGGAATCTCTCCGCGATTTATTAAGATCGGCCAGGAAGATCTATATGTCCCTTTAGAAGACGTTATCGCCAACAACCTTGATTTACTTTTCCCAGGTATGGTTATCGAGTCTTGCGATTTTTTCAGAGTGACCCGCAATGCCATTACCGAACGCGACCAGGAGCAGGCAAACGATCTACTGTCTATGATTGAATCCGCCCTCCGGGACAGAAAATTTGCTGAAATCGTCCGGCTTGAGGTGAATCCGAATATGAGTCTGCCCCTGCGGGGCATGCTTGCTGCCGAGCTCAATATCGATGACGAAAAGGATGTGTTTGAAGTTGAGGGGATCATTGCCAAAAGAGACCTGATGCAGATTGCCGAACTTGACCGGCAGGATTTGCACTTTCCCCTTCATCAACCCGTTGATCATCCGGAATTGCTTGGAGAGGATCCCAATATTTTTCATATCATCAGGGAAAAAGGCTCCATACTCCTGCAGCACCCTTATGAATCCTTTGATACGTCGGTGGAACGGTTTATAAAGGAAGCCAGTCAGGACTCCAAAGTTCTGGCCATTAAAATGACGCTTTATCGGACAGCCAAGCAATCCAGAGTCATCCAATTTCTGATTGATGCCGCCCAGAACGGTAAGCAGGTGGCAGTGGTTGTGGAATTAAAGGCGCGTTTTGACGAATCGGCCAACATCCGCTGGGCAAGATCCTTAGAAGAAGTGGGTATCCATGTGACCTACGGGGTTGTGGACTTGAAAACCCACTCCAAAGTGATCTTTGTGATTCGCAAGGATTTTGACGGATTGCACCGCTACGCCCATATAGGGACCGGCAACTATCATGCAGGCACGGCCCGGGGGTACAGCGATCTTGGGCTGTTTACCTGTGATTCAACCATCGGTTCGGACCTGACGGAATTGTTTAATTATCTGACCACCGGATACACGGTCGCGCGTAAATTCAAGAAGCTGTTACCCTGCCCCAATATTTTGAAAAAAAAGCTGTTAGAGAAAATCTGCCGGGAGAGCAAGTTAACGGGAGAAGGAGAGGCAGGACTCATCCAATTAAAGACAAATGCACTCGAAGATAAAGATATCACAAGAGCGTTATACAAAGCATCCCAGGCCGGTGTTCACATCGATCTCATTGTCCGTGATTCCTGTCGGCTAAGGCCAGGTATTCCGGGACTGTCTGAGAATGTTCGCGTTATTTCCATTGTCGGCCGGTTTCTGGAACATTCAAGGATTTTTTACTTTCGCAATGGAGGCAAGGAAGAATACTTCATATCTTCTGCCGACCTGATGAAACGAAACCTTGAGAGCCGGGTCGAGGTCTGTACGCCCGTTGAATCTCCACGCCTGCAGGCCTTGTTGCGGGAGATGATAGATATCCAGCTCAATGACAGACACAATTCATGGGAGATGCAAAGTGACGGCAGCTATGTCAAGCTGCAGACGGAACAGGGTGAAGAGGCACACAGTTCTTTTGACCTCCTGATTAAAAACGCGGAAAAGCGGCTGAAAACGACACACCGGATGGTGGTTAAAACAGGAAAGGTGAAGTCCAGGAAGAAATAAACGTTACGGGATCAAAATTCACTGATAAATAAGCTGTTGACCCTCATTGACGAGGCCCGAACCCGTCACAAATCCGTTTCCACCCGGTCCCTTTTAGATAATATCGCATCAGGATCAATTTCACCCAAATTGTTAAACACATAATCTGGCTGATAGGGGAAACGGCTTATGCGCTTCCGGGAGGTCACGCCTGTGAGAACCAGACAGGTTGTCATGCCCGATTCCAGGCCCCCGATAATATCGGTATCCATTCTGTCACCGATCATAAAGCAATTGGCTGAATGGACGCCCATTTTTTTCCGGGCCCAGTACATCATGGTGGGATTGGGTTTTCCAAGAAAATAGGGAGCGATGCCGGTCACCTTTTCGATGGGGGCCACCAGAGCGCCGCAGGCAGGCACCGGGCCCCGGAGGGTTGGTCCGGTCAAATCCGAATTCGTTGCAATAAATTTTGCACCTTCCCGGATCAGATGGGTCGCCTCAATAATTTTTTTGTAATCATACTCCTCGGTTTCCCCAAGCACCACATAGTCCGGATTTTCGGACGTAATTTTTATGTTATGTTTTCCAAATTCTTCTATAACGCCCTGTCCACCAATCACATAAGCCGAACAGTCCACAGGCTTCTGGGTAGACAAAAAACTTGCCGTGGCCATGGCCGACGTATAAAAATGATCCTGTGTTACATTGATTCCCATTTCAGAGAGGCGGTTCTTGAGCTGTTTGGGGGTGTGATAAGAATTATTGGTCAAAAAAAGAAATTTGAAATCTTTTTTTTTGAGGCGATGCACAAAATCCGCAGCACTAGAAATAAGTTTTGATCCTGTATAGATGACACCATCCATGTCAAGAATAAACGATTTTTGATATGTTCTTTTATCGGTTCGCATCACAAAATGTTATTCTACAATCCCCAAATTGGCAAATAATTTTATTCCCATTATTGTTTGATTGCAAGGTCAATGAGACCCAATGTTATGTATGTTCATTCCAATGAGTTGGTCCCCAGAGCAATTTCATCGTAAATTTCCAGGAACCAATAACATCACTTACTGCAAAAACCTAACGCTCACAACTTTACGGTTGTGAGTGTTAGGTTTTTATGCGTACTGCATCCGAGTATATTTGTGTAAGTAGTCGCGCCGTGAATGAAGCGTCTAAATACACAATTTTCGCTCAGAGGCTAATTAATAGTTTTTATCTGCGAACTCTACCCACCCCCCGGTCTCCACCAGGGTTTTGTCAAATTGCGAAATGGGAAATTCAATTTTCAACTCTTTGCCGGCATCGGTTGCGGTAAGGGTCTGGCTCGCAACATCTACACTAAGTTGAGCCGTTTTGCCTGCACCCAGCTCGAACAACGCCTGGATCTTATCTTCGGGCAATTCAATGGCCATCATGCCGCAATTGAACATATTCTGCCTGAAAATCCGGGCAAAACTCGGGGCAATCACCACGTAGATGCCGTTTTCTTCCAAAGCCCAGGGAGCATGCTCCCTCGAAGAGCCGCAGCCAAAATTGCTCCGGGTGACAATCACCCGGACATCGTTAAGATCCGTTGCCGCATTAAAGCCATCCAGCACCAGATCTTCGAGCAAATGGGGTTTTAAGGCGAATTTTGAAATTTCGGTCAAATATTTGGCCGGAATAATTTCGTCAGTATTGATATCTGCCCGGTCCAGGCAGAGCATTTTTCCTTGAAAATCTTTCATGATATCTCCCTAATTTTTAAACCGGTCAGAGTGAGTGAGCACACCATGGATGGCCGTGGCTGCGGCTGTGGCCGGACTCACCAGATGAACCATGCCGCCTTTGCCCATGCGTCCGTTAAAGTTTCTGTTGGTGGTGGACGCGGCGACCTCGCCTTCGGCCAGTACCCCGTTGCTCATGCCAAGGCAGGCACCGCAGGTGGGGTTGGTTACGCAGAAGCCTGCATCCATGAAGGTTTTTATCAGACCTTCATCCAGTGCCGCTTTAAAAATATCCGGCGTGGCCGGAGATACAATGGCTCTCAAACCCGGATGAATCTTTTTACCCGCCACCTCGGCGGCCGCCTCACGAAGGTCCTCCAGACGGCCGTTGGTGCAGGAACCAATGTAAACCTGATCCACCCGGGTATCGGTCATCTGGGAGACGGGTTTAACATTGTCCGGTTTAAACCCGAAGGTTGCCAGGGGCTCAAGGGTGGTAACATCAATGGTCTTGGTCTTGGCATAGACGGCATCGGGATCGGAACAGAACTGGGAGTATTCTGCCAGGGCGTCTTCGGGGGTCTTGAACTCATCTTTAATAAACGGCCACAAATATTCCACCGTTGTCATATCCGGCAGACAGATACCGGATGTGGCACCGGCTTCCACGGCCATATTGGCCAGGGTCATGCGCTGGTCCATGCCCATGGCATCCACCACTGGGCCTGTGAACTCAATGACCATGTTGGTGGCCCCGTTCACGGTAATCTGGCGAATCACCTCAAGGATAATATCCTTGGCATAAACACCGGGCCGAAGGGTTCCGGTGATTTCAATTTTAAATGTTTCCGGCTGTTTAAAGGTGCAGACGCCCTTTAAAATCCCCACCTCAAGGTCGGTGGTGCCAACCCCTGCGCCAAATGCGCCAAATGCACCGTGGGTACAGGTATGGGAGTCACCCATGATAATGGTGAACCCGGGACGGACGAACCCTTTTTCAGGGAACAGGGCATGGCAGACGCCGTTTTCGCCGATATCAAAAAAATCTTTGATATTGTGACGTTGGGCCCAGTCCCGCAGAATTTTTCCCTGCATGGCGGTTTTGGAATCTTTGGCCGGTGACACATGATCAATCACCGCCTTGATTTTGTCCGGATCAAACACCCGGTCTTTTCCCCTTTCGACCAGGTCCATGACCGCAGTCGGGGTGGTAATTTCATGACAGAAAACCCGATCCAGGCGCAGGACGTTGACATCCCCGAAGGGTTTGTCCACCAGATGGGTCTCAAAAATTTTTTCAGCAATTGTTTTTCCCATGGCACTCTCCATTATTTATTGTTTGCTTCACCAAAATAATCTTCACCGTCCGCAGGCGTAACAATCCAGTACGCCTGGAACAGCTCGTCACCCGAATTTTTAATCACATGGGGTATCTGGGACGAAAAAGACAAGGTATCTCCGTCACTGATATCGTAGACATCCCCGCCGTAAATCAACTGGCCGGAACCGTTGACCACAATCCCCAGTTCACGGCCAAGGTGGCCGTCATTTTCATCCCCCCGCTGCTGCCCCGGTGCAATCTCAAGAAAAAAGGCGGTAAACGAATGGTTGCCTTTGGATTGACTGAGTCCGCACAGGGTTTCATATTTAAAGCCCTTGCGCTGGTAGACCTGGCGCTGGTCCTTTTTGATAATCTCCACCCGGTTCATGGTCTCATAATCCTTAAAAAACTTCTCCGGAGAGACCCCGTAAACTTCCAGCAATTCCAGCAAGGTATCCAGAGACGGAGATATACGGTTGCGTTCAATCTGGGACAACAGGCTTGAACTGACTCCGGCTTTTGCCGCCACCTCTTTGATGGTCAGGTGCCGTGAATTTCGAATGGCCCGCAGCAACGGGCCCAACTTGATTTTCATTTATTCACCAAATTCAGTATTCCTTATTTAGATTAAAGAATACTGAAATTTTGATTGGTGTCAATACTTTTTCAATGAACCACTGAAAGCACTGAAAAACACGGAAATAAAATTGATTGATGATGAAGCGGGATGTTGGATCGAAGTACTGTCTTTCCAGCGGTCACCCCAAGGTATAAATTAAGCGCTTTGGACACTAATTTTCAGAGCCTTCCATGTCTTCCGTGGTTACAGAATACACCAAAAGCCCCTGGCACTGATATTGCGTGAGCAACAATTCCAGGGCCGGAAGATCGGACAGTTCCACGGACAGGTCATGGGTGACCTTCTCTTGATAATCAGTACCGGTAATGGTGGTTTTCAAGGCACTGATGCGGTTTAAAAACGAATCATTGAGGCTGTAATCCAGGCTGATTTGAAAAGACCGGGTTTTCACCAGCCGAACCAGAGGCGCCTGTGCAACGGCTTCCTCCACAGCCAGGGCGTAGGCTTCAATTAGTCCGCGAACCCCAAGCTTCACCCCACCGAAATACCGGGTAACAACCGCCGCTGTACAGGTCATATTATGGGACATCAGCGCATTCAGCATGGGCTTTCCTGCGGTTCCCGGCGGTTCCCCCGCATCCGAACAATGACGAATCTGCCCGCAATCCCCCACCACATAGGCCCAGCAGTTATGGGTGGCGGTTTTATATTCTTTGGAGACACTGGAAATAAAGTCCTTGGCCCCTTCAATGGTATCCGCATACTTGAGCCTGCACACAAATACGGAGCGCTTAATTTTTATTTCGGCCTCACGAACGGAATCGGTGACAGACCGTCCCACGGAATAAAACAGAGTTTTTTCGCAATCCGTATTCATGGCCCATGGTATATTACAAATCAAATGCAAATAAAAGGCGAAAGGCAAAATTTACGGTTTTCGTTCAGACACTATCTGGCGTGAAGGGTAAAGGCCCGTATCATCTGTTGTCTGAATCCACGGATATACCCCAGTATTTTTCCATCCGGGTCCGGTGTCTTTTCATCCCAGTCCACATAGACCATAGAGACGATCTTGCCCTCCACAAATACGGGAAAAATACCGAACCCCTTTATCATAAAGGGCTCTGCTACATTTTTCATATACCAGGTGGGAATCTGCTGTTTGGACGACTCTTTTTTAGCATCTTTGACAATAATATCCACTTGCCGGTCGATGGCGTTGTTAAAAATGCCCGATGCCGGTTCAATTTTGAATTCCATGGACTTGCCGAAGCCATTGGTTCGTTTTTCCCCCCGGACAAATCTGGGCGGCATGGTATTGGTCTCTTTTTTTTTGATACTGATGACGATCTGGTTAAAGTTAAAGCATTGGGCCATGGTGTCGATCAGGCGGGTGAAAATTTCATGAATGCTCAGGCCTTCCTCCAATGCCGCTTCCACACGACCGATCCCCTGATCCAACTGCCCCTTGTTTTTTCTCCCCGGATCAGGTTTCACAGGTGTGGACAGAACAGGATCAATGCCTAAAATTTCAGCATGCCGCGCCACCCGTTCCATGGCTGAACAGCTCAAAGCCATTGCCTGCCGGGCATCTAAATCCAGAAGGCCACGGTACTTATCCGCAACTTGCCCTGCGGCATCAAGGGCTGCCGGGTCATCTGCCTGGGCGGGAATATTACACAATTCATATACAAAAGCACAAAGATACCGGGCCTTTTCCTGGGGGGCGATTCTTATATTCTGCCCGGCAGTCAACCGCACCGGACTCATGGCCCGGACAATTCTCTGGGGCAGATTAAACTTCAAGGCAACCATTTGACCGAGTTCAAAATAGGTTAAGCCTAACATCATTTTAGCCGCAATTTCCCTGGACACCTCCTCCTCTTCCAAGGCAATCTCAACCCTAATATAGGTATCCGGGTCCAAAAGCGCCACCAGGTATTCACCCAGTTCGTACAACATGGCGGAGACAGGAAAGGCATCCGAACTCTTGCTGCCCGTCTCCGTCTCAATCTGCCTTGCCACGGCACTGCGATGAAGGCTTCTAAGCATTTTATCTTTCAAGATCAAAGAGTTGGCCTTTGAACTCATCATCTCAAAAATCTTAAGGCTGGCAGCAAGTTCCCGGACTTCATCGGTCCCCAATATGATCATGGCCTCGGAAAGGGTTGAAATCCCCTTGTCTGAGAACTGCCGGTAAATGGAAGAATTCACTAGTTTGAGCACCTGGGCGGTCAAACTTAAGTCTTCAAGAATCACCCGGGCAATATCCCCTGCCGAGGAATAGTCCATGCTCAGGATTTGATTGACGTTGTCTATCTGTTGGGAAAAGCTTAAAAACGCCTCCCGCCCCTGCATTCTTTTTAGAATTCCGCTCAAGTAGACCCGATAATCCTGGGGGTCCGAACGGATGCTCTTTTGAAATTTTTCAGGGACATCCTCGTCTGTTTCAACCAGTTCGTTAATGCAGATGACATCCAGATCAATGCCGGTATGAGAGGAATCCGTATCGCCCATTCATGCTCCATGTTAAAACTTGACTTGAAAATAATAAAAAATCGTTCTTATAATATCACAATAATCTTAGACATTTTGTGTGATCTTTTCAAATGATTTACTCACATATAAAACCGGACAGGCCATGGACGATCGTTCAGCATCCACAGAAAATACCCTGACAGCCAAACTCATCAGGAAAAAGGCGGCCTTTGCCAACTACAATGTGGTCCGGATGCGTGAGGCGTTACGCTATCTTTCGGGCCCAAAACTTGAACTTTTTATCAAAATTCCTTTTCTCATCCATATCAACCAGCCGCAATTTCCAGGATATGTTCAGGAACCACCACAAGCCTGCGGCATCCATAATTTCAAAAACTCCGGATTTTACAAAGCGGTGCAGGACGTTGAAGCGGTTCCCGGCGATATTCCCAAAGCGAAAACAGACATCCAAAATCCCTGCGTACTCGGATTTTACCACATCGGTTCTTTGGGCACGTTTACCCAATCGGCCCAGTCTGACTTTGATTACTGGGTCATCATAGACAAAACCCAATTTACCGAACAACGATATTACAACCTTGAAAAAAAACTCAACCACATCGTTAAATTTTCCCGGGGAAATTTTGACCAGGAAGTCACCTTTTTCATCATGGACCAGACCGACATACGCAAAGATTGCTACGCCGGATTTGATCGGCCGGAAACCATGATCGCCCCCAAGCTGTTTCTCAAAGAGGAGTTTTACCGGACGTTTTTAATGATTGCCGGCAAAATTCCCATATGGACAATTTTACCGGCAAATTTGCAGCAGGGCACTTACGACCGCCTGGTTTCAAATTTATTCCGGCAGCCGGAACTCAGCTTGTTCTTAAACGATTTTCTTGATCTTGGAAAGGTCGAAATGCCGTCGATAAAGGACATTTACCAGGGCATCCGCTGGCATATCTGCAAATCCAAAGAAGATCCGGTCAAGGCGTTGCTCAAGGCCACCATGATCTTTTCCCATATCGCTGGCGAAAAGATCGGCACCATGCTACTTTGCGACGAACTCAAACAAAACTTTGCAAACGCCGGCATTGACGACTGCGAAAGCGACCCCTATAAAATCGTGTTTGATCGCGTCCTCCATTACCACCGGACCCACGACCGGGAAGGATTCAAACTGATAAAAACCGCCATATTTTTCAGACTTTGCAGCTACCCTAAAGTCAAGCTGCCGGACCCGGAATCACCCAAAAAACAATTGCTGGACAAGTATATCCGAACCTGGAACATCTCACCGTCCGAAGTCAAAAAACTGATGTCCTACCCAAACTGGCCGGAAGAGGGGAAACAGTTTCTTGACTCAAACTTGATCCAGCGCCTGGCCGTGATGTACGAACAGATCAGGGTCCAGGGGCAAACCATTGAACAGGACCTGCCCCTGCCGGAACAAAGAAATATGAGGATTTTGAACAACAAAGTCAAAGCGCGTCTGAATACCCAAACAGGCAAAATTCCGGAAAGTTCCAATTTTTTAACCCGGCAGGCGTTTTCAACGCTGTTGATAAAAAAAAGTGCAATGGAAAAATGGACATTGAAAGCTGCGCTTTCCAATGGAGGCAATGAAATCGTTCTTCACGCATCCAGCGGATTTCTGGGCCTTATGGGGTGGATCATGGAGAACCACCTGTATTGCAGAGATAAAACCCAAATTAAACTTGCTACCCACCTAAATCTTTATGAAAGCTGCGATACGGCAGCCTCCACAGATGCCCTCTATCTGGTGATGCAGCCGGTCAAACCGCTTTTTGACGATTGTTTTGAACACGATGCCCGATGGACCAAAATATTGATTCTGCTGGTCTGTCCGGATCCAGGCGATGGGGTATCCCACGTTGAACTTTTGGCGCTTAATTCGTGGGGAGAACTGTTTTTCGAACAGTTGCCGCTTGACATGGACCAGGATCTGAATGATAGATATAGAACCATATCCGATAAAATTAACCAGTATGCCGGAAAAGAGATTCGCCTCTTTTTTTTCCAAATGGCCGAACGCCGGGATGCCAATGCCGTATACGAAATCAAAGAATCTCTTGCAGATCGTTTTCTCATGCACCGCCCTGGCACACCCCAACGAAATCGTCCAATGCTGGACAAATTATAGGAATTCACATGACTCATCCGTCAATTCTCACCATCATCGAAGACACCCGGGAGCAGGAAAGGCTTTCAGCGGCCCTTGAAAAAATCGGCTACACCCAAATTTTAACTGCGGACAGTGCAGACAACGGGTGGGCCCTATTGAAAGCATCCGATATCGGATGTGCCATTGCAGCCTATGATATGAGTGATATGTCAGGCCTTGCCTTGTTAAAAATATTGAGAAAAGAAGAAAAACTGGGAGATCTGCCTTTTTTCCTGACCGACAGCGCATTTACCAAAATCAAAGTTATCAAGGCGGGCCAGGCAGGCGTCAGTGGGCTTTTTGTCATCCCCTATAACCCCAAAGCCATGAAAATGAAACTGGCCGCAGCCTTAGGGAATCTGCAAGACCCTGTCATCCACCAGGTGGAGCTGAGTGTAAAGCAAGGTCTCGAGTTCATTGAGAAAAAAGAATACCAAAAGGCTTTGGATTTATTCCAGAACCTGGTCAACCAGAAAGAGAATCCGGAATACTATTACAACATCGGATACATCAAAACGGCTCAAAACAAGCATCACGAAGCCATTGAGGCCTTTTCAAAGGCAACACGTCTGGACCGGCTTTTTGTAAAGGCGTACAAGGCCATGGCCATGGTATACAAGGCCATGGGTGCCGCAGATAAGGTTGAGGAGTGTACCCGGATCGCAGCAGAGATATATATGGACACCGATAAACTGGGCAAAGCCGAAGACCTGCTCAATGAACTTTTGGAGTCCGGCACCAATTCACTGAACGTCTTTAACACATTAGGGGTGCTTTACCGTAAAAAAGGCGACATCAAAGAGGCCATGAAACAATACAAAAAAGCATTGAGAATCCACCCCGACGAACCCTATATTTATTACAACATCGGCCGTCTCTACCTGGATGCCAAAAACGCAACCAAGGCCAAGACCTACTTCCAGGCTGCATTAGATAAGGACCA
The DNA here is from genome assembly GCF_963666145.1 of uncultured Desulfobacter sp. Lineage (NCBI taxonomy): Bacteria > Pseudomonadati > Thermodesulfobacteriota > Desulfobacteria > Desulfobacterales > Desulfobacteraceae > Desulfobacter > uncultured Desulfobacter sp. The sequence goes on along the minus strand of NZ_OY762614.1, from coordinate 3,782,815 downwards.
TAGTTTCAACGAAGCCAAACAGGTGATTAAGGCCATTGATCTGGGGATGATATAGTCCAATAGTGGCATATCGCATAAACCCATTGCGACGCCATGGTGATCACCGGCATATAACCGGAGACGGTTTGCCGCTCTTCTTTTTCAGGGGGTTTATTTTGTCGTAAAAGGGGATATTATCGGAACCATAGGCGCTTCGGAATATTTACTTGCGTTTACCCTGAATTTGTCTTGCTCATTGATGACATTTGTATTATTTCTTTAAGCGATAACCATGTAATCAAATTTTTAATACCGCCTGTATCGCTTCCGGGCCCGACGATTTGAAAGAATCAATGTCTCAATTTTAGGATAGCCCCAGATCTAACTTTTTAAATCCTAAAAAACGTTTTAAACAACCAGGTATGGTCCTGTTATTTCAGATATCGTCAATTGATAAAATTGCATTGATTCATCGGACACAGGTCCCAAAGGCCCTGAAACCGACAGAGCGAAGCTATGCCTGTTTATTGGAATATGCATGTTACCCATGGCGCTATTCGCCGCCCCAATAAAACAAAAATCCTGCTGGATACCGATCCCGGAGGCGATGATACATTTGCCATACTCTGGCTGCCAATGCATATACCTTTTACCCGGAATTATTTAGATTTAAACGGGCGCATGTCCGTGTTGAGACCAAGGGCGAAACCACCAGCAGGCAGACCGTTTCAGAAGACCGCCACAGGCCTAAGCAGGCCAATGTCTGGGTGCCCCTCGGGGTAGACACCCAGTCGTTATTGACGATTATGTCCCAGGATTTAAAAATGTTAAACAAGAAATAGGATACAGCCGTTTTCTTTGTTGTTTTTAAAAAGGAGAAAAATATGAAATTTTGGAAGCGTCTGGCAAGTGCTATATTAATTGCCGCAATGTTAACAGCAGTCGACACTGCTATAGCCGCCCAACCCTCTTATGTTTTAGATAAGGGGGAGATGAATTTTATTAAAATTGATCCCATTGATTTTGCACTTCAAATGCAGTTAACACATACCTGGTATAGATCCTCAATCAACCAGATGTGGTATGCCTATTTTCAGGCCGCTGAAGATTATAAATCAAAGCCGTTGTTTGTATTCCTGAACGGCGGCCCCGGATGCGGTACATCAATGAATCTTTTTGCTATGAATACAGCTCCTTACACCCTTGACAGAAGCAAATTAAAAAGGAAAGAGAAGAAATGGCAGAGATCGCCGGTGCCCTAGAAGCGTTTAGTTTTGATACCTTTTTGCTGCATCGAGATGGTTTCGAATTTGCGAAACTGGAACGTTTATGGAATTGGGACTCTCGAAAAAGGGGAAATGGGTACGAAAATGGAAACAAATCATAAATATCGCAGTATAAAAATCATTACATCGTTGATTGCAATAATCACGGTCATATTCTTTTTGGACGTCGGAACCTTTGCTTTTCAAAAAAATAACTTCATAGATACCAAAACGGCAACACAAGACCTTCAGCAATTGGTAAATGATACATATAAACAATTTAAAGATGTTAAGGACGGAAAAAATGCAGACTATATCCCATTTCTGGCGACGGTACCGTCTGAACTATTCGGAATCGCCATTGCTTTGAGAGATGGAACAACCTATTCGGCAGGCGATGCTGATTACCTTTTTGCAATTGAATCTGTTTCAAAACCATTCACTGCGGCGTTGGTTATGCAGCAATATAATGGTCCAGGTGTGATTGTTGAAAAAATTGGCGTGGAACCAACTGGCTTGGCATTTAACTCAAAGCTGGCTATTGAACTCATTAAAGAACGATCTGTAAATCCTCTTGTTAACGCGGGTGCTATCGCAGCGGTCAGTCTTGTAAAGGCTGGTGATGAAACAGAACGATGGTCGCTCATCCTCAATAATATGAGTAAATTTGCGGGGACAACGTTAAAGATGATGGATGAGGTGTTTAGATCTGAATACAGCACATCTTGGAGCAATCGGTCCATAGCGAACAATTTATATAACAGCCATGGGCTGACCCGGGTTTTCACCGTGGTTCAGCCCACAACGAAAGTTGAAAGATCTGTGCAGGTTACACAGACTTTCTTATAAACTACAACAGACTTTACTCGGAACCGGAGGAAGTCCTGCGAGTATACACCAAACAATGTTCAATCGGTGTAACCACCCGGCAACTTGCGATGATGGGAGCAACCCTCGCCAACGGTGGAATAAATCCCAAAACAGGATCTCGTCTCCTGAATGAAACGCATGTAACGGCTCTGCTCGCCATTATGACAACGGCCGGTTTCTATGATGAATCCGGTTATTGGTCAATGTGGACCGGATTGCCATCTAAAACAGGGGTAGGCGGTGGAATCATCTCAGTTGTACCCGGGAAAATGGCCATTGCTGCCTTCTCCCCCCGTTTAGATACCTCAGGCAACAGCATACGCGCCCAGAAAGCGATTCATTTTATTTCAGGAAAGCTTGACACCGGTGTCTTTGGTCCAATCTCAAAATAAATAACCGCCATAATTAGGATGTTAACGTTCCATTGATAACTTTTTTTTTCGATCAGGTAAGGAATGTTTTATAAGCCACCGATATCATCTTTTCCTTCTTCAATGGGCGAGTAATACTCTCCAAGCGCTTCTCTGGGACCCAGTGTATGGGTTATCTCATGCATTAAAACCCAGGAAAAATAGTTTGGATAATTGATCTGAGAGTTAACAGATTTGGCATTTCGTCAAATTCCTCTTTGACAATAGTGTCTGTCTATTTTCGAATTTTTTTAACAAGCCGAATAACAAAGGAATTTATGATGAAAAAATTGTTTGTTGTTTTTTTAGCGGCCCTGCTATCGTTGCTTTCTATTTCTCCTTCACCTGCTTGTACTATTATGGCTGTGGGAAAGAATGCGTCCACGGACGACTCCGTGATGGTGAGCCATACCAATGATGGGCTTTCAGACCCGAGAGCAATTTATATCCCGGCCATGGATCATCCTAAAGAGGCCAAACGGGCAATCTTTTATTCCCACAACGCCCTTGATTTCAAGCCCGAATATGGCGCAAGCCAAACCGTGAGGCTTAATACCAAAGAACTCGGCCCGGGCTATGATGCTCCCAATGTTCCGAAAAGTGTTCCCATAGACTATATTCCCCAGGTGGGACACACCTATGCGTACATTGATTCGTCCTACGCAGTTATAAACGAGCATCAACTCATTATGGCGGAGTGTACGGACAAGGCAAAGGTCCATCCCGAGCCCGAAACCGGAAAGCGTATTTTCTATTCGGTGGCGCTTGGTCGTGTGGCCATGGAACGGTGCAAAACTGCCAGGCAGGCCGTTGAACTGATGGGCTCACTGATCGATAAATATGGCTATTACGGAACCGGCGAAACCCTGGCTGTGGGAGATCCCAACGAGGCGTGGATCTTTGAGATGTGCGGGTATGACATGGACGGCACCGACGGTGTATGGGTGGCTCAACGTGTGGGGGATGATCAGTTTTTTATCGCGGCCAACCAATTTCGCATCCGTGATATTATCCGCAATAAACCCGATCAGATGATCTACTCCAAAAATATTTTCGACGTGGCACAGAAAAAAGGCTGGTGGAATCCATCTGATGGCCCCCTTGATTTTACCAAGGTGTATGGTGATGGTGAGTTTCATCATCCGTATTATTCAAAGCGTCGTGTCTGGAGAGGATTCAGCCTGGCCGCTCCCAGCTTAAATTTACCTGCTTGGGTGGAAAGTGCGGTTTCCCGTGAGTATCCTTTTTCTTTAAAGCCTGATCAGAAACTAAGCGTCAAAGATATTTTGAATATCTGCCGTGACAACTATGAGGGTACGGAATTTGATTTAACCAAGGGATTGGCCGCAGGACCCTTTGGCAATCCCACTCGATTTGAAGGCAATGCCGAATCCGTTGCCGATAAAGAAGGACGTTTAACGCCGGTCAAAGGGTATTTTGAACGGCCCATTAATATCTATCGCTGTCTTTATTATCATGTGACCCAAGCCCGGGCCAATATGCCGGACGGGGTGGGCGGTGTGACCTGGTTTGCCCCTGACCGTGCTGCCAACTCCATCACAATTCCCCTTTATGCCGGAGCTGATGCTCTTCCAAAATCTCTTACCCAGGGCAATTGTCTGATATTTGATCCTGCCACGTTATGGACTGCCAATAACTATGTTGCCAACCTGTTGATGCTTAAATACAGCTATATGTACAAGGATCTTTGCACTGTCAGAGACAAAATTGAGGCAGACATGGATGCAAAGCGAGTTGACGTGGAAAAAGAGGCCCAGACCCTTTATGTCAAGGGGAATAAGAAAGAGGCAACTGCACTTTTAACAAAGTTTTCAAATGATCAAAGCCAGATCGTTCTTGATGCATGGTGGAAACTTGCCCAGGATCTGTTCATAAAATATGAAGACGGTTATGTGAATACCTCTGAAGAGCTTGCCCATCCTGTTTTCTATCCAGCCAGGTGGCTTCAGAACGTGGGATATGAAAAAGACGAAACCAGTTATAAAAAGCCTTTATAAATAACGGACCCAAGTCTCTCTCCTGAGTGGATTTCCATTCCGGCTTTAAAATTTCAAGCTTCTGATATTTTGGCCTTGGTCATATCTTAGGCCATACGAATTTCAGGTAGGTTGGGTTTCACTGCGTTCAACCCAACCTACTTTGTGGCCGATGTTATGACCAAACCCGATATTTTTTATACTTTGGGGTCAGTTCCTATCTCTTATCGGTTAGGCTCTGGGCCGTTATTATTTCTGATACGTTCCCCGCTCATACTTATTGATGATCCCTCGAGATGGATGACGGCAGGTTTGCGGGGCATCTGAAAAATAGATGCAGGCTGGAACACCACTGCTGAACGTCAGAGTCACCTGGGCGTGGTACCGCTTGCCAAGACTTGAAAATGCATAACCGGCGCTCACCGAGGAAGGGGTGCCGTCTTTATCGGACCGCACCCTTATATCACTCACACTGCCGTTAATGTACTGGTTCATCATCCATCCTCTGGCATTTTCTGAAATCAGGTCATTGAGCAGGGTGTTTAAATCAAGGGCATTCACATTTAAATCAACATTATGGGTGCTTTGAACCATTGCCAGGGTTTCTCTACCGGGTAGCCGCAGCGCAGGCTTTCCCTGGACAAAATTGTATAAATTATCCTCAAAGCGATTGAGTCCTGCATTGCCGCATTTGTTTTGTCTGATCAGATTATCCATATCATTTCCTATGGCAATCACATCATCGGCAATGGCCCTGCTTGAAAAGGGATCGCGGGATGAGAGCATATTCCCAACCATATTCAGACCGGCGCGTCTCTCAAGCTGATTGGCGGCTGAATACAGATAGGGATCGGCCCAGAGCCCTGTGGGCACTTCCCGCCAGCGGATACAGCTTCTGCTGTTCTCCACTCCGCCCATATAGATGATTTCTTCTTCGGCACATTCCGATTCCGTGATCTGTACCTTATTGGCCGGCAGATAAGCGTTGCACTGCCGGCCATAGGCATAGAGGTAGTTTTTCACTAACCCGCTAACCAGAACACTTGTCGGGTTAAGTCGGGAATGGCTGAAATCACCTAAATAGATCGCCATGAGTTCGCTCTCAAAATTCAACCCTTTGGTGGTAAAACTGCCAATGGTCAGCTTGGAGGCATCCTTGACCGGTTTGAAAGCAGTCAGCTCACCCACTCTTTTTTGACAGGCGCTGTTAATTCGCTGAACCACCTGGCTCTTTTGATCTTCCCCGGCAATTAAACCGGTGAGAAGCGTATTCATATCGGCAGGTGAGTCTGCGGATCTGATACTGGCCATCATTGCAGGTTCAAGTTGGGTCAGAAGGGCAATGGCGTGTTGTTGAAGTTCCTTTGTATGGGCTTTTATAACAGGCTCATCGAGCACCAACCTGTTGGACTTGGCAAATTGGTTTCGCAGTGTCACAAGATTTCGAAGCTTGGTTTCATCCCTGGCGCTGCCAGACAGAATCTGGTGCATCTGAGCCCTGTTCTCCTGGACAACCGCATCAAGAATCTGATTTTTTCGTGAATCAAAGATCGTCTGGACACTGTTCAGGTTCTGGGACGAGGTATATTGGGCCATTTTTGAAAATCTCCCCGACCGGATGTCCCCAAGGCTGGAAAGGTCGGAAACGCCGGCCTGCTGGGAAGCAAAGATTTTGGCGGCCGTCACAATATTGGGATTTCCGGAATCCATCCGGCTTTGGATGCGGCTTGCAACCTGTTCTTTTTTCTGCTGGGTCAGAGCATTATAAGCCGCCGAGTGATTTGAAGGGTAACAAGCCAGCTGGTTTAATTCCTCAAAGGTATGGATCTCTTTGGCTAAAAATCGGTTAAAGGAGATGAAGAACTCTTTTCTGATCAAAACATCTCTGGCTTCCTTGAACTGGGTTTGATAATTTTGATTGCCAGGGAACCAGACATACTGGCCCATGACTTTTGCTGTGGATGCCAGGGTGTCGATCTTTTTGATTCCTGTTTCAGGCTGCGCTTCATAAGCCTTGGTGATTGCCAAAACCCGGGACTGGGTGGCCGCCATCCAGTTGTGAATCACACGGCTTCCTGCATTCTCAATCATTACGTAATTCCGCGTCAGTGGCAGCTGGTTGTCCAGGATCATGGTAATGTTGTTTAGAACCGCGCCACAGAACCGGGTCCTGGTGTTGAGATGACCGCATCCTTTTGTTCTACGCAGTTTATTTGCGATCTCACGCCCCTGTTTCAATCCGATGTCACCCAAAGGGTCATCAAAATAAGGCGCAAAATTCTCATTGCTGAACATGGCACAGGAAAGTTTGACAGGGTCCTGCTTCCGGTTCTGTCCCTGGTTCATCGCCTCCTGAATTTTCCGGGTCCAGGCACTTTCCTCTTTACTGCACGCATTGCTTTGGGTTCTTCTTTTGAAAGCCGTGATCATAGCGCCAACGGCAGTTCGGGAGGCCATCTCACCCAACTTGGAATCAGCCTGGGCCATTAGGTTTTCAAGGTCATCCTTATTTCCCTTTCTTACACCGATCATCAGGCTGGCCCCTTGCCAGTTTCTGCCCTGAATAATGGCTGCAAAACGGTTCGAGGATTCAAAAACGCCTGTCAGCTTGGTACCTTGTCGACTGGTCTGATCTTCTGCGGTAAAGGACCCTGCCTCATTATCAAAGGCCCCTGAAAGGGGCTGGGGCAAAGGTGCAGGAGAAGAAATTAGCCCCCCTGTTAAAGGCATTTCCATGGCCTGTCCCTGGCCGGACAGCACCAGCCGGATGGTTCCGGGACTGGTTGTGATCTGCGTTTCCAGAAGATAGTCGTTTCCCCGGCAATGAAACAGCGTGATCCATGTTCCGCCGGCCTTGATTGTCTTTACTACCTGGGACGAAGGCGCCGTGCTTTGAATCGGTGCAGATGAACTTTGGGAGCCGCCTGTCTGACAGCCATTAAAAAGGATAAGGGGGATACTCAGTAACAATAAGACGAGATAGTTCATAGCATTTTCCTTAGGTATTATATGATCAAAAAGATGTAATACCTCTTGTTGCTGCCCATGGTCTTTCATTCACTAAAAGAATTCTTATGACACTTAGGTGTCCCTTTTCGCATGGTATCAAAAAATAATAATTCAAATCGTTTCCCGGCTGCTTATAAGATGGGAATCTACCGTTTGTCAATCGAATAAGGGCAACCCAACAGGATAACCGCATTTATATTGAGAAAGTCATCTGGATCGGGATCGAAAATAATGGACATTTCCATTCCGGCTTTAAAATTTATTTTATCAGCGATAGGATCTTTTCAGATATGCGGTCCGGATGCTGGTAGAGCACCCCGTGACCGCCGCCTTTAATTATCTCTACTTCTGAATTTTCAAGGGGGACGGCAACAATCCGGGAATTTTCCATGGGTATTACGATATCTTTATCCCCGGTGATCAACAAAACCGGAATTTTTATTTCTGCCAGCCTTGCATAGCAGCCGTTCCATTGTTTCAGTGTTTTCCCCTGCCGGGCGATCATCTCGTCGTTGACGGGTTCGACGATCTCCGGAAAAATGCCTGCAAAACCGGGATGTGCATCAATAAAATCCTGGGGAAACAAATTGTGCATCATCCTGCCCACCCGCACTTCCACGGTGCCTGATAAATCAAGCACCCTTGCCCACACCTCATCAGGAGGCCACACCGTCTCCGCGCCTCCGCAAAATCCCGAAATCAAGATAATATTTTCTACCCTGTCCGGTTTGTCCAAAGCGGTTTGCAAGGCAATGGCCGTGCCCATGGACCATCCGACAAGGCAGACGCGTTTTACACTAAGGCTGTCCAGCAGGGTATTAGTATCTTGGGCAAACTGATCAATGGAAAAGGCCCTGGTACCGCCGGTGCTGTATCCCATGCCCCGGTTATCAAAAAGGATCAGGCGGGCGTGTTTCTTTAACGCGTCAATCATATTTGCCGGCCACATATCCATGGTGCATCCATAGCCCATGATCATCAGCACTGTATTTTCCGTTCCGCCCTCATCTATGATCTGATAGGCAATCCGGGCATCCCCAGACGCCATCATTTTATAATTCACCCCCGTCGCCTCTCTCTTCCCTGTCACATCTCCCATGACAGGCCTGCACAGTCCCAGCAGGCAAAAAATAAAAAATAGTGTCAGTTGTTTCATCATTAATTTTATTTTTTTTTACGTTCTGAAATAATGATTTATATATACAACTCAGTCTGTTAAAAATCAAAAAATGTATGTGATTTTAAAAAAAATTACCCTGAAAAAAAAGGACGAAAAATGAAAAAATTTATATTTTTATTATTCATCTTATTATTTGTCCAACCAGCCGCAGCAGTGCTGCCGCCCCAATATCAAAACATGAATGATCTCAAATCAAAGCACACCCCCAGGTGGCTGCCACGTTGAGGTCCATAGATTTAGAAGAATACATCATTCATTTTGGAGAGGACTGCACTGCGGAATTCGGCAGAAAAACAACCCAACACCCGCCGGGATGGGCGGGTCCTGCCAATCCGCTGGAATTTAAACAATCAAACTGCCCGGTGGTTGGGAATCAAGAGTAATACCGACCATGCAGGTACATGGTTCGCAGTGCAGACATACCGATTGACGTGCCAATTGACGTTCAATGGCGTGTCGCATAAATCCCGTTGCGTCGCCGTGCTCCTATTCTGGCAAGGAGGGCCGTTATCCCCAGCAGCATGGCGGCGGCCAGATGTATCCAGTCCACAGCCATGACCGTTACGGGAGAAAAACCATGATCAGGCAAATTTTTTACCGTCCGCAAGATACCAGTCACCACGATCAGCACCAGAATCACCAGGCGCACCTGCCCCATGACGGTGAGACGCCATGTTCTGCGGTGATTCAACAGGTAAACCGTAGCCATCCAAAAGAGTAGCGCCAGGAAAACAGCGGCCGCAATATAATGTATTTTGTGGGTGATATAAAAGGCTGCAAGCCAACCTAACCCGGGAATCTCTGCAATGTAATACCGTTTAAAAATGGGCATCTGGGCCAACCCGGTCAGGGTTAAAAGTGCCATGGCGGCAAGCAGGCTCCGGTTCAGCCATTTTGGAAACGGGCTATTCATGGGCGCCCCCCTTGTCTTGTTGTCCCGACTTGATCCATTTTGCCCCGGCAGTCAACAGTCCTGCAGCCACCCCGGCCACCGGCGCCGCCAGAGCGGCCTTACCCAGAAACTCGTCCTGGGCCATCATATCTTTCACCGGGTCCATATGCGGATTTCCCGGCCCTGTCTCCAAGGCCCCGGCCAGCAGAGAAATGGGAACCGGTGAGACATAAATGGTATTGGTACCTCCGTTTTCATACTCGCCATAGATGAAATCATTCTCATCCGCATCACCGGCAAAGGTTTTAGCCAGCCCATGGGCCTGTGCCAAAATCTCCTGCCTGGGACCGATAAACTGTACCTCTTCGGGACATTCACCGACACAGGCCGGCACACCTCCGTCTGACAGAAGCGCAAAGCAGCGGTCGCATTTGTACATGACACCGTTTCCGGCAAACCTCGGCATGAGCTTGAGGTAAAGCCCGACACCGGTCTGGCGCTGGGGGATATCCCAGGGACAGACCGATTTACATTTGGAGCCGCCTAAACAGATATCGGTATTAATACGCACGACCCCATTATTCTCCCGGGCGCAAGCCCCCCAGGGACATAAATTGGCACAGGGCGGATTTTGACAGTGCATGCAGCGCCGGGGAATATTAATTTCATAGGACTGCCCTTGCCAATCCACCTCGACCGTTTGAATTGTCAGCCAGTTATAAGGTGTAAGTTGATCCTCCACATCCCGGCGGTCCGACCAGTCCGCCACCTTGACCCTGTCGGGATACATCTTTGGAAACGGCTTTTGGGGTTCAGGATATTTGTATCCATTCTGATCTGAGCAGGCAGAAACGCACGCGCCGCAGCCGATGCACTTTGATAAATCATGAAGGGTGGCAAGGGCAACCTCTTTCCGGGCCGCACGCACGGTACCGGGCAAAAGCATGGACGCGCCTCCGGCAGCCACTCCTTTTAGAAACCCGCGTCGGCTTACGCCGACCTTTGCACCGTTTGTCATATCCACCTCTTGACTCCGCAGGTTGATCGTTGATGATATTTGACCATCTTTGCATATATGAGTTGAATATCGGCGTGGCCACATCAGCCCATGGTTTTTATAGTGTATTCGCCCTTTCAATAGAAAATAAAACCTTCATTTCCATGCTAAAGGCAAACCGACTGCCAGCTGTGAAGACACGGTCTATCTGAGACTTCGCCGCCGGTCCATGCCGCTGCGCCGTTTAAGTCCGGTTCTGCGCTCCGGTCCGGGCGCAACTGCCGGAAAATAGCGGCGGTCTTTGAGTTTTCTGCGTCCACCCCGATCTGCCAGTGTTCCAAAAATACTCTTCTCTTTCATAGCGCCCTCCTTTGTAATTAGCCATGTCCCCTTTTATATGGTGCGTGTCAATTAAAGGTAGATGGTTAAAGGAGTTCCCTTTTCAAAAATTCAAAGTATATCAAAGCAGATGTAACGTTTTACTGCAGGGCATCTGGTTGCCGAGCGTTCGTTTTAACAATTAAACAAAGGGAACATGGCCGAACAGTTTAATTTAAACTTATAATATCAAGAAACAATGCCTAAAACAAGGATGATGACAATAAATCATCATGAGAAGGGTACTAAATAAGACAATCCTAACTAATGTATCAAAAACACAGACAGGGCAATAAAATTGATCATGGGAAATGCCCCGTCTAAGTCAGGGACTGATCTCTAATATTTCACCGATATCCATAATTTTGAACCGGGATGAATCCAGTTTCCGGGTCTGGATAAAGTGCTTAAGTTCAAGGCCGGGAAAGCCGGCTGGTTCACTGCCCAAATGAAACGTACCCCACTGGGTGGGGATGAAGCATTTTGCCCCCAGTTCATTAAAACCTTTAACCGCTTCCGGAATATTCATGTGCTGGTAGTGCATAAACCATCTGGGATGGTAGGCGGTGGTGGCCATGAAGGCATAGTCGATGCCCGGATATTTTTTCCCTGTCTCTTTGAACCCTTTGAAATAGCCGGTATCCCCGCCAAAATAAAAGGTGGTGTCAGGCGTGATCAGCAACCATGCGGCCCACAGACTTTTGTTCCGGCCCTGGTTGATGCGCATGGACCAGTGCTGGGTGGGAAGGCAGACCAGTTTGATGCCTGGACCTAAAATTTTTTCTTCCCACCAGTCCATGGCCTGGGTATGGGGTTTGTTCATCTTTTTGACCATGGCCGCCAGGCCCTGGGGCACAAAGACCCGGGAATCCTCGGGCAAGCCTTTTATAGACCTGCGGTCCAAATGATCGTAGTGGTTGTGGGAGATCAAAATATTGGGGGCAGAGACCAGGCTATTAAGTTCTTTCAGGGTCAGGGCGGGCGGTGTCTTGCGCTTGGGCAGAAGTGCGCGTTCTGAAAATATGGGATCTGTGAGCCAGTACTGGCCTCCTGTTCGGACAAGAAAGGTATTGTGCCCGATCCAGAGAATGAAATCCCCCCGTGTCTTTTGGATTCGTTCCGGGGTGCTCGGCAAAATTTTAGGCAAAAATGCCCGTTCCGCCTTGGTATAATTGGTTTTGGAAAAAAGCTTCCAGCCCAGAACATCCAAAAAGCTCTTATCCGGCATTTTCATCCAGGGGGCAAAATACCGGCCATCTTTTTTATGTGGCGCATAAAAGTCGGCTTCTTGGGTTCCGGCGACTTCTTTTTCCCATACATCTTCTGAAAAAGTCTGCTTTTCTTTCGGGGAACAGGCCAAAAGGAACAAAACAACCGGCATCAGCACACAAACCCGGCAAAAAATAGAAGATGTCACGCAAGTTTTGATAAAAATCGTCATGATATTTTAGGGGTAAACCGCCAGGGTTTTGTTGACAATTTAACGCCTGCCGACTTTACAATTCCTTTGAGCATTGCGGAAAATACATACTGGTGAGAGGGGTAAAGCGCGTACCAGTAGACAATACCGAATATGCCCGTGGGCAAAAATCGTGACAAAAGGGTGATTTGGCATTCCGTTTCCGAGACGGGGGTCAGGGTAATCTCTAAAAGGGCCTGGCCCGGCATTTTCATTTCCGCAACGAGCAGGAGCCGTTCAGGGGGATCACAGTCCAGCACCCGCCAAAAATCCAGGGCATCGCCGATCCGAAGTTCTTTGGCGGACCGCCGGCCCCGGTTAAGCCCAACGCCGCCGGAAAGACTATCCATCACCCCCCGGATTTCCCAAAGCAGGTCTGCCGCATAATACCCGATTTTTCCACCGATGGCCTGGATACAAGGCCAGATATCCTCAGGCGTTGCCTCAGCCGTTGCCTTGTATCCGCATTTGAGCAGGGTGCCACCGGAATACCCGGAATCCCCGCAATGGGCCCATTCGGGGAATTCAAGCTCACCGGCATCGGCCCAGCAGGTATCCACCCGTTCCTGGCTGATGCGGTCCATGGCCCGTTCGATGGCCTGCTCACAGGAAATCAGCTCCAGGGGAATGATATGTTTAATCCGATCCTCCTGGCATATGGTGGGCAGACTCAAACCCTGGGTCAAGGGAAGCGCTATGGCAGACGGCACAGGGGTCACCAGATGAATCCACAGGGCCGACAGCTTGGGGCTAAGCACCGGCACAGGTATCATTATGGGAATTGGAACCCCGGCAATCCTGGCAAATATGGAAAACAGGTCCTTGTATGACACAATATCCGGACCGCCGATGTCAAAGGTCTGATTTCTGACTTCAGGCGTGTTCAGACACCCCATAAGGTAGCCCAGGACATTGGATATGGCAATGGGCTGGGTGGGCATATGCACCCATCGGGGGGTGATCATGATCGGCAGGCGCTCGGCAAGATAGCGCAGGATTTCAAAGCTGGCAGAGCCCGACCCCAGAATCATGGCAGCCCGGAGCACGGTGGCAGGCACTTTACCGTTTAACAGGATATTGCCCACCTCATTTCTGGAGACCAGATGACGGCTGATGTTGGGATGGTCCATCTCTCCCAGCCCTCCCAGATAGATGATATGGTCGGCCTTTCGGGCGGCTGCGGCCCTGGCCATATTCTGGGCGCCCACGCGGTCGGCATCCCGGTATTCTTTTTTTCTGGAAATCATGGAATGGACCAGATAGTAGATCGTTCCGCAGCCCTCAACCGCCCGTTCAAGGGAAGCCGTATCCTGGATATCGCCTCTGATCAGCTGAACTTTTGAATGTCTGGCCCAGGGCCTTGCCCCCATTTTTTCAAGGGAACGTCCCATGGCCCGGACCCTGCAGCCGGATTCCAGGAGAAGAGGGATGAGCCGTCCGGCCACATAGCCTGTGGCCCCGGTGACCAAAACAGGTTTGTCAGTCAACGGGGTCGGTTGGGATTCGGATGAATGTGCCATACAACTCCTTAAATAAAAAATATGCGATTTGATATATGTTGTAAAATCTATATACTTAAAAGAACTCTGTCAATTTATTGCAACAATCCATGGGAGGGCACATGAACGGCAAATCCAAGATTGAAACAACCCAAGCGGCCAATACCCAAATCGATATCCCAAAAATCAAGATCGGGGCATCCACCTGCCTTCTCGGCGAAAAGGTTGGTTATGACGGCAATCACAGCCATGACCGCTATTTGACCCAGACCCTGTCGCTCTTTGTTGATTATGTCCCCGTCTGTCCCGAAGTAGAGTGCGGCATGCCCATTCCCAGGGAGTCGGTTCGTCTGGTGGGTGATCCGGCTGCCCCGCGCCTGGTAACTCGAAGTACCCAGGAAGATAAAACAAAAATGATGACGGACTGGATTCCAGGTAAACTTGCCGCCCTTGAAAAGGAAAATCTTTGCGGATTTATCTTCAAAAGCAAATCCCCGTCCTCGGGTCTTTACCGGATCAGGGTCTACGGAGATGACGGCAAAGTCCGCAAAACCGGAACAGGGATGTTTGCAAAAGCCTTTTGTGACCACTTCCCCAGGGTACCTGTGGAAGAGGCTGGGCGCCTTAACGATCCCCAGTTAAGAGAAAATTTTATCGAAAAGATCTTCGCCCTCAAACGGTGGCGACAAGTCATTGAAGAACAGAAAAACTTAGGGGGCCTTGTGGCCTTTCACACCCAGAATAAACTGCTGATCCTCTCCCACAGCCAGGCCGATTACCGGCAGATGGGCAAACTTGTGGCCACGGGAAAAGAGATCATCGCAAAACAAGGGGCCCAGGCACTGTTTGACCAATATGAAATTCTGCTGTTAAAGGCCCTTGACCTGAAAACTACCCCCAAAAAGAACATCAATGTACTCATGCATATTCTGGGCTATTTTAAGAAGAATCTGAGTGCAGACGAAAAACAGGAGATGCTCTCGCTCTTTGACCAATACAAGCAAGGCTATGTGCCCCTGGTGGTGCCCTTGACCCTGGTTAACCATTATGTGAGAAAATACGACCAGCCCTGGCTCAAAGAGCAGACCTATCTCAATCCCCATCCGTTTGAACTGAAATTACGGAATTATTTTTGATAGGCTGTTTTCGCATCCAATCAAGATTCAACATGGACCATTTACACCGTTCAATTAAAAAAAGGGGGGGGGGGGGCAAAAAATTGAGTTTTCTCCCCCCCCCCCCTCTCAAATATGAATAAAATTTTTTCTCAACAAATCAGTTTTAAACCTTAAATTTACCGATCATCCCATGAAGTTCCGCAGCCAGTTTTGAGAGGTCCTCAGAACTCGAAGAGACCTCCCGACTTCGGGTCGCCATATCATCAGCCGATTGATTAACATCTGATATATCCTTGGAAATTTCATTCACCACCATGGTACTTTGCCCGACATTCTGATTGACTTCCTGAATGCCATTAGAAACCTGATTAACATTTTCAGCAATTTCTTTGGTCGCCGCAGATTGTTCTTCGACAGCAGTGGCAATGGCACCGACAATATCATTGACATCAAGGATCACACCGTTAATTTCATCTATCACTTTCACAGTGGACGATGAACTATTTTGAATATTTTCAATTCTCTCTTTTATATCCTTCGTGGCTTGTGCCGTCTGGCCTGCAAGATCTTTAATCTCATTTGCGACAACCGCAAAACCTTTTCCGGCTTCCCCTGCCCTTGCGGCCTCAATGGTTGCATTGAGGGAAAGAAGATTGACTTGCTCTGAAATATCAGTAATGGTCTCTACGACCTGTCCAATGGTTTTCACGGTTTCATTGAGTCTGTTCATTTCACCACTTGATTCTTCCACTTTAGATACGGCGTTTTCTGAAATGCTCCTGGCACTTTCTGAATTCTGTGCAATTTCATTGATGGTGGAATTCATTTCGTCCACTGCCGTGGCAACGGTGTTGGTATTGGCGCTTGACTCCGCCATGGCGGCTGAAATCGAGTTCATATTTTTTGACATTTCCTCACTTGCAGCGGCAACTGTCCGGGATTTATTTGAAGTCTGGGCCGAACTGTCAGACATCTGCTGGGCGATGGCGGATAACTCGGTGGAAGAAGAGGACAGCGTGTCTACGCCGTGGGCAATATCTTTTATCATCCCTTGCAGTTGATTAATAAAAGAATTGAAAACGTCAGCCAAACGGCCAAGCTCATCATTTGAAGTGACATCCAGTCGCTGGGTCAGATCGCCTTCTCCCCGGGATATATTATCAAGGCGCCCCACAACCCGATTCACCGGACTTACAATGACAATCCGGGCAAGGAAGAAAATCAGCGTTGCCAACACACCTAAAGAGATGCAGCAAATGAGAATACTCATATTTCTCATATTATGTACGCTTGACAAAATTCTGTCGGTCGGGGCAGTGATAAATATTGTCCATGGCGTCCCGGTTTTTCCTATGTTAATGGGGTTAGAGACAATGACGCCTTTTTCCCCTGTTGTTTCCAGGGGCATATTCTCAAATTTCACATCCGGATTATTTACAAGCTGTTTTACATGTTCCGGATATACGTCCCCAAGGGTTTTACCGACATTTTCTTTGTTTGGATGTGCCGTTATCATTCCGGTTTCGGTTGATAACACAGCATATCCGGTTTCAAAAATGGCTATATCATCAACCAGTGCGCCAATCTGTTCCATGGAGAAATCGACCCCGGCCACGCCGATTGAGGTTCCATCAACCACAATGGGAACACATACGCTGACCAATAAGACGGATTTGCCGCCAACCTCGTATTCAAAGGGATCCATAATTACTTCTTTTTGGGTATCCCGGGCTTTGGTATACCACTCGCCATTGAGTTCGGCACAAGTTTCCAGATGCACACCGCCCACACGATTCCAATATGGAATAAATCGTCCTTGTTCATCGTGGCCGGGTGCGCCCTTGAAATCTTGATCCCGTCCATCAAAGGCATTGGGTTCCCACACAACCCATATGCCTAAATAGCCGGGATTGTTGTTCAGCAGGCCCTCCATCATGGATAAAAGGGTTTCTCTCTTTACCAGTTTCCCGGTCTTTTTCATGTTCTGGGTTGCATACGACAATGATCTTGCAACACCGAAAGCCCCATCAATGTCACGCTTGATTTCGTCCGCATATTTCAGGGACGCTGTGTCAAGGAGATCTATTGCCTGGCTGCTGGATATATCAGTGGCCTTTGTTGTTATAAAGCTGACTGTGATAACAAACGACAATACCACCATGGTGCCGACAGATAACATTAACTTTCCTGTTAATTTTAATGTCTTGAACATAAGTACTCCTAATAATAAATGAATGAATTACAACGCCTTTGGACGCTGGATATCGTTTACTTACGATTCGCAACACACTCAAATAAGGATAGATTCAAACACCTATCTTTTTGGGAACTGGCTGTTATTAATAATTTTTTTACGAATGATATTTAATCTACACAACTTGATTCAGGAATTCAAGAATCGAATTTAAAAAATATATTACAATTATAAAACCCTTGCTTTACGCATCATGCCTGATCCTGATATCGGGTATTTGATCACACTGGGAACCGGAGCCGATTTGGTCATGGCGGCGCAAAGAGTCAGCGAAAATGATTCTATGTCGGCATATTGGGGACCCCCTTACTTTACAATTCTGATAATCTCCCTGAACTGATCGCCCTCAGCGACTTTAAGCAGTTCAAACAATGCGGTTTCTACGCTTGTCAAACCGACACCGGAATCTCTCATTTTCTGCAACCCGATCTCTTTATTTTCCAGCGTTCTTGACGATACGGCATCGGCCACAGCGTAGACCTCATACCCCGTATCGACGAGATCTGCGGCTGTCTGATAGACACAGATATGCGTCTCAATACCTGAAATCAATACTTGTTTGCGATCCAGAGCGCTCAGCGCCTGCACAAAGCCATCATTGCGGCAACTGCTGAAGGTCATTTTGCTGATGGGTTCAATATCCGGCAACAGGCTTGCGATTTCAGGAATTGTCGGCCCCAATCCCAGGGGATTTTGCTCTACCCAGAGAATCGGAACGCCTAAAATCTGAGCCCCTTTGATCAGCTTTTGGACATTTTGAAACAAAAACGCTTTTCTATCCATCAAGTGTGCCAATTTCCCTTGAATATCAACAATCAACAAAACGGTATTTTCAATGTCAAGCATATTCCTGCGCCTCCATTATTTTTTATTGCCTCTTAAACTCACGAACTTGTTTTGGCTAAGATATGAATCAGACAACGACACCCCTCAAAATCCAAACCCCGAAAACAATCAAAATCATGCCCGCCACCATGTTTGTCTTTTCCGTCATTTCACGATTAAGGCGTTTGCCTGCTCTTGCACTTGCAGACGCAAGGACTGTCCACCACAGCGACGAACCTGCGAATACACCAATTACAAGCATAGTCGATGCGGCATACCCGTTGTTATGTTTCAAACCAATGCCAAGACCAACAAATATGCCCATAAACGCCATAATGGTCATGGGGTTGGTCAGGGTAAGCAACAACGTTGAGACATACGCTCGGACATATCCTGAAAAGGCGGCATTTGAATCTTGAGATTCCAATGCCCTTTTTTTCAATGTCTGCAGCCCCAGAAAGCACAAAAACAATCCACCCATGACATGCAGCCATATTTTCATACCCAATAGAAAATCGGTAATAAATGTCAGGGAAAAGCCTGCAATCAATCCGTAAAAGGCATCTGCCGTGGCTGCACCCAATCCCGTAACAAGCCCTGCACGAAAACCATGGGTCAAACTCCTTTTGATGCACAAAAAACCTATGGGGCCAACCGGCGCAGCAATGGAAACGCCGATGACGATGCCTTTAAGCAGGTATTTAATTTCCATCTCCACATCCTTATGATATTGTCCTGGTACTATTTTATAGATGCCTGTTGGGATCGCACATGGACATTTGCTGTTTTTAGGCCCCAAAACTTAATATTCCCAGGGGACCCCCCATGAAGATAAGGATATTACAACAATAAAATAAGGTCCACTCATGTCAGAAAATCTCACCATCCTTGCCGGCCGGACAGCCTACCGGCACATCAAAGAAAACGGCCTTTCACCTGACGATATTGATGCCATGCTCGGGGCATCAGGCGCAGCCAAATGGCTCAGTATTTACGGCCTTGACTCCGCCATTTTCTCCCAGTGGTTTTCAGGCCGGACACGGCCCTTGCACCTGTTCGGCACCTCTGTCGGGGCATGGAAATTTGCCGCGGCAGCCCAAACCGACTGCCGGGAAGCCTTTGACCGGCTCAAACGCGCTTATATCCATCAACATTATAAGGGCGGGGTGAAGGCAGCCCAGATCGCCAGAGAAACCCGGCGCATCATGAATGAATTTCTCACACACCAGGCCATTGATGAAATATTGGACCATCCATGGATTCGCATCGGATTTTCAGCGACCCGATGCAAAGGGCCCATTGGATCACAACACAGTTCTGTCCAGGCCATGGGCATAGGGCAGGCCTTTGCCCTGAATGCGATATCCAGAAAACTTCAGCGATTTTGTTTTGAGCGGGTACTGTTTCACCACCCCCAATACGACACCGGGATACTTGAAGAAAACAATTTTCCCACGACAGCCGTCCCCCTTGACCGCAACAATTTTTCCAAGGCACTTCTGGCTTCAGGCTCCATTCCCATGGTCATGGCGGGGGTGACCGATATCCCGGGCGCACCCGAAGGCACTTACCGGGACGGCGGACTTCTGGATTACCACCCGGCATTTACCCTGAACCCTGAACAAACGGGTTTTATCCTGTATCCCCACTTTTATACGGCATTAACCCCCGGATGGTTTGATAAAAAATTTGCCGGCCGAAGACTAAAAGGAAAGGCCGTGGACCGAATCATTCTTTTGGCGCCGTCGCCCGAATTTGTCTCCACCCTGCCCTTTGGGCGAATCCCGGACCGTCAGGATTTTATCCGGCTCATGGGTCGGGATTATGAAAGAATTGCAGCCTGGAACAAAGCTGCTGACATGTGCAGGGTGTTGGGATACGAATTCATGGAAGCTGCTGACAACGGTTCCATCAAAAACAAAGTCAAACAATTTGATGCATGAACACAAACCGTGTCATTAAACGAAAAGCCACCCATCTGCAACGCTGCAGATGGGTGGCTTTTCGTTTAATCTCTAATTGTTACTGATCCTGGTTGGCTTTTAAAATATCCAAAATTTCGTCAATTTTTTCCTGGGCATCCCGGGCATCCAGGGTGCATCCGCCAGCGCCGAAATGACCGCCGCCGCCGTACCGGGAAAGCATGGCGCCCACGTTCACCCGGCATTCAGGATTAAAAATACTATGCCCAACGCTGAGCAGCACCTGTTGTTTTTCCGGTCCGGCATACCGGATCTTGACACTGGCAACGGAATCGGCAAACAGCGAATAGGTTAAAAACCGGTTACCCGACGGAACCTTTTCAAGACTTCTGAAATCGGTCACGGAAATGCGGTCCACCATGGTGGTGTAGGTTTCCAGGTAATATTTAAATGCCTTGTTTTCCTCAATGACTTCCCGGCACCGAAGATCCACCTCGGGGTCTTTTAATATGGCTTCGATATCAATGTTTCTGAGCATTTCAACCAGGCGATTCCAATAGGAAATATCTTGAAAATCTTTATTTTTAAGGGTCATGGACAAAAGCAGATAAGGATAGTCCTCCGGGGCAATGACCTGTTCCCGTGTCAGATCGGCAGAATCAATCATATCGGTCTGCGCCACCAGTTCATCAAACCGGCTGTCCAGAAGATTTTGCCGTTTATAATACTTATAAATCACACGGGCGGCGGAGGGCGCAACCTCAAAGGCGCCGGGTGCCCCCTGGGCAGATTCATTGGAAACATGGTGATCAAACCATAAATGGGCATGGGGATGCCAGGGCAGATTGGCAAGGATGTCACCATCCTGTATATCAGCGGTCCCAGACTGAATGGCATTGGGCTCTATCCAGTGTATGGGTAAAGACGGTTCCAGGGCTTGGCGCAGCAGAACTGCACATACAATGCCGTCAAAATCAGGACGGGTGACGATTCTCATGGTATTTCCTCTTGTTTAAACGCGACTTAAATTAATTTATATTACGCTATTTGGCCGACCACACCGGTAATGATCCGGTTCAATTTCTCGGAGGCCTTTGCAGCCGTCTCGACCACAGCTTCCAGGGTGGTCTGCTCGGGCCGATCAGGATTATTGATATTGGTAATCAGGGAAAGTCCCAGAATTTTCATACCGGCATGAACCCCGGCAATGGCCTCCATTACCGTGGAAAACCCCACGGCATCGGCTCCGATATTTTTCAAAAACCGTGTCTCGGCAGGGGTCTCAAGGCTTGGGCCCAATAGCCCTGCATAGATTCCGGAGTTTAACTGGACATTTTCCCGATCAGCAACGCCAACGGCAAGCCGTTCCAGATCCGTGTCATACACCCGGGTCATATCCGGAAACCGAAGCCCCCAGGACTCCTCGTGGGGCCCTGCCAGGGGATTTTTCCCGGTGAGGTTGATATGATCCCGGATGAGCATGATATCTCCGGCACTGAAATCCAGATTGATGCCGCCGGCTGCATTGGTGAGGATAAGCACGGGCACCCCCAGGGCCTGGAGCAGCCGTACCGGAAAGGTGACAAGCTGCGGGGAATACCCCTCATACAGATGTATCCGTCCCTGGAAAACAAGCATTTCCCTACCGCTAAGCGTTCCCTGGACAAGACACCCCTTGTGACTGTCCACCGTGGCCTGGGGGAAATGGGGCAGCCCCGCATAGGGGAACACCTGGTTGACCTGCAGATCCGTCAACGTGTCGGAAAGACCTGTGCCCGTTATCATGCCCACAACAGGCTTAACCGGTATGCGCTCCTGTATAAATTTGGCACATTCCTGAACTTTACTGACAAATGATTGTGGCATGCGCTGTTCCTTCCATTGTTCCACCCCATCCAGAGGCAAAAAAATTGTAACCTTTTGGTGATCTGGGTTACAAATTTTTCTGCAACACCTATCATGTAAGGCGTTGCGTTCAAAAAACGCCTGTAGCAATAAGGATACTTATCCTTGCGCCCCGTTTCCGGTCAGGGTCACTAAGGATTTCATAACCCAGCCATAGGTATTATCAGGAAGCCGGACATAATACCAGTCAGCCGAACTGCCCTGGACGATCAGAACATTGCCCATATAAGTTTGGGTCAACACGCCATGATTTATTCCCGGACCGGACCGGACATTAAGAATTTTGGCCGCCACGACAACCTGGGTTCCGGAAACGGCCGGATTTACGGGTAAGACAGGGGGCTGCACAACGGTGGTTGTCCGGATAGGCACCTGTACCACCTGATATCCGGCCGGTACCCTTCTGTAATACACGTCGTCATACACATAATAGGTTAAACCCCCGATCAACACCGTGATAGCGGCGGCCGGAAGGCTGTAGGAAATAATGCCTATTGGCGGTTGTACCCAGAAATAGCCCTGGGGTCCATGCCTGTAGAAATGGCCCCGGTGAAAATAATAGTTATCCCCCCGGTGCCGGACCTTTTGGCTGCCGGGCGGAATATGCACAAACGCCGGATGATCCTTTGATCTGCGGTCGTGGTCTCCTCTATGGCCATCCCAATCCTGCCGAGACTCGGGGTGATGCCATGGCTCCGCCCATGTTAGGGCCGGCAGCATGGTAATTAAACCCCAACACATCAGAACGATCAGGGTTAAAGATTTCACATATTGATTTTTCATTTTATCCTCCTGATTAACCCCGTCAGGTTAAACATTGGTTGTCCTAATTTTCGGTAACGATTCCATACATCAAGCCTATATCAGCCTTTGGACAGGAACATATGCAAGGAACACACCATCCGAAAAAAAGCTTAAAACATCAAACACCGGGATTATGTTATCATAATTTTGAGGATAATACAGCTTAGTCTCTGTTGGATAATTGATGAATCGACAGGCAGCCCCATGAAAATGCCTTCGATCCATCAATGGAGAAACAGACGATTAGGGAACCCGTGAGATGGGAATGGGATGGTCGGAGTGGATGCCGCCCATGGGGAAAACTTTTATGCCGAACATCTTTTTGCTGACCTTGGGCACCATGTCATCCAGATAGACTTTAAGTTCGCTGAGGGTTACCTCATTGTCTGCTCCGGCAGCCTTGCCTTCCAGTCCCTCTATCATCACCCCGGTGTACAGGCTGTTGCCTTTGTATCCCTCCAGGGCGGGTTTGTCTTTGCCCGAGGCATAGAAAACAGCACGCCCCGTGGTTTTCATAAACCGGGCAATGGCGGTCTTATCCTCAACGCCTTTGGTGTTAAAGGCCAGAAAGTTTGAAAATCCCTGGAATGCAGCACCGGCGTTACAGGCATCAATAATGACCACCAGTTTGCTCACCGGTATGCCGGCTACAAAATTGATTAAATGATCCTGGGTAATGGCGCAGGTTTCCAGGGATGTGTCATCCCTGAAAATAAAATCCGCGGGCAGAAAGTAAAATTTTCCGTCCATGGCCATGCCGTGGCCGGAGAGGTAGAGGATAAAGACATCCTCTTTGTTGACATCATAGGATGCCTTAAATGCCTTGAGAATCTCCGCTTTGCCGGCGTTGATCAGCGGTGGAATATTGTCCACATGTTGAAACAGTTCTCTGCTGTGGGTGTAAAGACAGCGTTGCAACCCAAGGACATCATCCTCGGGATAATCGAGGTGAAGGGTTGAATCCTTGTAATCTCCAATCCCGATGGCCAGGCAGTGCAGGGTCGGCCGCTCTACCGGGCCGGACTGAAGCGACCGGACGTTGAAGGTCAATGCTTTGGAATCAATCTTGCCTTTTTCAGAAGAAGAAGATGCCTGGAGCTCCAGGGTTGAATCCTGATCCGGGGGTAGATCCACCAGGACGTGGGTGATGCCGAAACTGTCCGATGTCGTCCAATTCTTCCGGGGCTGGAGCACACCGTTAACCCGCACCTCCACAGGGCCGATACCAGAGCCCTGGTCCACGATTTTCAATGGAATTTTAAGCTCGGTCCCGTTGATCTGCCGAGGCACCTTGCCGGCCAGAGAAATCTCCGGCGGCCGCACCCGGGTTAAAAGTGCCCTGATATCCCCGACCTGGGCCAGGGCCCGGTCAATGGGGGCCTGGTCCCCTAGGAACTTGGCCAGCACCAGATCGCTGCGGCCAAAGGCCTCATAGATCTGGGCCCCGGAGACAAATTCAGGGGTTCGGTCAAAACCCCGGTTCAGCTGGTACCCCACCAGTTCCTCGGCACCGGGGCTTGCGGCAAAAAAACCCTCGGGCGTCCAGGCCACCCAGGCATTGTCACCGGGCCGGACAAAGAGAGCCAGCTTTTCCTGGTGACTCTTATAATCATACCAGCGAAGGGTCCCGTCCCCAAGCCCTGCCACCAGCCATTTTCCGTCCGGGCTGATGTTGACGGCCCAGGCAACAGAGGATAAAGAGACCACAGGCGCCAGGGGGGTGCCGTCGGCCTTGAACCACCGGAGGCTCCAATTAGTTCCCAGGACAAAGGACTGCCGGTCCGGGGTAATGGCAAGGCTCCGGGCTATCTCCCATTCTTTCAGGGCAAGGGCCCGGCCATTCAGGCTGGGGTTGTATTGATCTTCCCAATCCTTAATTGGAAGGCTCTCAACGTCAGCTTTTGTCATATCGCCGGAATCCATATCCCGGTGCAGGGCAAGGGATAAAAGATCAAACCCGGCCGGAGATTTTCCCCATACTTTGTATCCGAAATAAACCCGGCCGCCGTCGGTTGACAGCCGGATGCTGTTGTCCCCCAGCTGCCCCCGGAAATCCGCCTTGTCCGGCCCGTGGAACCATTGGAGACTGCCCTTTGGGTCCAAACGCATCAGGGCAGGATCACCGGTACCCACCAGCAACTCGCCCCCGGCCGTTGGAAGTATTCCCATCACGGTATTATTGGCTGCGGGCATGGCTGTCCAGCGGCCACGGCCATGCTTGTCCCAGGTCATGACCAATCCCTTGGCCCCGTCATTATATTTTCCGCCGGCCAGAAGACGGGAACCGGACCAGGCCACTGTGGAGACATCTCCATTGTCCAGCCCATGGGTATCGGGGCTGAAACGGTATGCCAGGGTCACCCCGTCCAGGATATCAATAGCGCAGGTGTCACCATATCCCACTGCCACCTGCCGTCCGTCAGGAGAAAAAGCCACCCCAAAAGGATAGCGTCCCTTTGTGTCAAACCGGCGGATCAAATTGAATTTGGCATCGTAGAGACGGACAAACCCATCATTACAGGAGGTGACCAGACGGCCCTGACAGTCAAAATCCGCCCCATAACTCTCTTTTCCATAGGACCCATCCGGTTTTACCAGGGTATAGTCAGACGTGCGGTAAACCCGGATACCATTGCCACCGCCCAGGCAGGCAACCAGAAAGCGCCCGTCCCGGGAATAGGCCAAATGGTTTACCACATTGGGAAGCCCTTTGATGCGATTAATCATTTCAGCCTTTTCCCGGTCAAATGTGTAAAGATTCTGCTCTCCTGAAAATCGACCGGTTAAGCCCCCTGCGGCAATGGTGCGGCCGTCCGGGGAGATGGCCACAGCATAGGCCTTTCCCACAGCCCCAGGTTCCGAGGGCAGACGAAGGGTATTTACCCATTTGCCTGTGGCCCCCTCCCAGATCCGGACACTTTTATCATCACTTGCCGACACCACCCAGCGCCCGTCCCTATCCGTCGAGATCCTGTTAATGCACGCCGTGTGCATGGACGTGTTGATCCGCAAGAGTGGCCGGCGGGTGATTTGGGACTCGGTTGCAGGCGGCGGGGTGTTTTGAGGAGATGATGACACAGGGGGGGCGTCTACCTTTGTCTGTATACAGGAAACCAATGTCAGCAAAATAGCCGCCATTGCCACTGCCTTCAATTGCCTTATTCCCCTCATGGTTCTTCCCTCCTGTGTTCAATCATTATTGCAGCCCTGCTGCAAAGGCCTTCAACCGCCGGATATCGGATTTAAATTTTTGAAACCCAGGGGCATTGCAGCCTTCCATCTCTTCCAGGTCATGGATCAGAAAGATCGGCAGGGCATGCCTGCCCTCAAGCGCCGTATCCCAAATCTGTTCAAGCTGTTGTTCGATCAGGGCAGTGTCGTTCCCCGGCCCGTCCCTGAAATAGGCGGCCAGCAGACCCAGCTGGGCGCAGTAGGCTTTCTTGGCATTCCAGCTCGCAATGTCATGAGAACGGCCCTTATACCGGACAGAATATCCCGTTGTATTTTTATCCTTTTGGGAAAGGCCGGCTGCTTCATACCGTTCCGGAAGCCCCTTACAGGCCCCTGCCACCCATTTGAATTTACCGGCGTAGATCAAATTAACCCGGGCACGTTCCAGAAATCCCGTAAAAATCTCCGGGTCCTGCCGGTATGCCTTTGTCACCCATTCCAGGGCTGTTTTGGTATCACCTTTTTTCCCGTGGGTATGGCCCAGTAATCCCATGTAGAAGGGATCATGGGGGGCAAGGGTATGGCCCTTTGTAAATGCATCAATGGCTGAAACCTTATCGTTCTGTTCCAGGGCCAGAAGGCCCAGTTCCCCGTAGGCCGCGGCAAAGGAGGGCCGCGATTTGACCGCTCTCTCCAGCAGAGGCCGGATAACATTGCTTTTTTCCCCCTGCAGGCGCAAAAGTCTGGCTTTGGCATAGGCCACGTGGGCGTCCTTGTCACCATCCTTTTTGGGAGGGTCACTTTCTTCCAGCAGGGCGATGCGCCGGCCCATGACCTCGGGATCCAGCTGGCCTGCGGCAGAGTCGGTCAGCAGACAGGACTTCATGATCCCGTACTCGGCCTCCCGGCTGTTGGGATTCATCTTCAGGGCCTGGTCAAAGGCGCATTTGGCGTCTTTCAGATGGCCACTGTCCAAAAAACTATTCCCAAGGGTCAAATAGCGCCGGGACAATTCCTCCTGAAATTCAAACTGAGCAAGCTTGGCATCCAGTTCCCTTGAAGCAGCCGCCCATTTTTTAACCGGGTACAGGGGACTTGCCCCGAGGAAAACCCAGGCCAGAATAAAAAAAATCAGACTGATCCAGATCCAATAACCGGTAACGGCGGTGTGAACCGTCTTGAGCCGGGACAACATCCCCGCCGGCGGCACCGGATCGGGCGCTAATGCGTCCCGAACCCGGACGGCAACCAATTCAGCATCTTCCGGCCGGATAATAAGCCGGATCTCTTTGGCGGAAGAATTTTCAGAACCTGGATCTGACATGGGACCATTTCCCCAAAATTCATTGAAACGGAGAAAAGTATAATCCAAGAACCCCTTCCCCAGCAGCTTTACACCAAACCATAGCTGCAGCATCGACAATTCAAGTTAGATAAATTTGGGGTATCAATATTTTCAAAAAATGTAAAGCAATACCTGTGAACCTAAATCCACTGTTCAAAGGCCCCCTTATTTTATTTTTTGGAGCGACGTAGAGAGTGCTTTGAACTCCTGATATTTTTGAATACCGATCCCGGTCAGAATAAGCAACAGCCCGGCCCATGTCCGGGCTTCGATGGTTTCACCCAGCACGAAATGAATGAATATCAATGAAATAAATGGGGTCAGGAATACAAGGTTGGCCACCCGGCCGGTGTTTCCGGACAGCTTGAGCGCCGTGATCCAGGTAATAAAGGCAAATCCGAATTCAAAACACCCGATCCAGACAGCGCCTAAAAGCCCTTTAGAATTTGATACGAGGACGGAAGAAAAAAGGCAGCACAGCAGGGCTGCCAAAGGAATGCTGAAGAAAAAATTCAAGAAAATGGCCACCACAGGGTCCTGGTGGGACCGGATATTTAGAATCCAGTAAAGGGCCCAGATCAGGGTGCAGCCCACGGCCAGAAACACGCCAACGTAATTCATCGGCTCTCCGGCATCCCCCTGCCCTTTTAAAGATATCACCACCACACCGGCATAACTGATGAGTGTGGCAATCATCTGGATTTTTCCCAAAGACTGTTTGAGCAGAGGAACAGCCATAAGGGATAAGGTGATGACCCAGGTGTAGTTGATGGGCTGGACAATCTGGGCCGGCAAAAGGTCGTATGCCTTAATCACCATCAGATAGTAGACCAGGGGATTCAGACACCCAAGCCCCAGATAAAACCCGTATTCTCCGCGTCTTAACCCGAATACGCTATCAAACTTGCCGGTAATCTTTAGATATGCCCCAAGAATCACCGTCGAGGTAATGATCCCGTAAAACAACACCTGGAACACATCCAGGTAGCGAAGGGTCAGTTCAAAGGCCGTGGCCGACGTGGACCAGAACAATACCGTCATCAGGCCCAAAACATACTCTTTTTTCATCACAACAAACCGTAATCCCTGTTATAAATCCTCAAACCGATCAATGGCTGCTCGGTCATACCCATTCCCGGCAACGAGCAGCTGCCTTGTGTACGCTTCTGCGATGGCACCGTCTTTAAGCTGATCCCGTGTAAGTGTCTCAACGGCTTTTCCACGGTTCATCACCAGAAGGGTATTGCACATATGGGAGACCACGGCAAGGTCGTGGCTGACAAGGATATAGGTCAAATTTCTCTCGCGTCGAAGATCCTGAAGTAAATTGAGCACTTCGGCCTGGATGGAGACATCCAGGGCAGATGTGGGTTCATCCAGCAGAATGATCTCGGGCTCAAGGATCAGGGCCCGAGCCACGGCCACCCGCTGACGCTGCCCGCCGGAGAGCTGGTGGGGAAACCGGAATCTGAATTTTGCACCCAGCCCCACCTCGTCAAGCACACGCACCACCCGCCGGTCGGCATCCCCAAGCCTGTGTATCTTCACCGGTTCCTTGAGTGTCCGGTCAATGGTATGCCTGGGATGCAGGGAGCCGTAAGGGTCCTGGAACACCATCTGAACTTTGCGGCAAAAATCCATGTCTCTTTTCTTTGTTAAGCTGACGCCGTCAATTTCAATGCACCCAGTCCAATCGGTCAAAAGCCCTGAAATACAATTTAGCACTGTTGATTTGCCGGACCCGGACTCTCCCACCAGGCCGAAACTGTCGCCCTTTTCCACTGTGAACCCCACATCTTTTACCGCATGGTTATGGGTTCGACCATGACCGAAAAATACATTGAGATTCTCAACGGCAATCATGAGACAACGCCCTGAACCGGTTTAAGCCAGGCATCATCCCGAACCAGTGTGGGCAGACGATCCCGGGTGCCGTCAATTTTAGGCAGACAGGCGAGCAATCCTCTTGTGTACGGGTGATTTGACTTGTGAAGATTATTAGCGTCCACCACTTCCATGATTTGTCCGCCATACATAATGATCACCCGGTCGCAAAATGAAGAGACAAGCTCAAGATCATGGGAGATAAAGATAAGGCCCATGCCCCGCGCTTTGACCAGATCATCTAAAATGGCAAGGACCTGGAGCTGCACCGTAACGTCCAGGGCAGAGGTGGGCTCATCGGCAATGAGCAGGCTGGGTTCGGGAATCAGCATCATGGCAATCATGATGCGCTGGCCCATGCCCCCGGACACCTCATGGGGATAAAGGCCGTAGACCTGCTCTGGGTTCCTGATCCTGACAGCCCTGAGCATATCCAGCGTTTTCTGCCGGGCCTGTTTTTTGCCTGCTTTATGATGAATGGTATAGGCTTCCCGGATCTGATCGCCCACGGTTCGCACCGGGTTCAAGGAATACTTTGGATCCTGCATGACCATGGAGATCTGCCTGCCCCGGATCTTTCGCATCTGTCTTTCCGTGAAATCCAGCAGATTGTTTCCCTTAAAGGAGATTTGCGATGCCCGCACCCCGGCATAGGAGGGCAGCAGTCCCAAAACCGCCCGGCCGGTCACGGACTTTCCGGAACCGGACTCCCCCACAATTCCTATTTTTTCCCGGCCCATGGAAAAGCTGACGTTGTTGACGGCGCAGATATCGCCCCTGGGAGAAGGAAAGGTCACGCAAAGATCAGCGACGGTCAGCAACGGAGGGGGGGCGATCATCACCGGTCACGCCTTGGGTCAAGCACTTCACGAAGCCCGTCCCCCAGAAGGTTAAAGGCAAGACTGACAATAAAGATGGCCGTCCCGGGCATGGTGATCACCCACCAGTGGTCAATGATATAGATTCTGCCGCCGGCGGTCATGGCCCCCCACTCCGGCGCGGGCGGCTGGGCCCCCAGACCCAGAAACCCCAAGCCCGCGGCTGTGAGGATGATTCCCGCCATGTCCAGGCTGACCCGGATAATCAGGGACGGCAGACAAAGGGGCATGATATGGCCCACAATGATCCTCAGGGCACTTGCGCCCTGTAGCCTGACAGCCTTGATGAAATCGGCATGTCTGATGGTAATGGTCTCTGCCCGGGCAATCCTGGCGTAGGGCGGCCAGGAGGTAATGGAGATGGCGATAATGGCGTTTTCAATACCCGGGCCCAGGGCTGAAACAAAGGCCAGGGCTAAAATCAGCTTGGGGAACGCCAGGAAAATATCGGTGATACGCATGAGCACCGTATCAATGATTCCGCCTAAATATCCTGCAACCGTACCCACAATAATTCCCACAGGCGCGGCAATAACCGCCACAAGGCCGATGACGTAAAGGGTCAGCCGCGCCCCCCAGACCACCCGGGAAAAGATATCACGGCCCATCTCATCGGTGCCGAAATAGTGATCCAGGGACAAGGGCTGAAGACGGTTGGCGATATTTGTTTCCACCGGGTCATGGGAGGCGATGACAGGTGCAAGCACCGCAACGGCAATGAGGGTGACAATAATCAACACCCCCAGCACCGCCAGCCGATTTTTCATGAATGCCAGAAGACCCAGATAGGCCCTGCCGGACCTGGCCTGGAAAGCCGATGCCGGCGTATCAGCTAAAAGCCATTGTTTTATGGGCCTTAAGTTTAATGTTTTGTTTATCATGGTTTAAACATCATCAAGACAAATTAACGGGCCCTGGGGTCCATCACTTTATATAAAAAATCTGAAAACAGGTTCACCCCCAAAAATATAGTCCCTACAACAATGGTGCTGCCAAGCACAGCATTCATGTCGGCGTTGAGCAAAGAATTAGTCAGATACAGGCCCAGGCCCGGCCAGGAAAAAACGGTCTCGGTCAACACCGACCCTTCAAGCAGGGTTCCGAAACTTAAGGCAATGACGGTAATTAATGGAATGGCACAGTTGCCCAGCGCATGCCCCCATATGACCCTCCATTCGCTTACGCCTTTGACCCGGGCCGTGAGAATATACTCCTGGCCCAGCTGCTCAATCATGAAGGAGCGGGTCATTCTCAACAGATATGCCATGGAGTAATACCCGAGAAGGGATGCCGGAAGAATCAAATGATACACGGTGTTTCTGAAAATATCCCACTCCCCGGCGACCATACTGTCGATGGTTAAAAAGCCTGTGACCGGCGTCACAATACCCTCATAGAAGATGTCCACACGGCCGGGGCCCGGTAGCAGGTCCAGCCGGACGTAAAAAAGCATCAGTCCCATCAGCCCGAGCCAGAAAATGGGCAGGGAATGACCGAACAGACCGATGACACGGGTGAGATGATCCCAGAAACTGCCCTGTTTTACCGCTGAAAATATGCCCAGGGGAATGCCCAGCATAATACCGATGATCGTGGCCGTGACGGCCAGTTCAAAGGTGGCCGGAAATACCCTTAAAATATCCTCGGTCACAGGATTGGCCGTCAGCACAGAGGTGCCGAAATTGCCTTTAAGTATATGGCCGATATAGATTAAAAACTGCTTCCACAGCGGCAGGTTCAGTCCCATGGCCATGCGCGCCTTTTCGTATACCTCAGGTGAGGCCTTGTCCCCGACCACGGCCAGCACCGGGTCAATGGGAACCACCCGGCCGATGAGAAAAGTGATCAGCAAAAGCCCTAAAAAGGTGGTTGCCACCATCACCAGAATCCGGAAGGTCTGTTTCAGCATTTTGACGAATCTTGTTTGTGTTAAAAACCGATGGCCGTCACTTGGTTGTGTATTGGTAAACGCTACTGTCAAAACTGGGACCCAAAATGAAATGGTTAACATTGGCCTGTTCAGCCACAACTTCAATATTCTGGAACATAATAACAAAAGGAGAGGTCTGCTGGTGTTCCCGCTGGAGATCCCCATACATCCGCGCGCGGGTTGCCGTATCTTTTTCCAGCACCCCGGCATCCGCCTTTTTGGTCATCTCCGGGATATCCCAGGCATTTCTCCAGGCCAGTGTTTTTAATTTTGCATCGTCTGAATTATCTGGATTCCGGGCAAAGGTATCTGCATTGGAATGGGGATCCATATAATCCGATCCCCAGTCTCCAATGTAAATGTCATGCTTTCGGGCACGGTATTTGGTCAAGGTCTGCTTGCCATCACCGGGAATAATTTCAAGTTTTATACCGGCTTTGGCAAAGGTGGACTGAATGGAAAGGGCCATGGAGTTTACCGGTTCGGCGCTCCTTGTGTCCATGGTGAGGGCAAAGCCGTTTTCAAAACCAGCCTTTTTCAAAAGGGCTTTTGCCTTTTCAACGTCAAGGGAAAAAGGCGTTTCGTCCAGTGCCCCCAGAAAACCCTTTGGTAAAAATGCCTGGTGTACAGTGGCCTTTCCCTTAAGAAAGCTTTGCGCCATACCATTGTAATCAATCAGATACTTAAGTGCCTGGCGCACCTCGGGGATCTTAAGATAATTGTTTTTCTGATTCAGCCCCAGGTAATAGATGATTCCTTTGGCCCGTGTCTGGATTTTTATATTTTCATTCTTCTCCAGACTTTTCAAATCATCCCCGGTCAGATTCCTTGCCATATCAATGTCGCCTTTTTCAAGCAGCATGCGCTGGCCGGATGACCCAACAATATGCCGGATGATGACACGTTTCAATTTGGGGGCTTCTCCCCAGTAATTTTTATTGGAATCCAGTATGATAAGCTCCGACGCCTTCCATATCTTAAGCATATAAGGTCCGGAACCGGCATACCCGGTCTTAAGCCAGCCATAGCCGAGATCACCATCTTTTTCATGGGCCATGACCTCTTTTTTATCTATGACCGACCCGGCTGTTGAGGTCAGGCAATAAAGGAAAAAGGTGGGGGCGTAGGCCTGATCCACAATGATTTTTACCGTATAATCATCCACCTTGGTGATGGTCCGGTTCACGTTTTCAGCAGTAAACCCGAACTGGGTCAGAATGAAGGCAGGCGACTTGTCCAGCAGGACAACCCGGCGAAGTGAAAAAACGACATCGTCAGCCGACAGCGTGTTGCCCGAGGCGAAGGTAACACCTTTTCTGATTTTAAATGTGTAGGTCAAACCGTCATCTGATATATCCCAGCTGTCCGCAATGCCGGGATATATCTCACTGACATTATCAACATTATAGTTAATCAGGCGGTCGTATGTGTTGGCAGCGTATTCTCCATTGGCAAATTCAAAAATCTCAGCCGGGTCCAGGGAGACGATCTCATCAATATTAAAGGCCATGACAAGGGTATCTTTCGGGGTTGAGGCCTGGACGGGCTGTATCACAAAGAGAAACAGGGCAAAAACGAACAGGAACAGAAACAGCCTTTTCACTTTTTTCTCCTTTAGATGTTTTTCCCAAGGGACGTCCCCTCGGACCTTAAGTCCCGGCAGGCCTGCATGATCCGGTCCGCCATATTGCGCTCGGCTTTTTTCCCCCAAGAACGGGGATCATACACTTTTTTGTTACCCACCTCGCCTTCGATTTTAAGCACACCATCATAATTTTTCATCATATGGTCTGCCACGGGCCGGGTGTAGGCGTACTGGGTGTCGGTGTCCACATTCATTTTAACCACCCCATAATCAAGGGCCTCGTGGATATCCTTTAATTCGGACCCGGAACCGCCATGGAATACCAGATCCATCCGGGTATCCGCGCCAAGGGCTTTAGCAACGGCCTCCTGGCCCGCTTTTAAAATGACGGGTTTGAGTTTCACATTACCCGGTTTGTACACCCCGTGCACATTACCAAAGGTGGCCGCTAAAAGAAACCGCCCCATGGATCCCAGTTCCCTTGCAGCCAGCACCATGTCTTCGGGGGTTGTATACAGCTTTTCTTTTGCCACCCCTGATGTATCATGGCCGTCTTCCTCTCCGCCAACCACGCCGGTTTCAATTTCCAGGATCAGGTCGTTGGCCACGCAGCGTTCCATAATTTTTTTTGATGCCTGGATATTTTCGTTCATGGGCAAGGCAGAGCCGTCGTACATATGGGAACTGAACAGATTGGGCAGGCCCTTGGCGCGGCGTTTTGCGGTCTCTTCGATCAATGGCATCAAAAAAGAGTCCACATATTCCGGGTGGCAGTGATCCGTGTGCAGGGCAATATTGACATCATAATAGGCGGCCATGGCATGGGCAAATTCAGCCAGGGCAATGGCGCCTTTATAAGATTGATTCACACCCAGGCCCGAGGCAAAACTACCGCCGCCGGTGGAGACCTGGATAATACCGTCGCTGTTCGCTTCCTTGAATGCCAGAAGCGCGGCATTAATGGTTTCACTGGAGGTGGTATTAATGGCCG
The DNA here is from genome assembly GCF_963666145.1 of uncultured Desulfobacter sp. Taxonomy (NCBI): domain Bacteria; kingdom Pseudomonadati; phylum Thermodesulfobacteriota; class Desulfobacteria; order Desulfobacterales; family Desulfobacteraceae; genus Desulfobacter; species uncultured Desulfobacter sp. The sequence continues at coordinate 3,748,268 of NZ_OY762614.1, read as the reverse complement.
GGTAAGCAAACTTGTTCTGTTTGGCGTTATCCAACATCCGGCAATATTGCTCATAATTAACGATTGGCATGATAGATCTCCTTTAATTTATTTATATTGTTGAACTTTTTTGATCGTTATTTTTGTCCTGGAGGTGTCTGGGTTGCATCGGGTAAAGGGATAAAGCAACGAAGCTAATATTGCTCTATCTTAAATACCCAACAATGAAAAGAAGGTATAATCTCCCAAACGCAATTCGAATATGAAACCATACCTCATTCAAAGTCATTTGAAAATACACAACCGTGAGTTATTGCAAAGTTCATTCAAATCCAATATGTAATAACGCAATCCGCGCAAGTAAAACGAGACAAGAACAAAACAAATTTTTAATCAAAAAACCGTTGAACCCAAGTCAGGATAAAAAAATTTAAGGACAAACCATGATCTGGAAAAAAGAGTTCACTGTTGATGATATGAACCGGTTTAAGGCCGACACAATTCTCGGTCATCTGGATATTACCTTTGAAGAAAAAGGAGACAATTCTTTGACCGCATCCATGCCCGTGGACGAGCGCACCCATCAACCCATGGGTATCCTCCACGGAGGGGCCTCGGTGGTCCTGGCCGAAACACTTGGCAGCTGCGCCGCCCAGATGGTCCTTGAAGAAGGATATTACGCCGTGGGCCTTGAGATCAAAGCCAACCACATCAAAAGCATATCCCAGGGCCGGGTCACAGGAAAAACCACCCCCTTGCATCTGGGCAGGACCACCCAGGTATGGGATATTGACATCAAAAACGATAAGGGCGAATTGATCTGCGCCTCCCGTCTGACCATGGCTGTTTTAAAAATTCAAGGAAAACACAATCAAACAATTTTGCAATTCATGCGCTAACGGTGTATACAAAATAGTTGGAACTTAACTGGGAAGAAGAGTTATGGGCTCATACAAAGCACGAATGATCATCAAGGAGGCAAAGGAAGAAGCAAGGCGCCGGTTCCGCCGCCACCGGAATAAAAACCGTCTTGCTGCGCCGGGAATTCATAAATGCATCATTGTCCTGGACGGGCTGAAACCCACCTTTAACATCGGCAAAATATTTCGAAGCGCAGAAACCTTCGGTTGCCATGAGGTTCATCTGATCGGCACCGATTTCTTTGATCCGGCACCTGCCAGGGGGGCGTTCAAACATGTGCCGGCAAAATTCCACAGTCGGTTCATCTCCTGTTACGCGGAACTTCTTGAAAGGGGATATACCCCTTTTATACTTGAACCGGGCCAGGGAGAGCCGGTCATGGATGTGGACCTGCCGAAAAAAAGCGCTTTTGTATTTGGCCACGAGGAGTTCGGTATCAGCTTTGAACCGGATCTGTTCCCCCAAGTGGAGCGACTAACCATCCCCCAGTACGGACGCTGTCAAAGTCTGAATGTCAGTGTTGCCGCGTCCATTATTTTGTACGAATATACCCGGCAGTTTGCAGGCCGGGCTTTGAAAACCCAAGCACACCATCCATGCAAGGAAAGAGTATGAACGCAGAAAAAGTGGCTGCCCACATCATCAACTGGCTAAAAAACTATGTCGAAGAATCCGGATTAAAAGGGTTCACCGTCGGCGTATCCGGTGGAATTGATTCCGCTGTCACATCAACTTTATGTGCAAGGACCGGCTATCCTGTCATTGCCGTGAACATGCCTATTCACCAGGCCCCGGATCAGGTATCCAGATCCAGCGAGCACATTGCCTGGTTAGCCAAAACCTATGACAATGTTACAGGGCAGGATGTTAATTTAACCCCGGTGTTTGAACAGGTCAAAGCCACCTTACCCGATGATATCCAGGACGGATTGACCATGGCCAATACTCGGTCCAGGCTGCGTATGATCACCTTATATTCATTTGCGTCCCACCACCGCATGCTCGTGGCCGGCACCGGCAACAAGGTTGAAGATTTCGGCGTGGGGTTTTACACCAAATACGGGGACGGCGGCGTGGATCTTTCTCCCATTGCCGACCTGATGAAAACTCAAGTTTATGCCCTGGGACGCTATCTGGGTGTCAGTCAGGATATTTTATCCGCCCAGCCCACCGATGGACTCTGGGAAGACAACCGCACGGACGAAAGCCAGATCGGTGCATCCTATGAAGAATTGGAATGGGCCATGGCGTATGACGCAAGCGACAAAAGCCAGGAAATAACAGATCACCAAAAAAACGTTCTGGAAGTCTACAGAAAATTCAACCGGGCCAACCGGCATAAAATGGACCCCATCCCGGTGTGCATCATCCCTGAAGAACTGAAATTATAAATTGTAAACACAGGCATATGGGATAAATTTTTCCCTTCAGGGGGAATTTCATCGGTAAGCAGCCGGAAACGCCACTTCATTTTCCGCCTGACAAACTTATCAGGCACCTCCCCCTGACCCCTACGCTTCTTTTTTTCGATGAATCCAGGCAAACCCAATTAAACCAATACTAAAAAATAGTATGGTGGCAGGTTCGGGTACCGTATCAGCAGCGCCGGGCACGACAAAAGTAGCATATCCTATCCCCCAAGAGCTTCCCATACCTCGAAATAATCGCCAACTTATCACTTCAGATTCCGACCAAGTGGTGTAACATGCATATTTCATAGTCTGATCATCATAGCCAAAAACAGGAACAAAATGATCTGTTCCACCATTACCATCCGTATCAATTAAAAACATCATTGGGCGACCATTGTCGATTTCATTGGTGAAGTCATCCCATGTGAATTGCCCGCTTCCAAAACTTCCATTCCAGGCATCCCAATCATTATAACCACGGTAACTTGCATACTCCCTAAATGCATCATCTGCATCCCGAAGATAACTCCATCCATAAGGCTGGTTTTCTGAGGTATGAAAAAAATCGGCAATACTTGTATCCGGAGGATCAGGACCAACTGCATCCGGATGGGGATCGTACTTTGCATTATGCGCAGGGCTTGATATTTCATCCTGTACATTGGATGTGAGTTTCACTTCATCCCAGCCGCTGGCGTCAAATAAAGAATCGTATCCACTAAGGTCATAGTACCCAAAAATTGACGCCGCAGCGGTCGGTCCACAACCATGGTACCAGGTGTATGCCGGTATATCAGAAAGGACGACAGAGGTTGCGTTCACGTTAATCGCCGGTAAACATATCACCGTAAAAGTTAAAAGTAGGAGAACTAATTTTTGTTTCATAGATAGCTCCTTATATATTTATATTTTAAGGTTAGGGGGGGGGATATTGGGCCAACCTCTAAAGGCTTTAAATCCCCCCATGGGAAAACCGGAAAACACTGATTGTTAAATAATCGCCCTTTGGGCAAATGGTTAGAAAAGGAGAGGACCTTTACTATAATTCATCCAGCACTGTGCGATACGACCCGGCATCGCAAGGGCTTGGAGAATTTTTTTTCTGGAATTTCAACCGGCACAGGGAAAGCACTACACAAAATCAGGACTTGACAGAAACAACAGCCACGCGGTGTATACCCGGATAACTTTAAAAATATGTGTAGATTCAATGGATCTATTTTGCAAATAAACATTGCATCCGACAATAATAAATCGTAAAAATATAGGCACAACGTATAATTTCCTTATACGCGAAATCGTCTCAAATGGCAAACAGCAAAATAAAATGAATCAGGAGATATATAAAACGCCAAACGGCAGCCAACGAGGCTATACCAAGCTCAGCCAGATGCCGTAGGTGAGCCCGGACACAAGGGTGGAAATAGAGATGGCCGCCACGGCAAGATCCGAATCCCCACCGATTTGTTCTGCCATGATAAATACCAGTGTCGCCGAAGGCGCCGCAAGAATAATCAGGCCCGGAATAAAATCCGATGCACTGATCCCAAACAGCTTAAATAACACAAGCCCCATGGCAGGCATCAACGCAAGTTTTAACACCGACGTCATCACCACCGAAAAAAACACCAGTCTGATCTTTTCAAAGGAAAGAGAAGCCCCGATCACCAGCAGTGCCATGGGCAGCGCCATCCCTTTGAGAATGGTCAGGGAACGGTCCAGGATCACCGGCAAGGGCATCCCCGAAAGGGAATACGCAATACCTGCCAAAGCAGACAGGATCACCGGATTGGTCATGGCAGCCCCCAAGGTTGCGGTCAGACTTGCACGGCTGCCGGAATCCCGGCTGTAAAACTGAAGCACAGCCACAGCCAGAACATTTTGAAGGATCATCACAAACCCTGCGATAATGGCCGCCTTGACAAGCCCCTCATGCCCCAGATAATAAAAGGCCACGGCAAGCCCGATATACCCCAAATTGCCATGAAAGGAACAGTGGATAAAAGACCCTTTTGATGAGGGTGAAATATTTACCAAGCGCGCCCCAAGCCAGGCAACCGGCACAATAAGGCACACGGTTGCAAGGGTAACCAGGATGACGCCCGGATGAAACTGGGTTTTCAAAGAAGACTTGGCAATGGCACTGAAAATCATGGCCGGAATGGCAATGTGGTAGACAAGTCGGTTGGCCTGGTGTAAAAAATCCTGGGATAAAAACCCTTTATGCCGGGCAAATATCCCCAGAAAAATAATAATGAATATGGGTATGATGGTTGAAATAATGTCCATGACGCACCGTGGCCTTAAGTTAATCGCATTGGTGCTGTTTATACGCCTTTCTACCGGAATTGCAAACAGGTCGACCCATAGTTTTAATTGACAGGAACACGAACGAACCATGGAACTGCCCCTTTCTTCCTATTTAATTTTATTTATTTCAGGTCTGTTGGCAGGATTTGTGGACGCCATTGCCGGCGGCGGCGGACTGATTGCCCTGCCCGCACTCCTGTCTGTGGGACTGCCGCCCCAGCTGGCCCTGGGCACCAACAAATTCCAGGGCAGTTTCGGCACATTATCGGCTGCAGCCAATTTTATCCGCAAGGGCAAGGTAAACCTGTCCGACAACCTGCCGGGCATCGCATTCACCTTTACCGGCGCGGCCGCAGGTGCCTGGGCCATCCAACAAATCCATGCGGATTTTATCAAGCACCTTGTGCCTTTTATGCTGCTGTTCGTATTTTTTTATACCTTCATGGCCAAAAATCTGGGCGTGGTCCAGGCAAAGGCCAGGATGCAGAAAAACGTCTTCTTTCTGCTCTTCGGATTTGGGCTGGGCTTCTATGACGGTTTTTTCGGCCCCGGCACCGGCGCATTCTGGACCGGGGCCATGCTCATTTTCATGGGCATGGACATGACAAAGGCCACCGGCACCACCCGGGTCATGAACTTTGTATCAAATATCACGGCATTGGGCCTGTTTATCGCCGGGGGCAATGTATTGTACACCGCAGGGCTGATTATGGCGGCGGGCCAGATCATCGGGGCCAATGTCGGCTCCGGGCTCGCCATCAAACGCGGCGCGCCCTTTATCCGGCCCATTTTTCTGACCATGGTCTTTTTAACCATTGTCAGACTGATTTATGTCAATTACATCTCGTAACCCAAGAAAGGAAGATCCATGCTGCAGACCCAGGAAGAACTGCTCAATATTCTGGAGGAGCTGAACATCAACTACACCAACCATGAGCACCCTGCCGTGTTCACGGTTGAAGAAGCAGCCCTGCACAGCGAAGGAATTGAAGGCGCCCACTCCAAAAATCTGTTCTTCAAAGATAAAAAAAACAGACTGTTTCTGGTGGTCACCCTGGCAGACAAACCCATTAAAATCAAAGATGTGAGTAAACGGATCGGGGCCAATAATATGTCCTTTGGCAAACCAGACCTGCTCATGGAGGTTTTAGGCGTAATCCCCGGTTCCGTCACCCCATTTGCCGCTGTAAACATCGGCGACCACGAGGTGAAAATTGTACTGGACGAAGAACTGATGGAAAACGATCTGCTTAATTTCCACCCCCTGACCAACACAGCCACCACCACCATCTGCGCCAATGACATGGTCAAATTTCTGGAACATGTCGGTCAGCACCCCCATGTCATCCGCCTGTAAGGATTATCATTTGCCAAACTTAAAAATAAGATAACACGGTTTGAGATCAAACCGTGTTATCCGTTTAAACATTCTTAGTATCTAATTCAAGTCCGGTTCGCAACCGATCCCCATAACTTTATCCAGTTCGGTATGACATGAGACGCCACCAACAGCAGGTAAAACCGCACAAATAAATTATATTTTTCATTGAATACCATACAGCGTTTATGATACTGAAATAACAGTCAAAATAATTTCATACAGAAGATACGATTAAATTAAAAAGTTCATCTCCTTTTTACAAAAAGAACGGTTCTTTCGCTGTCAACAATGAATGAACAGGGCCGGTGAAAAGACATCTATACGATTTTCGCACGGTTATTCGGATCAAAGAGTCTACAACACCAACGTTTCAACAAATTATTAAGCTTTTACATAAATAAACAGTATCGTACCTATAATTTTAAGGTACGAGCTACAAGAAAGAGGACAGGAGACTATGGCACTTTACGAAGCCCCAACCCGGTCCGGCGGTAAAAAAGGCTGGTGGTTCGGCCTTGGTATCGGCATTGTACTGACTTGTGTTGTGGTACTGGCATCGGGTTTCATGATCGAAACCACAAATACGGATACCTTCTGTGTTAGCTGCCATGCCATGAATCCGTTCCGGGATGCCTGGAAATTCTCGGTGCATGGCGGCACTAATCCCCAGGGTTTCAGGGCCCAATGCGTGGACTGCCATCTGCCCCACGGCGATTTCGTGGAATATGTCACGGCAAAGGCCGTCACCGGAACCGGAGATGTGATCCAGAACATGATCATTGACGTAAACACCTTTGACTGGATGGCCAATTCAGAAAAAAATCGACTGAAATTCACCTATGATTCGGCCTGCCGACGCTGCCACCAGCAGCTGGATGCCGCACCGGGTATGCCCAGGGGCGGTTTTCTGGCCCATCGTACCTATCTTCGGGGCGAAACAACTAAAAAATGTGCTGAATGCCATCCCCATGTAGGCCACAAGGATCTGGCCGACATGGTTGACCGGTATTTCAGCCGGCAGATACTGTAATGGTATAAACAAAAAATAATCCATAGTAAGGAGGATGGTATGAAAATGACGTTCGGCAGGATCGGAATACTGACCTGTGCCATGGTTTGCACGGCTTTGGCCGTTCAGGTCTGGGCAGCGGAGTATCCCAATCTCCCAAAGGAGATCAAGATTACCCGGGGGTTTACCAAAGAAGCACTGCAATGTATTGAGTGCCACATAGGAAAAATGCCGGGGACCGTTGAAAGCTGGAAAAGCAGCCGTATGGCCCATGCAGGCGTTTCCTGTTACGATTGCCATGTGGTGGATAAATCCTCTCCCATGGCAAGCCAGTGCGAAGGCATCAAGGGAACCGATACCTTTATCTCGCCGATGGTTTCCTCCAAAACCTGTTCGCGTTGCCATCCCCAGGAAGTGGAACAGTTTCTAAAAAGCGGCCACGCCGATCTGTCTTCCGGTGCCGTTACCAGCCCGGAGCGGGCGGGCTTGAGCAAACTTCAGTTTTATTACGAAGGCGCAGGGTTTATGTCCAATAAATCGTTCACCTGGAAGTGGGGTACGCCCCCGGAAGCCACCAAGGAAGAGCTGGCCCCCAGGACCTCAGGCTGCCAGATGTGTCACGGCACAACAGTTGAATTGGGACCGGATAACAAACCCATCAACAATACCTGGCCCGGCGGCGTAGGCACCCGCTACCCAGATGGTTCCATCGGCACATGCACCGTCTGTCATGAACGGCACACCTTTTCCAAGGCAGATGCCAGAAAACCCGAAGCCTGTGGTGCATGTCATCTGGGTCCGGATCACCCCAACATTGAAATTTATGATGAGTCCAAGCATGGGCAGTTATATCATACCCAGGGAGAAAAATGGGAGTTCGACAGCCCGCCTGATGCCTGGGAGCCCGGCGACTATCTCGCACCCACCTGCGCCACCTGCCACATGAGCGGCATCGGCGATCTGGCCACCACCCACAATGTCCAGGAACGGCTCAAATGGGATTTGATGCACAAAAAATCCGTGGTCCGCTCGGGCAACCGTGGCGAGGGCGTCCAGGGTGAAGCCAATATGCGTAGAGTCTGTGCCAACTGCCATGGCCCCACCCATGTAAACACCCAGCGGGAGACCCTGGATAATTCCGTGGCCCTTTACAACAAGTACTGGGAGGGTGCGGACCGTATGAAAAAAGAGCTGGAAGCAAAGAACCTGCTTGGCCCGGATCCTTGGCAGGACGGCTTTCAGGAGCTGATGTACTACCTGTGGCATCACACCGGCCGCAGGGCGCGCCAGGGCGCAGCAATGAATGCCCCGGATTATGCACACTGGCATGGTTTCTTCCAGGTTTTCCAGGTCTATCAGGATATGGAAAACATCTACAAACAGCGTCTTGAAACCGGCAAAATTGAAAAATACAGCCCGGTTATAAGCACAGGACCCCTCTAATCTAAACTAAAACGCTGATACAGCAGCAACAAAACAACGCAGCCGTCAAAAATCATATTGACGGCTGCTTTGCTGTTTAAACTCGCTCTTGACGTAGAGCCTGAATGGAAACCGGGGATTGGACGAAGAGTTATCCAGATGCAAGGCGCATGAAAATTTGAAACCGGAGCATACTATTGTATGTGAGGATTTCAAATTTTCATGCAACGCCGCAGGTGGATGACTTTTCGTTCAATCACTACTTGCCTGACATCATGGCTTGAATATCTTCGTCAACATCCCCGATGGGTTTGATATCAAAATTTTCAACCAGGACATTCAACACCGTGGGCGAAACAAACGCAGGCAGCGAGGGTCCCAAGCGAATCCCTTTAACACCCAGGTGCAGCAATGCCAGCAGAACCGCCACAGCCTTTTGTTCATACCAGCCGATATCAAAGGAGAGTGGCAGATCATTAATGTGATCCAGCCCGAATGCATCCCGAAGTTTCATGGCGATCACAGCCAGGGAATAAGAATCGTTGCACTGTCCGGCGTCAAGCACCCTTGGAATCCCGCCGATATCGCCCAGATCAAGCTTATTGTACCTGTATTTTGCACACCCGGCCGTGAGAATCACGGTATCTTTGGGCAGTTTTTCAGCCACCTGGGTAAAATAGTCCCTGTCTTTGTTGCGGCCGTCGCACCCGGCCATGACGATAAACCGTTTGATCGCACCGGATTTAACAGCTTCCACAACTTTATCGGCCAGGGCCAGCACCTGATTATGTGCAAATCCGCCAACGATCGTACCGGTTTCTATCTGCGTGGGAGACTTACAGGTTTTGGCAAGTTCAACAATCTTTGAAAGATCCTTGCTGCCGCCGTCTACTCTGTTCGGAATATGGATGGTGTCCGGATAGGAAACAACGCCGGTCGTAAAAAGTCTGTCCTGGTAGGTATTCTTCTTTTTAATGGGAATAATGCAGTTGGTTGTCATCAGAATGGGCCCGTTAAAGGTTTCAAAATCTTCATTCTGATGCCACCAGGAACCGCCGTAATTGCCTTTGAGGTGATCGTGTTTTTTAAATGCAGGATAATAATTGGCCGGCAGCATTTCACCGTGGGTGTAGACATCAACGCCCGTCCCTTTGGTCTGTTCCAGCAGCTCTTCCATATCTTTCAGGTCGTGGCCGGAAATCAAAATACCGGGGTTTGTCCCCACACTGATATTGACTTCCGTAATCTCAGGATTGCCGTAGGCCTGGGTATTGGCCTGGTCCAAAGCTGCCATGGTAGTCACTGCGGTTTCACCGGCTTTCATGACCATGGCGACCATCTCATCAACACCCAGGTCCCGGGTGGTCGAGGTTAACGCCTCATACAGAAAATCCCAGATTTCATCTTTGGTGACACCGAGCACAGCAGCATGATCCGCATAGGCACAGATCCCTTTCAGGCCGATGACCAGAAGTTCACGAAGGGACCTGACATCTTCATTTTCGGTTGAAAGCACACCAACCGCTTCTGCTTTGGCCGCAAATGCCGAGGTATCATCCGAAAACCAGGTCGCACAATCGTGAAAATCCGACCCCACCTTATCTTTAACACTGTCGAACAGTTTCTTTTTAACTGCCTGGGCACGGGTAATCCAGGAAATAAGATCTTCATCATTAAAGTTGGCATTTGTGATCGTCGTAAACAACCCTTCGGCGATAAACTGACCATTGGCTGCAGGCACATTCATGCCGGCCTCTTTTGCAGTTTGCGCAAGAACGGCGATCCCCTTTAAATTATAGATCAACAGATCCTGAAGATTTGCCGTACTGCCTTTTTTCCCACACATCCCATTAATGGTACAGCCCTGATTTTTCGCGGTTTCCTGACATTGAAAACAAAACATGCAAAGGTCTCCTTTTTTATATGAATTAACTGCTTAATAACGCCTTACATCGCAGGTAAAATATACGATTTTAAACGCACAAAAACCTTGATCTGGATCAATTTTCAAAGAAAAAAACAAAAAAAATGAACGCTGGCAAAACAAGCAGAGGAATGGAGTAGTTCTTAATATCTAACACATTATAATTTAAAAATGAAATCGTTTGATAAAAAATGGCCTTGCAGATATCAACGGGGAAAGAGAGGGAAACAATGACTCCTGCAAGGCCAATCAGTTGAGAATATATTGATTATCCGTTTCTGTCCGTCCGAGCCACCAGGGATTGGACTGCAAGACGCACCGGATGCACCACAGTCATCCCCCCAGGGTCATCAAGATAACCGCCCAGGTTTATCCGGCATACCGGACAATCGGTCACCCAAAGGGCTGCACCGGTGGCTTTGGCATTGGCCACCTTTTTCGCTGCAATGCTTTTTGATACATCCGGATATTCGTAGAAAAAGGTGCCACCGCCGCCACAACAGGAATCCATATCCGTCGCCGGGGTATATTCAACGCCCTTCAGCGCAGTCAAAAGCGCCTGGGCGCTTCCCGGGGTGGGCATATGGTTGCGCAGATGGCAGGGCTGGTGATAGGTGACGCGTACCGTCTCACCGGTTTGGGTAAAGTCGTCAGGTTGGGCATGGGCCATGATAAAGGTGCTGATATCCACCACATTTTCCGCCACACGATTCGCCCTATCCTGCTCCAGACCAAATTCTTCTGCAAGCTTAGGATACTCATTTTTCAAGGCGGAACCGCAGGTGGGGCAGTCCACGATAACGGCATCAATTCCCTGTACATCCAGACAGGCCAGATTGGCGGTGACATTTTTTTTCATTTTTTCCCGGCCGCCGTGATAAAGCATGGGAATGCCGCAGCAGGTCTGGGTATCTGGAATAATCACCTCAAGTCCCATGTGCCGTAAAATATCCAGAACGGCAAAACCGGTATCTTCAAAAAGATAATTGGTGGCGCAGCCTGTAAAATAGACCACGCGGCCGTATTTTAAACCTGATGCAGGTTTTGATTTCTGCGTGGGCTGTGGTGTCCGGGCAGCGGTCCTGAACGGCACTTTATTCAAAACCGGAAACTGTTTTAATGCAATGTTGCCCAATTTATATTTTTGGGCAAACACCTTGGGGACTATTTTCTGGGCCATTTTGGCTGCACCGGCCGCCATCCGGATTCGGGATTCCTTTGCCAGAAGATAGACCAGGCTTTTGATCTCCGGCCGATCGCCGTGGTCCCGGATCATCTGTTCGCGCATGCGCACATAACGTTCGGGATGGTTGATGCCAGAAGGGCAGATGTTGGCGCAGCTGCCGCACATCAGACATTTGGATATGATCTCCTGGAGCTTCTCGGATGAACCTACCTTGTGGTCCGCAAAAAAATCAATGAGCTGTATCCTGGCCCGGGGAGACGCATCCTCGGTGCCCTGGGCCTTGTAAGTCGGGCACACGGACAGGCAGAACCCGCACCTGTTGCAATTTTGCCCATATGATGAAGCAGCCATGTTACACAAACTTCCCGGGATTCAGGATACCGTCCGGATCCACTGCTTTTTTAATGACACCCATGAACTCAACGGTATCATCATCCATGACCAGGGGCAGATATTCGGTTTTGGCAAGACCGATGCCGTGCTCTCCGGACAAAGAACCGTTCAGTGAGGCGGCTGCGGCCATAATCTCGTCAAAGGCTTTTTTCACCCGGGCCCACTCCTCTTTATTGGCCTTATCCCCCGGAATCATGGGGTGCATGTTACCGTCGCCGGCATGGGCCATCACACCCACAAGCAGGTTGTATTTCTCGGCGATCTCCACAATTTTTCGGGTCATCTCCGGAATTTTACCGGCAGGCACCACAATATCTTCTGTGTAGAGACTTGCGGAAAGCTTGGCAAACACACCATAGACCGACCGTCTCGCCTCCCAGAGTTTTTCACGCTCTTCTTCGGTCTTGGCAATGTCAATGCTCACAGCCCCGTTGGCCTCAAGCTTTTCGGCAATTTTTTTGATCTCTTTTTCACACGCCTCTTTCACCCCGTCCACTTCAATGAGCAAGGTGCCTTCGGCATCCACCGGCAGTCCGATGTGGGCATTATCTTCAACGGTCCGAATGGTGGTCTTGTCCATCAATTCCAATGCCACCGGCAAAATACCGGCACCAATGATATCTGCCACGGCATTTGCCGTATTGTCCAGATCATCAAAGGTGACAAGCAATGTGGAGACACTTTCAGGCTTGGGCAGCACCTTGAGGATCACCGAGGTAACCATGCCCAAAGTCCCTTCGGACCCGCAGAACAGACTGGACAGCCGGTAGCCGGTGACATCCTTGACATTGCGGCTGCCAAAACGCACCACCTTGCCCGAACTGAGCACAACTTCCATGCCCAGGACATAATCCACCGTCACCCCGTATTTAAGGCACCGGGGGCCGCCGGCATTCTGTGCCACATTACCGCCGATGGTGGAGACAGCCATGGAACCGGGGTCCGGGGGATAAAAGAAACCGAACGGGGCCAGGGCTTTTTGAAGATCGGCATTGATCACACCGGGCTCCACAATCACATACCGATCTTTGGTATTGATTTCGATAATCCGGTTCATTTTTGAAAAGCACAGCACCACACCGCCCCTGGCCGGGATACTGGCCCCGCACACCGAAGTCCCCGCGCCCCGGGCGGTCACCGGAATTTTGTGAGCAGCACATATTTTTAAAATCCCGGACACCTCATCCCGGGTACAGGGAAACAGCACCAGGTCAGGCATGGCCTCTTCAAAATAGGCATCATAACAATAACAGGCCAACTGCTCGGGGGCGTCGAAACACCTCTCCTTACCCACGATTTTTCTGAGGTTGTCTATGGCATCTGGGTTGATCATTTTTGCATCACCTTACATAATATTTTCAAACAGGTCACAACTATAGGGATGCTTTAGCTGTTGTCAATCTCCTTTAATGGTGACGGGTCAGCCGACAATCATCATGGAATAACCCTGCGTGCACCCGAAACTCGTCAGTGCCCCCATGCCCTTCATTGCCTTTTGACCCGCGGCCCGGGATGGGTTAGAATGGGCTGCCATGAAAGAGAAGATTAAAATCATAGAACACGGACAAGGCTGGATCTGTTTAGAAAAACCCGGGGGCATCAGTGTCCATAACGATCCTGGAAGGGATATCATATCGGACCTTCAAAAAAGCCTTGGACCCGGCAGCACGGAGATACTCCAACCCGTCCATCGCCTGGATAAAGAGACCTCGGGACTGCTCCTTGTGGCCACGACCCAAGAGAGCCTGGCCGGCTTATCAGCCCTTTTTGCAGAAGGGAAGGTGACAAAACGTTATAAAGCCCTGGTTCACGGCCATTTTGACCAGGACCAGGGAGACTGGGATACCCCCCTGACCAAATCCGCCGGCGGCCGAACCGATCCCCGGGGCCGGGGAAAACGAGTCAAGGCCCTGACCCGCTACAGGGTTCTGGACCAGTCCATCCATTATTCCCTTCTGGACATTGAACTGTTCACCGGCCGCAAGCACCAGATCCGGCGCCACGCCAAACTGGCTGGGCATCCGGTCGTGGGCGATTCCCGTTACGGATCGCCCAGAGCCCTTGAATTCCTAAAAAACCAAATGCAGTTTGAATCCATGGGGCTGCACTCCTATTTTCTTAAATTTCAGGATAAGAGCAGAACCGTTACCATGGAACTGCCAGACCTGCCCTTGGAAGTTGCACGACTGTTCAAAGTTGACAAAGCGTAGCTCCGTCAGATTCAAACTCATTCGTTATTAAAGAATAAAATCTTTATTTTTCAATCAACAGTTCATTTGTTGGAGTATGTACGCAGTTTTACGAATTCTCATATTCTGTGTCAGTTATAAAAAATTACCAATCTGCGCCAAGAATGGAGTTGCTACTACACTGCCAGCAGCACCTTCCAAAATAGACCGTATTGTTTTCAAAGATTCAGAAATAATTTTTGATTTCGGATTCGGTGATTTCGACTGGATTTCAATAGTTGAAATTTCGGAATTAAGCTCATTTTCAGAATCTGAATTTAACCCCAATTCCTTTATGTCGGCCCTAATCTTACTAACGAACTCAATTAGCCGCGATAAATCTGGACCAACATTAAGAGTTTGTGAGGCACCTGGAGAATTTTGCTGTAGCTGTGAGTTTTGCATGCTGCCTATATTGTATGTTATTTTGTTAAGAACTTGTCCGGCAGCCTGTTTTTCTTTTTTCGAAAAATATGGTTGACCGGCTGATGCAACGGATGGACCGTCATTTATTCAGCACCAAGTATTTTCATGGCACTATGAAATCTGCCAATCTCAGCATACGTGCTTGGGCTCTTATCCAAAATTTTGCTCCACTCAATCCATGGACGGTAAAGCAAAAGGGCCATGTGAGTTCTTTTGAAAGAGTGAACGGATTCCAGTACCACGAGAATTGGCTTCAGAACCTTTTGATTTCAGCTTCATTGGGAGGCTTACGGACGGGTCCCCCAAATCCGTTATAACCAGAATTCTTTTCTTTTGGATAATCGTTCTGCTTGCTTCGGATCACCAAAATTAAGGGGTTGCCAACCGTGATATGGATTCCAAACTTTAATGAGACCATGGACTTCTCTGTAGTCAGGCACAACATCATCCTTTTGTAAAAATCCATTTAGCTCGTATCGTATCCAACTCTCAATTGAATCTATATCAAGCTTCCGTGAGACTACAAGTGCTTTTCGAAGTAAATCAGAACATCTAACATCTTTATTTATAGCATCAGATTGCAATTCAAAAACTAATCCGGCCAATTTTTATCTCCTGTTGTTTATAGCAAGGTGACATGCGGTTTATGTTTATCTTTCATTCCAACGCATCTACCGAGCCAACATCCGAAAGGGAAGAGATCTAAACCGTTGCAATTTTATTGTAAGTTCCATGAAAGAATTTTTACCACTCTCTGAAATAATTCGCAAAGATTTCCATTTAAATATAACCAAAAAGTTGGTTCTTTTGATGGTAAGAGCCTTCGCCCCGACCCTTGTTGTTACTCAAAGGATTTGATATACCTGCGCTGGAGAATGACGTTAGTGGAGATAAAATTAATTGACAGACAAAACCAAAGAACAACCGGTGATTTCGGTCATGCCGGATCAGACATTGGTGCTTGAATGGGAACCGGTAACAGGCACAAGCCAATCGGACCAGATACAGCGCTTGGAGGAAATTGCCCAAACAGTTGAAACTTCAAAAGGCGACTGGCTCTATGACCTGGGGTTTAAACAATTCCCGTTAGAATTTTCAGCCTCTTTTGACTATTTCCTTCGGTTTTCCAGCTGTTTTGTCCGGGAGTTGTTAAAAACCGCTGAACTTGAAACCTTGCGGCAGGACGCTCTCATAGAGGTACCGCCGGGGCTTGTCGGCGATTTTATTTCAGCCTGTCCCCTGATGGCCGGGTCTGAATATGTTACGGCAGATATGCTTGAGGGGTTGTGGCAGGGGTTCAATGAGACCTTTTCCCGTGATATCAAAAAATTCAAGGGGCCTGTCAGCGACTATTTCCGGGAAAAGAATCCCGATCTTCACCCGGCAGGCCGGGTGTTTTTCCATCTGGTGGAAAATAAAAATTCCGATCTTCCCTTTGCCTTCATGGCCACCTATTCCGCAGGCATGGGGGCCAATGGAAAGCCTAAGCACCTGCCCCTGAAACATGCCATTGAAACCCATGGCGATGATGAACTTCTGACTCTTTTATCCACGGTGTACAAAGCAGCGGAACAAAGCCGGATCGTGGCGGATCTCATTGAATCCGGCGAATTGTTTCACCCCCTGGCCTGGGATGGAGATGAGGCGTTTGCCTTTCTAAAGGAGATCCCGGATTATGAAGCCTGCGGGGTACTCTGCCGGATTCCTGACTGGTGGAAGCAAACCTCCGCCCCACCCAAGGTGACCATCTCCCTGGGAGATAAAAAGCCATCCCTGGCCGGGCTGGATGCCATACTTGATTTTAAGGTCAGTGTAGAATTGGGCCAGCTGGAATTGTCCAGACAGGAAGTCGAAGCCATTCTCGAAGAGACCCAGGGCCTGGCCTTTATCAAAAACAAATGGGTGGCCGTAGATCCGGAAAAGCTCAGACAGGCCCTGAAAGCCTGCGATAGCATTGAGGACCTGGCCGCCTCGGGCATGACTCTGGGCGATGCCATGCGGGCCCGGCTGAATCCGGAAAAGATGCTTGGCCTGGACGGTGACGAACAGGTGGATGTCAGCATATCCAACGGCACATGGCTGACATCCGTACTGGAAAAAATGACCCACCCGGAACAGGTGGATCCGGTGGTGCCGGGCAAAGGCTTCAAGGCCACATTGCGGCCCTACCAGGCAAAAGGTGTAGACTGGCTGAACTTTCTGGCCTCATACGGATTCGGGGCCTGCCTGGCCGATGATATGGGGCTGGGAAAAACCGTCCAGATCCTGGCATGGCTGAGCACCTTTCCGTCAAACGCCAAACGCCCGGCATCGCTACTGGTGGTGCCGGCTTCCCTGATTTCAAACTGGCAGTCGGAAATCAACCGTTTTTTGCCCGGCCTTAAAGTCTGTGTGGCCCACCCAGGGTTTGCATCATCGAATTCACAACCCGACAAGGCCCCAAAAAATAAAAAATTCAAGCTCACCAAAACCCAGCTGAACCGAATGGATCTGGTCATCACCAGCTACACCCTGGTAAAAAAATACGACTGGCTTGCCGCCTACACCTGGCACAGCCTGATCCTGGACGAGGCCCAGGCCATTAAAAATCCAGGCACCCAGCAGACCCGGGCCATCAAAGCATTGCCTGCCGCCCAGCGGGTTATCATGACCGGCACACCTGTGGAGAACCGGCTGTCGGACCTGTGGTCTTTGTTTGATTTTCTAAATCCCGGGCTTTTGGGCAATAAAACAGAATTTTCCAACTTTGCCAAAACCCTGCAAGACGATCCCAACGGATATGCCATATTGAGGCAAATGATCTTTCCTTACATCCTGCGCCGCCTGAAAACCGATAAGACCGTGATCAAAGATTTGCCGGACAAGGTGGAAATGAAGGTCTTTGCAGATTTAAGCCCCAAACAGGTGGTACTGTACAAAAAATCGGTCACGGATCTGAAACGGGCCATTGAGACCACCGAGGGCATCCAGCGCAAAGGCCTGGTGCTCTCTTTTCTGCTCCGGTTCAAGCAATTGTGCAACCACCCGGATCAGATCACAGGGTCCGGGGATTTCAAGGCCATCCACAGCGGGAAATTTGCACGTCTGGGCAGTATCTGCGAAACCGTTTATGAAAAACGGGAACGGGTGCTCGTATTCACCCAATTTAAAGAGATGACAGAGCCGTTGCGGGCCTTTCTTGAAAACATTTTCCACCACCCGGGACTTGTGCTTCACGGATCTGTCCCTGTTGCAAAACGCAAAAAACTGATACAAACATTCCAGGACAATGCCTATTGCCCCTTTATGGTGCTGTCGTTAAAGGCCGGGGGCGTGGGCCTGAACCTGACCCGGGCCAACCATGTGGTCCATTTTGACAGATGGTGGAACCCGGCCGTGGAAAACCAGGCCACAGACCGAGCGTTTCGCATCGGGCAGACCAAAAAAGTGCTGGTGCATAAATTTGTCACCCGGGGCACCATTGAGGAAAAGATTGATCGGATGATCAGTGAAAAACAGGCCCTGGCCGACCAGGTGGTCACGCCTTCCGCCGAAGGCATGATCACGGAAATGAATGACCAAGATCTGCTTGATCTGTTCCGGCTTTCCCTGCCGGAATAAGGCCGCAGATAAGAATTTAAAGGCAAAAGGAATCCAGCAATGCATTATGGGTATCCAAAATACGTGACCGTGGGTGAAAAACGGGCAAAAGCAGAAAAAAAACTTAAGGCCTTAAAAAAGAAAAACCCCGATATTCAGCCCGTGGTCCTTGAGGGCCAGGCCCTGGCGAAAAACTGGTGGGGCAAAGCCTGGAACAACAACCTGGAACGATACGCCGATTATGCAAATAGGATCGGCCGGGGCCGCAGCTATGTCCGGCACGGGGCGGTTCTGGATCTTCAAATCCAACCCGGCAAGGTCTCGGGCCTGGTCATGGGAAGCGCCAGCACACCCTACCGGGTCACCATCACCATTAAACCCATACCCCCAAAACAATGGCAGGAGATCAAAAATCAGTGCAGGGGGAAAATGGACAGCATCAAGCAACTGATGGCCGGCAAGTTTCCCAAAGCACTTGAAGACCTGTTTACCCAAAAAGGCAAAGGTCTTTTCCCCTCTCCCAAAGAGATTGAACTGGATTGCTCCTGCCCGGACTGGGCAGTCATGTGCAAACATGTCGCCGCCGTGCTGTACGGCATCGGTGCGCGCCTGGATCAGGATCCGGGCCTGTTCTTCATTTTAAGAAAGGCAAAGATCAACGATCTGGTGGCCGAAACCGTACAGGAGAGCAAAAAAGAGCTCTTGGACAGATCAGGAAAAAAATCCTCAAGAATCATTGATGAAAAAGACCAGAATCTGTCGGATATGTTCGGCATCGACCTTGGTATGGAAGAGTCCCCCCCCTCATCACCACAGGTGATGACAAAACCTGCCGGTAAAGCACCCGCCAAACCCGTAAAGTCAAAAACAGGGAAAGCAAAACCAGGCCGGCCAAAAGCTGTAAGGGCCAAGAACGAGCCCTCCAGACCATCCGCGACGGATAGGGAAAACGATTCCGCTAAAATCAAAAATACCGCAGGCATTGAAACCCTGTTTAAGCGACGAACACAACGCCATACCACGGTCACCGAAGTCATTGAAAAATCAGACATGGACCCGCAAAAAGTTAGAAATTTCCTGGCCAGTCTTGTAAGAAAAGGCAAACTGGAGAGGGTATCAAGGGGCGTTTACAAATGGGCCCGGCCGGAAAGACCTTAGGCGCCGGCTTGATTCAAATCAAGCGTTTTGTTCACATTAATTTTTAAAAAACCTGCGTAACCCATACAACGATTTTAATTTAAGTTGCGGGCTGAATCATGGCGGAAAACCAGGACAGCCCTTGATTGTTATTTGGGCTATTGAATTTATTGACCATTGGCCCCAGAAAAAGGAGTACTACTTGGCACAGAGAAAACTAAGAGAAGCAGTGAAACAAAAACTTAAATCCCCCGGTTGGCAAAAACTTCTGCGCATTTCAAACCAGCAGCTGGCCATCACCATAGGCGCGGCGCTCAACGCCTTTGGCTATGTATTATTTCAAATGCCATACAACCTGGCCGCAGGCGGGGTTTCCGGGTTGGGTATTATTGTAAATCATCTGACCGGATTTTCCCCGGGGTTGTTCTATTTTACGGCAAACATCCCATTATTTGTCCTTGGCTTTTTCACTTTGGGCAGGTGGCGGTTCATATTTAATTCCACATTGGCCGTTATCGTGTTTTCCGGTGCCACGGAATATCTTATTGTTCACATGCCAACGGTGTTCTCTCAATTTCCCATCACAGAGAATAAACTTCTGGCGACCATTTACAGCGGACTGCTCGTTGGGATCGGGACGGGTATTATCTACCGTTTCGGGGGCACCATCGGCGGGACATCAATCATTTCCCGGATCATTTACAATAAAACAGGGTTTCCCATGTCCCAGTCTGGCCTGTATGTGGATGTTATCATTATTGCCATTGCAGGATTTGTGTTCAGCTGGGAGACTTCCCTGCTGGCCTTTCTTGCGATTCTCATTGCAGGCATGAGTGCGGATTTTGCCTTGGAAGGCACCAGTCAGATGCGAACACTCATGATCATCAGTAAAAATCCAGAACCTTTGCGATATGCCATTATCAACCAATTAAAGCGCAGTGTAACCATGTGGCAGGGCACAGGCGGGTATTCCGGCGAAGCGCGTACCCTCTTATATCTCACCGTGCTGCGCTCCCGGGTGTATGATGTAAAGTACATCATCAATCGCATTGATCCCGATGCATTCATGGTGGTTGGGGTCTCCCAACAAACCTGGGGGGGATATACCTTGAAAAAGAAAAAAGCTAAACCTTAAAGACCCGGATGATTTCAATAAAGTTCTGGGCTAAATCAGACAGGACGCCAGCGTTCTTTGTCAATTTGAGGCTGTCGGCCTGGACATCCTGGGCGCCCTCCTGTGTAACAGCCAGTTCTTTGGTAATTTCCTCGGTGGCCAGGGCGCTTTGCCCAATGTTGCTGTTAACGTCAAGAATCTCTTCGGTGATCTGGGTAATACTTTTTATAATCTCCCCGGTGGCGGCGTTCTGCTGTTCCACCGCAGCGGAAATCCCGGCAATGGCCTGGCCGGATTCATCCACACTTTCAGAGAGGCTGCTTATTTTTTTCGAAATCCGAGCTGAAAATTCCTTAATCCCCTGTAATTTTTCATTGGCCTGGGTGGCGGATTTACCGGTTTCATCGGCAAGATCTGAAATTTCTTGGGCCACAACAGCAAACCCTTTTCCGGTCTCCCCTGCCCGGGCAGCCTCGATTTTTGCATTTAATGCCAGCAGGCTCACCTGCTCGGCGATGGCCTGAATTTCATCGGTCACCACATCCACATCCCGGGCCTGTTCGGCCAGTTGCTCCGCCTGCACGACAATGGACTCAAAATCGCTGACCACCTCATTTGTGATCTGATTGGACTGCCCTGCACTCTTGGCAATTTCATTGACTGTGGCCCCCATCTCTTCCATGGCAGAGGCAATGGTATTCAATGACATTGAGGCCTGCTCCATGGAGGCTGCAATGGCCTTGTTGGTGGCGCTTAACTGCTCAACGGCAGCCGATGCCGCCGTGGCCGGATCTGCTGCGCCGGTGCTGGTTTCGCTAAGATTGACCGAAATGTCGTTGAGTTCGTTTGCAGCGTCAAAAATCAATTTGGAATTTTCATTGATCTGCCGGATGGCTTGTCCAAGATCATGGGTAACGTCATTGATCTGAAATAGAATCTGACTGATCTCATCGCCGCCTTTGGCTTCAAATGTACGGGTAAAATCTTTATTTTGTAAACTTCTGGCCACATCCATAATGATTTCTATTTTTTTATTTACAAAAATACGAAAAAAAAGAAAGACAAAAAGCATGGCCACAACAAGCCCTGCGACCCCCACAAAAATGCTCTGTCTTTTACCTTGATTCACGGCATTTTCGATGGAGGCTGCAGAAGACAAGACCGTGATGCCGCCAACGATCTTACGTTGGCTGCCATGGCAGTGAAAGCACCGATTTCTGTTTAATATCGGACTGCTTGTCACTCGGTAAGGCTGATCGTCCATCTGCATGCGGAAAAAAAGCCCTGAGCTTTTGCCGATTTCAAGCTGCCGCTCAATCTCGCTGCCTGCCTCCGGGCTCATAAACCCTGCGATGCGGGTGTCAACTTTATCAATGTCCGTGCTGAAAAAGACGGTTCCCTCAAAATCATACACATAGATCTCAAGGCCTTTGAGTTTTTCACTCATCCGGACAAATTCTTTTCGAACCGCATCATTGTCGCCGATGGCCAGAGAATCAAACATTTGAATTCAAAGACGATTATCCCCCAGGTCTGTCACCCCGACGCTCGAATCTGCCTACCGGGTATGGTCTATCACATGAACCGCGCAGGCAAGACAGGGATCAAACGAATGAACCGTTCTTAAAATTTCCACTGGACGGTCCGGATCCGGGCTGGGACATCCCATCAAAGACTCTTCCACAGGGCCTATTTTCCCTGCAGCACACCGGGGACCCAGGTTCCAGGTGGAGGGCACCACCAGTTGAAAATTTTCTATTTTTTTATCTTTAATTCGAATCCAGTGGGACAAGCCCCCTCGGGTTACACAACAGGTCCCCACCCCCTGGGCCGTATCAGGCATCTGCCATGCTTTATAAATGGTGCTGTCCCCGGATTTTATGCGATTTTCGGTCTCATCGACCCACGCATGTATTTTACGACTCAGCATAAGGGTTTCCACCACCCGGCAGATGGTCCGTCCCATGGTGGAAAAAAGCTGGTTTGGCTTCATGCCTGCCTGTTTCATGAATCCGTCCAGAATTGTCCGGGTCTCTGTCTCATTTCTGGCATAGGCAATAGCCCGACGGGCCAACGGACCTGTTTCCATGGGCTCACCTTTGTAGCGGGGCGCCTTGGACCAGGAATATTTATCTTTATCTTCGTAACTGGTATAGGCGGGATCCGTCTCTCCCTCATAGGGTGTGCGGGGGGTGTCGCCTTTATACCAGCTTCGGGCAACATGCTCGGTAATTTCATTCATATCCAGGCTGGCTGCGGACTTAAAGTCATTTTTCCACAAAACGCCGGCTTTAAAATATGGGTCTTTGCCGGTTTCAGGATGGACAAAATCACTAAAATCAAAAAAGTTGCTTGTTCTGCCGTATGCCCAGGCTTCGGGATGGGCTTTGGTCAAAAGAAGCACATCGGTCATCATGGCATTTTCCGTAAATTCCAGAGTGGTTTGGCAGATGCTGCGAAAATGATCAATGGTTTCCTGATTTAAGCTGTCGTAACAGGTTACCCCGCCCACCACAAGGGACTGGGAATGGGGATTTTTACCGCCGAACAGGGCCATGGCACGGCCCAATTCCAGCTGAACCCTCAGCCCCTCAAAATAGTGGGCCGCCAGGATCAGGTTTTCTTCGGGAGACAAACGGTAGGCTGGGTTTCCGCCCAGAAAATAGGCGTTCTCCAAAAATCCAAGCTGACCGGATGCAACAAAATCTTTAATCTTTTTTTGTACAATAAACAGATCCGCCGGGTTTTCATCCCGGGCGCTCATCTGCCCCACGATCTTACCGGCCTTGGACGGGTCGGCCTTAAGCGCTGCGGCCATATCGATCCAGTCCAGACCATGCAGGTGATAAAAATGAACCAGGTGATCGTGGATGACAAGCGCCGCCAGAATCAATTCACGGATCAAAACCGCAAGGGGCGGCACCTTAAGTTTAAGCGCATCTTCAATGGCACGTATGCTGGTCAGCGCATGGGTATTGGTACAGACCCCGCAGACCCGCTGGGTAAACAGGGGGGCATCTTCGGGGGGGCGTCCTTTGAGAATGGGTTCAAGCCCCCGGAACAGCTGGGCGCTGGACCAGGCATTTTTAACAAGATTGTTTTCAATTTCAACTTCGATTTTTAGATGGCCTTCAATTCGGGTTACCGGGTCGATAATGAGTCGCTTGCCGGTATGTTTGGCTGCCTGCTGGCTCATACTTTAGTCTCCTTTTATAAAAAAGTCTCCAGCACGAGAACTGGATTCTTTTTATCTTTATTGTGGGCCAACGTCTGGGTGCAGATGGACCAAGGACGGCCCGTGGCCGTTATACAACGCGGGTCCGGTTAAATTTTAGGGCCGTCAATGATTGGCCGATAGAAGGGAGAATAGTCATCCCAGAAATTCGGCTCACTACAACCGATGCATGGTGCCCCCGCCTTAATCGGCCAGTTCACTTGGTTAAACAGGTTATTGGGGCAGTTGTTGTGCGTGTACGGGCCTTTGCATCCCATATGATAGAGGCAATACCCTTGTTTCGCCTCAGGACTGTCAAAACTTTTGACGAATTCCCCGCGATTAAAGTGCTTTTGCCGGGGACAGCGATCATGAACAGTCTCCCCGTAGAACATGACAGGTCGATTCCAGGTATCAAGTGCAGGCAGTTTCCCCTTGGTTAAAATATACAATACCGTGCCGACAAAATTTGCAGGGTGAGGCGGACAACCGGCAATATTGATGGCATTAACCCCGACGGCTTTCAAGGCCTCATTGACACCTTTGGCCCCTGACGGATTGGGGGCTGCAGCCTGGATACCGCCAAAGCAGGCGCATGTACCCATGGCAATAGTTGCCTTGGCCTTGGATGCCACACTGGCACAAAGCTGAAATATGGTCTCGCCGCCGACTTTGCCGTACTCGCCGCCATGATAGGTGGGGATACCGCCTTCAATGACACAGATATAGCCTTCGGGATTATTCACTGCCTTTGCCAGTGCCCCGTGGGCCGCCGTGCCGGCCGCAGCCATAACGGTTTCGCAATAATCAAGGGAAATGACATTCATGAGAATCTCATCGAAAAACGGCTCAGAGGCCCTGAGCAGTCCTTCGGTGCAACCGGTGCACTCCGCACCGTGCAGATAGACAACTGAAGGGCGTTTTTTGGTGGTCAGGGCATGGGCAATGTCCGGAATAAAGGAGGCCTCCATGCCCATGAGCGCAGCCATGCCGCCACAAAATTTCATGAATTCACGGCGATCAATTTTTCTGCCGCCATGGGTCAGTTTATACCGTTCAAACCGATTGGTGCTGTTCATAAGGGTCTCCCTATTTTTTTTCGGATTTATGGCAGGCGGACGTACAGCCAACCGGACTTTTGCCCCCTCTGGCCCGGGTTAGGGCATGGCATCATAGACAACTGGGCGGCCCGTTGGAATGCCAGGCCCGATAGAACCCATTCTCGTAAGTTGGATCCTCATCGGTATGACATTGTCTACAGGCGACGAATTTACCCAGTTCCTTGGCAGAATCTTTGTGATGACATTCCAGACACGCCAAATACATGGTGTGCTTTCCATGGGGGAACTTCACCGGACCGATCCACCGGTTGAGCTCGGTGTTTCCGTCGGGACGTTCCAAAATGAAGACCTCGTTGACTTCATAGGCCAGGGCCGTTGTTGCCAGAATTGTCGCAACAACCATCACCGTGGCAAACATAGAACGTTTGTGAACCATATGGCCTCCCAAACTTAAGAATGGAATTGGATACATATTGACGACAAACCATTTATTCGCCAAGTTTCAACACTATTTCCTATAATCTCAAACACATCGCATTCAACAATTCAAGCGACAGCTGCAGAGGCGATGTTACTTACGATATCGAACTGTCAGCTCCCGGATATTTGAGTAACAGCCTCATCAGCTCCCGCCTGATTTACGATCTCTTCAAGAACTTTTTGGGTTAAATCCGCCAACCGGTCTTGAATTGGCGGTGTCAATTGATCACTGAATGTGGTGTAATCCTTGGGTTCAATACCGATAATCGTGGTGTCCGGCACCTGCCCCAGCAGGGTGCAAAAGGTCAATGTTTCAATCAAATCCGCCTGGTGCAAGGCATTTCCGGCCGGAAGCCGTCCGTGGGCCTGCTCATGGATAATCCGATAAATATCCCCAGGCTGACCGTTATTGAGCACCGTGTCCACGACAATCAACCGGCCGGCATCTAAAATGATATCCATTAAATTGAGCCCTTGGACACCACCGTCCACCAAGGTAATGTTGTCTGAAAACCTGTATTCCTCACGAAGTTTTTCAATCACGCGAACACCGACCCCGTCATCACTGTAGAGAATATTGCCCACCCCGAGAACCGTAAGATTTGACTTCAATTCATGCTCCTCTGTCCGTTTGCACCGGTATCAAACTTCATTTCATTGTTGTTGGTTTTGTATGACCTACATCTCTTCAATCAACGCGGCGTCCCTCATAAAATGATGGGCCGGATAAACCGCATGGGTGGAACCGTGACAGGCCTCACACATGATACTCCCGGTCTCGTCATGCCGCAGCCGGTAAAGTTCAGAGGGGTCTGTTGTCCATGTATTGAAAACAGAATCAGGGGTGAATATTCAGGTACCGATTTAAATTTTTTTTGTGATAATGGACACGATTTTTTCTTTTGGATAAATATTTAGAACTATGGACTAAATATGAATATGTTTCAACTATAGCTCGCCAACCATCTGTAAATTTAATATTTCGCAAGTTTTTATGAATGGTGAATTCATAATTTTTTATATATAAACACAAAGTACCAGGGCAAACGCATTAAAATTTCTGATTGAAGAGAGGTTTGCAGAATTGAACATTCCTGATATGTAAGAATCTTTTTACAACCTCATTTCAAGGAACTCAGTCATGACCTCCTCAAATATTACGCTGATCTCAGAGTTCTCAAAGATAAATGACCCTCGATTGGATAGGCAGAAGTTGCATAATCTAATCGATATATTCGCAATTACAGTCTGCGCTGTGATTTGCGGTGCAAGTACATGGAACGAAATTGAACAATATGGCCAGTCCAAATATGATTGGTTAAAAACGTTTTTGGAGTTGCCCAATGGAATTCCATCGCATGATACAATCAGAAGGATTTTTATAATCATTGATCCGGAAGAATTTCGGACAGCTTTCATTGATTGGGTTGCCTCTATACGTCCGCTACTGCCGGAAACTGTTATCGCCGTAGATGGTAAAACATTAAGACGATCACATGACAAAACGAATGGTAAATCCGCAATTCATGTGGTAAGTGCCTGGGCATCAGATGCAAACCTGGTACTGGGGCAGATAAAAACGGATGAAAAATCAAATGAAATCACAGCAATTCCGGATTTACTTGATCTGCTGGATATTTCAGGGACTACTGTCACCATAGATGCCATGGGATGCCAGAAAAAAATTGCCGAAAAAATAATCGATAAGGGTGCGGATTATGCTTTGGCTCTGAAGAAAAACCACGGAGATCTATACGACGACGTCGAACTCTTCTTTCATAGCGTCAAAAAAGCTAAACCTAAGGAAATCCCGAGAAGTTATTTTGACAGCGTTGAAGGTGACCATGGTCGCGTTGAAATAAGGCGTCATTGGGTTATCTCAGATATTGACTGGATAGAGGACAAACCACTTTGGAAGGGACTTCAAAGTATCGGAATGGTTGAAAGAGAACGTCACATAAAAGATAACATCTCATGTGAGACCAGCTATTATCTGCTCAGCCAAAATTTGGATGCAGAAGAGTTTGCAAAAAGAGTTCGAGCTCACTGGGGAATCGAAAATAAATTGCATTGGGTGCTTGATGTTTCGTTCAGAGAAGATGAGTGTAGAAAACGAGTCGGTAATGCCGCTGAAAATTTTGCAATAGTGCGCCATATTGCTACGAACTTACTTAAGCAGGAAAACAGTATGAAAAAGAGCATGAATGTCAAACGCCTGCAAGCAGGATGGGACAATTCTTATCTCATGAAAGTGCTTGGAGTCAATACTATTTAAATGCGTTTGCCCTGCACAAAGTACCCGCTCAAATGACAGAACCTGAAAAATGTGGTAAATGACAAAATACTTTAAAAACGACTGAACGGTGGAGCACAGGAACATGCAACTCTATTTTATCACGGAACACTTC
Organism: uncultured Desulfobacter sp.; assembly: GCF_963666145.1. NCBI lineage: Bacteria > Pseudomonadati > Thermodesulfobacteriota > Desulfobacteria > Desulfobacterales > Desulfobacteraceae > Desulfobacter > uncultured Desulfobacter sp. Next base: position 3,720,684 of record NZ_OY762614.1, on the reverse strand, counting down.
AAGGCGCGCAGGCTGACCTATGACGAAAAGCAGAATGTACTCTGGCTGGATCCGAACTTTAAAGAACGATTTCTGAAAGGCCGACAGGTTGGATTCAATCTGGATCTTTTAAGGTCCATCAAAGAGTACCCGGCCCTCTGTTCAAAGGTGGCCGTTGATATCCCCCTTGCCTATTTCACCTTGCATTTAAAGGACTTGAAAGTCGCCCTTGGCGTTGATGAGGCGGGGTTGGCCTTTGTTAACACATTAAAAATCCCTGATCTTCCAAGCATTGCAGGCAATCCAATCGTTCAAAAGCCATTAACATAATACAACTCGTTTATAGGGGGGGACATATATACGTTTTGTCGACGAATCGATTCGCTCGGTCAGCAAACTGACTATAAGCCGAACGATCTAACGAGAAACCGTTCAGTCGTTCAGAGACGCAAGATGTTCAAGATGAGCCACGACAGCCCGGATTTCACCGTAGGAATATTCGGCGCCCAGTTCCTCTTTCATCTGGGTCAAATTTTTATCCGGATCCACCACGGCCGTAATGGCCGCCCGTTTTTCTTCATCTTGAACCAATTGATCGACGGCCAGTTCGCCTTTGGCCACAAAAGAGCACAAGTGCCCCTGGATGGTGGTCTCGGCTAACCCCCGCTCCTGGGCAATCTCCTCCACGGACAGACCGTCTTTAAACATCATCAGACTGATGTCCCGGGTGTTGGCCTGGGGTGTGCCCGCTCCCTGGGATTTGTTACCGCCGCTGTCTGAATTTTTCTCCGGGATCTGGGTTGCCGGACGCGGCTGTGGAGATTCATCGCCCGGGATATTTTTTTCAGTGCAATATGCATCCACCATGGCCAGCAGTTCATCCCCATAGCTTTCCACGGTGGCCGGGCCCACCCCTTTTAAAGCTTGCAGCGTTTTTTTCGACCGGGGCAGGCAGACGGCGATCTGGACCAACACTTTTTGATGGGCCACCTGGAACGCTTTGACATTTTGGTCGGCTGCGATCCTTGTCCGCCAGGCCTTCAAGGCCTGAAACATGTCTGGGTGGGCAATGTCCAGTTCAGTATAATCCGTCGTGGATGAAGCCGCACTTTTTTTGGACTCGGTTCCCGGCGCATCGGCCATGGTTTGGGATGATACGGCCCTGAGATATGAGCCGGTGGAAAACCCCTCGGCGCAGGATAAAATCCCGGCCCTTTTGACATGCACTTCGCGCTTTAAATTGTCCAGGGCATTTTGCGCCTGCTTGGCCAGGGACGCATTGTCCGTGTCCACCGCTCCTTTTTCCAGCAGACGGCCAAACACCTGATCCAGGGTGTTGCCGAACCAGGCACTGGCCTTTCGTACCCGATCCTGAATAACGTCGCTTGTCTCCGGCAGCGGCTCTTTTGCCATCAACTGGTTTAATTGAATCTGAAATTTATCGCTCACCTGGAACACCTGGTCCCGGGCACCGGCTTCCAGTTGGTCCGGGTCACCGAGCCCCGGGATACGCAGCACATTGCAGTTGTCCCTTGCCAGCCTCAAAAAATAAAAAAACAAGCGCCTGAAATTTGAACAGTCAAAACACTTCAGCACCAACGTTTTCTGGCAGACAGCCCGGGCGGATCTGAAAATTGCGGCAAGGTCCTGGTCCGGGGGTGCCGTGCGGTTCATGAATTCCACTACCACAGGATCGGTACCCAGGGCATTGGGCGGTACAGGAGCGGTAAGCACCAACCCGTCAAGGCCGGTACAGCGGCTCAAGGCCACATAGACCTGGCCGTGGGCAAAGGCGTTTTGGGCATCCACGACGGCCCGGTCAAAGGTCAGACCCTGGCTTTTATGAATGGTAACGGCCCAGGCAAGTTTTAACGGAAACTGCTTGAATGTTCCCACCACCTCCTGCTGGATGGTGTTATTTTCCTCGTTGACCTTGTAGGTAACATTTTCCCAGTCCACCGGTTTGACTTCCACAACAGGTCCGTCCTTTTGATCCGATGCGCGTTCCCCAGCCGCTCTGCCTGCACTGCCCCGGCAGGCCACGGTTACGGTGTCGATTCCCACATGGGTGACTTCCCCGATGGTGCCGTTGAAATAATTTTTATCCGCAGAGGCATCGTTGCGCAGAAACATCACCTGGGCACCGGGTTTAAGGATCAGCTGATCGCCTGTGGGAAAGGCATGGGACGGAAAATCACCGGTCACTTTTGCAGCCATCGTATGTGCCGTCGCTTGCAGCCGGGCAAGTTTCAGGCTGTTAATGGATTCGGCTTTTCGATTGTGTGTGGTCAGGGTGATATACCCCTGGTCCGGGGGATCGGGTCTCACCTGCCGGTTAAGGATTTCGGTACAGTGCCTGTCCATGCGGTTTTCGCGTACGGCATTGAGCAGACGGATGAAATCAGGATCACTTTGACGGTAAACGGTCTCAAGCTCTATGGTCACCAGCTCGGAACGGCTTAACGCCTGGCTTGAAAAAAAATACGGGGAGGCATAGTAGTTGGACAAAAGATCCCATTCTTCGGGTTTGGTCACCGGGGGCAATTGGAACAGGTCGCCGATGAGTAGCAGCTGAACCCCGCCAAAGGGCCGTTCATCCCGGCGCAGCCGCCGCAACACCCCATCCAACGCGTCCAGCAGATCCGCCCGGACCATGGAAATTTCATCAATCACCAAAAGGTCAAGTCCGGTGATGATCTGTTTTTTTACCTTGGAAAACCTGAAAAAGCGCCGGTTGTCCTGGAGGCGATCACTCTGCCCTGGCAAAAACGGCCCCAAGGGAATCTGAAAAAAGGAATGCAGGGTCACGCCACCGGCATTTACAGCAGCAACGCCCGTGGGCGCAGCAACCATAAACTGCTTGGGGCAGAACGCCTGCAGGGATTTCAAGAATGTGGTTTTACCGGTACCGGCCTTGCCAGTCAGATAGATATGGCACAGGGTGTCTCTGACAAAGGCCCGGGCCGCCTGGATCTTTTTGTTGCCTTCAAAGGAAGGTAATGTGGTTTTCGCAGTGTCCATAGCCCTGTCTTATATCAAAAAAACTCACACTAAGACACAAAGATTCTGTTAGGGTTTACACCCTTTGTGACTTTGAGGCTTTGTGTGAGAATAAGATCAGAATTGTTGACCTTCACCGTATGGTTCAGCACCGTTTTCCACTACGTCAGTCCGTTGAGAGAGCCACCCCCCGCCAAGGGATTTATAAAGATTGACATAGGCAGTGAAATAGAGTTGCCGGTTCTGGGAATACTCCAGCTGGGTAGAAAACAGAGTGCGCTGGGAATCCAGCACTTCAAGATAGGAACTGATCCCCTTGTCATACCGTTCAAAAGAGAGTTTATACGCATTCTCAGCCGCAGCCATCTTTCGCTGGGACGCGTCACTTTCCCTTCGGTAGGTATCCACTTCCACCAGGGCATCCTCCACCTCTTTAAATGCGGTAAGCACAACTTCCTGGTAGTTGAACAGCGCCTGACGGGTCTGTTCTTTGGCCACTTCCACACGGAATTTACTTTTGTTAAAATCAAACAAGGGCCCCAATAGGCTGCCGCTCAGATTCCATATCCCGCCGTGGTTGGTGATATTCGACACTTCGGAAGAAGCAAGCCCCAGGACGCCGGTCAGACTGATGGCCGGAAACCGCTGGGCCACGGCCACGCCGATATTTTCGTTGGCGGCGTGCACAAGGGCCAGGGCGTTTTTAATTTCAGGGCGGCGCTCCAGAAGGGAGGCAGGCATACCCACAGGGATCATGGGCGGCAAGGGTTGTTTATCCAGCGCAATGCCCGTCCGAACCCCCCCGGGCAAACTTCCCATGAGCAACCTCAAACGATGTTCGGTTTTGGCAATGAGCCGTTCATAGGAGGGGATGGCACCGGCGGCCACTTCCAACTGAATCTGGGCCTGGTTCACATCAATTTCCGGGATGATGCCTTTGTCAAACCGTTTGGTAATGATATCCAGGCCGGCCTGGCGTGAGGTAAGGGTCTCCTTGGACATCGCCAGGCGCTGGCGATAGTCCAGAAGCTGATAATAGGTAGAGACCACATCGGCAATCAGCGTGGTGCGCACCGCCCAGGCCCCATAGGCCGAGGCCAGAATCTGCGCTTGGGCAGCCGTCGTGGCCCGTTTGAATTTTCCCCAGAAATCCAGTTCCCAGGACAAGGTGGGGGATATATATAAATTTTTGTTGGTAAACGTAGACCTTGTTCCCGAATAGTTGCCTATAAACCCGCCGCCACCAAGATCGAGGGATGGGAACCTGTCGGCCCGGGTCATCCCGAAAGAAAATCTGGCCTCTTCAATCCGGCTTAATGCCGTTTTCAGATCCTGGTTGTTTTCCAGGGCTGTGGTCACAAGCTCATAGAGCACGGGATCTTTAAACAGCTCCCACCACTTTAAATCCTGATCACCGCCGGCGTCGGCCGGGGCAAACCGGTAGGCGGCCGGCACATCCACCACCGGGGTTTCAAAATCAGGTCCTAATGTAAGACAGCCGGACAGTCCGAATCCTGCAAAGAGGATCAGGAGGACAAATAATGCCGAAATGGATAATAATCTATTCATAACCATAATGTTTACGCTTTCTTGTTAGCCAAATCCCGTTTCTTCTCATACCGACACAGTTTGCCGATCACCACAAAAAGCATGGGATATAAAAAGACCCCAAGCAATGTGGCCAGGCACATGCCGCCTAACAGCGCCACGCCCATGACTTTACGGGACAAGGCACCGGCACCCGTGGCCACCACCAGGGGTAAAATTCCAAGAATAAAGGAAAATGCCGTCATTAAAATGGGACGGAACCGTATTTTCGCCGACTCAACGGCCGCATCAAACAGGCTCATTCCTTCGTTGAATTTAATATTTGCAAACTCCACAATCAAAATGGCATTTTTGGCAGCCATACCGATGAGCATTACAAGGGAAATCTGGGCAAAGACATTGTTTTCATAGGTCAGATCAAAAAACCGTGCAAGATAGACAAGGCCCAGGGCCCCGAACAGGGCAAAGGGGGTTCCCAATAAAATGCTGAAGGGAAGCGACCAGCTTTCATACTGGGCGGCCAGAATCAAAAACACAAAAATTAGAGAGAAAACAAAGACCATGGCCCCGGTGCCGGAAGCGGCCTTTTCCTGGTAGGACATGTCGCTCCAGGCATAGGTCATGTCATCGGGCAGCACTTCGGCCGCCACCTCTTCCAGGGCCGTCATGGCCTGGACGGATGTATACCCCTGGGCAGGGGTTCCGGATATTTCTGCGGCCCGCATCAGGTTAAACCGGTTGGTGTAATCAGGCCCGTACACCTCTTTGACCTTGATAAATGCGGACAAAGGTACGCTTTTGCCCGCCTTGTTTTTTACAAAAAACTGCCCCAGTTTTTTGGCGTTGCGCCGGTAGTCGGGTTCGGCCTGGATATAGGCCCGGTACAGACGCCCAAAGCGGTTGAAATCGTTGACATAGGAGCCGCCTAAAAATGTGCCGATGGCCGTGTAAATGTCATTGAGACTGACACCGGCCTTGAGTGCTTTGTCCCGGTTCACCTCAATCAGTTTCTGGGGCACGTTGGGGCTGAAAGTGGTGCGAATCGATCCGATTTCCGGACGTTTTTTGGCGGCTGCAATGAACTGCGTGGCTTGGTGTCCCAAATAGGCCGGGGTGTTGCCCACACGGTCCTGGAGCATGAAGGTAAAACCTGAACCCGTGCCAAGCCCCGGGATGGCCGGTGGCGAAAAGGCAAAGACCTGGGCCTGGTTCACCCCGAAATAAAACTCTTTATTGACCTCATTGACCAGTTCATCGGCTGTTTTCGCGCGTTCGTCCCAGTCTTTAAGGGAAACAAATAAGAACCCGTAATTGGGGCCCATGGAGGAGGAGAGCATGGAAAACCCCGTGGCATTGGTCACATATGCCACTTCCGGATGTCTGGCAAGGATCTTTTCCACCTGTTTGGCCACGGCATCCGAACGCTGCAGGGACGCGGCATCGGGCAGCTGCATATTCACCATGAAATACCCCATGTCTTCTGTGGGGATAAACCCGCCGGGCAAAAGTTTGCCCACAACGCCTGTACCCAGGCACACGGCAACAATGAAAAGGATACCCAGAATCGCCTTGCGGGCCACCATTTTGGTAATGCGGGTATAGACGTTGGTGGATGCGTCAAAGGCTTTATTAAATACTGAAAAAAACCACCCCAAAGGTCCCCGGTAGGGTTTGGGCGCCTTGAGCAAAAGTCCGCAAAGCGCAGGACTTAAAGAGAGTGCATTGATTGAGGAGAACAATACCGAGACCACAATGGTCAAGGCAAACTGCTGATAGAGCCGCCCGGTAATGCCCCCCATGGCCGCAACCGGCAAAAACACCGCCACAAGGACCAGGGTGGTGGCAATAACAGGTGCGGTAACCTCGCGCATGGCTTCGACGGTGGCGGTTTTGGCGTCCATGCCCTTGGCAATATTAACCTGGACCGCCTCCACCACCACGATGGCGTCATCCACCACAATACCAATGGCCAGCACCAGCCCGAGCAACGACAGGTTGTTCACCGTAAATCCCAAAAGGGGAAACGCCACAAAGGCGCCAAGCAGGGAGACCGGAATGGCAATGGTGGGAATCAACGTGGCCCGCCAGTCCTGGATAAAGATAAACACCACAAAAACAACCAAAGCCAGGGCAATCAAAAGGGTTTCAACGATTTCATTAATGCCTTTGGTGATGGGCAGTGTGGCATCCAAAGAGACATCATACTGCATACCCTTGGGAAAGGATTTGGACAGCTGGGACATCACAGACCGAATTTGCTTGGCCAGGTTCACGGCATTGGAGCCCGGGGCCTGGTACAGGGCAATAATGGAACAGGGATTGCCGTTCATGCGGGAAAAGACGTTGTAGGACTCCACGCCCAGCTCCACCCGGGCCACGTCCTTAATCTTAACCTGGGCCCCGGTCTCTGTGGTGCGGATCACGATATCGCCAAAGGCCGCTTTGGACGCCAGGCGGTCAGGCAGGCGAACGGTATAGGTAAATTCGGTGCCTTCAGGCGCCGGTTCCGCACCGAACTTGCCGCCGGGAACAATAATATTCTGGGCCTTGATGGCATTGGTGATTTCAGACACGGTCATGTCCAGCTGGGCCAGGCGGTCCGGCTTGATCCAGATGCGCATGGAGTAGTCAGAACCACCCAGAACATCCACGCGTCCGATACCTTTCAACCGTGCCAAAGCGTCCTTAATATTGATCAAGGCGTAGTTGTTTAAAAACGTCTGGTCATATTTGCCGTCCGCATCGGTGAGAGACACCAGCATCAGAATATTGGGCAAGGATTTCTGGGTGGAGACCCCGAGCCGCTTTACCTCTTCAGGCAGTTTGGCCGTGGCGGCTGACACGCGATTTTGAACAAACACGGTGTTCATGTCCGGGTCCGTACCAATTTCAAAGGAAACGTTGATGGTCATGGTCCCGTCATTGGCATTCACCGACTTCATATACAGCATGTTGTCCACGCCGTTGATCTCCTGTTCAAGGGGTGTGGCCACCGAGGCTTCCACATTGGCGGCATTGGCACCGGTGTAGCTGGCCCGCACCTGAACGATGGGAGGGGTAATATTGGGATACTGCTCCATGGGCAGCTGCATAGCAGACAAAACACCGAGAATGATCGTAACAATCGCAATAACCATGGCGACAACAGGTCGCCGAACAAAAAAAGCGCCCATTAGCTTTCTTCCTGTGCTATACGCTCCACCTTCACCGGTTTCGCCGTCACCTTTGTCCCGTCGGCCACCTTCTGCAATCCTTCGTACACGATGGACTCACCCCCGGAAAGACCTTTTACGATCAGAACGAAATTATCCACCTCCGGTCCCAGTGTCACATCCTGCTCCTTGACGGCACCGTCTTCACCCACCACAAACACCTTCTTAAGACCCTGCAGATCGGTGACGCAACGCTGGGGAACCAGGACCCCGTCCTTAACGCTGTCAATCATGGCCTTGATTTTAGCGAACTGGCCCGGACGCAACAGACCGTTGGGATTGGGAAAGGAAACCTGCACCAGAATGGCTCCGGTGGCGGGATCAATCTGCCGGTCCAAAAAACTTGGCGTTCCCTTGTGGGGGTAAACAGAACCATCGGCCAGAATTAACTGAATATCGGCATCAAAGTTTTTTTCTTTGTCCATGCCCGCCTGCCTGGCCGCCTCAATCTGGCGGGCGGCCCCAAGATATTGGGACTCTGTGAGAAAAAACTCGGCTAAAACGGAATTGGTGTTGGAAACGGTATTTAAAATGACTGGGTTGGGATCACGGCCCACAAAGTCCCCGACTTTAGCCTTTGTTTTTCCGATGATGCCGTCAATTGGCGAATAGACCTTGGTATATCCCATCTGGATCTGGGCGGCCCGGACATTGGCCTGGGCGGCCGTCACACCGGCTTTTGCCGCATCATAGGCCGCCACAGCGCCATCAAGATCACTTTGGGATACAGCATTCATCTTTGCCAGGGGCCGGTATCGGTCCAGATCCCGTTTGGTCTTGACCAGTTGGGTCCGGGCCTCTGCAAGAAGGCCTTCCATGGAAGCAACCTGGGCCTCAAAAGGCTGGCTTTCAATGGTGTAAAGCAGATCTCCTGCCTTCACCGGTGCCCCCTCCTTGAAGTGAACCCCTTTTAAGAACCCTTCCACCCGGGCCCGTATGGCAATATCTTTGGCACCGTAAATCTGGCCCACAAAGGTATGATAAATGGGGACATCCTCGGCGTATGTCTGATACACGCTGACGGATACAGGCGGAATGGCCTTGGCTGTTTTTTGTTCAGATTCCTTACAGGCCGGTGTCCAAACCAGCGAGACGAGCACCAGGAGCACAACGCTTAGTTTCGTTTTCATGATTCCCACACATCCATGCGTTAGTGTTCACCCATAGATTAAGACTTTTTCATTTAGAAAAGAGTCGGAGACGAAAATATTTACGGATGGGCACAAATTTAAACCAAAATACTAAACCCTTACATTTTGACCCGCTTTACTACGAACACGATTAAGCAAAATTTATTCTTGATATTCCTAATATTTATTATACTAATGCCCCAGGATTTTAAACCATTTTTCTAAAAAACTAGATAGAAAGCAACAAAGCAGACAAAGGCCGTGTTTTACCTATGTTGTATGGATTTATTTTCAACCGTCTGGGGCAGGTAGATATCAAAACAGCTGCCCTCTCCTTCCGTGCTGTCCACAAAGATATAGCCCTTGAGCCGGGCCACAATACCCTTGATAATGGGAAGCCCCATGCCCGTACCCCGTCCCCGTACCTTTGTTGTGAAATAGGGCTCAAATATATTGTCCATGACGGCCTGGCTCATCCCGTGTCCGGTATCCGTCACCTGCAAATGCAGATAGGGCCCCGGCAGCATCTGTTGTGTCTCTTCCAGGGGACGTTCTCGAACCTGGATTTCATCCAGACGCACGGTAAGCACGCCCCCTTTGTGGATCATGGCATGGTGGGCATTGGTGCAAAGATTCATGACAAGCTGATGGATCTGGGTGGGATCTGCCATAATGGGCGAAAGATCTGCTGTGATCAACGTTTCGATCTTTATATTTTTAGGAACCGAGGCGCTCAGCAGCTTTAAACTCTCCTTGATGATGGGTCCGGGATGGCAGCGGATATACTCCTTTTCCCCCTGGCGGCTGAATGCCAGAATCTGGGCCACCAGGTCCTGGGCCCTGCCCGATGCACTTTTCACCCGACGCAGGTATTGAAACATCTTCTCATCATCATGGCATAATGACAGGCATAAATCCGTATACCCGAGGATGGGGGATAAAATATTATTAAAATCATGGGCAATGCCGCCGGCCAGGACGCCAAGAGCCTCCATTTTCTGAAGCTGAACGATCTGGCGTTTAAACTCAATCTGCTGGGTTTCACACTGCTGTCGCCTGTAGACACTGCCAATCTGCTGGGCAACGCCCATAATGATATACATGTCATTATTGTCCAATTTTCGGAGGGTGACCGTATTTCCGGCAATCATGATGCCGATGGGCGAACCGTCCACTTCAATGGGGGTGACGACAAAAGAGCGGGGTTTGATACGGTCGACCATCTCACGGCTCTGGGGAAATTTACTTTTAAGCCATACCATATCATTCACAAGCATCGTTTTGTTAAGCCTGAAGGATTCATAAACAAACCCTTCAGAGGACCCCTCAAGACCGATGCGATATTCGCCGATGTAAAGCATTTCCACCGGAGTAAAGCCATAACCGCCGCGATAGGACAAAAAGGTTTTCTCTTCATTGGCGATCATGATCACCACACGGTCATAACCAAGTTTTTTCCCCACAATATTTGCGGCCCGGTTAAAAATACAGGCATCGGCATCCTCAATACCCAGAACCTGACCAATTTCCACAACGGTCTTTGCGTTTTCGGCGAGGCTCTCAACCTGGGCGCGCATCTCTTCTCCGGCGGTTTGAATGCCAATTAATAACCGTGAAAGCGCCCTTGATTTAACGGTCTGAGCGGCCCAGCCGAGCCCCAAAAATAACAGGGCCGGACAAATCAGCCACAGGTTGGGCACAACGACCAAAGGCATTATCCTCAACGCTGCGAATGAGGCCATTGTAGCAAAACCGGCAAGCAAGCAAAGTGCGGAAAGAATCGGAAATGCAGAATTGCGCCAGGTCAGTTCATACCTGCAAACCTTGCCCCCGTTGAACGCACATTCCCGATGACTTACGGTCAGTTCATTATGCAGAAAAAGATCCCCAAGTCCCTGGAAATATCCCTGCCGCATCTGACATTGAAAAAGCGCTTCTTTGGTTTCTTCATTGGATGTGACCGTCACCTCGATTTTATTTTTTCCCAGATAACGAACCCTATACTCCGAAGTACGGGCCAGGTTCCCGGCATATTTTACCATCATCCCGCAGGCCCGCCGAACACCGGCAAAGGACAGCACCAGGTGGAGAATCGCCCCCATACATGCGGATTTCGCCACATAGCGGCCAGCCTTGTGGGAAATTTTCATATTGTCGGTAATGTTGCACAAGCGCTTATGGAAGCGGTTAAGCTGTGACTGGCACAGCGATATGGCGTTATCACCGGTTTTACCGTAGTTTTCGATATCGGCCTCGGCCATGAGATCATCGATGTCAATTTCAGGATATTCTTCCTGTATCATCAGGACATAGCCATCCAGAATCTTATTGCTATACAGTGGTCGTTCTTCCGCAGTTTCCATTTTTGATTTCCCCATGGGTTGAAACATTGCATCCGCCCGTTACATCATTGCAAATCAGCGCTTGAGATTCAATCGAATCCTTATAAACTAAAACTGCACTTCTTTCTGCACAAAAATATTATTTCACTGTGAAAGCTTCTTTCAAACATACGAAATTGACGACGGCAGGTTCTCTGTTTTTGCCCATGTATGCTGAATCAGTGGTAATAATGATGAATTTTTTGACAAAGATTTTATGATATATTATATCAATATTTTTTATAATAACTATGGGCTAACCTGGGGTACTGAACACCTAAGGTTTGGAGCCCACAACACACATTGAAAGATCCGTGTGGACTGCACGGGCTTTCTTTAAAAATCACAATCTGGGAGGATGGATGCAAACAGGAAAAGTTAACCAGCGGATTTTATCATTCATGGAGAAACGGGGTATGGATATCCCGGCCTTGTCCGAGGCAGCCGGCCTTGACCCCAAATTTATCAAGACCATGCTTGAAGAAGATGCCTACCCCCCCTTGGGCCCTTTAATGAAAATTGCCAGGGCGCTGGGCGTGCGCCTGGGTACCTTTCTGGATGACCAGGACAGCACAGATCCCTATATTGTCCGCAAAGCCGAACGGGCAGACGGTTTTTCGGTGCTTGACGGCACCAACAAAGCCCCGGCCTTAAATTTTTATGCCCTGGGCAAAGGGAAATCAGACCGTCACATGGAACCGTTCTTTGTTGAAATCCTACCTGAATCCGCAAAGCAGAAAACACTGTCTTCCCATGAAGGCGAAGAATTTATTGTTCTTATTTCAGGTTCTGTGGAGGTCATTTACGGCAATGAAACATATGAACTGAACGCCGGAGACTCCATATATTATAACTCTGTGGTTCCCCATTATGTCTCATGTGTGGGGGAAGAAAAGGCTGAGATTTACGCCGTGATTTATATCCCGGAATAAAGCGGCCATGGGCTGGGTCGGGATGGTCGGGATGATCAATCTTTTCGGTATGCCCCAGCACAATAAAGGACGAAATTTAACAACTTAATTTGGGACTTTATATATAACAGCTATGGCCGCGCCTGCAAATATTCTAAGCCGGCCCCCACAGCAACCCCAAGCCAAAGAGGAATAAAGCATCATATGGACGAAACTTTGCCTTTGCAATCTCTAACAATAGGCCAGATCCTTGACCGAACCGTTGAAAAATATCCGGACAATCCGGCCGTTGTGTATGTTGACAGGGATTTTCGCCTGACGTACCGCCAATTTGCCACCTGTGTAGATGAAATCGCCAAGGGTCTCATGGCCCTGGGTGTTAAAAAAGGTGAGAAGGTCGGTATATGGGCCACCAATGTACCATACTGGGTTATCCTGCAGTTTGCCACGGCCAAAATCGGGGCGGTTCTGCTTACAGTGAACACCAACTATAAAACAGCAGAACTCGAATACCTGCTGACCCAGTCGGAATGTGAAAACCTGTTTCTCATCAACGGGTATCAGGATACGGATTACATCTCCACCGTCTATGAACTTGTGCCGGAGCTGAAAACCTGCCAGCGCGGTGCCCTGAAATCTGAGAAATTCCCCCATTTGAAGCGTGTGGCATTTCTGGGTCCTGAAAAACACAGGGGCATGTACACCATCCCCGAAATCCGGGCCCTGTCCGTCATGGTTTCCCAGGAAGAATACCAGGCCCGCCAGGACAGTCTGGATCCCCATGATGTGGTGAACATGCAGTATACCTCGGGCACCACGGGGTTTCCCAAGGGCGTTATGCTCACCCACTACAATATCGGCAACAACGGCTTCTGGATCGGTGCCAACCAGAACTTTGGCCCGGATGACCGGGTCTGTCTTCCCGTGCCCCTATTTCACTGCTTTGGCTGTGTGCTTGGGGTGCTTGCAGCTGTAAACCACGGCACCTGTATGGTCATCCTGGAAGGATTTGATCCCCTGTTGGTCATGGCATCGGTGGAACAGGAAAAATGCACCGGCCTTTACGGGGTACCCACCATGTTCATTGCTGTGCTGGACCACCCCCTTTTCCACAAGTTTGACTTTTCATCCCTGCGAACGGGCATCATGGCCGGTTCCAACTGCCCCATCCACACCATGGAACAGGTGATCGACAAGATGAACATGTCCGAAATCACCATCTGCTACGGCCTGACCGAGGCCTCTCCGGTCATGACCCAGACCCGGCAGCACGACGACATCCGGGTGCGTACGGAAACCGTGGGCCGGGCCCTGCCCCACCTTGAAGTCAAGGTCATTGACATTGCCACAGGAGAAGATCTGCCCGCCGGCCAGCAGGGTGAGGTGTGCGTCAGGGGTTACAGCGTAATGAAAGGATATTACAACAATCCCGAAGCCACGGCCAAGACCATTGGCGAGGACGGCTTTCTGCATTCAGGCGATCTCGGGGTCATGGATGAAGCCGGCAACCTGTCCATCACAGGCCGACACAAGGACATGATCATCCGGGGCGGCGAAAATATCTATCCCCGGGAGATCGAAGAGTTCTTGTACCGCATGGACGGGATACGGGATGTCCAGGTGGCGGCCGTGCCCAGCAGGAAATACGGTGAAGAGGTCGGTGCCTTTGTCATTTTGAACGAAGGGTCCAACCTTGAGCCCAGCGACATCCAGGATTTTTGCCGGGGTAAAATCAGCCGGTATAAAATCCCCAGATATGTCCATTTTATCAAGCAATACCCCATGACGGCCTCGGGCAAAATCCAGAAGTATAAATTGACGGAAATGTCCGAAGATATATGGCCGGAAAGACGTTAAGAACCACAACTTTTATAAAGCAAATAAAATTGCTTGTTCTTTGACGCATCTGCCGCGTTACCACAAAGGCCCAATAGCAGAAACTATCGGGCCTTTGCTGCCTCTTGTATATGCGCTAACGCTCCATTTGTTCAGAAATACGCTTGCCTCTTGATGCCGTTATAAATATAATTGCCAAATTCATTTTCTTATAACAGCCCATAGTTCGAAGTCATGGGCTGACAATGCCACCCAAAGGGCGATCATTCATATGGGAAAAACATAGTGACCAAACAGGCTGCCGGAATTTTAATTGTGTGCTGGACCTTGTTTGTTACGGTGATACCCTGTTCAGCCCAGATCAAAAAAATCCTCTTTGTGGATTCCTATCATCCGGAGTATTTGTGGAGCGCCCAGATTACCCGGGGTATCCACACCATCCTGGATACCAATCCTGATATTAAACTTGAAATATTCAGGATGGACACCAAACGAAACAAATCCCTGGAATTTAAAAAGGCTACAGCACTCAGGGCAAAAGAAAAAATTGAATCGTTTAAACCCGATCTGGTCATTGCCTCGGATGATAATGCTGCAAAATACCTGATTGTGCCGTACTATCTCAACACGAATCTTCCTGTTGTATTCTGCGGCATCAACTGGGACGCCTCGGTTTATGGTTTCCCGGCGCCCAACGTCACCGGCATGGTGGAAACCTCCTTTTTTGATACCGGCATGGCCATGTTGAAGCAATTTGCAAAGGGAGATCGAATTGGATTTTTGTCCTCGGACACGGAAACCCAACAAAGAAAAATAGTACAGCTGACCCAAAGATTTAACGTGGGGTTCAACGTTCGGCTTGCAAAGACATTTGATCAGCTCAAGCAAGATTTTCTTGATCTCCAGGAAACATGCGACATGGTTTTGCTTCAGGAGTTCCGATCCGTCGAGGGATTCAACCACGAGGCCATGAAAATTTTTGTCAATACCCACACAAGGGTGCCCACATTGACCATGGCCGATTATATGGTGGATTATGCGCTGATGGCCTATGCCAAAAGCGGTGATGAGCAGGGGGAATATGCCGCCCGCACCGCCCTGCAAATCCTGGACGGCCGGTCTCCGGGCGATATCCCGGTCACCACAAACAAACAGGTGAAAATATACCTGAACATGACACTGGCCAAAAAGCTGGGTGTTAAATTCCCCATGACCCTGATGGATTACGCCCAACTGGTCAGTACGGAGCAAAAAAAACTGCTTTATATCAACTCCTACCACAAAGGATACCTATGGAGTGACGGAATTGAGAAAGGACTGCTCAAGGCCCTTGGCATAGACATTGATCCGGACAGCAACACCATTGACACATCCCTCAGCCCGGTTCAGGTAAAAATCATCAGGATGGACACCAAGCACCACCACCAGGAAGCGTTCAAAAAAACGGCAGCACTCAAGGCCAAGGCTCTGATTGAAAGCTGGAGGCCCGATATTGTGGTCGTAAGTGACGACAATGCATGCAAATACCTGGTTGCACCCTATTATATCAATTCAAGCCTGCCCATTGTCTTTTGCGGGGTCAACTTTGATGCCTCAATGTACGGCTTTCCCGCTTCAAACATCACCGGCATGGTGGAAGCAAGTCCCTATGAGGAAACCATCGCGTTGATGAAACAATTCACCCAGGGGAACCGGATGGGATTCATCGGCACGGACAACCTGTCGAACCAGAAGGAGATAGCCCATTTAAAAAAACGAATAGACATAACAAACTGGCAGATTCGGCTGGTTTCCAGTCTGGACCAATGGAAAAAAGCGTATCTCGAGCTTCAGGATGAGATGGATATGCTGATATTGAATGAATGTGTCAGTGTCGAAGGCTGGAACCCCAAAGCGGTGGAAAAATTTGTCCTTGAGAACACGAAAATCATCACAGGAAGCGTCGGTCACAACGATATTCCGTTCGCCCTTTTGGGCAGGATTAAAATGGCCGAAGAACAGGGATGGTGGGCAGGAAAAACCGCCTTGAAAATCCTGAACGGCACCGCACCCTCTGCCATTGCCGTCACCACCAACAAATACTCAAAACTGCTTTTGAACATGACGCTTGCCAAACGCATGGGGATTGTCTTTCCCATGGAACTGATCGAAGAAGCTGATTTTGTAGAAAAGGACGGGGAAGTCCTGCCATGAAATACCATTCCATCACCTTTAAGCTACTTTTTTTTATCGTAAGTGCCTTTATCCTGACAACCGTATTCGTGCTTGCCTTGTCGGACATTCAGTTGCGGCGGGTCATAGATAAAAGCCAGACCTCTATTTATGAAGAAAAAATAGACGGAATGCTCGGCATTTTAAGTTCATACCATCAGCGGCTGGAAAAGACGGAATTGGTCGATGTCTATGAACATGATTTTAAAAAAAAAGCGATAGAGAGCATCGCCCAGGTGGTACAAAACCAGAAAGACGGGGTTGAATTGCTCATCCTTGACCATGAAGGAAACCTGATATTCAGCCCCCGCCTGCCCCCCGGCACTCCGGCACCCCTGGCCGGCTTATCAGATGGAAAAATTATTAAATCGGCACAGGGCAGTTTTGACTACAGATTAAACGGTGTGGGATACTGGTGTATCTTTAAGCGGTTTGAGCCTTGGCAATGGCGCATCGCATACACCCTGCCCCTGGATTACAAGTATGCCGACGCCAAAACGTTTTTCAACTTCATGCTCCTTATTATGGTGGGCATCAGCCTTACGGCCACCATCCTTCTCTCGTGTGTCGTGACCCAGTTTACATACCCCATCACCCGGCTGACGGAGATCTCTGCACGAATGGCCAAAGGAGATCTGAATCAGGGGATCGATTTTGGCGGAAAGGATGAAATAGGGATACTGGCCCACTCCTTTGAACTCATGCGGGACTCCATCAAGGAAAAAATATCCCGGCTAAGCAGTCTTCAAAACTATTTATCCAATATCATCGACTCAATGCCTTCGGTGCTCATCGGCGTGGATGAGCGGGGCAAGGTTACCCAGTGGAACAAAACCGCGGAACAGGCCACAGGGATTGGAGCCCAAACAGCCCAGGGCCAACCCCTTTCAAACGTACTTCCAAGCATGGCACCACAGATGCCGCAAATCATTGAGAGCATCCGGACCCGGAAAGTCCACCGGAAGCGCAAAAATCCCAGGCACTCGGAAAAGGGAATTCATTACGAAGATGTCACCATCTATCCCTTGATTGATAACGACGTGGAAGGTGCGGTAATCCGGTTGGACGATGTAACGGAAAAGGTCCGTCTTGAAGAGATGATGGTGCAGTCGGAAAAAATGCTTTCCGTGGGCGGGCTTGCCGCCGGCATGGCCCATGAAATAAACAATCCGTTAGCCGGCATGCTTCAGACGGCAACGGTCATGGAAAACCGTTTGTCAACTGACTTAAAACTCAATGCCAATATCCAGGCAGCTGAACAGGCCGGCACGTCAATGGAAACGATCCAGGCCTTTATGGAATCCCGGGGAATTTTCCGGATGATCGACACCATTAACCAGTCAGGCCGCAGAATAGCCGATATCGTTGACAACATGCTCTCCTTTGCCCGAAAAGAGGATTCGAAAATCTCTCTGAATGCCTTGGAACATCTGCTGGACAAAACCCTGAATCTTGCGGCTACGGATTATAATTTGAAAAAAGAGTATGATTTTAAACAGATCCGGATTACCAAAGCGTACCAGATGGGCGGCACCCCCAAAGTCCCCTGCGAAAGCAGCAAAATTCAGCAGGTCTTTCTCAATATTTTAAGAAACGGGGCCCAGGCCATGCAGGAATTCGGACAAAAAAAACCGGAATTTATTATCCGCACCTGGTTTCATACCAAAACAAATCAGGTGTGTATGGAAATCCGGGACAACGGTCCGGGTATGGACGAAAAGGTACGCAAACGCATTTTTGAGCCGTTTTATACCACAAAACCGGTGGGTGTGGGGACAGGGCTGGGGTTGTCTGTATCCTATTTCATTATCAAAGAGAACCATGACGGGAACATTCGGGTGGAGTCCAGCCCCGGGAACGGCACCGCATTCATTATCTGCCTTCCCCTAAAAAAAGATGAGCCTCAATCACAGCTGTGTTAAGGCGCTGAGCGACTAATAAAAAAGAAGTATCCAGATCAGAACCAGGACTCGGGACAACAGCCCGAACATCATGGTGATAACACAAATAGCCGTCCCGTTTCGCCCGCCGTAAATGGCGATATACCGGGGCAGAGTCCGGCGCAGGCGGGTGACGGGAATCATGAGAAGGCCCCCTGCGATCAGGGCTGTGATCGCCTCATATCCGGTGATGCTGTGCTGGGTCAACAGATTTGACATGTAGCTGATTCCGGCAACCGGGCTGAATATATAGGTGGTAAGCGGACCGATGACGGCAGGGGAGAGGCCCAGCGCAGAGGTTAACGGGGCAATCCCCGCCTCCACCCAGGAGAGCATGCCCGACTCGGTCAGCAGCTGAACCACCAGGGTCACAACTGCCAGCACCCCCGTCATCTTGAAAAACATTTTCTTTCGGGCATCCCAGGCGTCTTTTAAAAGCCTCAGAAAACTGCGATTCTGACAATGCACATCGTCCGATGCGCATTCATAGGCCGAAAACGGATCATCCCCGATCTCCAACGGATCTCGACCCTTGCCACCTGCCCGCCCCCGAATCAGTACATAGCAAAGTTTCAGCACACCGGTCAGCCAGAAGGCGCTAATGTAGATCATGGCCAGACGTGAACCCAGCAGTGGAAGCACAATGGGCAGCTGAAAGGTAAGGGTTTCTTTGAGATGAAAGGGAACCGTGTTAAGGATGCCGGTCAGCCGAAGCTCTCGGTCATCCAGGCGTTTGTCCGCATGGAACTGGGCGGCCATGGTATGGGCAGCGATCATGGAGCCCACGGCAGCCAGAAAACAAACCGCTGTTTCAGCCGGCAGGCGGGCAAGACTTGCCACGGGCTTGCCCACAGGTTTCAGACGGCGCATCAGCCCCATCTGCATAAACAGCTCCACCCCGAAAAGGCTGATAAACATTACCGAACCCATTCGAAACACCAGGTCCAGCGTAAACATGAATGAAGAAATTAAAATGTCCATGTATGACCAACCGTCTGTAATAAAAGGTTTCCCTCACCCCATCGGATGACTTTTGTAGCCGGTATAATAGATTACTTCATCAGGCTTGCTTCAAGGCCAAGCCCGTAGGCTACACTGGTAAACGCGTCAGCGGTTTTGATCTTATCCGCCCCCAGCCGGGATTCAAATATACCCCTGATCAGCGGAATATAAGAAGACCCGCCGGTCAGAAACACGGCATTGATCTGTTCGGGTCCGATGCCCGCATCGGCAAGGGTATTCGCCACACAGTCGTCGATTTTGGCAACCAGGTCCTGGATCATCTCTTCAAATGCCGCTCTGGTAACAAGCTCTTCAATGGTGATGCCGTAGTCCTTGAAAATAACTGTGGCATCGTCATGGTCGGACAGACGGCATTTGGCGGATTCAATGGCTCGGAATAAGAGATATCCATAGTTATCGTCGATCAAACATTCCAGATTTTCCAGCAGGCGTTTGTCCCTGAGAGATGCACCGACTTTGAGTTCTTTTATGCTGTTAAGGGTCTGGGGCCGCCGAAGCCATGGGATGCGGTGCCACTGCATCAGATGGCTCAATACCAGGGGGGAGAGGCCGGTCAGATTATCACTGAACATGGATTTGACTTTAACATCCGTGCCATAGTGCTTTGCCACCTTGTGGCGCATGATCAGGGCGTCAAAATTATCACCACCGATATAAAGCCCGCCGACGGAAAGAATATCCTTTTCCCTGTCCCCGGCCTGGGGCGACTGGCCAACCCTGAGCACGGTAAAATCGGAGCTGCCGGCACCAAAATCGCCCACCAGTACGATCTGTTCCTGGTTTTCCGGCAGGCTGTTCTCATAGGCCCGGGCAGCGGCCACCGGCTCCATCTGCAGTGAGATCTCCTTGAATCCGGCAAGCTGGGCCGCTTTAATCAGGCGCTGGGTGGCGGTATGTTCCCGCTCCTGATCCTCGGAGAAAATAACCGGCCGGCCAAGTACAACCTGGTCCACGTCCTGACCGACAATCCGTTCCCCCCGCTCTTTCATGGTCTTGAGCAGATACGCAATCAACTCTTCTATGGTGTAATTTTTACCGTAGACATTTGTTTTTTGAAAGGAGGTGTCCGACAAAAAAGATTTAATCGACTGCATGTACCGGCCTTCGGCACCGTTATCGATATATTGCCTGACCCCTTCATAGCCCACAAAGGAGAGATTTTTCCCCTCTTCTTTTATAAAATAGAGAATGGATTTTAACGAATTTGAAAGGGGGTTACCCGGGTCTATATCCAGAAGTTGGACCCGGCCGTCAACACTGGCAGCCAAAGCAGAGTTGGATGTGCCAAAATCAATACCAAATGTAGGGGACATACGCTTTCCTGATAGTACCCCGGAAGCACCGGGATACATTAACGGTGTTTAAAAATAAGCCGATATATATACAGGATTAACGCATAAATTTAAAGGGGAAATTTAATTAGCCCCCTGGGCGCTGCGCAGAAGCGCTGCGTTTTTTTCCTTTACGTCCGGATAAGCGGCCGCCAGGCTGTTGGATTTTTTGGCCAGGGAAATGGCCTGGACCACATTGCCCTGGTCCAACTGGGCCCTTGCCATCAGGTGCCAGACCAGCGGGTCCTGGCCGTCAATGTACAATGCCTGCTCCAAAATGGAAAAGGCGCGCTGGGGCTGCTTGTTCTTCAGTTGATTTTCGGCATTTTTAATCATCCGGGTCAACGCAGCAGGCCGGGGACGCTGAACAGGTCGCACCGCAGACAACATTGGATTGACATCCGGCCCTTTATTCCCAACAGCCGAATCATCGGGCACAGTGGCTTGACCCGGCACAGCCCCGCCGATTTCAGGAACCGATTCCGGGGGCAGATGGGACTGGGGCATATACACAGGTCTTTTTTGCGCACAGGCGGATAACACCATCAGGGCCAACACCATGGGGTAAAAACAAAATTTTTTCATTTGAAGACATCCTTGAGCCAGTCAATGAGATATCGCGGCTTTTTTTTCTGCACCGGTTGATTGTCGGCCCCGGGGCTTGTTACCGAATCAGGCGAAAGTGCTTCAGGAACAGAATCGGGAACGGCATCAAACTCAACAGGCGCAGACCCTCGGATAAACGGCACGGCAAGGGCACCCGGCGCGTTGTTCGTGGTGGCAAGCCCGGTCTGGGGATTGACCACCGCCCATTCAATATTGTCCGGCGGGGTCAGAACCAGGGGCGTGTTCGGGATCTGCGACATGGTCCGCCCAAACACCTGCATGGCCCCCGTTGCCCCGGTGAGCCCGGTGGACTTGTTGTCATCCCTGCCCACCCAGACTACGGCCAGACGGTTTCCGGAAAATCCGGCAAACCAGGTATCTCTCAGATCATTGGTGGTACCGGTCTTTCCGGCAATGCCCAGATCCGGGGAGAGCCACCGGGATAAAGACCGTCCGGTGCCTTCCCGGACCACTGCCTGGAGTGTTTTATCCACCAGGAATACGGCGCCCGGATCCAGATGCTGCTCAATCTGCAGCGGATAGCGCTGAAGGGTTTCGCCATCCGGGGTATATACGGCGTTGATAACCCGGGCCGGAGTGTAAAAGCCTCCCGATGCCAGGGTATGATACACCTGGGCAACCTGAATCGGGGTCATCTCAAAACTGCCCAGAAGCATGGCAGGCACAAGCGGGTCAGGGGGCCTGAACCCCAACTGCTCCATGGTTGCAAAAACTGTCTCCAAGCCAAGATCCATGCCGAGCCTGACCGTAGCCGTATTATATGAGTGGACCAGGGCCTGGTATAAAGGCAGTTCCCCGTGGAATGTTCTGTCATAATTCATGGGCTTCCAGATTTGGCCGCCGCTTTTCAACGACACCGGCCCGTCATCAATCTGGGTCACCAGGGTGTACCTGTCAGGCTGTTCCAATGCCGAAAGATATACCGCAGACTTCACCAGGGAGCCAATGGGCCGCTTTGCATCCAGGGCGCGGTTAAACCCCTGGAATTTGGGTTCCTTGCCCCCCACCAGGGCCTGGATCTCATTGGTGGCGCAGGCCGTCACCACAACCCCGGCCTCAAGGGTTGAATCTCTGCCGGCCATGAAATCGCTCACACCTTTTTCCGCAGCCAGCTGCACCAGCGGATCAAAGGGGGTAAAAATACGCAGTCCCATGGTTTTCAAATCTTTCTCACGGTACTCTGTGAGCAGTCTTCGCTTCACCAGATCCAGGTAAAAGGGAAACCGCCACTGCCGGGGAACCGGAATCACGCCAAGGGGACTGCCAAGCAATTTTGCCCGATCGGCGGATGAAATCAGTCCCTGGTCCGCCATCAGACCAATTACGGTGTTTCGCCGGTCCGTGGCACGTTCCACATGAATTCTTGGATTGAAAACGGACGGCCCCTTGAGCATGCCCACCAAAAGCGCCGTCTCCCCGGGTGAGAGCGACTCCAGGGACTTGCCGAAGTAAAACTGGGCCGCCAGGCCGAATCCGTGTATGGACCGTGCACCGTCCTGGCCTAAATATACTTCATTGATATAGGCCTCAAGAATCTCCTGCTTGGTGTACTGTCGTTCAATGGCTGCCGCGACAAAGGCTTCGCTGAGTTTTCGTTTCAGTGTTTTTTCAGAAGAGAGGAAAAAATTTTTCGCCAGCTGCTGGGTCAGGGTGCTGGCCCCCTGGGTGAATTTACCTTCCCGAATATTGACCACAATGGCCCGGAAAATGGACTTAAAATCAATGCCGTAATGGGAGTAAAAATTTTTATCCTCCACGGCAACAATGGTCTTTTTGAGCAGCTCCGGAATATCCCGGGTATTGACCAGCACACGATCTTCCATGGAAGAGGGATAAAACTGTCCGATGAGCACCGGGTCCAGCTGTTCCATATCAGCCGTGTTGTCTGACGATTTAAGGCTATCAATACTGCCGCCGGAAATGGTAAATTCGATGCGCCGCACGGGGCGGCGCTGGGTGCCGAAATCAAAGGGCCTGCAATTGAGCACAAACCGCCCCTGGTAACGGGTATAGGTCCCGGGCACCGTTAGCTGGGCCTGGGTGGAGACCCTGCGGTACCCCATCAGGTCCAACTCCTGCCCAAGAGATTTGGCGGAGAGCTGTAACCCCGGATAGAGGGTCATGGGCCGTGCATATACCTTGGCCGGGATATCCCACAACCGATCCTTAAACCGCTGGGCGACCTGATGGTTGATCAGATAAGCATAGCCAATGAACGCCAGACATGCACACAATAATGAAAAAATGATGAGCCGTCTTAACAGTTTCATTTAGATCACCTTCAATAATTGTGATCCGGGATATCCAGATTAAACAGCTGCCTGGCGATATTCAAATATAAAGAATCGTCCCGGTGATCACCGGTGTTACGTAAAAATAAAATAGGATCATGGATGGCACGGGACGCAATGGCCCTTGTCATTCTCCGGATGGATTCGGCATCATCCTGTGACAGATGGGCCAACCCTGCCAGGGTTTTCTCACATTCCAGATTCACAATGTCCGTCATTTTCCGATTGATGGCCTTGATGGTCGGCACCACGGCCAGTTCATCCAGCCACCGGCGGAAGGCCAGCAATGCTTCTTCCACAAACCGCTGGGCCCTGACGGTCTCCTGTTCCCGCTGACTGATATTTGTTTCCACAATATTTCTCAAATCGTCAATATCATAGACATAGGCATTGGAAATTTTATTGATCCGGGGATCAATATCCCGGGGCACGGCAATATCAATGAAAAACAATGTTTTATGCTGCCGTTTTTTCATGATGCCCTTGACCTGGTCCCGGGTCAACACATATTCCGTAGCCCCGGTGGAACTGATAATGATATCCACATCGGCCAGTGCATCAACCCGTTCCTCGTACTGAACCGCCTGACCGTTAAACTTGCGGGCCAGCTCCAAAGCGTTTTTGAATGTGCGGTTGGCCACCACAATCTCTTTGACCTGGTGGGCCAATAAATGCTCAACAGCAAGTTCCGCCATCTCACCTGCCCCGATGAGCATGACGCTTTTGGTGGCAAGATCGGCAAAAATCTTATGGGCGAGTTCTATGGCTGCATAGGAAATGGACACGGCATTATCACCAATACCGGTCTGTTTTCTCACCCGTTTGGCCACGGAAAAGGATTTGTGCATCAGGCGATTGAGCAAGACTCCTGTGGAGCCGGCATTTACGGCGGTTTTATACGCCTTTTTCACCTGACCCAGAATCTGGGGTTCCCCCACCACCATGGAATCAAGGCTTGCGGCCACACAAAACAGATGACGGATCGCGTCATCATCGGTATGGATGTACAGGGAATTTTTGAATTCCGAAACAGGCAGTTGCTTGAGTTCAGAAATAAATGCCAGCACGGCATCAATTCTTTCGTTATTTTCCTTATTTTCGGCTTTGGGAATATATAAAAACTCCAGTCGATTGCAGGTGGAAACAACCAGGCCTTCCTTGATACCTGAGTCCTGCTTTATAAATTCCAGGGCCGTTTCAATCTGCTCCTGGGAAAAAGAGAGTTTTTCCCGAAGCTCCACAGGTGCGGTTTTATGGTTGGCACCGATCAGAATTATCTTTGGCATAATGGGTTAATCTGCGTCCTGTATCTTACTGGGTAAACCCCTGGTGATGCCCGCCAAGGAAGAAATTCACCCCCAGGAAGGTAAAAATTAATATCACAAAACCAATGACGGACATGATTGCGGAGTTGCGGCCCCGCCAGCCCGAATACAACCGCAGGTGCAACAGTGCCGCATACACCAGCCAGGCACCCAGAGAAAAGACCTCTTTGACATCCCAGCGCCAGAAACTGCCCCACACGGATCTTGCATAAATAAACCCGGTAACAAGCCCGAAGGTCAGCAGGGCAAACCCTGTGGTGATGCAAGTATAGGAGACGGCATCTAAAAAATCCAAAGAGGGCAGCCGTTTGAAAAAAAATCCCGGACTTTTGCCTTTAATGCCCTGCTCCTGGATCAGGTACAGGATACCCGCACCGCAGGCCAGGGCCAGCATGGATTCCCCGGCAAAAATCAGTATAATGTGCCCGTAAAAGAAAATTCCCTTGTATATCTGGTCCGGGGCCTTGGCCGTCTCGGGCAAAAAGAGGGAGGCAAGCATCAGGACACTGATCATGGCCGTGGCATACACACCTAAAATTTTCAAACGGAACCGGTACTGGGTGTAAATGAACATGGCTGCAAGGGAGACCCCTGCCATGGACATGCTCTGGCCAAGGGTGTAGATGGGCAGTCCGCCAAGGGCCGCGCTTTGCAGAACAATGGCAAACAGATGCACCACAGCCCCGACCCCCACAGCTCCGAAGGCGGTCTGCTGGATCCGGTCTTTCTGGTGAAACAGATAGCAAAAATACCCGGCGGTGCTGATCAGGTAAAAAAATGTTGCACACTGTAAGAGGATAAAAGGAATATTCATAAACATCATAACTCCCTGGCACTGAAATCAGGCATAAGCGTTTCCAGGCAAAAGCCGTCATCCAGGACCTTGGCAAGTACGGCATCAATCTGCCGGGTTTCTCCTGCGGCAATCTTTTCGGGCAAATCGGCATCAAGCAGGGCACGGAAAATTTTTCGGTGACCTTTGGGATCATGTCCCTGCTCCAGCAAAACAGCTCGGATGCGGCCCAGAAGCGCGGCAAGTATACCGTATTCAGGCCCGAATTGTGCTTCAAGGTCCATACGCAGGCGTCTTGAAAGGGCCGGACTTGCCCCGCAGGTAGATACGGCGAACAACAGATCGCCCCGGTCCACCACGGCCGGCAGGATAAAATCCCCTTTGTCCCGGCCGTCGGCAATGTTGCACAATATATTTTTCTTTTGCGCAGCCTGCCGTATCCTGGCATTTAACTGCATATTATCTGTGGCGGCAAAAGCCAGGCTCATGCCGTCCAGATCCGAATCGTCAAATTCTTTTTCTTTTAAAGTGATGGCGCTGCACGGTGGATTTGACAACTCATCTGAAAACCCAAGGCTGACCACGGTCACCCGGGCACCTGCCCGGGCAAGGCCCAACGCCTTTCTGGTCCCCACAGCCCCACCGCCGGCCACAAGGCAGTTTCTGTCTTTAACATCTAAAAAAATCGGATAGTAATCCATCACCTCATCCCTTATTCGCCCTTGTTTGAGCAGGGGGTTTAATATATATTGCCTGGTAGTTTTTTTCAATGCTTATCCTTTTGGGGACAATGCCGTGATTATCGATGTTCATACCCATCTTTTTTTCCAGGACGTGGCAGACAACAGGACCCCGTTCTTTGAGGGGGAACCTGAATTTAAGCTGTTATATGATTCCTCAAAGTCCAAAATCACAACAGTTTCTCAGCTGATAGAGACCATGGACCGGCATCAGGTGGACATCTCCGTTATTTTCGGATTTCCATGGCGCAACCCTGAATATGCAAAACGAAACAATGATGCAATCATTGAGGCGGTCACGGCCCACCCCAAGCGGTTGCGGGGCCTGGCCTGTTTTGATCTGAACTGGGCAGATGGGGCAAAAGAGGCAGAGCGCTGTATTGATGCGGGGCTTAGCGGTGTGGGGGAACTGGCCTTTTACCTGTCCGGTATTGATGATCGGGCTATCCGGCTTTTGGCCCCTGTAATGGAAGTGCTCCGGGCCAAGGGAAACTTACCATGTATGATCCATACCAACGAGCCTGTGGGTCATCAATATCCGGGGAAAACGCCGATTACCCTTGGGCAGATTGACCATCTGGCCCAAAGTTTTCCGGACAATAAAATCATCCTTGCCCACTGGGGCGGGGGCATCTTCTTTTACCATGTCATGAAACGGCAGATGAAAGAACTGCTTAAAAACATCTGGTATGATACGGCCGCATCCGTGTTTCTTTATGACCCGCAGATCTACGACATGGCCGCCAGCGCCGGGGTTCTGGATAAAATTTTGTTCGGCACGGATTTCCCCCTGCTCACCCCTGACAGGTATTATAAAGACCTTGACCAGTCCCGGCTGACCCAGGAGCAAAAACAGATGGTTCTGGGAGAAAATGCCCGGGCTTTGTTCCAGCTGATAGAATAGATGGCCGCACGCAAAAACATTATCTAAAACGATGCTCTGTGTAGTTTGGCGAGAGCCAAACCTCTGTGCTCTCTGTGGTTTAAAATAAAAAATCCCGAAGGGATTTGTTAAATCAGCGGGCTTCGCCCGCATTATTTATTTAACCACAGAGGACACAGAGTTTAAGTGCTGCGCACTTAAATTCGATTAACCAGAAACAGTTTTCTTTTCTGTTTCCACAGGAATGGTCATGGTAAAGCAGGTCCCTTTCCCCCGGCGGCTCTCCACATCAATGCGGCCGTTGTGGTACCTGACAATATGTTTGACGATGGCCAACCCTAAGCCAGTCCCCCCCTGCTCCCGGCTTCGACCTTTGTCCACCCGGTAAAACCGGTTGAATATTTTCGGCAGATGGCTGGCATCAATGCCCGGCCCCGTATCTTTGACCTGGATCTCCATTTTATCGTCTTTGAGTTCGGCATTTATAGTAATGGATGTTCCCTCACCGCCGTACTTTAAGGCATTATCCACCAGATTATACACGGCCTGCTCAATGAGGGTGGGGTCCACCATACCTGCGATGGTGTCCGGGCAGTGGACGTCCATTGATATCCCCAGAGACTGGGCCCGGTCGGCGCAAAACCTTACGACCTTATGGATCGAATCGGCCAAAGGGTGAATCTCAAGCTGAATATCGGTGCCTTTCAGGCGCTCCAGTCTTGATAGGGCCAGAAGATCCTCAATCAGGCGGACCATCCGGTTCACATTTTTTTCAATGATCCCCAGGAACCTGGCGAACTGCTCTGATGAATCCGGGGCTGTATGCTCCCCGTCTGCCATCATCTGCTGAAGTGTCTCGATAAACCCTTTGATTGTGGTTAAAGGTGTTTTTAATTCGTGGGATACATTTGCCGCAAAATCCTTGTGCATGGTTTCAAGCAGCCTGATCCGGGTTATATCACGGAAAATAATCAGGGTGCCCATGCGTTCATCATGGGTGTCATACAATGCAGTGGAATGGATATTGAGCACCATGCGCTCATCTGCGTCAATGATGATATCATCTTCCACGGGTTCGGCGGTGGCAAGGGCCTTTTTAAGGAAGATCTGCAGATCATAATTTCTGGCAACCTCAAGCACGTGTTTTGCTTTCAGCGTTTCCGGGGGGAAGTCAAATATTTGAGCAGCAGCCTTATTGATGGTGATGATCTGTTCCCCGCTGCTGATGGCGATGACCCCCTCCTCCATACTGGCATGGACAGCTTCAAGTTCCCGGCTTCGGTTTTTGACATCTATAATTTTTTTATTAAGTTCGGACGCCATCGAATTCATGGCCCGGGCCAGCTGGGAAAGTTCTTCGGTATCCGGAATGGACAGCTGGCGGGTCAAATTGCCCTTGGAAAACGCCTTGGCCCCCTGACGCATCTTTTCCACGGGCCTGGTTATGCGCCTTGACACATACAGGCTTGCCAGGGCTGCAGCCACGGTGGTCAACACCAGGACCAAAGCAATTGAATTACGCATCCCCTCAACTTTGGCATCAATATGCGAAATGGAAACAGCCGTCCGGATCACAGCGGCATCGCCCCCACTGTAAGCAAGCGGCATGGCAATATACATCATATTCTTATCCAGGGTGTCGCTGTAGCGTATGGCCACACTCTTTCCCCCGGAAAACGCCTTCTGGATTTCAGGCCGATTCCTGTGATTTTCCATGGTCTCTACCCTGGCCAAGGAGTCACCGATTACCTCTCCTGAATGGAGAATAACCGTAATGCGGGTCTGAATTTTTTTCCCCAGTTTTTTACATAGGGCATCAACCTCCGCGTGGGGGTGGCCGTCCACATATAAGAAATGACCAAACACGTCCTGTAACAGGATGGCCCTGGCCGAGAGTTCACGCTCGGCAGTTTCAAGAAAAAAGCTTTTAAAATAACTGGTGGAATACCAGGCTTCAACGGCCAGAGATAAAAGCGTAATAACGAGAAACGATGGGAAAATCCGCCAAATCAGCTTTGTTTTTTTACGAAACATGGAAATGTCTGGTCCAAAATTTGTTATCCAAATTTATTATTGATACAGCCAAGAGGCAGAAAATGGGTGGTATCTATTCCTTAAAACGATACCCCACACCCCGAACCGTTTCGATACAGGATGAATAACTGCCCAGCTTTTTGCGCAATCCGACGATGATAACATCAATGCTGCGTTCGGTCACGGCATAATTTTCCCCATGAATGGCGTCCACGATCTGCCCCCGGGTAAACACCCAGCCCTTTTTCTCAGCCAGAAAGGAGAGCAGTTCAAATTCAGACAAGGTCAGTTCAACAAGCTTGCCTTCAATGGAGACCCGGTGTTTGGCCCGGTCAATGACCATATCCCCTTCCTGACGGACACGAACCGGCGCTTCGGCACTGTTTTTCTGGCGGCGGCGCAAAATGGCGCGAATCCGGGCCGTAAGCTCCCTTGGGCTGAAGGGCTTGGATATGTAGTCATTGGCCCCAAGTTCCAAACCGGTAATGATGTCGGATTCCTCGCCTTTGGCTGTGAGCATCACGATGGGAATATCCGTGGTGGTGTCATTATTTTTCAAATACCGGGTGACTTCAAGCCCGTCGATTCCCGGCAGCATAAGATCAAGCACCATGAGATCAGGACCGGACTGTTTAGCAATTTTAATGGCTTCTTCCCCGGTCATGGCTTGGAGTATGTTGTACCCCTCGCCCTTTAGATTAAATTTGATCAGCTCAAGAATGTCTTCCTCATCATCAACAATCAATATGGTCTCTTTGGACATTTTTTATTTCCGTGTTAGGTTATTGTTAAAATTTAAGAATGACGGATAATCTCACCTTCTATCAGGTAAATGACTTCCTCGGCAATATTTTTAGTGTGATCGCCCACCCGTTCAATATGCCGTGAAATAAGATACATATTAATAATTTCATCAACCTTTTCCGGATGTTTGCGTATGGTATCCTTCATGACTTCGTAGGCTTCATTTCGCATCTCATTGACCTTTGCGTCCATCTCTCGGACCTGATACGCGATGTTTCCATCCAGACTGACAAGGGCGTCCAAACTGAATTTAAGCATTTTTGCCGCCTGTTCGGCCATGGGCGTATAATCATATTGAAAGGGATTTGAAGTGCGCCCGCTTTTCTTAAACCGACGGGCAATATTGGCGGCATAATCGGCAATACGTTCAAGATCATTGTTGATCTTGATCACAGCGGTAATCAGTCTCAGGTCCGTTGCCACCGGATGGTACAGGGCAAGGGTTTTCAGGCATTCCTCTTCGACCTCAACCTCCTGGGCGTCCACCAGGTAGTCGGTTTCAATAATCCGGGTGGCCTGGTCGATATCGTCTGTTTTAATGGCATATATTGTTTTTTTAAACCGGTCTTCCACCAGTGCACCAAGGGATAAAATCTCCTTTTTGATCTTGTGCATGGCGCGGGTAAGCTGACTGCTCATAAACATCCTTCATCTTTTTTATCATTGCAAAGATAACTAATGTTAGTTTTTTACCCTGAAAGCGTTAGATATTGGTTAGGATTGTATTAACGAGGAATTAATTTTATTATAAAATCTGTTTTTCAAGGTAGAGGATGTTGCCCTTTTCATTGTAACTGAACCGGTCAAAATAGGTTTTCATGATGCTCATGCCCCTGCCGTGGTCCGCCTCATCCGGCGCGACTTTATTCTGGACCTGCATCCATTTAAACCCCGGTCCCTGGTCTGTGATCTTCATACGCAGCCATGGGGCACGGCTGATGTCCAGTTCCATGCAAACCAGTTTTTCCACATCGTATTTATTCCCATGTCGCACGGCATTGGCCATGGCTTCGCGCATGCCTAAATTGACAGCAAACAAATGGGGGAAAAACTTAGGGCCTTTGGATCGAAGATAAAGAAGCACTGCGGCACAGGCCGTATCAATATGTTCCATGGCGGAAGAAAATCGTATAAGGACACGATCCCCCTCCTCCTTAAACTCATAGACATCTTGAAATGAAGGCATTATCACACCTCAATACATAAAAGAACGATATCATCCTCGGGTATGGGCTCTCCATTAAAAAGACGGGAGATCAGCACATTCGGAATTTGAGAAAGCGCAATTTTATCCAATCCGTCAAAGGCAGATAAGAGCCCGGCCATTCCGGCCACCCATGAAATTTTTTTTTGTGTGGATTCCACCAGACCATCTGAATATATGAAAAATCGATCCCCGTCATTCACTGCAATTTTTTTCAGGCCAAATGTCGCATCGGCAAACATGCCCAGAATATCCCCCTGGATATTAATAAAAAAAGGTCTTTTCCCCTTGGGCATGTAAACCACAGGGGGATGGCCTGCATTCACCAGGGTCATTGTCCTTGTACCGCGATTCAGGTGCATGTAACATGCGGTCAAATATTTTTCCCTGGGCAAAATTTCCACAAGCACGTCATTGATCATTTCCATGCTTTCCCTGGGCGAATAGACCGGAGTGCAGTTCTGGGTTAAAAGCGCCTTGACCGAGGCTGTGGCATACGAGGTTTCAATGTCATGGCCCGAGGAGTCGGCCAGGAAGTATCCGGTGATCTGCTTTGAAATATTTAAAATATCATAAAAATCCCCACCGGCCTCTTCCAGCGGCTTATAAAACACACTGAATCCGGCATCGGGAAAGTCTTCGGGACTCGGCAGCATGGCATTTTGGGCCTGGCTTACCTGGCGCAGTTTTCTGGCCTGATCCTGTATCAGGGAGTTGGTGGCAATGGACAGTTTAAGGTGAATGCGCACCCGGGCTAGAACCTCCTGAGGATGAAAGGGTTTGAGGATATAATCCACAGCCCCGAGCTCAAACCCCTTTAATTTGACATCCACCTCGGATACCCCCGTTAAAAAGAGCACAGGGATAGTGACGGTTGCCGCATCATTTTTAAGCTTTTTAATGACTTCAAAGCCGTCTTCACCGGGCATTTCAATGTCCAGCAAGATCAGGTCGGGATGTTTTTGGGCAGCGATATACCGGGCATCTGGTCCATTGTCCGCCAGAAGCGCAACATACCCCTCCTTGGTCAGCACTTTTTCAATGAGCACAAGATTCAACCGGTTATCGTCGACCACAAGTATGGAATATGCGTCAGCCATATCACCGTCCTGACAAGCTGTCTTCAAGTTGTTCCAACAGGTGCTGCATGTCCAAAAGCAAATCCTGCAAACCGTCAAGCTGACCGGCCCGGCAACGCATCTCGATATCCGCAGCCAGTTGAGACAGTTTTTCAAATCCCAGATTCCCGGACGCGCCCTTTAGGGAATGGGCCACAAAACGAATGGACTGCGCATCGCTATCCTTAAGACCACGGCGGATTTTTTCCAGATCAGACGTCAGGGTATCAGCCAGAAGACGCCCCAGCTTTCGGGCTTCGTTTCTATCAACGTTCAAAAACGACTCAATATTGCGAAAATCCATGAAACCACCTGTAGTAATGCAATTATGCTATGTAAGTGAGGCGCTATAAACTTCAAAAGTATAAGAGATAAGCGCATGCTTGTAAAGAAGTAACGAAACCGGCCCAGGATTCTTCGCTGACCGGCGGCGATTCATTTTACAGATTGTTTATGGATGCCGGCAGATAAAATAAATCGGACAAAATTGCGTCGGGCTTTGGGGCACATACAAGGCACAGCAAAGGCCCAATAGTTGAACTATTGGGCCTTATAGGATTTGCGGCTATATGCAAATGCTATAGCTACAGCTTAAACCGGCCGACCATCTCATTGAGACTTTCAGACAGCCTGGACAACTCCAGGGCACTCTCGTTTATATGCACGCTTCCGGCCGAGATCTCTTCTGCAGACTGGCTGACATGGTGAACATCCTCGGTCACCTCAGCTGCGACAACGGAAGTCTGGTTGACATTTTCATTGACCTCCTGAACACCGGCGGCTGCCTGGCTGACATTATTGGAAATTTCCTGGGTTGTGGCAGACTGCTCTTCAATGGCAGTGGCAACCGATGTAACGATGGTATTGACATCATCAATGATCGCGACAATATCTTTAATGGCGTTGACCGATTCCGTTGTTGTTGACTGCACTTCACCAATTCTTACGCCAATTTCGTCGGTTGCCTGGGCTGTCTGCTTTGCAAGCTCCTTAATTTCACCGGCGACCACAGCAAACCCCTTTCCAGCCTCACCGGCCCTTGCCGCCTCTATGGTGGCGTTCAGTGCCAAAAGATTTGTCTGTTCGGAAATCTCGACGATGGCTTCGGTCACTTTGCTGATCTCGGCAGCAGCCCTTCCCAGATCATCTACTTTCTGGGAAATATGTTCGGCTTTTTCAACCGCCTGGCTGGTTGTCTGACTTCCTTTGGCCGTATTTGATGAGATTTCATTGATTGTTGCGGACATCTCTTCTGCCGCAGCAACAATCATCTGCAGGTTGGCGCTTGTCTGTTCCGTGGCGGCGGCAACACTGTTCATTGCCGTTGCCATCTCTTCTGCTGCCGCAGAGACGTTATTTGCTTTTTGGGATGACATTTCAGCCCCAGCCGTCATCTCCTTGGACACCGCCGACAGTTCGGTGGAAGACGATGTCAATGTGTGAATCCCCTGGGAAATGTCCTGGAACATATGTTTTAAGTTATTGGTCATCTGTTGCATGCTGGCGTAGACCCCGGTGATTGATTTGCCGGTCCCGGGGAATTCATAGGTCAAATCGCCCGCAGCAATCAGGTTGGCCACTTTGGCAATTTCAGAGGGATCATGCCCCAGGAGCCGCATAATGCCTTTAACAAACCAGAGCACCGCCAAGACAGTCAACACCAGGAAAATTGCGCCGGCGCCAAGCACCAAATTACGGATAGACACCACAGGCGCTAAAAATTCAGCTTCATTCTGGGTGACCACAAGGCTCCAGCCTGTGGCAGGCACGTGGGCAAACCCTGCAATCTTATCGGTCCCTTTAAAACGATATTTTTCAACGCCTGATTCTCCGGCCAATGTTCTTCTGGAAATCTCCTCCATGCCCTCAAGGGAGGACATGTTGAGCTTGAAAATATAATCCGCTACAGGGTGCGCAATAAAAAGTCCGTCATTGGCGACCATAAAAGGATAGCCGGTCTCTCCTATTTTTACCTGGGTAATTTCTTCAGACAAAGCTGTTAGCTTTACAGATACACCCAGAATTCCGACAAATGAACCTGAGCTATCCTTCAAAGGAACGGCAACCACAACGATGGGCATCCCGCCGGCTTTTGAGATAACAGGGGTACTAATGATAATTTGGCCTGATTTGGCGTCCTGGAAATATTTTCTGTCTGACAAATTTGTATTTTGTCTCCTGTATTTGCCATACCCGCTATCAGCTATAATCTGACCGGATTTATCCGCTACAAAAAAGAACACATAATTCTCTCCAGTCCTTTCATAAACGGTGCCCAAGTAAGTCTCTGCAGCGGCCAACACGTTGTCATTTTTGGATCCTTTGGCTATTTCCTGGATATAGAATTCCGATGCCATGGCTTCGGCTTTGCCAATTTCCTGCTTCATGGAAAGATCAACCATGGAGGCAAGATTTTCGGCCGTCAGCTTTGCCTGTCCTTTGGCTATGCTGACCAGTGCACCGGAGGCTTCGATGATCGAAAACAGCCCCACAACGGCCAAGGGCAAGATTGCCGCCACCACGCCACCGGCAATTAATTTTGCTTTTAATGTCAATTTTCTCATTTCATATCCTCCCTCGCAGGTTTTTTATACGTTGCGATTTTTTTTGAATGTATTGCATACTATGCGAAAGGTATGCCATCGGACAAAATATCAATTATTGCCAATAAAACAAAGCGTTGCGGTTATTAAAACGTATTGCCTGCCACCTGATCACATATAATTTCTTGAAAACAAGAACGATTTGTATTCTTGTTTCCAAGAAATTAGAATTTATGCCTGAATCACAAAGCAGGCGGCCTTTATTTATTTGTAGATTATTCAATTGGGTACATTGTCCTTTGTGCGATGCGTTGTAAAACCGAAATAATATCCTGGGAATCATCCTCAGAATAACTGGTAAACAAAGGTTCCAGTAAGAGAACAGATTTTTGAGTGTTGTCGACTTTATCACAGAACATCAGAATCAATTTAAT
Organism: uncultured Desulfobacter sp.; assembly: GCF_963666145.1. NCBI lineage: Bacteria > Pseudomonadati > Thermodesulfobacteriota > Desulfobacteria > Desulfobacterales > Desulfobacteraceae > Desulfobacter > uncultured Desulfobacter sp. The sequence goes on along the minus strand of NZ_OY762614.1, from coordinate 3,685,386 downwards.
GTTTTCGAATAAATGCTTTAGGGGAAATAAAAGATCAACACTTTCGGTATCGGTTATAAAAACAATCAGGACTGAAACATTGTGTAGTGGTCTGCCCAGAACCATAGACAACTGAGACGCGTGGTCCGTTAAAATGATTTCACCTTCGGAAAACGTCCCTTCAATGGTACGCTTCAACCGGTTCCGGTGGGCATCATTTTTGTTGGCATGCAATATTATTTTCATCCTTGGGAATCTCCCAGTTTCGTATCAATATTTTTCTGGATAAATTTTCTCATTCAAAATTAAATGAGCAGAAAGCATGCCAGAAAAAAACAGGTTGACCTTTATTTTTAAAAAAGGTGTTATTCTTGGCTGATAACTTTTATTAAATCCAATACAACTCTGGGCATAGGAAATGAAAAGAGACACCCACCAATTTATTCAGGAATACGACGGCATAGCCGCATTCGGCATGGACAGGGAAAGCGATGAGGAAACAATCATGTTTTACTTACAGAAATTCAGTGAGGACACCTTTATCAAAGCGCTTGTGCCAAGGCTTTCCGACCAGGAACTTGAAGATATCTACAATTGGCTCAACACATATATTAAAAAGCACATGTCCGAAGATGAGTATCACAGTCTGTTTTTAAAAGACCGTTAATTTTTCGGGGTAAGAACGAGAAAATAGAGCTGCCCCCTGGCCGTCATGTGGCCGGCCGTGTAATCGGCCCAGTCACCGGCACCGCAAAACAGATCCACCCGGTCCGGGCCCTTGATGGCCCCGCCGGTATCCTGGTTGAGCACAAATAAAGATGCCCTGGGCCAATCTTCTTTTGGCTGCCCCACGCCCACAGGCAGGGCTGTCTGGATAAAGGCAAGTCCCCCTTGGGGAAACAATTTGGTGTCCGTGGCAATGGAGCGCACAGGCGTTACGGCAACACCAATGCAGCCAAAGGGCCCGCCCTGGCCTTCCTTGAAAAACACGAAGCTTTCGTTGGTAAACAGCACCTCGTCCATGCGGTCCGGGTGGGTGGTGAGCCACTCTCGGATCGCCTGCATGGACATCTTCTCCTTCGGCACTTCATTTTTATCAATGAGATATTTTCCCACAGCACTGTATTTACGGCCATTCACCCCGGCATAATGCAGGCGCATAATCTGACCATCGGCAAGGGCCACCCTGCCCGATCCTTGGATCTCCAGAAAAAAACGGTCAACGCGGTTGGCCAGCCAGACCACAGGCCGGGCTTTTTGCTCAAAGTCCGGTTGATTATGAATCTGCTCCCGGGTGTAGTAGGGTCTGATCCTGCGGGCCTCGGGATCTACACGGGCCATGAGCCGCTTGTGGTTTTTATAGGCATCAGAGAATTCGGACAGATCAATCTGGAACAGATCGTCGGGCATGGAATAGACCGGCCAGGGATATTCAGGTCCCGGGGTGCGGCTGCCCGGATAGGTGGGTTCAAAATATCCGGTGAAAAGGACATCTTTGTTTGCACCGCCCACGCTTTTGTAGACCGTATAATTCTCACGGATAAATCGGTTTAAATCTTTAACCGACGGTTTGGTTGCAAGAAACGCTTTAAAATTTTCAAGGGATAAGATCATATGGGCGGCAGTATACACGTCCGGACCATAATCATAGGTTCGGGAAGCCGGAACTCGGTTAAAATAGGCAAGGCTCTGGTCAATGGACGCCTTCAGATCCTGCAAAAACAATGTATCTCTGAATTCGGGCAGGTCTGACTCGGCAACCTTGACCAGCGGATTGCCCCGGGGATCCTGCACTTTTTTCTTATTCCTGCATCCCAAGGGTCCTGCGAGAATCAAAACCAACACCAGATAAAACAGAACAGATCTTCGAACAAAACGTATCATCAGTCGTTAAATTTCCGTATGCGTTTCTTTCATCCGTTTCAGGGTCACGGCAGGTTCCGGCACAGGATTACAATCGGGCAGCCGTGTGCTGGAAACGCCTAAATTCTCAAATTTACGGGCCGACACCAGCACCCGTTTTTCCATGGCGCCCACCGTTCGATTAAAGGTGGCGGCGGTGCGCTCAATGTCCTTTCCCAGCCGGTTCATGTGCTCAGCCATGGTGGAGAGCCGTTCAAAAAGTTCCAGGCCAAGTTCCCGGATGGACCGGGCATTTTCGTATCCTGCCTGCTGCAGCCAGACATATGCCACGGTTTTAAGCAGGGCAATCAGCGTGGTGGGCGTGGCCAGAATCACGCCGTGGGCCACGCCCTTTTCAATAAGGTCGGGCCGGGCGGCAAGGGCCGCGGAAAAAAAATTTTCCCCGGGGATAAACAGCACCACAAACTCAGGGCTTGGGCTGAAGGCTGCGGCATAATTTTTTGACCCCAGCTGGACAACGTGGGCCATAACCTGACGGGCATGATCATCCAGCCGTTCTTTCTGCATCTTTTCATCTGTTGTTTCCAGGGCATCCAGATAGGCCATGAGCGGCACCTTGGCATCCACCACCACCTGGCGGTCGCCGGGCAACTTCACCACCATGTCCGGTCGAAGCGAGCCTTTACCCGTCCCCTGCACATCCTGCTCAACAAAATCACAATGGTCGACCATACCAGCCAGTTCCACGGCCCGTCTCAGGGTAACTTCCCCCCATCTGCCCCGGACATGGGGGACGCGCAGGGCCTTGACCAGGTTATCCGTCTCTTTGGCAAGCTGGTGCTGGGTTTTTGCCATATCCGACAAATACTGGCTGATGGCGCCAAAGGCCTGGCTTCGATCCTTTTCCATGGTTCCAAGCCGCTGCTCATAACGCTCGAGCATGCGCTGGACCGGATCAACGGCCCGAGCAAAGGCATCCTCTTTACCCTTGAAATCCTGATGGGCCTGCTGGACATACCCATTGAAATGGGACTGGGCCATGTCCATGAACTGCCGGGAATTTTCATACAGCGCCTGGTCAGACAACTGCTTGAACCGGCCTGAAAAAAAGTGCATGCCCAGTTTGACAAGCGCCAGCGCCGTTAACAGCCCGAGCACAAACCCGGCCCCTAAAAAGGCCAGGTTATTCGTGCTCATGTGGGCAACATTGATCATAAGGCGGTGTCAGGGGCTGTGTAGGTGCCGCTTTTCCCGCCGGATTTAAAGGCCAGATGAATATCGGAAATTTTCATGCCCTTGTCATAGGCCTTGCACATGTCATAGATGGTCAGGGCCGCCACACTGACGGCGGTCATGGCTTCCATCTCCACCCCGGTTTTTTCGGTCAGGGAGACTTCGGCTTCGATGTGAATGCAGCTGTTTTCCTTATCATCAGAAAAATCAACCCGGGCATGGGTGATGTTCAGCGGATGGCACATGGGAATCAACGACCAGGTCTGCTTGGCCGCCATGACGCCTGCAATACGTGCCGTTTCAAGCACATTGCCCTTTTTTACTTTTTCATCGACAATGGCTGACAGCGTTTCCATGGACATGAACACCGTTCCCTTTGCCACGGCAACACGTTTTGTGGGCAACTTTTCCCCAACATCAACCATTCTTACACGGCCTTGGCCGTCCACATGGGTAAATTCGTTCACTTCAACTCCTTTAATGGTCAAACCGAATCAGGCAAACACCTGATTTTTGGATGTGGCTTCTGTTTTTATCCGGTTCAGGCAATGGGTTAATCCATCAATCACGTGTTCGCGAATATCACCTGCCACGGCCAGAAACATCACATCATCTCCCACCATCAGCGGGACATCTGAATTGATATGTACCAACACTTCCACAATACCGGGCATGGCCCGGGTCTGGTCTAAAATTTCATCAAGTTTTTTTTGATCTACGGTGATGCTCAGGCCGGTGACAGCCCTGCCGTCCCGGGAACTGTCCCGGACCACGCCATTGTGGTACAGTACCATTCCGGCCTTGGAAAAATCGGGATGATTTTTCATCTGGTTTATCATTGCGGGTAAATCCATGGGTACTCCTTACAATTTAATCTTAGTTATTTTCTCGTTTATTCACGCCCATGTCCAGGGTTTGAAACCTGCTCCATTTCCCGGGCTGTCTCAAGGTCAGCAGACGTGTTCACATTAAATTTAAAACGCAATTCCGGGTCCAGAGTCTCAAGGATCTGGGGCGAAATCTGCTTGACCCGTTCAGGCTTATAAAATTTTTTAACCATAAATATCTTTTTTTCAAGGGTGGCCTCAATTCTCGGCAGACAGGATTTATGGTACAGAGCGGCCAACGGCTCCAGCCCCTCCCAGGTTTTGGGTATGATCACCTGCTTACCGGGACTGATTTGGCTATAAAGATAGAGTATAATCTTTTCACTGACAAACGGCACATCACAGGCCGTGACATAGATCCACTCAGAATCTGCATGAAAAAGTCCTGCATGAAGCCCTGCCAGTGAACATCGGGACGGATCAATATCCGTTACCACCAACGCGTCGATGTCCAAAAACAGCGCCGGCTCATTGACCACCAGGATCACTTCCTTAAACATCGTGGAAAACAGGGTATAAATCCGATCCAGCATGGTATTTGATCCAACTTTATGAAATGCCTTGTTTATACCGGGCAATCTGCTGTTGCAGCCGCCGGCCAGGATCACGCCTGTGCAGTCTAATTTTTCCAACGCCTTTAATGCCTTTTTGGTTTATTATTTTCTAAATGGGTTTGTTGCGTTTCCGGAAATTTAATGATGATGTCCTATATACATTTGTTGATTATACGAACCCGAATAAGAAATCAAGGTGTTGCCGTGCTAAAAAAAAGATGGTAGAAAAAACTTTTAGGGCGTACCCGAACAGTAAAAAGGCATATCATGACAAAAAAAAAGAGCATTCTCAATGATCAGGACTACAAACGGATCATCACCCGCATTGCCTACGAAATCATTGAAAAACACAAAGGGGTCAAAAACCTCGCCCTGGTGGGAATTCAAACCCGGGGGGATTTTCTTGCAAAACGTCTGGCAGAACAGATCGCAGCCATTGAAGGCACAGCGCCGCCTGTGGGATCCATGGACATCAACATGTACCGGGACGACTGGACAAAAATCAGCCATCAGCCCACGGTAAGGCCGTCGAACATCCCTTTTTCCGTGGATGACAAAGAAATTATCCTGGTGGATGATGTGCTGTTCACCGGCAGAACCATCCGAGCGGCCATGGAAGCGTTGATGGATTTCGGCAGACCCGCCCGCATTGAGCTGGCCATTCTGGTGGACCGAGGCCACAGGGAACTGCCCATCCAGGCAGACTACCAGGGGATCTTTGCGGACACGGAACCCGAAGACATGATCCACGTACATGTCCGGGAACAGGATCAGGAAGACTGTGTTTACAGGGAGTTAAGCATCTAATGAACACGCATCCCCATCGAATATCCTTACCCAAACACCTTAAAATCGCCATATTATCCATGTCCTCCACCCGGACCCTGGACAATGACAAAAGCGGTTTGTGGATCAAAAAACAGAGTAAAAAAGAGGGGCATGAAGTGGTGATTCACCAGGTGCTCCCCGATGATGCCAATGCCATCACAGAGGCGCTTGAACATATTATTGAGCGCATCGCCCCCCATGCCGTCATCATGACCGGAGGGACCGGCATCAGCCCCAAAGATGTGACCATAGAGGCGGTGCGTCCCCTGTTTGACAAGGAGCTGACAGCCTTCGGGCCGGTATTTGCCCAGCTCAGTTTTGAACAGATTGATTCGGCCGCCATTTTATCCCGGGCCACGGCAGGCTTCATCAAAGGCACAGCCGTCTTCTGCATGCCCGGCAGTCTTAATGCCTGCAAACTGGCCTGCAACGATCTGATTTTCCCGGAACTTGGACATTTAGTTAAACACGCAAAGGAATAGATTATGGAAGAACTTGACGCGCTATTAAATGACTGGAAAGATAATGATAACCAGACCCGCAAGGCCTTTACCGAGCTTGTGGATCATGTCAACACACTGTCCGACATCACCCTTGAATTTGTCAGCCGCCCCGGGGTGAGCTACTCCTTTCGACCTAAACATACAGCCCAGGCCAAACGTCCGCTGTTTGCCATGGTGGATGTCATTGATGATGATCCCGATGACCGCTGGCTGTCTGTTTGTTTTTACGCCGACCTGGTGACTGATCCCGATGAAGAAGGGGACCATGTACCCGAAGGACTTCTGGGTGAGGACGCATGCTGCTTTGACCTGTATGAATATGATGAGCAGGAAGTGGCGAATCTCAAAGAGAAGCTTACAGAAGCACACAGCAACGCCCCGGAATAGTGTTTGAACGCAAAGTCACCCATCTGCGGCGTTGCAGAAAAAATTGCAATCCTCACAACCATTAGGTTGCTCCGGTTACAAATTTTTTCTGCGCCTTGCATATGGGCAACTTTGCGCCCAAACACGGACCTCGTAAAACATACACAAAAAATAAAAAACCGGTAACCTATTTTGTTTGGGTTACCGGTTTTTTATTTTTTGTGTATGAGTTGAAGGACTATACTGAAAATCGGATATTTAAAATATCTCCGTCCTGGACCACGTACTCCTTGCCTTCCACATAGAACTTGCCGTTCTTTTTCAGCTCTGCTTCGGAGCCAAACGACATGAGTTCATCATATTTGAACACTTCGGCCCGGATAAATCCGCGCTCAAGATCAGAATGGATGACACCGGCCGCTATGGGGGCTTTGGCTTCTTTTCTCACCAGCCACTGCCGGACTTCGTCTGTGCCCACAGTGAAAAACGAAATCAGGTTCAACGACTTCAGGCAACTGGCGGTCAAGGTTTCCAGGGCCGTGGAGGTAATGCCTAAATCCTCAAGGAACTCCTGTTTTTCCTCGGCACTGTCCAGCATGGCGATTTCCGCCTCCACCTTGGCCGAAACCAGCATCGCCTCTATGTCCAGGGCATCACAACTCTCTTTAAACGCTTCTAATATATCCGTATTGCCAAGATCATCTTCACCCACATTGACCGCAACCACCAGCTTTTTCAGTGTGATAAACGGATAGGAGCGAATCAGCTTATCCTCGTCTTCGGATAACTCAAGCAGACGAAGGGGCAATTCCTGTTCCAGGTGGACCAGCATCTTCTCCATGAGAACCAGCTCTTTTTTCTGGTCATCATCCTTGATTTTCTTGACCATGGCCGAGAGGCGCTCGATGCGCTTTTCCACAAAAATCTGATCGTGCATCACAAGTTCGGAATTCACCATATCAAAATCACGCAGGGCATCCACGCTACCATCAGCATGATAAACCGCCTCATCCTCAAAGGCCCGGACCACATGGCACACCGCGTCCATATCTGAGATATCCTTGAAAATATCCCCTTTGGAAATGGTCTCAGCCTCCATTTTGGGCAGCAGCACCAGGTCAAGACGCGCCCGGACATTTTTTTTGGGGACATACATCTCCACCAACCGGTCAAATCTGGAATCCAAAATATCTGCGGTGCCCGGCACCGGCTTAAATGCTTTGGCCGGGTCCGTAATCTCGTTTCCGGTCAGGATCTGGAACAATGTTTTCTTCCCTGTCTGGGGCAGTCCGATAATGCCTACCTTCATCTTTTATGTTTGTCCTTTTCTTAAATCGTCATATTTAAAGAGTCAAAAACCGTTGCCGGCATCACCCTTTTTTTCGCGGGATTCATTTCAACCCGGGCAGCCACATGGCCGGGGTCATGGGGAAATACCAGCAGGGCGTCTTCATCAACGGCCCGGTCCAGCATCTGTTTTTTCTCGTCCACCAGCTTTTCGGCAAATCGGTCATATCCCATGGTGATGGGTAGGTTGACCCAAGGCAGTCCCGGAATAAGATCTGCGGTATACACAACCGTTCCGTTTTTAGCATGGATCCAGGAGACAAGCATTCCCGGGGTGTGGCCCTGGCTTTGGAAAAATTCAATGGTCAGCCCCCCCACAACCAAACGGTTGCCGCCCTGCTTGAGCACGAGCCGCCCTGAGCCCTGGAGCTTTTCAGCAAGGCCTGGAATAAATGAGGCACGGTCCCGGTAATGGGGGGATTTGGAGCGCTTGAAATGTTCTTCGCCTGTCACAAAAAGAGCTTTGGGAAAAAGCAGGGCAGGTTCATGATCCTGCGCCCAGGCGCTTAAAAGTCCGCCGGCATGGTCAAAATGAAGATGGGACAGCACAACATGAGTGATGTCCGCATCACTTAAGCCATATTCTGCCAGGGACTGCATCAGCACATGCGCGTCTTCATTCATCGAAAACCGCTGTTTCATGTCAGGGGACAGATATGCACCGCATCCGGTCTCAAACAAGATGTTGTAATCCCCGGTTTTCACCAGCAGACAGTTTGAAGAAATATCAATCATGCCGTTTTCATCTGCCGGGACCCATTTCTGCCACAGGGCTTTGGCCGCGTTGCCGAACATGGTGCCGCCGTCCAAACGCATACTGTTGCCCCGCAAAACAATAAATGAAGTATCCTGCATAACAGTCTCTCCCTTCAAATCGCCTAATTTTCATTAAATTGGGCCGGGGTAATGATAGACCGGATCGACCCACGACCGTTGGATCACACCAAAGTAATTTTTTGTTTTCCCGGATCTGGATTGGAGCGGTAAAGGACAGCCACATGGCCGATGGTTCCAGCAAGATGGCATTTAAGCCGAGCCGTAATCTCATCAAGCAAAGCAGCCTTTACATCCTTTTCCTTGTGATCAATAAATTTTATCTTGATCAGTTCAGATGTGTTCAGGGCATTGTCCGCCTCTTGAATCATGGCGTCTGTCAAGCCCTTTGCCCCCACAAAAGCGGCTGGGTTCAAGTTATGGGCAAGGCCCCTTAAATATTTGCGCTGGGCGCCGGTAAGTTGTGTCACATTAAATCCTTAAATTATCGCCCTTTGTGCGGGCTGTTATACATTGATGTCAGGAAATGCAAATTCCTATATTATCAAATTAAAATCCATTTTTCAGGTTTGTCATATTATCATAAACTGCGGATTGTGGATATACCCCGGCGCAGCAACACAAAAAAACCGTCGCTGTATATGTGATATATCCTATCGGAATGAAAGAGGGACAAGAAAAATGTCAAAAAAGGCCGGAAAGGTCAAAGCTGTCGGATTTGCTTAATGTCTGAATAAAGCGCCTGAGCAGTTCCGCATCAAAACAGTGGGACATACCCTGGTCCCGTAATTTCACCCTGGCGTCCACCCGTTTGGCCGCCTCTTCTTCAACAATCTGCTGTTCTCTTAAACGCCGCAGCTTAGGGTCCTGTTCATCCCTCACGATGGCCGTTACCGGCGGCCGGGCATTTTCAACGGCCTCGGCTTCAAAAATCTTTAATGTATCCAGGTACGGATTTTTGCCGGCCATAATTTTCAAGGCCTCAACCGGGGATTTTCCTTTTTTATACGGCCTTGCCGAGGTCAGTGCATCAAACACATCGGCAATATGGCAGATTTTAGCGGACAGAGGAATCTCATCTCCGGCCAGGCCGCAGGGATAGCCGCTGCCGTCTTCATTTTCATGGTGATACAAAATGGCCTGGATCGTCTCATTGGGTAACTTTTTTTCAAACAGCAGGGCCATGGCAAAGGCGGGGTGGGACTGAATGAGGACATACTCAAGATTATTTAGACGCCCGGGTTTATGGAGCACATTTTCAGGAATTTTCACCTTGCCCAGATCGTGTAGACACCCGGCAACCGTCGCCTGGATAAGAATCTGTTTTAACCGTTCCCTGCCGGGACTGCCGAAAAGATCCGGGTTGGCCTTTATAAAAACCGCGCACAGCCAGCCGACCTTAACCGAATGGGTGTGGGTGTCATAATCATGCCCGATCATGGCGGCGATGCCGCTTAAGGATTTGATATCCGACAGAAAATCAAGGGCCTGGGAGACAAATTTTTCAAGATGCACTACTGTTTCGTTGATCTTAGCCTGGGGCACAAACGGCGCGGCAAAGGCCTCTTTAATCGCATCCGTGGACAAGTTAACCAGTATCCCTGTCTTTTTTGAAGTTGAAAGGGCGTCATTATCAAGGATGAACTTCAGATTTTTCTTTATGTATGCATTATAATCCTGGGCTTCGTCATTGTGTATGTAAACCGTACTCCAGCTTCCCAGCAGTTCCCTTAAACGTTCAACCGTGATGGTGTCGGCATCCGTGAGCAGACAGCGAAACCGAAATATGCCGTTTTGGTAAGGATGCCGCTCAAACAAAGAGAAGTCGGCCAGGGTTGCCGGATTTATGGACAGGGGATCAACCGCAAAAAATGAACTGCCGTCGTCAAAATATTCCAGTGCCAAACACAAATCGCGTGCTCCTTTCCATCCTCTATACTGATATTTTTGTGGTTACGCCCAATGATCGGTACCGGCGGTACGGCAATATCTGTAACATATCGTTTGTGTGAATTATAGAATTTGACCATCAAACGCTGTTGTGTAAAAAAATGAGCTAATTATAAAATTTATTACCAGACATCATTTCGTATGTAAAGAACAATGGCCCAAAGGACAGGGAAATATCCCAGGCATGGCTAAACCGAAGAAAAATGTATAATTTTTAAGATGTTTATTAGGGTACAATTAAAGGCTTGACTCGTCTAAGAAACAAGTCTATAGATTTTAACACAGATATAAAAAAGGAACTCTTAAATGAACACCCGCAAAACAGGCAAATTTTACTTTTATTACCGGTATTATTTTTATACCCGGCTGCCTGTATTGCGCTAAGCAGATCATTTTTAAAGCCGCAGGCAGACACCGCCTGCGGCTTTTTTTATTTAAAGTTTCAGGCGACAAAAGCCCGCGAAAGGAATTGTCATGAAACTGATTAACGATGTAAATGTAGAATCATTTTTCACCCTTACCTCCCCGGAAGCCATACGAGCGAAATTGCCTGTATCCAACGAAACGGCGGACAATGTCCTTGCCGGTCGCAAGGAAGTACAGGACATTTTGACCGGTACGGATAAACGGTTGATGATCATTGCAGGCCCCTGCTCCATCCATGACATGGATGCCGCCATGGAGTATGCCCAAAAAATGACGGCCCTGCGCGAAGACGTCAAAGACAAAATCAATCTGATTATGCGGGTCTATTTTGAAAAACCCCGAACCACGGTGGGATGGAAAGGCCTGATCAATGACCCGTTCCTGGATTCCACCTATAATATGGATGAAGGGCTTCGCAGGGCCAGATCCCTGTTGATCGACATCAATGGATTAGGACTTCCTGCGGCCACGGAGATTTTAGATCCCATCACACCCCAGTACATTGCCGGCCTATTAAGCTGGGTGGCCATTGGCGCACGCACCACAGAGTCCCAGACCCACCGGGAGATGGCCTCGGGACTCTCCATGCCCGTGGGATTCAAAAACGGTACGGACGGCAGCCTGACATCCGCTGTCAATGCCACCATGGCCGCAAAGGCACCCCAGCATTTTCTGGGCATTGATCCGGCCGGCAAAACAGCCGTTGTCAACACCCGGGGCAACCAGTTCTGCCATATAGTCCTGCGCGGCGGCGCTTCCCCCAATTACGATCCAGTATCCGTGGGAAAAGCCCAGGCCCGGCTCAGGGAAAAGGGCCTTTTGGATGCCGTGATCATTGACTGCTCCCATGACAACTCCGGCCAGAAATACACAGGCCAGTCCTTCGTATTTAAAAGCGCCGTGGATCAGAGGCTTGATGGCAATGACAGAATTGTGGGCCTGATGCTGGAAAGTAATCTGTTTGAAGGCAATCAAAAATGCAAGTGCAACGGAGATGCCGGCGACCTTAAGTACGGGGTCTCCATCACAGATGAATGCATCTCTTGGGAAACAACGGAACAGCTTATCCACGACGCATTCGACAAGTTGCCTTAATCACCGGATAAACCACGGGAAACACGGTATTATGCCGTATTGTGAGGCACATGCATCGACGTTGGCTGGCTGACGTTCAGTGCATTCCGTGTCTTCCGTGGTTACGAATCAGTTGTAACACCCGTCAAAGATCTCATTTTTGCGCCCATATTGTCGCATGCATGGCACAGGGTTGCAATTTTGCGCCCGTCGCTTGATTCTCTTTTTTCACCTACCCCTTGCCAAAAATGTAATACGCCTTATTTTTCACACCATTGCATATCAGTTCATTATCAGCTATGCAATGGCACGCGCTTTGCTAAGTTTGAAGCCGAAGATTTTCGAAACCGGGAATCTCGGCCATTTGTATTTAATGAGATTGGAGACATATAAAATGAAACAGGCGGTATTTGTAAGCAGGGAAGAGGCTCAATTTAAAGGACTTGAACAGATGTTGGGCCAACACAACATTGAAATAAAATGGTGTGCAACCGGCAACGAACTCTTATCTCTGATGACCAATACCCCCAAAGGGCAGTGGATTGATCTGGTAATCATGGAAGAAGAACTGACGGACATGAATGCCAAAGCCCTGGTGGAAGCCGTCACCGCCCAAAGCCCCATGACCAATTGCGCAATCACCGGCACCATGGATAAAAAAAAGTTCCATGATTTCTATGAAGGATACGGTGTACTGATGCAGCTGCCCGTTGAACCAGGACAAGACGACGCCAAAGACCTGGAAAATCAATTACAAAAAATCAGGTTCCTGGGATAGGGAGACATGCCCTGACGGCAAGGAGAAAAATGATATGATCATCAGCATAGCAAGCGGAAAAGGTGGCACAGGTAAAACCACTGTGGCCACCAACCTTTACGCAAGCCTTGATGCAGACCTTATGCTTTTAGACTGCGACGTGGAAGAGCCCAATGCCCATCTTTTTCTAAATCCAAACATCACTGGAGAAGAAAAGGTCAACGCTCCGGTACCCCAGGTCGACCAGAACCGTTGCACCTATTGCAAAAAATGCATGGAGATCTGCCGGTACGGTGCCATTGCCGTAGCCGGAAAAACAGTGGTGACATTTCCGGAACTGTGCCACTCCTGCGGCGGATGCACGGTTGTCTGTCCGGAAAAGGCCATCACCGAAACAGACAGATTCATCGGCACGGTGGAAACGGGCACAGTGAATCTGCCCAACACGCCGGCATTCGGCCGGGGGCTTCTGGATATCGGCCAGGTTATGGCACCATTGGTCATCAGACAGGTTCGCAAGCTGGAAGGCCAAAAAGAGCTGACCATTATTGATGCCCCGCCGGGTACCTCCTGTCCCGTGATCGCAGCCATGAAGGATACGGATTTTGTGCTTCTGGTCACCGAGCCCACCCCATTTGGACTGCATGACCTGACCCTGGCCGTAGAAGCGGTCAAGCTACTGGGTATTCCCTGCGGTCTTGTGATAAACCGGGCAGGTCTCGGCAATGATTGCGTTAAGGATTATGCCCAAAAAGAAAACATACCGGTTTTACTTGAACTCCCCTTTGACAAGCGCATTGCCTCGGCCTATTCAAAGGGCGAACTGCTTGTCCAGGCTCTGCCTGAATACAAAGCGCTGTTTAAAAAACTGTACACATCCATTGAAGAGATCGTGAACCGAAAGGGAGCTGCCTGATGAAAGAACTTGTTATCCTAAGCGGCAAAGGCGGAACCGGAAAAACCAGTTTAACATCGGCCTTTGCAAGCCTTGCAGAAAATATGATGCTGTGCGACGCGGATGTGGATGCAGCAGACCTGCACCTGATCATGGATCCGGATGTTCTTGAAATCCATGATTTTGCAGGCGGTTATGAAGCAGAGATTATCCCTGAGGAGTGCACCGGCTGCGGGCAGTGCATGACCCTTTGCAGGTTTGACGCGGTCAAACCGGTTAAAGGCACAGGCATATTTCATATTGACAGCCTTGACTGTGAAGGCTGCGGGGTCTGTGCGGATCTGTGCCCGGAATCCGCCATTAAATTTGAAAAAAAAATCTGCGGCCAGTGGTTCGCGTCCAAAACCCGGTTCGGAGACATGATCCATGCCCGGTTAGGCATTGCCGAAGAGAACTCAGGCCGGTTGGTTGCGTTGGTCAGAGAAGAAGCCAGAAAACGGGTACTTGCGGACCGCATTGACCTGTTGCTCACAGACGGCCCTCCGGGCATCGGATGTCCGGTGATTGCCTCCATGGGACAGGCCAGCGCCGTCCTTATCGTAACGGAGCCCACTGTGTCGGGCATCCATGATATGGAACGTGTGGCCCAGTTGGCTGCCCATTTTAGATTACCGGCCATGATCTGCATCAATAAATATGATTTAAATCCGGATCAGGCCAAGGCCATTGAAGCCATTGCCGAAAAAAGAAACATCGAATTTGTTGGAAAAATCCCCTTTGACCCGGCATTTACCCAAGCCATGGTCCAGGGCAAATCCATCATGGAAACCCATGGGGACAGCCCGGCTGCGACAGAAATTAAACAGATCTGGGAGCGGATTATGGGGCATCCGTCCATGAAAATGGATCGACTTTGTTAACCAACACTATTTTTAGGTTCAATATACACACGTAAAGGAGTAAAGAAAAAATTATGGAAAACGGTAGAATTGCAATCCCCTCCAACGGTGAAGGCGGACTTTCCGGTACCCGTGCAGGCCATTTCGGACATTGTGACGTATTCACCTTTGTGGATGTCAAAGACGGAAAGATTGAAACGGTATCCACCATTGCCAACCAGGAACATGCCCAGGGCGGCTGCATGGTACCTGTAAATCTTCTGGCCGAACACCGGGTAAACGCCTTGATCGTCGGCGGCATCGGTATGCGCCCGCTCATGGGCTTTCGCCAGGTGGGCATTGATGTGTATCATGATGACCAGCGTGCGGAAATTGAGCCTGTGGTCATGGACCTGATTGCTGGCAAACTTGAACAGATCAGAAATGATCAGGTCTGCGGTGGCGGCGGTGGCGCGCATTAGTACCCATCCCCAATTTATTTCTGGACGAACACCTTTTAACAATTTTTAACGCCAGAATAAAATCAGGATAAAACAGGATAAAAAATGAAAATAGCAATCACATCTACAGGCACAGACCTTGATGCCCAGGTGGACCCCAGATTCGGCCGAGCGGCCTACATCATCGTGGTGGATACCGAGACCCTGGATTTTGAGGTCATTGACAACTCTGACAATAAAAATGCCTTTAAGGGTGCCGGTATCACAGCAGCGTCATCAATCTGTGACAAAGGTGCCGAGGTATTGATCACCGGATTTTGCGGTCCCAATGCATTCAAGACCCTTGACAGTGCAGGCGTCAAAGTGGCAAACGATGCCACCGGCACCATCAGGAGTACGGTTGAAGATTATAAGGCCGGTAAATTTACATTTGCCGAGGATGCCAATGCCGAAGGGCACTGGTAAAATTTAAATAATATAGCTACACCCTGTCCTGGTGGCATCTTTTTACCCCTATCTTACCCCCGTCTCATTTAAGAAGGTGTCACCAGTACAGGGTGTACGCTATTGAGTGTTTGGACGGCGCAATAAAAAGACATTGCGTTGTCCAAACACGGGATTTCCATCCAGACAACAGCGAACAAAAAAAGGAGGCGTTATGCCTTTATATGACTTTCACTGTCCGGAATGTAACCGGATTGTTGAACTGCTCATGACCAGCCGGGATGACCAGGCGGTCTGTCCTGAATGCGGTTCGACCCGTCTTGAAAAACTCATGGCCGCCCCCTCAAGCCTTTCCGGCAAATCCGGCGGCGCCATGCCCGGCCCCAACGACACCGCCTGCTGCGGCTCCAGGCCCGGAGAAAAGAGCGGATGCGCTGGCCCCGGCTCCTGCTGCGGAAGGGCCTTTTAATACGTCTGTGCAACATTCTTTAGCATTTGAAAAACGGATAAAACGTCGTATCTCCGCAAGACCCCACGTTTTTTTTGCTGTATGCCCGCCGGGTCTTGGCGGCGTCTGTGAACAAGAAATATCCCTGGTCTCCCAAAGGGCGGGGGAAATATTCTCAGATCATTACAGGATCAGTGATATTAAAGCGTGCCCCGGGGGAATTGAGTTTCAAACTCGCCTGAAAACCGCCTGCCTGGCCAATATCCTGATGGGATCGGCCACCCGGATTCTCATGCGGCTTGTGTCATTTAAAGCAGAGAATTTCAGGCAGCTTGAAGATCGGATTAAAGCAGTTGACTGGGAACTGTACCTGCCCCGCCAGGTCCTGCCCGACATGAAGGTCACGACCCACAAATCGCGACTGTATCACTCGGCAGCCATTGCCGATCGAATCAGGCCCATCCTGCATGACCGATTGTTTTCAAAGGAAGCGTTTCCCCATACCGACATCCCCGAAAAGCCTGCAAGCATAAGCCAGACCTTGATGGTCCGCGCCGACAATGACAGATTTGAACTCTCCCTGGATATGTCAGGAACGCCGCTATACAAACGGGGCATCAAAGAGAAAGTGGTGAAAGCCCCTTTGCGCGAAACCCTGGCCTTTGCCATACTTACCCGGCTGGGTCTGTCGGCAAACGACACGCTTGTGGACCCCATGTGCGGCTCGGGTACCTTCAGCCTGGAGGGAGCCATGATGCAGTGTGGACTCCCCCCAGGGATATTCAGAACCTTTGCCTTTGAAGCCTGGCCGGGATTTGAAAAAAAAAGTATGGTCCATGCCCATGACAAGCTGATGTCGGCCGCTGTCAGTTTCATGGATGCCCGCAGCCTCCCCCCTATTTTAGCCCGGGATCTGGACGGCACCGCCATTGATCACCTGAAACAGACCTGTACCCGACACCCGGCCTTCCATCGCATCTGTCCTATGTGCGACGATTTCTTTAACATGACGCCCCCAGCCATTCCAGACCATCAGGGCGTGGTGGTTTTGAATCCGCCCTACGGTATCCGCCTGGATAAAACCCAGGACATCACAGCTTTTTATAAAGAGATCGGACACAAGCTGTCTGCTGACTTCAAAGGTTTTCGTGCCGCAATTATCTGCCCGGGCCAACACGAGTTCCAGGCGCTGAACCTGGGACTGTCAACCATGCCCATTTTTCATGGCGGCCTTGATCTTTATATGGCTGTGGGCATAATCGGATAGCAGACCTACCCATCACAATCAGTTTAAACTGCGAATAAACGCGTCGAGGCACGAAAAATATTCCCTGGCATTGCGCATCATAATGCTGTTGTGATCGCCCCGCTCAAACAGCCGAATATTTTTTCCCGCCGTTGCCCAGTCATAGAGCCGCTGACCGTGGCTCACATCAATCAAGCCGTCATGAACGGTGTGCATCACCAGCACATCGCCTTTAAATGAGGCGATTTTCTGCTGATGATTCAACTGCTGATCCACTGCAGTCTGCAGCGCAGACAGATCAACATTCATCTCTTCGGGGTGAACGCGCAGCAGCAACCGTTCAAGCACATCGGCCACCGCACTTTCAAGAACCAATCCGGCAGCATCGGGAAAACAGGCGGCAGCCTCCAGTGCAAATATGGACCCCACACTGCGGCCGAAAAAAATCAAATCCCGGGGGTGACGTTTTAATGATTCGATGGTTGGCCGGACATCGCTGATCATTTTACCCAATTGCGCCCGGCCGCTGGATTGCCCATATCCGCGTAGTTCTGCCAGAAAACAATTACAGCCCATCTGATGAATCAAGGCCACAAAATCACCCTGCCAATCATCAACAATCTCGCCATTGCCGTGAAAATGTACTAGTGTTTTCGCATCCGGATTAAGTTCGTGGTAGCTGCATGCTAATCTGGCACCATCAACATCCACCCAGAACGGGTTGTCAAAAAAGCCTTTACGTGGGAAAAAATAACGCTGCTCAATTAACGTATGATCAAGTATATTATCCATAGTTTTCTCCTTTTAGCAGTGGCTAAACGCACTGCGAATCACCTGACAGCTTTTATCCCTGAGCCATTAGAACCTGGAATGTCCTATGCTATTAAATGAATGGGCAGTCTGTCAAGACAATGACACAGCGTCTGCCCCTCATCTGAATTAAGCATTTAATTAGTCGATCTGCCACAACAAATTTTATTTTGTAATTTTTTTCTCATTAGCGCCATAAATCGCCGTATGTTGAGTTACAAATTCGAATTCTATATGTTATAACAACTTCGGGTCAGCCTAATACTGTAACAGGGTTCGGCCAAAATAATAATTGAAAGTAATACACGTGTGTTTAAGCGTTCAAAACATTACTTTTTGGTGACATCAAAACCCGTATTTCAAGGATAATGATTCAATTTAAACCGTGGCGGATTTTAAAACACATCTCACAGTGGCAAGTATCGGGAGTAGCATTGCGGCAACAATGCTGTTTGCAGCAGGGATTGCATCTCCCCAGGAAGTTCTGCTTTACTTTACCTTGGGCGTTGTGGGCGGCCTGCTGCCGGACATTGATTCGGACAGTTCTTTAACAGTTCGTTTGCTGTTCACATTCATTGCGACATTGATATCGTTTTTAGTCATGTTCAAGCAGCGGGCGGACAATACAGTGATGGAACTTCTCATCATATGGGCGGCGAGTTTCGTTTTAATAAAAATTTTTATTTTTTCTTTGTTTACGAAGCTGACCGTTCACCGGGGCATTATCCACTCCATACCGGCGGCAATAGCCTTTGGATGCATGGCGGCCATCGGTCTGAACCGCGTGTTCCACTTCAATGATTTTGTCTCCTGGATGGCCGGCGGGTTTGTTTTCGCAGGTTCGATCCTTCACCTCTTACTGGATGAACTGTGCGGCCTTAATTTTTTAACGCTGAAAACAAAAAAATCTGCAGGTACGGCATTTAAATTCGGCAGCATCAAACACCTCAAGGAAACCGTCGCCATCTATATGCTCATTGCCGTCTTGTTTGTGGCCATGCCCAGTCATACAAGTTTTTTTACCGTGCTTCTCGCACCACAAACCTATGCGCACCTTGAATTTTTCCCCAGTGGGAAATGGTTCAACCGGCTGTGTACCGAACTTGAAAAAACTGATATTATCAAATAAGCATTTTGATCAAAGGCATTCCAGTTGCTTCGATACCTTCACTGTGTTATTGAAATAACTATACAATCAAGCCATTTTAACGACACAACTATTTTGATACGCGATTCTGGAACTACCAACCATGATGCAAACGTCTCACAGGGTAATTCTAAAAAAGTGCAATGCGGGCGGACATCACGTTGATCTGCCCGGTTTTCTGAGAAAAGAATTTAAACTTTCCCCTGAAAAAGTGGCATATATTCTTGGTCATCCCCCTGCAGTACTGGGAGACTTCAACAGTGCTGAAAATGTAGAGGTTGCCCGTAAATACCTTTTCAACCTGGATGTGGAGTGTGATGTAACCACGGTGATCAAGGACAAAAGGATTCCCTTTGCCATTGACCCCCGGCAGTTGAAATGGATCGCCAAAGAATTCAGCAAAACCCTGCGCGCCTGTGTGGAAACCTGCCTATATTACGTGACGGTGGAACCAGGTCAAAAGGATTTTTTCCTGCCGTCCCTTCTGGGCAAGCGAGAAGAGATCGAAGATATGTTCCGGCATAGTGACAGTGTGTTTGTGATTGATGATAAAACCTTTGTCCTTTTGGGATTTGCCACGGACCGGGATGCCCGCAACGTTGTGTTTAAAAAAATTGTCCATTGCATGGAAAGCAACCTCACGCGAAATATTTCAGTTCACATTGGATTTGCAGTGATACCCGGCGATGGAAAATCTTTTTATGAATTGATGGCGGTTGCCCAAAAAGATCTGTTCACCCATAAAACAACCTTAAATAAAAGCCCCCAAAAAAGAGAGCCGATTTTATCCCGGAACAATTCCCATGGGCAAAACAATGGATCCCTTTCAGATTTCCAGGAGTTAACCCATTGTTTTAACAAAGCCAGGGGAGATTTTTACAATGAACTTACAGCGTTGCCCCCGGATATTTTATGGGGTGCTCTGAGTAGAATTCCCATATCCGATCAAACAAAATTTTTTCTCCAGCTTCCCCACGATTCCCACCTGACAACATATCTTGCCAAAAAAATAACAAACCAAACCGCCCCGAAAGATGTTGTTACCGCAAAAAAAATCGTTCGCGGAATTGTCACACAGATGCAGCTTGCTGAAAATCTCAAAGACAGACACATAAACATGGAAAAAGTCATGTTTCGCCTGAACCAGGTGGAGACCATTTTTACCACGCCATCAGTGGCCATGCAGGCATATAACGTAGCGTCCAACCCGGAATCCACGCTGGATGACATTGTGGAAAAAATCCTGCTGGCACCCGCGCTGACCATAAAAATATTAAAAATTGTCAATTCGCCCTTTTACGGATTGGGCAATAAAATCAGCTCCATCAAAGATGCTGTTGTCCTGCTGGGAACAGATGAAGTGATCAACATGGCCTTTGGCCTCTCATTATCAGAATCGTTTTTGAATGCGGATCTCAAAGGATTAATGGACCCTAAAACCCTGTGGCGCCACGCCATGGGAACCGCCTTGATTGCAAGGTATCTTTGCCGGGAGCTGCCCCAATTCAAAGATATGGGAATTTTTACGGCGGGCCTTCTCCACGATATCGGCAAGATATATCTGATCGAAAACTTTTCGGATTTGTATACGACAATTCTGGCCCGCGCCAAGGAGAGCGCCGTTCCCATCAGTGCCGTCGAACAGGAAATTTTAGGGATGGACCATGGCAAGATCGCAAAAAGCATTGGAGAAAACTGGAATCTGCCAGACCCTCTGGTTCATGCCGCAGCCTTTCACCATCAACCGTCTGCGGCCGGAGAGTATTCATTGTTTGCCGCCATCATCGGTTTCTCGGATTATCTTTCCAATATGGCTGACGCAAATGCAATGCAGAAGATAAAACAGCAGTTTAAGGTGGATCATATGATTGCCATGAAAAAGTTATTTCCAAATTTCAATACCCAATTCATTGAGCAGTCTTTGACGGATGTCACCGAGATCCTCAAGGGAAATGCCCATTTGCTTGACATATCCGATTAAAATAGCAGCCATGGCCTTACCACATAGGCCCAAGGATTGTGGCCCGCAACGGACGTTGAAGGATCGGCATAGGTCGCACAGACAGTCTTATAAAAACCGAAAGTACAATATCACGTGCAACATAGGAAAAACCCATGAGTAATGATAAGAGAGCCGTAACGCTGTTTGAAGAATTTAAAAAAAATTTTCTTTCCATCCAGAAAAAGTATGATGATAAAATCAATGAGCTCTCGATTATCAAAGAGATGAACAGCACCATGCAGCAAATTGATTTTATTGATCAGGATTTAATCTGGATCCGGCATCTGGAGTGTTTGAAAAAATATAAGGGTCTTACGGCGGCGGCGTTATATTTTTCACCGGACAATGAAATTAAAAAAGATCATTTTTTCCATACGGAGTTGGAAAAGAAGTTCAATCTCACTGCCATAAAAAATCTCCCCTTTTTTAAAGCACTTCTTGGGGAAAAGACAAACGTTCTCATCGCCAGCCTGAAAGATGTGGAAAAAAAAATATCCAAACAAGGCACTCCCCGCCCCCATCTGTTTTCCGATGAAGACTACGCCTTTTATGGCCAATCCATACTTTCCAAAGGCAAAGTCATTGCCGTTCTCATGCTTTTTGGAAAGGATAACAATATGTTTGGGCCCTCCCATTTCCTTTTTTACAATGTGGTATGCGATCATCTGCACAACAACATGGTGTTTTTAAGGCTTTACTACAATAAACTTGATGAAGAAAAGCAGATGATTCAGCTAAGCCGATTCTTTTCAAAAAACGTCATTGGAGAAATATTCAAGCAGGGGAAATTAAAACTTGGCGGCGAAAAAAAACAGGCGGCTGTTGTTTTTGTCGATTTGAAGGGGTTTACAAGTTTTTCTGAAAACATGAAACCCGAAGAGGTGGTCATCCTTCTCAACCATTTTTTTTCCCGGATGATCCCCCTGATTTTCAAGAATAAGGGAACGCTGGACAAACTTTTAGGAGACGGCATTTTGGCTGTATTTGGAACTCCATTAGAAGATCCGGACAGCTGCCTGAATGCCGTACGTGCGGCCCTTGAAATGTTTTCAGTGCTCCATGAACTGAACCGCGAAATTAAACTAAAAAGGGTCTTTAAACAGCTGGAAATGAGCGTGGGTATCAATTATGGAGAGCTGGTGGCAGGATTCATGGGATCGGAAGCGCATCTAAATTATACCGTGGTGGGAGATACGGTGAATGTGGCCCAACGGATTGAATCCCTTGCCGAGCCCAATCAGATCCTGGTTTCCGATGCGGTATGGGAAAAACTTGAACCCCACGTGGAGACCCTGGACAATCTAAAGGGGGTGACCCGGCTGGACGATGTAAAATTGAAGGGAAAAGCCAAAACAGTTTGTCTGTTCCAGTTAGAACCCCATTATTCATAACTGCATGCATAGGAGGACAAATATGATCCTAGGAATACCCAAGGAGATCAAGTCAGAGGAGAACCGTGTGTGCATGACCCCGGCGGGAGTCGAGGTGATGGTAAAAAACGGGCACCAGGTGCTGGTGGAAAAAAACGCCGGTACGGGCAGCGGATTTACCGACAACGCCTACACCCGGTCCGGGGCCAAAATAGTCGATACGGCCAAACAGATCTATGCAACAGCGGACATGGTCATGCACGTCAAAGAGCCATTACCGCCGGAATATGACTTAATCCGGGAAGGCCAGATCGTTTTCACCTACCTGCACCTGGCGGCCGATGAGCCCCAGACCCGGGCATTGATCAAAAGCAAGGCCGTATGTATCGCCTACGAAACCATCCAGAAGGACGACGGCACCCTGCCGTTGTTAACGCCCATGAGCGAGGTGGCCGGACGTATGGCCATCCAGGAAGGCGCCAAATTTCTGGAGATGCCCCAGGGCGGCCACGGCGTTCTTCTGGGCGGCGTTCCCGGTGTGGAACCGGCCACGGTGGTGGTGATCGGCGGCGGCGTGGTCGGGGTCAATGCGGCCAAGATGGCCTGCGGGCTTGGCGCCAAAGTCTACCTTTTGGACATGAACCTGAACCGGCTGCGCTATCTGAACGATGTGATGCCGGCCAATTGCTTTACCCTGATGTCCAGCCCGGCAACCATTCGCAAACTGGTCAAAACGGCGGATGTGGTGATCGGGGCCGTACTGGTTCCCGGTGCCAAGGCGCCGAAACTTGTGACCCGTGACATGCTCAAGACCATGAAGCGTGGCGCTGTGCTGGTGGATGTGGCCATTGACCAGGGGGGATGTTTTGAAACATCCAAGGCCACCACCCATGGCGATCCCACCTTTGTGATCGACGGCGTAGTGCACTACTGCGTGGCCAACATGCCCGGGGCTGTGGCCAAGACCTCGACCCTGGCACTGACCAACGCCACACTACCCTATGCCCTGCAGATTGCCAACCAGGGCTGGAAACAGGCGATGCAGACCAACCCGGAGATTAAACGGGGCGCCAACATTATCAACGGCAAGGTGACTTACAAGGCCGTGGCCGATGCATTTGGGCTGACCTATACACCAGTTGATCAACTGATGAATTAAAAACACCCAAGGCCCAATAGGGTTGCCTTTTCTTGCCATTAGACGTTGAATGATGTATGACCATGTGCCATGGAAAACAGTGAAAGATACCAAGCCCAGGCCCAAATGCTGGCCAACCGGGTAACAAAAAGATTCAAGCACCTGTATAAACGCTTCGCCAAACAAAACCTGGAGGTTTTCCGGCTGTATGACTGGGACATCCCCGAGATCAGGGCGGTGGTGGACTGGTACGCCGGCCATCTTGTGGTGGGAGAATATGCCAGAGAACAGTCCACCCCGGACTGGCTGCCCCTGATGGGAAAAGCGGTCGCCCAGGCCCTTGACGTCCCCCAGGAAAATCTGCACCTTAAAATCCGAAAAGCAGGCATCAAGGACGGGGCACGGTACCAAAGAATTAATACAAAAAATGAAAAAATCCCCATGTGGGAGCGGGATCTTCAGTTTCTGGTCAACCCCAGCGACTATGTGGATACGGGACTTTTTTCCGACCACAGAAACACCCGGATGATGGTCCGGGAGATCGCCCGGGGCAAGGATTTTCTAAACCTCTATTGCTACACAGGGGCCTTCTCCTGCTATGCGGCCAAGGGCGGAGCGGCCTCCACCCTGTCCGTAGACCGCTCGGAAACCGCCATCACCTGGGTCAAAGAGAATCTGGCCCTGAACGGGTTAGCGGCCGCCTGCCACACCCAGGTCCAGATGGATACCTTTGATTTCTTGAAAAAAGCGGTTCGACTCGAACACAGATACGACCTGGCTGTGGTTGACCCACCCTCCTATTCCACAACACGCATGAACGATAAACACTTTGATATTGCAAAAGACTATCCGTTTTTGCTTAACCAGGTATTTAAGCTCATGCGCCCGGGAAGCACGGTGTTTTTTTCCACCAACCACCAGAATTTCTCCCTGGCTGAACACAAGCTGGACGTCCGTGATATTAAAGAGATCACCCAGGAGACGATCCCCGAGGATTATGCATCCAAGAAAAAACAGATCCACCGGTGCTGGCGAATCTGTCTCGACGCTTGAACTCCTGTTCGGACTTGATTTTATAAGATATAGACGCTAATGTTCTCCAATGGATCATTCAGCTTTCCCCTGGGTTGAGGCTCGGTATTAATAGACCGGATCAGCCCATGGGCGTTCTTCAAAAACATTTTAGTTTTATATGAAAGTCTCAGTAATTTAACGGGTTGCTTTCATATTTTGTTGTGGGTTGCGTCTGGATGTTGATACCTCGGATCGGCCCATGATCATTACTTAAGTAATTTGGATCAAAGCGGGCGGACATGGAAAAAACATTATCTTTGCTTCCATACCTGGAATCCGGCAACAATGGGATTGTACTAGATATTTATGTCTTGCGACAAGACAATTCCCAAGGGACGTCACCCCCCTTTCCCTTTCAATCTGCCGGGCCGCCAAAGCCTTTCAGCCGTCTGATTAAAGGCGGACTCAAGTGTGATGGATCAAATCGGGTTTTCCAGTCTGTGTTCATACTGATCCAAAATGACACCTGTTTTTCCGACACCGAAGCCTTCAGTTCCCAGACCAACACAACCCTGGACCAGGCCTGGCTGGACACCATTCAATTTTTTTCCAAGGATCCCGGCACATTTACCATGACCGGCCCGGATCATAAAGCGGCCCAGTTGAAACCGCTTTTTTACTGTAGATTCAAACACCGTTTTTTCCACCCCCCATGCCCGGAGTGCGGCGGGGAGTTGGTGCTTTGCAAAGACGATCCTATTCTGAAAAAAGCGGGGCTGGATTCATTTCATACCGGACTGACCCGCTATCTTTTCTGCCCGCAATGTCATGCATCCCATTCAAGCCATTTTTTTTACGCCTATGCAGGCCAGGCAAACGACCCGGCCTACGTCCTGGACCGGCACGGCCTGATTAAGCGCTTCAGTAATATTAAGAAGGCCGTGCCCAATGGTTTTCCATGCGCGGACTGCCCGGAACACAGTGCCTGCTATTTGACAGGGCAAAACGCATTATCCCGCATTGGATGCGTATCGTTTTATCCATTTTACATGCTGGTGTTTAATGCCTGCGAGATGACCGGGACCCAATTTTTAAAGCGCTTGTCCAATGACACGGCATCTGCCGAGCCGCCCCCGCAATCGTTGCCACGCAGTCCCAACACCGTCCAACTATCCGGCCATGGGTCATCCAGCTACCTGTTCAAGGATGATCCAAGATTCTGGCTTGAAATTTTATTTTTAAAATATGCGTTTTTTAAAAAGGTCCTCACCTCCGTTGAAAAAAGATTAACCGGTCAGGTTACGCCCATTTACAACCTGAATTTGGACAGCATCTGGATCACCACAAAATCAGATGCAGGCATGATGCCTTTTTTCTGGGATTATGAGCTTCACCTGCTGGACCTTGTGACCACCCGCCCCCTGAATCTTTTCCAAACATCCATGGCAGATAACCGGCACACAAATTTCATTGCACAATTGTGCCTTTACATCTTTTTTGTAAACCATGAACACGACGCAAACACCGTTTTTCAGGCCGGGGCGGCGCTACTGCAAAGCACAGGTGAAAACCAATGGACAAACAATGCCCAGGCATTTTTTGAATCCCACCCAATGTTTAAGCCGGAAAATATTTTCTGGCATCCGGCACCTGTTTCCATGGCGGATGAATGGCATGGGTTATGGATTCGAACCATTCAATTTGCAGGATCGTTAATCAAAAAAAAAGAGAGCTTAGATTTTCCAGGGTTTATCAGAACCTGTATCCGGCAGGTCAATGACATACAAAAAACCGTAAAATCAGAACTTTTCAGCAAAGATCTGCAAATAAAAACAGGGCCTGGCCTGCCGGGTGCCGGTGCAAATGAACAGCCCCCTGCACAGACCGCCACAGATACGGCACAAGAGGATGGGCAGAACAACCAGGCCATTGCCGCCATCCTGAAACGTCTTAAATCAAAATGGGAAAACCAGGCGCCACCGGAACCGGACGAGGATGAAGATATCATGGAGACCGTTGTACTCTCATCAAGTACAGGCATCAAACAACCGTCGGATATTCTCCCCACAAAGCGTATGGATACAGCAGACCAAAATGAATTTGAACAGAGGCAGGAAACAGTGGTGCTTGGTACCCAGGTCCCTCCAGATCCGCCCCCCAGTGATTTTGAAGATATCCAGGAAACCGTTGTGTTGAATACGGCCCCAACACCCCAAACACCGGAACCTGAGAAAGAGTTCGAGGATATGGAAGAGACCGTTATCTTATCTTCCGGCACCGGTTTGCCGTCAAACGGTATCTCTAATAACAGCGGCGATTTTTTTAGTGAAGATGATGACTTTGATAAAACCGTCATACTTCCCCCCAAAAAATAGATCCCGGGACACAAAGGAAAATGAACAGGTTGGACATTTCACACCAGACATTAAAAGAGCAGATCAAAGCCATTTACGCAGACACGGCCCAGGAAGGTGCCATTGAATCACACCTGGATAACGTATTGGCAAGTCTGGATAAAAACAGTCGCCGGGCGGTTCTTGACCGGCTGATTCAGGACTTTGAACATGATACCGGTGCCGTAAACCAACCGCTGGCAACGAACAACACCCAGGAAAATACGGCCATTGACGACCATGTCCTGGCACGGGTGATAAAACTGCTGCTCGGCCGGAACGTCTCCCAGGCAGACATGAACTCCGATGAACTTTTAGAAAGCCTGGCAGACTCCATCAACACCGTGTTTGAAGCCTTGAACCAGCTGATCGGCACCATCAACACCACCCTCATGGGCAAACAGGATTCAGACCAGACAATCCGCCAGGTCATCGGCTACCACCTTGAAGGTGCCGGTCACGGCCGGACACTGGACAGCTACATCGGTCAGATTGGCAAAGCCTTTTTCGAGTCCCAGCAGGCCAGCAAACGGGCAGCCCATGCAAAGGTCAAAGAGATCATCAGGGAACTGAGCCCTGACGCCATTGCCCGGGACTCCGGCGCATCCAGGCTGAGCCCCATGAAAAAGTCAAAGTACTACGACGAATATGTGCATAAATTTGAAAAAATCGAACAATGGTTTGAGTCAGGACGTTTCATGGAATCATTTTTAAGGGAATTTGAAAGAAATTGTCAGAAAATATCCATTTGAAAAGGAGCAAAACGTTGAAAAATATTCTTATAATACCGGCTTGTTTGTGTGCGTTACTCACGCTTTTTGCCTGTTCAAAAAAAGAGATCCCCCCGCCCCAGTGGGCCTACGAAAAAGATGCAGTGAAAATTCAAGTTGTGGCAGACCCCATGCTCAACCAGGATAATAAAAAGGCCCACACGCTTTACACCTGTTTTTACCAGCTCAAGGATCCCAATGGATTCAACCAGCTTTGTTCCGATCAAAGCGGGCT
Source organism: uncultured Desulfobacter sp. (assembly GCF_963666145.1). Taxonomy (NCBI): domain Bacteria; kingdom Pseudomonadati; phylum Thermodesulfobacteriota; class Desulfobacteria; order Desulfobacterales; family Desulfobacteraceae; genus Desulfobacter; species uncultured Desulfobacter sp. The sequence continues at coordinate 3,657,594 of NZ_OY762614.1, read as the reverse complement.
GTATAAACTGCTTGCATGCAAAGTGTTTGATTCAAGTGTGGCGTCATCCAAGCATCTGATCGTCAATCCCGGGGAAACCACCACCATCGTCATGAACCGGGCGGAAAGTGCAAAATACCTGGCAATTGTGGCCGGATATTATACCCTTGAAAAAGACCGGATCACCCGCCTTGTGGAAATTCCCGTCGTGATCGAAGAAAAAGGATTTTTCTCCAAGGAACGCAAGAAAATGCCCGCACCGTTGGACCTTACGATCTATCTTGGACCCCAACAGATCGACAAAGTTGAGACCAAGGTGCCCGAAGAAAGGTAGACATCATGGTTAAACCGATTTTCTGGCACCAGGGGCTTTTCCTGCAGCCCCACCATTTCCAGCTCAATGATCTGTATAACCGGTCGCTTCTGGACCCATGGTATAAATACAACGTCCCGTACTTCTGGGGCGTGGGCCATGTGGACATTGATCAGGGAGCCCTTGCCAATTTTGTGTTTGACGTCCCCAAAGGCGAGTTCATCTTCCCCGATTATTCCCATGTCATACTCGGAGACAATGCACAACTGTATGCCCGCTCATTTGAAACGGCATGGGCCGACAGCGGCAAATCATTTACCGTTTATATAGGCATAAAAAAACTGGACCACGCCGGAAGCAATGTCGGCATTGTACCGGACCTAAATCAAGGTGAAAATCTGAACAGCCGGTTTATTTTTGCAGGTGCCCCCCAGGAAATGGACGACATTCACGGAGACGGCCCTAAAGCTGAAATCAAACAGATGCAGTTCCTGGTCAAAATTTTCTGGGAAACGGAAATTAAGCACCAGGGCAATTTTCACCTGATCCCCATTGCACGCCTGAAACGCAGTCTTGAAGAGGTGAAAATCGATACCCGGTTCATACCGCCCTGTTTATGCCTTTCCGGCTGCGACACGCTTTCAGGCATTGTCAAAGAGATCCGGGACCAGTTGTCGGCCAAGGCACGGCAGCTTGAATCGGTGAAGCGGACCAAGGGCGTTCACACCGCAGAGTTCGGCTCCAGGGATATGGTATACATGATGGCTCTGCGTTCGTTGAACCGGTATCTGCCGTTGCTTGAACATGTCACCGGTACCACCCTGGCCGCCCCCTGGTCGGTGTACGGTATTTTACGGCAGATTATCGGTGAACTCTCCTCTTTTTCAGCAGAGGTATCTGCCAACGGCGAACTTGCCGACGGCACCACCCTGGTCACGGACTACGACCACAAACAATTATGGGAATGCTTTACCCAGGCCCAGCATCTGATCACCCGTCTGCTTGATGAAATCACGGCAGGCCCCGAATATATCATCCCGCTTCACTTTGACGGCACCTATTTCACCGCCGAACTTGCCCCCAATTTATTTGAAGGATCGGGCAGATTTTACCTGATGCTTGAATCCGAAGCCAGTGCCGCCAGCGTCACCGAATCCGTCAAACACATTGCCAAGCTCAGTGCCAGGGAGTCGCTGCCCATTCTCATTGCGCAATCGTTGCCCGGGGCAAGGCTCAATGCGTTGGAAACCATTCCCCAGGAACTGCCCAGAAAGTCCAATGCGGTATATTTTCAGATCGATCACACCAGCAAGCTGTGGGCACCGGTGGAAGCCGGCAACAACATCGCCCTGTACTGGGATACGGCCCCGGATGACCTGAAGGTCGAACTGATGATCGTAAGGAGAAATTAACCATGCGCCTTTCCGACTGTTTCACCGACATGATGGCCTATACCATTATTCTCTACAAAAAAAACGGGACAAACACCATTGCCTTTGACCAGGCCCGGGCCCACATCAACCGGCTGATCATTGAAAGCCAGACCCTGTGCGACAATGCCCATCTGCCAAGGGAAGATTATGAGCTTGCCAAATTTGCGGTGTTTGCCTGGATAGATGAAATCATCATGCGGTCCGGCTGGGAAGGCAAAACCTATTGGCAAAGCGAACAGCTCCAGCGAATCTACTTTAACACCTCGGATGCGGGAGAACGCTTCTTCCAGAAAATGAACACCATCGGCCCCCACCAGAACCAGGTGCGTGAGGTCTACTACATATGCTTAAGTCTCGGCTTTACCGGCCAATACCACAACCAGGGGGATGAGATGCTCATTGAGCAGCTCAGGCTTTCGAACCTAAAACTGTTAACGGGCAGTTCCATGGATCTGCCGGATCTTGATGGCATGCAGCTGTTCCCCGAGGCCTATATCAAAGATCACAGCACATCGCCCCAAATGCGATCCAGAGGGTTTTCCCTCATAAATGCCGCAGCCTTTGCCGCCCCGGTGGTGGTCTTCGGCCTGCTCTTTGTCATCTACAAATTTGTACTGCATAACGTTGGCGAGACCCTAATCAGCAGGATACCGTAAATGAAAACCTGGATCTCTTTATTTTTTAAAATTGTTCTGGTGCTGGCGCTTCTACTTTTTATTGGCGTTGCGGTTTATGCGGCCGTTATCTGGGCCAAATGGCCGGTCTGGGTCAGCCCGTTTCTTGTGGCCGGCATCGTCGGATTTGTGCTGGCCATTGTTTTCATACAGAAAATCATTGCCAAAAAACGGGAGCAAAAATTTGTCAGCCAGATCATTGAGCAGGACAATGCCGACCTGGATCTTAAAACGGAAAAAGACCGTGACGCCATGCGGGAGATGCAGGCCAAATGGAAGCAGTCTGTGGAGGCATTGAAAAAATCCCACCTGAAAAAACAGGGAAATCCCTTGTATGTGCTGCCCTGGTACATGATCATCGGCAAAAGCGGGTCCGGCAAAACCACCGCCATTAAAAGCGCGGACCTGTCATCATCCTTTGCCGAAGTCAAAAGCGTATCCGGGATCTCGGGCACACGGAACTGCGACTGGTGGTTTTTTGAACAGGCCATCCTCATTGATACGGCCGGCCGCTATTCGGTACGGGTGGATGAGGAACGGGACAAGGATGAATGGCAGCGTTTTCTGCAGCTGTTGGCCAAATACAGAAAAAAAGAACCCCTGAACGGCCTGATTGTCACAGTATCTGTTGATGAACTGAACACCGCCCAAACCCAAGACCTTGAACGCCAGGGCCGGGATCTCCGCAAGCGGGTGGACGAATTGATGCGGGTTCTGGAATCAAAATTTCCCATCTATATCATGGTGACCAAATGTGATTTAATCCAGGGAATGACCGGCTTTTGCGATGCCCTCAGTGAAGATGCCCTGGGCCAGGCCATGGGTATTGTCAACCATGGATTTGAACAAGATTCCCAGGGCCTTGTCACCCGGTGTTTCAAAAGCATGGGCGAACAGATCCGAAATTTAAGGCTCTTAATGATGCAAAAAAAAGGGCAGACCGCAGCAGGCCCTGATCTGATTTTGTTTCCCAAGGAATTTGACGGCATTGAATCCGGTTTAAGGGCCTATGTCAAAGGTCTGTTCCAGGAAAATCCATACCAGGAGTCCCCTTTGTTCCGGGGCATCTACTTTAGTTCCGGCTGCCAGGAAGGCACCCCGTTTTCAAGCTTTTTAAAAGAGATGGGACTGATCAGCGAACAGGAGGTGCTGCCCGGCACCAGCCGCGGCCTGTTTCTCCATGATTTTTTCTCCAAACTGCTGCCCTCGGACCGGGGGCTTTTTACCCAGACCCGGCGCGGGGCGGCCTGGTCACGACTGACCCGGAATATCGGTTTTGCGGCCTGGACCACATTAATTATCTTTTTCTGCGGCATATTAAGTTTTTCATTTGTGAAAAATTTAAACATCATGAAGCAGGCCGGCGCCCAGTTTGCAATGTCCAGATCATTGTCCGGCGAACTGATCTCGGACATCGACACGTTAGAGAAATTTGAAACCGCGATCAAAGGCGTGGCAGAACGCAACCGGAACTGGTGGATTCCCAGGTTGGGCCTGACCAACAGCATTGAGATTGAAGCCCGGCTAAAAGAAAAATACTGCCGTTTGATCGAATCCAGGTTGCTCGATCCATTTGACACAAAAATGGCTGAGAACATGATTGATTTTAACGCAGGGGCTCCCCAAGGGGTCTATGTCAGCCATGTGGCGCACCTTGTCCGGCGTATCAACTGCATTAAAGCCAAATTGGCGGACAGTGACATAAAAGCGTTGACGGCCCTGCCCCAGCCGGCATTTAACACCGTGGATATCGGGGTGGGCAAAGAGATTGTTGAAAATGTTCAGGTGAAGATCAACAGCATCTACCTGAACTATCTGTCATGGCAGGGGGATACCCTGGTCATGAACCAGCGGATGAACACCCTTGAAAAATGGCTGGCCCGTGTGCTCTCCATGGAGGGCAAGCCCCTGACCTGGTTAGTGGCCTGGGCCAACAGCGACCCGTCTCTGGGCATCTACACCGTTTCAAATTTCTGGGGCAGGAACGTTGATGACGCGGATCTGGCATCGGTACCGGCCGGATTTACTATCCAGGGCCGCAAATCCATTGACAATTTCATTGCCGACATTGAACATGCCCTGGCAAATTCATTGATCCTTGCCCAAAAAAAACGTGATTTCTATCAATGGTACCGCACCGCATATTTTGATGCCTGGTTTGGATTTATCACTGATTTTGACAAGGGCCGAACGCGTATCCCCCGCCGGGAACAATGGCTGGAACTGAGCAATCGTATGGGCCGAAAAAAAGGGCCGTATATGTCATTGCTTGATACGGTGCCCAAAGAGCTGGCCTATTTTTCAAAGACACAGACAGACACCCCAGCCCACCAGATACCGGACTGGGTCAGTCTTACAAAAGATTTAAGCACCCTTAATATCCAGGCAGAGGCCCTTCGCAGAGCCCCCAAAGCATCATCGGGCATGCTGGGCCAGGCGGCCACAGCAGTAAAAAAAGGCATGGACAGTGTCAAAACCGACCCTGCCGATTTGCTGCACGGCATGGACCCAGAAACCATGCTCAGAGCAGCCAAAAACCTGATGATATACCAGGACAACCTGGCCGCCCTGGCGCCCATGGTGGTGAGCCGGCGCGCAGCCTTTGACATGGCAAACACGTTATATACAGAAGATCCCGCCACCAGCGAGATCCCGTTTTTTAAGGCCAGAAAAGCGTTCAAAACCTTGAAACCCATGCCGGCCTACCAGGGCAAAGAGACGGATCTGATATGGGATCTGCTGGAAGGCCCGCTGAATTTTTTCCACCAATTTGCCCTGAACGAAGCGGCCTGTACACTCCAGAAGGAGTGGGAGCAGGGCGTCCTGATGGAGATGCAGGGCCTCGCTGGCGACCAGAATAAAAACGACCTGCTGTTAGGCCAGGACGGATATGTCACAAAATTCATCAACGGCCCGGGCAAACCGTTTATCAAACGGACCCTGAAAAAAGGCTACCAGGCTAATGTGTTAGACGGAAAAAGCATCTCCTTTGACCCGTATTTTTTCAAATTTTTAACCCGGGGCATCCGTGCGGGCAAACCAATGAAGCCCAACTATACCGTGAAGATCTCAGGTATGCCCACCAGCGCCAATGATGAATCTCAGTTCCAGCCCCATGCCACCGTACTCGAACTGATCTGTTCGGATAAAACCACCACCCTTGAAAACTTAAACTTTCCGGTCCAGAACACCTTCAGGTGGTCCCCGACATCCGAATGCGACACCATGTTTACCGTTAAAATCGGCAGTCTTGACTTGGTAAAGCGATATGAAGGGAACCTATCCTTTCCTAAATTTTTAAACGAGTTTCCCAACGGGCATCACACGTTTACGCCGGCGGATTTCCCCGAACATAGCCAGGACCTGACACGTATGGGTGTCAAAGCCATACGGGTCAGATACCAGATGCAAGGAAACAGTACGGTGGCAGGCCTTGTCAATGCGACACCGGGAAGGGTTCCCGGGGAGATTGTCACATGCTGGAAATAGCGGATACGGCTTATCAGTTTAAGATCTCTGCATTCGGCAAACATCCGGCCTTTGACGATTTTTTTTCAATTCAGGTTGAATCGCCCATAACCCGGGCACTTGTGGCCTGGATTGAAAAAGCGGTCGGCCAACACCCCCCGGCCCACCAAAAGGCCACAAGCTGTTCCTATCGCTTCTGGACAAAAGGAATAAAAAATTACGATCTTACTTTAGGCCTGGTCCGGGACAGCAGTGACCGGATGGGCCGGCCCTACCCCTTGCTGATAACAGCCGGTGTGGCCATTAAAAACTGGCAGAAAACCTGGCAGGATATTTTTTCGATATTTGAGCCTGTTTTTAGAACCTTTGAAGCATCGGCAGCCGGCAGACACGACGATTTCAAATCCTTTGAAACCGAATTGCGGAACATTAACGTGCAGCGTGTCAATGCCCCGGGCAAAACCGTTGACAAGCTACCCCATAGTATTCTGGCATTTTATAAACAGGATGGAAAAGAAAACCGGTTGAGTCTGCCGGTGTCAAAACTGTTGGCAGCATTTGAAAATACCGGGGTAAAACCGGATACATGGGGCTTTTTTAAAAAATATCCCCCGATACCCGGTGCCGTATTTCTGGGCGGCGTGCCGGATATGCCCATGATACATATGTTTAACCGTCCGCTTCGGGCACAGGATTTTAACCGGCTTTTTGAATTGTAAAAAGGAGAGGCAAGCCTATGGATATGGAGGCCATTTTAAGGCCCATTGACGGTGAAAATCCCTCGGGGGAAGATCTTCGGTATACGACTGTTTATGACGACATCCAGGAGGCAAGACGGGCCGATGAGGTTCTGGAACAAGGCGACTGGCAGCATGAGTTGAAAACATCGGACTGGGCGACAGTGTTCAGCATTGCCCAGGACGCACTGACCAACCGGACAAAAGACATTCAAATCGCCGCCTGGCTCCTGGAAGCATTAACCGCAACCCGGGGATTTGAAGGGCTGGCCCAGGGGCTTGAAATCTTAAGCCAATTACTGGAACAATTCTGGGATACCATTTATCCTGAAATTGACGACGGGGATCTTGACTACCGGGTGGGCCCCCTTGAATTTATCAATGATAAACTATGGTTTCCTGTCAAAGAGATTGCCGTGACAGAGCCTGGGGCAACCTCTGGATATTCCTGGAACCACTGGCAGGAATCCAGGCATGTGGGGTATGAAAAGGACACCGTAGATCAATACGGGGATGAGATTGAGACTAAAAAAAAGGCCCGGGATGAGCAGATTGCCGAAGGAAAACTGACAGCCGAAGAATTTGACGGTGCCGTAGCCGCATCGTCAAAACAATTTTATGAAACGCTGGCATCCCATACATCCCAATGTATGGATTTTTTCAACCGGCTGGATGCCGTTGTGGACGAAAAATTCGGCAATGAGGCCCCAAGACTTGCGGAAATAAAATCTTCGATTGAAGCCTGCAACCACCTGGTCGGTCAGTTTTTAAAAGACAAAAAAGGCGATGAGCCGGATGAACCCGAGGAATCCGATTCCCAGGAAACCGAGCCGCCCCCGACAAATGACCGGAGGATTGAAAACGCAACCGTCAGTGAACCGGTTGCAGCAACAGCGACGGCAGCCCCTCAAACCCAGCGAATCGCCTCCGGTCAAATCGGGGCGTTCAGGGTCAACCGGTTTCTTGGGGGCGCCGGTATTGAAGAAGCCGTGTGGCAGGATGCACTGTTGAAACTCGGCAAGGAGGGCATCAAACCGGCCCTGGAACAGTTGCTCGGGGCTTCATGCAGCGCCCAGTCCGTGCGGGAAAAAACCAACTTCAAGCTGCTCATGGCACGACTCTGCCTGAAGGGCAACCGGCCGGATATCGCCAGGCCCATTGTGGAAGAGCTCAACACATTAATTGAAGACCTCGCCCTGGACCGCTGGGAATCGCCCATATGGATTGCCGAAGCCCTGGGCACCCTATACCAGTGTCTGACAGCCGAGGGCAGTTCCGATGATGATCATTACAGAGCCAGGGACATTTTAACCCGGCTGTGCACCCTGGACGTCACCAAAGCAATGGAATATTCAAACCCTTAAACTATAAATAATAAACCCGTCAGATTTAAAACCAAAGGAGGCAGATATGGCCAAGGAAAGTCAACAGCACACCTTGGATAGAGTGCGCGCCCCAAGAGTCCAGATCACCTATGATGTGGAAAAGGGAGACGCCATTGAGATGAAGGAAATCCCCTTTGTTATGGGGGTGCTTTCAGACCTTTCAGGGAAACCGGAACAACCGTTACCCAAACTCAAAGAGCGCAAATTTGTGGAGATCGACAGGGATAACTTTAACAATGTACTCAAGGGAATGGCTCCCCGGTTAGCCTATCGGGTGGACAACAAGCTGACCGATGAAGATACGGCCATTGCCGTTGAACTTAAATTTGAAAGCATGGAGGATTTCCATCCCGAAAAAGTGGCCCGGCAGGTGGAACCCATTCGCAAGCTTGTGGAGGCCAGGGAGAAGCTCACCGGCCTTTTAAACAAGCTTGACGGAAACGACAGACTGGATGAACTGCTCCAGGAGGTCATCTCCAATACCGACGCCCTGACAAAACTGAGCCAGGAGACCGGTAAAAAAAGCGATGAATAGTCAATCGTGAAAAATTTATCATAAGGAGAAATCCCATGTCGGATAAAGAACAGCAGGTTCAGCCGGATGCCCCGGAAACCGAAGAGACCGTCCAGGAAGAGAGCCTCCTGGATCAAATAATCGCCCAGGGGCGTCTTGCCCGGGATGAAAGCCAAAAAACATGGGCCAAGGATCTTGTGGGGGAATTTGTCTCCCAGGTCATGGACGGGGAGATCACCGTTTCCAAAGACACCGAGGCCATGATCAATGCAAGAATCAGCCAGATTGACAAACTGATCTCAGACCAGCTCAATGAGGTGATGCACCACGAGGATTTTCAAAAACTTGAAGGCTCCTGGCGCGGCCTTGGCTACCTGGTCGACAAAACCGAAACCAGCGAACGCATGAAACTTCGGGTCATGAACGTATCCAAAAAAGATCTGCTCAAGGATATGGAAAAGGCCTCGGAATTTGACCAGTCCTCCCTGTTTAAGAAGGTGTATGAAGAGGAGTTCGGTATGTTCGGCGGGTCATCTTACGGGGCGTTGATCGGCGATTATGAATTCACCAGCCACCCCCAGGATATGGCCCTGCTCAATAAAATTTCAGGCGTGGCCGCGGCTGCCCATGCGCCCTTTTTGTCTGCGGCAGGCCCTGAATTGTTTAACATGGACAGCTTTACGGAGCTTGGCAATCCCCGGGATATGGCCAAAATATTTTCCGGGGACGAATATGCAAAATGGCGCTCGTTCAGAGAATCCGAGGATTCAAGATATGTGGCCCTGGCCATGCCCCACATCCTCATGCGCCTGCCCTACGGCAAGAACACGGTGCCGGTGGAAGCCTTTGACTTTGAAGAAAAAGTGGACGGCACCGACCACAGGCGGTATCTGTGGGGCAATGCCGCCTATGCCTTAGGCACCCGGCTCACCGAAGCCTTTGCCAAGCATTCATGGTGTGCCGCCATCAGAGGGGTTGAAGGCGGCGGCCTGGTCCAGGACCTGCCGGTTCACACCTTTAAAACCGATGAAGGGGATGTGGCCCTCAAATGTCCCACGGAAATTGCCATTACAGACCGGCGGGAAAAAGAGCTGGCGGATCTGGGATTCATCCCCCTGGTCCACTGCAAAGGCACGGACTATGCCGCCTTTTTTAGCACCCAGAGCTGCAACAAACCCAAAGTCTTTGATACGGATGCGGCCAATGCCAATGCCAGGCTGTCGTCCCAGCTGCAATATATCATGGCCACGGCACGGTTTGCCCATTATCTCAAATCCATCATGCGAGACAAAATCGGCAGTTTCATGACCCGCAAGAATGCCGAAGACTACCTGAACCGGTGGATCAGCAACTATGTGCTGCTGGATGACAACGCCACCCAGGATATGAAGGCCAAGTATCCCTTGCGTGAGGCCAGAATTGACGTATCTGAAATTCCGGGAAAACCCGGGGCCTACAGGGCGGTCAGTTTTCTCAAGCCCCATTTTCAGCTGGATGAATTGTCTGTATCCCTGCGCCTGGTGGCGGAATTACCTCCCCCGGCCCAAGGCTAAGAACGTTAACAACACAGGCGTTTAAGGATTTATGACCGATTCAGTTAATCTCACAGCCTCGTTGCTGGACAGGCTCCTGGATGATGATCCATCACAGACCCGGGAGTCTGAACAGCAGCGTATTGTGTCTGAGCAGACGATCATCAACAGTGTGATCCGGGATATTGAAAACCTGCTGAATACCCGGTGCAGCCCCATTGAGATTCCTAAATCCTTTACGAATCTGAACGCCTCTTTGATCGGCTACGGTATCCGGGATTTTTCCGTGGAGAACCCGGAAACGAGTATTGTACGTCAAAAACTATGCAAGGAGATTGAATCGGCAATCCAAAAATATGAACCCAGACTGAAAAAAGCGGCGGTCCGCCTCGACCGGCAAGGCAAAAAAAAAGGACAGCTCTATTTCATTATTACCGGCATGCTCGTGGTGGACCCGCTCAATGAGCCGGTCTCATTTGATACCTTTTTTGATGTGGGCCGGAACTGCTACATCATTTCCCATTAAATGACCTGTTTAAATGGTCTATAAAAATTTACTGCACCATGGATGACACACTTTTAAAATATTACGAACAGGAACTGACCTTTGTCCGGGAGATGGGTGGCCATTTTGCCCGAAAATATCCTAAAATTGCCGGACGCCTGCAACTTGAACCGGACAAGTGCGAAGATCCCCATATTGAAAGGCTCATTGAAGCCTTTGCCTTTATCAGCGGACGGATTCACAAAAAAATTGATGATGATTTTCCTGAAATCACCGAATCCATTTTCAACATCACCTATCCGCATTACAACAATCCGATCCCCTCCATGACCATCGTGCAGTTTGACCCCATAACCAAAAGCATCACGGAAAAGGGATACACCATCGAAAAAGGGGTGCCGATGTTTTCCAAACCGGTGAAAGGCAGTCCGTGCACCTTTACCCTTTGCTCGGCCGTATCGCTTTGGCCCGTAAAAGTTGCCGGTGTGGAGGTCAAAGAGGCAGGTCCGTCGGCGCTTAACACCGTGCAGACCCTTGACATCCGTCTGGATACCGTCAATGACATTGATTTCGGCGATATTGCCTTTGACAGGCTTCGATTTTTCTTAAACGGCCAGTCCCAGCATGTATTTCCTCTTTATGAACGCCTTTTCAATAATGTTACGGCCGTTAAATTAATGTTTACCCCGGAGGGCGGCACCGAGAAAACCCTGACCTTGGATAAAACGTCAATCCGCCCGGTGGGATTTTCCGGGGATGAAAAACTGCTTCCCTTTTCCAAACGCTCCTTTCCCGGGTATCTGCTGCTGTTTGAGTACTTCACCTTTCCTGAAAAATTTCTTTTTTTTGATCTGGTTGGACTTACCCGGTTAAATGGCCTTCGGGCGGGCACCCGATTGACCATACGCTTTTGTTTTGACAAGGCAATCAAAAAAAATGTCATTGTAGACCCGGATACATTTCAGCTCAATGCCGCACCGGCCGTGAACCTGTTTAAAAAAATTGCCGAGCCCATCCGCATTGAACAGAGAAAAACCGAATACCAGGTTACCCCGGACCTTCGCCGGTATGACGCCACGGAGGTGTACACCATAGATCAGGTGACAGCCGCATCAACCTCAGAAAGCAAGGCCAAAGAGTTTCGGCCCTTTTACTCCATCCGGCACCATCTGTCCGATGAACTTGACAATGAACCCAAGGTATTCTGGCACGTTCAGCGTCGGCCCTCCGGCCGCAAATCAGATAAAGGTACGGATGTATTTTTATCCTTTTGCGATTTAAACATGACCCCGGCAGATCCGGGGTGTGATATCCTGACCGTCAGGCACACCTGCACAAACAGGGATATGCCCTCCCGCCTGCCGTTTGGCGATGTGCGAGGCGATTTCACCATGGAACTTGCCGCGCCTGTAAATAAAATTGTCTCATTGATTAAGCCCACACCCACCTTTCGGCCGGCCCTGGGCGGTGCCCTGCAGTGGCGGCTGATCTCCCATCTCTCCTTGAATTACATCTCCCTGGCAGAGGGCGGAGAAGATGCATTAAAAGAGATCCTCAAACTGTATGATTTCCAGAATTCAAGCGCCACCCGGCAACAGATCAACGGTATTGTATCCGTGTCAACCCGGCACATCACCAAGCGGGTGAATGACGCCTTTGCCAGGGGCGTGGAAATCACCATAACACTGGATGAAGATAAATTTGTCGGATCCGGGCTTTATCTGTTCGGGGCGATCCTGGACCGGTTTTTAGGACAATATGTCTCGGTGAACTCATTTTCCAGACTGGTCATTAGAACCCTTCAGGCAACAAAGGAGTTAAAAAAGTGGCCCCCGAGAAGCGGCAATCAGATCCTGGTATAGAGACACAGCTCTATGAATCGTTTTTTGAATTCTCCTTTTTCAAGGCAGTTGAGTTGCTGGAAAAATTTGCACCTGGAAAAAAAGCGATTGGCGAGGCGCTTACGCCGGACCAGGAGGCGGTACGCTTTGGTGTACAGCCCGGCTTTTGTTTTCCGGCCAGTGACATTGTGCGGCTTGAAAAGGATGAATCGTCAGGGCAGGCGCAAATGGATGTGGCCTTTATGGGCCTTATCGGACCCTCCGGCCTTTTGCCCAACTGGTACAATGAACTTGGGGTGGCGCGAAAGAAAAAAAAGGATGATACCTTTATTGAATTTTTAAACATGTTCCACCACCGCCTGATTTCGCTCTTTTATCTGGCCTGGAAAAAACAGCTGTTTCCCGAAAACTACCAGCCGGGTGCCGGGGACAGACTTTCCAGATACCTGCTCAGCCTGGCGGGCTTGGGCACATCCGGCATGGTGGGCATGCTGGATCTTCCCAGGGAATCGTTAACCTTTTACAGCGGCCTGCTCTCTTTGCCCACGGCATCGGCAACAGGGATTGAGGCGGCCATTGAATACTTTTCCGGCGCACCGACCCGGGTGGACCAGTTCATTGAACGCGATATCCCCCTGGAAGAGGAGGACTGCACCCGCCTTGGAGCGGCCCACGGCAGCCTGGGCAGGGACGCCGTCTGCGGCAGCTTGGTCAAGGAGTGCCAGACCAAATTCAGGGTCAATATCGGTCCCATGGGGTTTACCCGGTATAATAAATTCATGCCCGGCGGTGACCTGCTCCTGCCGGTGTTTTCACTCATCCGGTACATGGTGGGCATTGAATTTGAATTTGAGCTGCGCGTGATACTCGATAAACAACAGATCCCGGCATGTGTGCTGGGTCAAACAGGAACAAATACACCCAAACTGGGGTGGACCACCTGGTCAGCATCCCAGGGGCATCACTTTAAAGATGACCCGTATATCACCTTTCAGGAGCGTGATTTAAAGCAGTTAAAATCATAACACACTAAATAAAAAGGAAATTTGCCATGGTGAATGTTGATATAAAGTCTTTGCTTTCCCGTTTAAATGATTTTTGTACCAACACCCTTCAGGCCGGTGCCGGACTGTGTGTGTCAAGAACCCATTACGAAGTGACCGTGGAACATTTTATCCTGAAAGTGGTTGAGGACCCCCGATCTGATATTTCATTGATTCTCAAACAGTTTGAGATCGAATCGGGCACCGTAATCAAACAAATCGAAACCGCCATTGAAGAACTTAAAACCGGTAATTCAAGCCGGCCGGTATTTTCCCCCCGGCTCCTGGATCTGTTCCAGGATGCATGGATGGTGGCCTCCATTGAACTGGAAGAAAACGATATCCGGTCCGGTGCGATTCTTCTGGCCCTTCTGGAGCGGCCCCAATCCTACGTGTCCGGCAGTTATGATGCCCTGCTGAAAAAAATCAGTCTGGAAACCTTAAAAGAACAATTTTTCGCCATTACCAAAGGATCGAATGAGGCCTCGTCCATTAAACCGGCATCAACATCAAAGCCCGGAGGCGGAGAGCCCCAGAAGTCAGGCAGTTTCATCAACAGGTTCTGCAATAATTTTACGGAAAAAGCATCCCTGGGCGGCATTGATCCTGTGTTCGGCCGGGATGAAGAGATCCGCCAGATGATTGATGTGTTGTCCCGCAGAAGGAAAAACAACCCCATCTGTGTGGGGGAACCCGGGGTCGGCAAGACGGCTGTGGTGGAGGGGCTTGCCCTGCGCATCATCCAGGATGACGTCCCGGATGTGCTTAAAAACGTAACTCTGCTGGAGCTGGACATGGGGCTGCTTGAAGCCGGTGCCGGCATGAAAGGCGAATTTGAAAACCGGCTGAAAGGAGTTATCACCGAGGTCAAGGCCTATGAAACCCCGGTCATTTTGTTCATTGACGAAGCCCACACCCTGATCGGCGCCGGGGGCAGCGCCGGCGGCAGCGACGCGGCCAACCTATTAAAACCGGCCCTGGCCCGGGGGGAACTGCGCACCGTGGCCGCCACCACCTGGGGAGAATATAAAAAATATTTTGAAAAGGACCCGGCCCTGGCCCGGCGGTTTCAGCCCATTAAGCTGGATGAACCCAGCGTGGCAGACACCGAACTGATCCTGAGGGGCTTGAAGCCCGGGTATGAAAAAACACACAAGGTCATTATCACCGAAGCTGCGGTCAAGGCGGCTGCGGAGTTCTCAGACCGGTACATTGCCGGCAGATTCCTGCCCGACAAAGCCATTGATCTTCTGGATACGGGTTGTGCCCGGGTAAAAATAAATCTATCCACCAAACCGCCGGCCCTGGAAGACAAGGACCGGGCCATCCAGGCCTTTGAACGCACCCAAACGGCCATGGAACGGGACCGGGACAACAATATGCCCATTGATGAAGAGACCTATGAAAAAATTTTAGCGGATATTGACCAATATACCCGGGATGCGGATGCCATTAAAGAGCGTTGGGAAAAAGAGATGCAGGCGGCCCAGGCTGTACTTGAACTAAGAGCAGAGCTGCAGGCAACCGATAAAACCGATGCCGACGCCATTGAAAAGATCAAATCAAAACTTTCCGAGGCTGACACGGAACTTGCGCGTATCCAGGGAGAAAATGCCCTGATGCAGCTTGAGGTCAATGAAAACGTCATCGCCCAGGTGGTGTCGGACTGGACCGGTATTCCTTTGGGCAAAATGCTTAAGGATGAGGCCGAAAATATTGTTAACCTGGATAAACGGTTGGGAGAACGGGTTAAAGGCCAGGACCATGCCCTCCAGGCCATTGCCGAGGTGATCCGGGCGTCCAAGGCCGGTATCAAGGACCCGAGTCAGCCCATGGGGGTATTTCTTTTGGCCGGGCCCAGCGGTGTGGGCAAAACCGAAACCGGCATGGCCATTGCCGATCTTATGTTCGGCAGCGAGAAAAACTCGGTGATCATCAATATGAGTGAGTTCCAGGAAGGCCATACCGTCAGCCGTCTGATCGGCTCTCCTCCCGGCTATGTGGGATTTGGCGAAGGAGGCATGCTCACCGAGGCGGTGCGCCAGAAGCCCTATTCCGTGGTGCTCCTCGACGAAGTTGAAAAGGCCCATCCCGATATCCTGAACCTGTTTTACCAGGTCTTTGACAAAGGGGTGCTCACCGACGGCGAAGGAAAGGAGATCAACTTTAAAAACACCGTGATCATCCTCACCTCAAACCTGGCCACAGACACCATCCAGGCCATGACCATTGACCAGGAACAGGTTGAGATCGAAGCGGTCACGTCGGCCATCCGCCCCATGCTGTCAAAATACTTTAAACCGGCCCTGCTGGCCCGGATGACGGTGCTGCCCTATGTCAGTCTAAAACCCGATGTCCTCTCCATGATTGTTGGACTCAAGCTGAAAAAGGTGAAAAAGACCCTGAAAGAGAACAACAAAATCGAATTACAGTTTACGGACAAAGTGCAGGAACAGATCACCGCCAGGTGCAGCGAGGTTGAAACCGGTGCCCGGAACATTGATTACATCCTTAACGCCAATATTTTTCCCAAAATCTCCAGGGAATTGTTAACCCGGATGAGCACCGACGGCATGCCGTCCAAAATCATTCTGGATGTGGATGAGACCGATTCATTTACCATTGAGTTTGAAGATTAATGAAAATCTGGGCCAATAAAGTGAATCGAGGATACTATAAATGATGAACCTGGCGGTGCAAACTTGTGGGATAATCTGCCATGCAGGGCTTACTGCGCCTGCCGCATGCGCGGCCATCCGTTGCGGGTTGAATAATTTCAGCGAGACTCGGTTCATGGACGGCAACGGCGAATGGATCGTTGCGGCAGAGGTTCCCCTTGAGACTCCTTTTCGCGGCCGCACCAAACTCATCCACATGGCGGCAATGGCTATTCAGGAGGCGTTGAGTAATCTGACCGAAGATGAAATCAGGACAACGTCCCTCATTTTATGTCTGCCCGAGATGGACCGGCCCGGCCGTATGACCGACATCGACCAGTCATTGCTTCAGGAAATTGAGGAGGTCACGGGTTTTCAATTTGCCGGCAGCTCCACCCTAATTGCCGAAGGCCGTGTCGGGGGCGTAACCGCCATTAAACTGGCCCATGAACTAATGCACGCCGGCAAAACTTCCCGGGTACTGATCGCTGGAACCGATTCCTATGTTACGGCAGCGACGCTTGCTGCATTTGAAAAGGAAGACCGGATACTGACCGGAAAAAACAGTAATGGTTTTATTTCCGGGGAAGCTGCGGCGGCCGTCCTGCTCGTCCCGGCACAATCGGCCCGGAACGCTGCTATCACCATTAAAGGTATCGGTTTCGGCAGCGAGCAGGCCCATATCCGCTCCGAACACCCCCAGCGGGCCCAAGGCATGGTCCAGGCGGTAAAAGCGGCGCTCTCCATGGCAGAATGCGAGTTGGGCGACCTGGATTACCGCATCTGCGACGTGAGTGGAGAACAATACTATTTCAAGGAAGCTGCCCTGGTTCTGTCCAGAATATTGAGAAAACGCAAAGAAGAATTTGATATCTGGCACCCGGCCGAATGCATCGGCGAGACCGGCGCCGCCATTTTACCGGTGATCCTGGCCGTGGCAAGTGCTGCCGCAGCCAAAGGGTATGCCAAAGGTAATGGCGTGCTGTGTCATTTTTCCAATGATAACGGCCAACGGGCGGCTATCGTCGTTCAGGCCAAAACTGAATAACAGGAACCATCCATGGGAAACAACGTATTTGCAAACGGCAGGGAGATTGCTTGCAAAGCCGCGGATGGCAAGGCCATCTGCGCCTTTCCGGATGTATGCTTCACACCCCCGCAAACCCCGGCCACCCCGCCAGGTGTCCCCATCCCTTACCCCAACACGGCATTTGCCAAGGATACCGACAAGGGAAGCAAAAAAGTCAAAATTTCCGGCAAGCAGGTGATGCTGAAAAATAAATCTCATTTTAAAACCAGCACTGGCGACGAAGCCGGATCAGCCCCGAAAAAAGGTATTATGACCAGTAAAATCAAAGGGAAGGCCTATTTTAACATGTGGTCCATGGATGTAAAATTCGAGGGGCAAAATGTGGTACGGCATTTAGATATGACGACACATAATCATGGGTCTTTCCCTGGGAACTCACCCCCATGGATGTATGCAGATACAATGGCAATGTCCCCGATTAAAAATTGTGAAAATGATGCAGGTAAAAAGAAAACGGCGTGTGAAGGATTGGCAACAAAAGAGGCTCAATGCAAAAAGGATGAATGCAAAGCGGCAAAGAGATGCGAGTTGGTTACTTATAATCAGGGGAGGAGAAAAGGAGAGAAAAGCCAAGTTGCTTGTTGCCCTGGTGATGAACCCCACCATCTTGTTGAAGCGCATTGTTTTTACGAAGTTGGTGAGCGCGGCAATGAAATGAAACGTGTTTTTAAAACACCGGGCGGGAAACAGAAGTATATCGATAAAGATGCCCCTTGTGTCTGTGCAGAAGGCCCCAGGCATGCTTATGAACATGGCCAATATCATGCGTTTCAGGGCAGGCTGGAGAAAGCATTTGACAATAAAAGCTATGAATAGAGCCATTTCGGCTCTTACATAGGAGTAAAAATGACAAAAATAGGATCACCATGGAGTTTCACGGCCGGCTATGTTCAAGACAAAGATACCTGTTTTTTTGTTGGTCAATTTGATGATGTAGAAGAATCAGCAGCAGCAATAAAATGGGATCTTAAACAGAAAGATAAATACTTATTCGATATCTTTTTTGATGCTACTCAGTTTGTTGTATTACAAGACGAAGGTTTCGTTACTGGTATTGACGGAACAATTACTGTTTTTGATGTAAAGAAGATGTATGGCCCCGGTCAGCCGGATGAGGATGAAGAGGGAGAAGATGAAGAAATAGATGACAGTGATAATGGGGTTAAAGTCCACGGAGATATTAGAGAACTCCGAGTAATCAACGAAAATTTATACGCCGTTGGAATGGGGCGTCAGATTTACCGAAGAGAAGGAAAAAATCACTGGACGCACCAGGACTATGGTATTCTTGATGATCCTACGAATACAAAATCAGTATTTGGTTTAAATTCTATGGATGCTATTGGAGATACGATGTGTGCCGCCGGCTTTGGTGGTGAAATTTGGTGGCGCAAAAATGATATTTGGGTTCAAATGGATAGCCCCACAAATGTTATTCTGAATAAAGTTAAAGCTGTTAAGAATATAGTGTATATATGCGGAAAGGGAGGCGTACTCCTTAAAGGAAACGAAAAAAACATAAACGTAGTTGAGCATAACAGCACAGAAGATGAATTCTGGAGCCTGGAATATTACCAAGACACAATTTATGCCGCTACAAGAAAAAACGTTTATATGTTAAAAAACAATGATTTAATTCCTGTCAAAATGGGTTTAGGCGATGATACATCTTGTGGTTTCTTACATGCAAACGATGGCATTTTGATGTCTGTCGGTACTAAAGACATATGTATAACAAAAGATGGAAAAACGTGGGAAGATATTACCCCAAGGTACAAACAAAAACCATAGCCTGATAGATTGCAGAAACCGATTATGAAAATATTGATTTTAAACCGATTGGGAGAGATTCTTTGCTGCGCCTTGTAGATGAGCCAAATTCCGGCGCAATTTCGTCTACTTTATTTCATTTGAGGTCCTAAGCTGGGATTTCTGCCGTTTTCCCGGAGCCCGGACTTCAAACAAAGGCATACCCGGATGTATCATGGCAAGCTCAACTGCCGCGGCCATGCGCTGGCGCTGATATCCTGTTTTCAAAACATGGATCAAATGTTTGGATTCAAGAGGCCTGCCGGCAAGATATCGGGTATTAGGCTGAAATCTGTTTTTGTTTTCATTCCACCACTGCCCCACCATGACAGGGTCTGGCCAGGGCAGGTCTTCATCTGGATCCAAATCCACATTGTCGTCTTCGGGGTCCTCGGAAGGCCCGGTCTCAAAACCTTCAGGCACTTCTTTGTCCAGGTCCTCGTAGGCCAAATCCACCCCAGTGATCATAGCAACAGCTTCTCCTGCCAGTCTCGCCAAATCAGGATCTTCCATCATCTGTAGCAGTATAGGGATATTTCCGGGGTTCCCCATGGCACCAGATCCCTTGACCGCTATACGGGCAAGCCCCGGTACAGCCATAAGCATATTGAGCCAGGGATAGGATTCAGCGGGATTCATAACCCTCACCGCCATGGCACAGGCCTCGTCTGCGTGTTCGCCCCCATTTTCAGCAACGGAAAAAAGGGTGGGCAGGCTTTGCCGATCCTTAAAAAGGCCTGTTGCCCATGCCGCCTGCCACCGGCAGTCCGGGTCATCGTCCTCTATATGGTTTTTAAGGTCCGACAGCAGATCCTGTCGTCCCAGTTCTCCCACCGCCTTTAATGCCCTTGATCGCACAAAAGGATCTTCATGCGTCAGCCCTTTAAGCAACAATGCTCCGGGGTCCTTTCTGTGTATCGCACAGGCGGCAATGGCGCATCGTTGCAGGAACGGACGTCCTTCCGAGGCAAATGTTGAAACAATCGGTTCAATCTCTTCAAAACGATACCACCCCATTGCAGAGACCAGTCCATTGCACAGAAGAGGATCTACATCAATACATTGCAACACCGCATCGAATCGATCCGTCTTACCTATAATCAATTCATCAAGTGCAAGAATTGATGCCGTGAAAACCTCCCCGGATTCCTCAAATGTAAGATTTTCTTTTGCAATCTCCCAACCGGCATTCCCTGCAATTCGGAGACCGTCAATGTGCGCATCTATCCGATCATCAAGATGGGCCAGGTCTGATAAATCATAATGTGGTTCCCCGACGGCATAGTGTCGAAGAAGCCATAAAAAGGCTACTTCCTCAACATGCTGAAGTACAATTTCTGGTATGATCATCCGGCAATCCAATCTCAGTTGATCTGGACCGATCCTCCCTTAATAAAGAAAAGCTGTCTCTTCAGTGCGCTGGGATAACACTTGAAGTATTTTATTTTCATAAAACATTAAAACCATCAAAAAGTGCCATGGCTTGAATATTCATTCTATCCTCTCCCATGCCACACCATTGTATGAGATGATATCTTTTTTACCGATAGACCAAAGGGTGCCGTCGGCTTGTGTCAAATGATAGCAACTTGAAGGAAACTCCAATCCAAAATCAATAGGCTCAATTACGCCGCTTTTATCTAATCGATATACTTGCCAAAATGTTGAAAAATAAACATGTCCTTTGAAATATATTATGCTCCAAAAATCATCCTCTGTGATATTGTTTTCTATAATTTCCCAATTATTTTTTCTACCAACGATAAGAGTTCCCAATCGTCCGCAAATATATACTGTTTGGTCACCGTCGGTACAAATTCCAGTCAAAGGGATATTTGTTGGGGAAAATAAATTCTCCCATATGTCCCCGTTAAATGACCAAATTTCACCTCCGAGTCCGACAGCATACAACTCCGTTTCCGTAAACCCATCAATATCTTGAAACCCAACGATGTTCCCCTCTTTGAATTCGCTATTAACAACTCTTGCGCCATCATCAATGCAGCGCCATTGATTGGAAGTTTCACGGCGATAAACCTGCCGATTCATGCCAACAGCGTATGCTTTGTTGCAGATTGTTTTTATTTTCGTCAATGGGCCAATTTCTTTGGGAAATATATCGTTTGTCTGGATTAGCTCTTCATGAACATCTCCACTCCCAATGCATATAACTTTTCCCCAGAAATCCAGGATCAGCCATTGTTCGATGGGGTCAGAACAAACACAAGCACTAACGGCTGTGCCTTCTCGAATATCTTCAGGGTCCCATCTCTCCCAACACCCCTTATACCAACCGATATTTATATAATGATCCATTTTGGAAGCCTGTAAGCTATCTTTACAAAGTATTACCAATGACAATTCTTTATTCCTAATAGCCCCAGTTATAAAAGAGTATTCATCTGTCCATGTCGGCATTTTATTTTCCTTAATAAAACAACGCTCAAAAATAGAATTAAAAATTTGCTATCTTGAAGTAATTACCTCTCCAGCCCTTTTTATTAGATCTTTTTTTGCATATAAATAATCTTTTAATGCTTTAAATCGCTTACGGAGAGTTTCTTTGGTAGAAACGGTCACAACAGATCGGATTTGCTCTTTGTTAGATAGGCCACACTCAGTTTCATGATAAGCCTTCAGCTGATTTTCAAGACATTCAACACTACAATCAGATTCTGGAAAAACGGCTTTGACGGCCTTTGCCCCCTGCCTCTGAGCCTTCTCAAGAGATGTGACCTTATGTTTTTTTAATAAGGGATGTCCTTTTGAATCAAATAATAAAGCTTCCTTATTATTTAATGCCATTGCCGATTGAATAACGTGCAGCATACCATGCGTACCGATACCGTGGCCGGTTCCTTCAGCACAGACACACGGTGCTTTTTTATCATCATACTTTTCCTTGCCAAATAGCACTTTTCTTTCTTCCGGTTTAATTTTTCTTTGCCCTTCATCCCAAAATGAACTTGCCTCAACAAGGTGGTGAGCCGTTTGGCCCTCACAACATCCACCTTGTTGTTTTTCGGAAGGTTGGTAAGGTTGTAACATGCAACGTCTCGCCCTTAGGCACTTTTTTGAATTTTCATTTGAGCCTTTTTGAATTTGCATCGCATATTGATTTGCTGAATCCGCATCAGATGGTTTGGCCGCTACTGGCGGACAAGGATCCTCGCCATCGGGATTTCTTGGTTTATAATCCTTGCAAGCCTCTTTTTCCCTATTTTTTTCTTTTTGGCAGGCATTTTTACTAGTGTCAAGTGCCTGGGAATCAATATACGGCCAAGTCGGCGTATCGCCGGGAACAGATGCGTGATTGTGTGTGGTAAGATCGAGATGTCTGGTCACATTCTCTCCCTCAAATTTTACATCCATGGACCAGCTATTAAAATAAACTTTTCCAGTTACCTTATTCGTCATCACACCCTTTTTAGGAGCGCTTCCTGCTTCATCACCGGTACTTTTCTTAAAGTAAGATTTATTTTTTAGGATAACTTCTTTTCCTGAAATTTTTACTCTCTTACTGCCTTTCGTTGTATCTTTTGCAACGCCCGTATTGGGGTATGGAATTGGGACGCCCGGCGGGGTGACCGCCGTCTGCGGAGGAGTAAAACAAACATCAGGGAAAGCGCATACGGCTTTTCCGGCTGCAGCCTTGCAGGAGACTTCCCGTCCGTTAGCAAATACTTTGTTGCCCATCAATTTCCTCCATTTACAATCAATGCGGCCCGCTGTTTGTCATCGTTACTCACATGGCATAACATCCCTTTGCCGTGAGCACATCCTATACGGGATGCGGCCGCGGCCACACCAAGAATGAGCGGCACAATCGCAGCACCTGTTTCTCCGCTATAAAATTTTCTTCCAACCGGGAAAACCTACCCGGTCTATCTTTTTCCGATACACAGATCACCAAAGGAATCCCAGAAAAAATAGGATCTTTTTTTCCCTGGGCCCGCAACGGAGCCAAACACTCATCAATGGCAGAAACCGCCATATGAACCAGCCTTGCCCGTCCCAGCCAAGGCGAATCAAGGGGGATCTCTCCTGCCGCAATCCACGCACCGATCCTGCCCATAAAGTGGGTTTCTTGAAAATTATTAATCCCGCAGCGGATGGCGGCGCAGGTTGCAGGTGCGGTCAACCCCACACTGGTAACCATGCCGGTTGCTTATATGGCAGCCGGCTTCACTTAGGTATACTCCCTTACTTCCGGCACCTTATGGGAAAAATCTTCATCTTCCGTGTCGAACAAAGGAAATGAAACATTCTTTTTTTGAAAAATCGTCTCCCGGTCTGCCGCACTTTCCGCGACAAGGGCAAATTCTACCTCGAACATATTCTTTTTCAACGGCAGGGATGCCCGCCAAGTTAGGGTAAAGATTCCTCGATCCGGTTCAATTACAAGGGTATCCAAATTTGCCGCCACGTCTTTTTCTTCTCCGTTTTTCAAAAAATAGGTCACTGTGATCTCTTTTGAGGGCAGTTGAAAAACAGTTTTTCCTTCCGGTGTAAGATTAAGAAGACCAACACTCTCCCCGCCCTTGGGATAAGGCATCTGCTGGTCTGCAGGGGCACACTGGAAATAAGCGGAATCAAAATCAGCCGGAAGAAAGGGAAAGGCATTGTCCAACCACGCCTGGTCATAGGTGCCGGCCAGGGGATACCGGGGCAGCCAGCCCCGGCCGACAACCCCGAAGCCCATTGGCCGGTATGGACCGTCAGGCCGGGTGACCGGGTTCTTTAACTCCTCTGTATTGGGCAGCGGCGTACCGTGGATTTCCTCATTTTTCAGGTTATCATGGAACCCTTTGCCAATGGGGTTTTCCATGAATGCCTTGTGTTTTTTTTCATTTGAATGACTAAAATCTACGCCGCCAAAGGCCGTATCATAGGAAAAAGGCATCACCGTAAAAGGTATCGGCCGGGTGGGGCTTATGGAAATCATTCCTTTTTGCCAGAATCGCGGACCTACCACATGAAAGAATTTGGCGACAGGACCGATCTGGAGCATGACACGCACTTTTGGTGCCGGTCTGCCGCCGGGGGCATAGGCGCTGCCGTTGAGAATCACATCGCACATCGGTTTGAACGGTGCATAGTCACTTTCATGCAGGGGGGCAGACAAACCTGGTTCACCGGTAAAATCGTCTGCCTCAAACAGGCGAATCTGCTCTGGGGCAAGAACAGGGGGGTGGCCGGAATCAGAGATCTGGAAGGTTCCCTTGACAACCACCACAAGGAGTTCTCGGCCATCGGGATTCATCCCCATGGTATATCCGGCCTCCATTTGAGTGATATGTTCCAGCCTCAATGTGGTATCCTCCCTTCAGTTGATTTGGACTGATCCGCCTTTAATTTTATTGACCCCGCTGGAGCGGTTCAGCAGATAGGCTCCCCGGATGAGGATTTTCCCCGCCTTTGTCATGGTGATGCTTGCTTTGCCGCATTTGAGGACAATTTCTTCCTGCCCGGTGAAGATAATTCTTTTCCCGTTTAGGGTCATATCCTGGGTTTCGTCCATGTTCAGAACCAGGTCCTCTCGCTCGGATCTGGTTTCCGATCCGTAAATCCCGTCCATCAGGGAAGAGAGGATATCAATAATGATGGGCCGGTCCGGACGGTTGTCCTCAAAAACCAGCAGGACCTTTAACCCCTCATTTTGAGCAGAAACCAGGGACTCAATGTCCATGGCCCGGGTAAACCTGGCCGGCATCGCGCCCATGCGGTTTTGAGGATAATCCACAAGAATCCGGCCGTTCCCGTCAATCCGGACAATTTTACCGACCCGGACACCCTCAAGGGGTTTGTCGGGACGTTCAACAGAGACAGCACTGAATGATGGAAGATCTTTCATCAATTTTCCAGAATCTTTTTTGCTTTCATGACGATATTTCCCGAGCCTTTGATGTTGATATTATTCCCCTTGATGGTGATATCGCCGTTCTTCTTCATATTAATGGACGCCTTGCCCACCTTTATGGTCAGTTCATCTTTGATGTCAATGACACCGCTTTTGCCACCGGTGATGGAAAAATCGTCCCCTGAAACCAGGGACATCTTCTTTCCGGAGGTCACGCTTTTGTCGGACCCCACATCCTCGGAACTGCTGGCCCCCACATTCACCGATTTGACGGCACCGACAGTTTCCGTCATTGCCGCGCCGACCGTCACCATGTAAGCAGCACCGATAGTCAACTCCTTTGCGGCACCGATGGTTTCCGCCTTGTTGATGCCGATGGTTTCGGTTTTATTTTTTCCAACGGTCTGTGTCATGTTGACGCCCACGGTTTCCGAATGATTGGCTCCCACACTGATGGTTTTGTTGGCGCCGATGGTTTCCCGCTGGTTCACCCCCACAGACTTGGTCCGGTTGTTTCCCACATCCAATGTCTCATCATGGCCCACCGTCTGATTCTTGTCATTTTCAATGGCAATGGTCCAATCTTTTTGCCCATGCAGGAAAATCTCTTCACTGCCTTTCTTGTCCTCAAACCGAAATTCGTTGAATCCACCCCCGCCGATGGTGGAGTCCGACTTGATGGTACTCTTGGTCTTCTCATCGGGAAGGGGGTACGGCACCTGATTATTTGCGTGGTAGACCCGCCCAATGATGATGGGCCGGTCCGGATTTCCCTCTTCAAAGTCAACGATCACCTCATGGCCGATCCGGGGAATGAACATGGCCCCCCAGCCGGCACCGGCCCACACCTGGGAGACCCGTATCCAGCAGGAACTGTTCTCGTTTTTTTCACCCTCCCGATCCCAGTGAAACTGCACTTTAACCCGGCCGTATTCATCCGTATGAATCTCGTCCCCGGATGGGCCCACCACAATTGCGGTTTGAACACCGTCCACAACCGGGCGTCTTGTATCTCTTGGCGGCCGGAAAGGGATGGAAAAAGGCATGCATTCAAACCGGTTGGTATATTCAAATTGACGTTCCTGGGACCCAAGTGATCCGCTCAGGATTTCGGCCTGCTTTACGGAATGTTCCACTCGGGTGAGTACAAACTCCTCTTCGTTCATCTCCTCGTTGAAATGCTCCATGAGCCGGAACCGGTAGCCGCTGGTAAATGCGCGGCAGACACTGTCTCCGGACAAGGTTGTAATCCGGGCTTCCTCTTCTTCCATGCGCATATCGGTGAACCGTTCCCCTCCGGAATTGTCCCGGTATCCCCCCGGATAATCGTAAATTTCCCGTTGTCCGGTCCCCAGGTTAATTTTAGACGTTGAACTGGTCTGCAGACTTGAATTGGGCTGTTTAAAATTAAAATCGCTCAGGGTGTATCGATCAATACGCATCTGCTTTTTGACGTTCAAATGGGTAATGACATCTGCTTCATTTTCAGGGACTGCGGCGGTTCGGGCCCCGGCACCGGAGGATTGGACACACTTGGCCTCTTCCTGGCCAACACAGGGCTCATGTACCATGGGGGAATCGCCTAAAATCAGATTATGTTTGTCCTGGGTGTGCTCAAAAAAATAATAGATCCCCTCTTCTCCCAGAAGCCGGGAAATAAAATTAAAATCCGTTTCTCTGTATTGTACGGTATATTCACGGGGGGTATATGTCCCGTTCAGGCGCAGGGTATAATCAAACAATTCGTACTCTGAAAAAATCTGCTCCACGATATCAGGAACGGACTTTTCCTGAAATATTCGTGAATCGGCCGTACGGGTAAGCAGCCAGAAACAGGGCACCATCGTTGCCGTATAAACGGACAAAATATTTTCATCGCTGTCAACGCTGCTGTTCTGGGTGAAACTGGAAATAAGACCGTTCACGTATTTTGAACTGCCGTCCTTGAGCCCCAGTGACAACGTAACATTGGCACCGACAATCTCTTCAAAGGCGATACTGCGTCTCTCGGAGACCAGATTCAATTCAAAGCGGAAAAGCCCCGACAGTTTCTCTGCCCCTTTAAACCCCGTTAAGATCAATTCATCCGGGCCTAAAGGCGTCTGTATGGAGAAAAGCTGATTTTCCTGAGTAAACATATAAGCTCCTCAATTTGAATCTACAGCAGGATATTTTACCGTACATGTTACGTAGCAATAACTGAAGTTTAAATTCTATGGCAGTATACTTAATTTTTGTCAATAAAAGCCAGCAGAATTCAGCAATGGTCCAAAATGGTCAAATTGGGTTAACGTGGACCGCTAAACAATTTCAACGGAACAAGGTCACTCATGATTGACATTACAGGGGAATCTTTATATAAATTTATAAAGATTCAATTTTTTTTAATAAAAATCCCAGGCTTACTTCATATTGAGCCCTTTTTCAACCACGCCGGGTAAAGATATATGACACAGATGGATCATTAGCAGCAAAACAGGATTTAAACCCTTATATACTATTTTCATAAATCAATTTTAGGAGGATTCACCCATGGCTTCTGATGCTTTTTTAAAAATCGACGGAATCAAAGGCGAAAGTACCGACGACAAACACAAGGACGAGATTGAAATACTTTCATACAATTGGGGAGTCTCCCAGATGGCCTCGGGAACGGCAAGTTCTTCCGGCGGCGGAACAACTTCCCGGGCCGATTTCCAGGATTTGAGCATTGTCAAGGAAATGGACTCTGCCTCTCCTCTGCTCAACAAGGCCTGCTGGAGCGGCACCCACATCAAAGAGGTGACCCTTAAACTCAATAGGGCTGCTGGTGACGATCGGGTCAAATACATGGAATACAAGCTGGAAAACGTAATTGTTAGTTCCGTGAGCATTGGCGGCGGCGGTGGCGGGGTACCCACGGAATCTGTCACATTCAACTACGGCAAAATAACCACTACATATACCAAGCAGGCCCGTCAGGGTGGCGGCGGTGCAGGCGAAGTCCCAGCTGGATGGGATCTCGAAAAAAATAAAAATATTTAACCAAAAGAATTTCTCCCTTTAAAATAAAAGCATTAAAGGCCCAAGATCAATCTGATCATGGGCCTTAATTTATTGCCGATACCGGCTTTGCCTCTCCTCGTGTCCGTATTTATAGTAGGACTCAACGCCAAAGGCGTTTTAAAAAAAACGGTTTCTTTTTCTCGGACGAACCCGATTCTGGTTCGAACGCATCCTCCTGATCCGACGTGTCGACTTGGGAAGGCATATTGATTTCAGCCATGCGCCCCCCCTCTATAAACTGGAAACCCGGGCCGTCCGCAGACAAAAAGACCCGATCCCCCGGTTTCACGGCGGAGACTGTTGTCACAGGCTGTTCGTTAACGGTTATCCGATTGTGTCCGGTCAAATTTTTTATCTGATAGCTGCCGTTGGCGAAAAAAATCTGGACATGCTGGTCCATCAGGCCCGGATGCTGCAGCACAAGGTCACATCCTGGGTGACAGCCGATGGTCACGGGCAATTGATTAAAGGATTGCAGGATCGGTCCGTACTGAACCACCAGGGGAACATTGACCGTCTCGACTTTCAGGGGCGGCGGTGATTGCCACTGATTTACGGCCCCGGGGGCCGGGGGGGCATATGCAGGCGGTTCCGGTGGGGACGGGGAAACAGGCGGCGCATTCCCGGGGCGCTCCGGTACCCTGGCAGAATTCTGACCAACCGGATGGGAGTATCCGGAAGGTGCAGGAGGCATCCCGGAATCGGGCAAAGGCAGCGGGGGCATTTCGTGCACCACCTTCCGGGGCGGCTCATGCACCGGGGACGGAGGAACAATATCCGGGTCCTGTGCCGGTAGGTCATGGACCTCGTCAGGACGACCTTCCCGGGTCAAAAAACTGACTTTCGGCCCCCCGTCGGTAAAAAAGATAACATCCCCGTTTTTCAGCCAGGCTTCCGTAATTTTAGTGCCGTTGACAAAGGTGCCGTTGGTGCTGGTGTCCTCGATTTTGAACCGGTTCCCGTCCCGGGTTATCTGTGCATGATTTCTGCTGATGGCTACCTGGTCCTTTGGGAACTGCAAATCGCACGACGGATGGCGCCCAATGGTTATTTCATGACATGCAAACTCCTGGATTTCCCCCTTCATGGGGCCATGAATATGGACAAGCTGTACAATAATATTCAAAGCCTGTTTCATTTGGTAGTACTCTGTTTAATGCTTTCCAGTCTCTCATAAAGGGTCCGGGCTTTTGTGAGGTTGGACTGGACATCTTTATAGCCGGGATCAATCTTCTCAACCTGTTCCCATTCGGATATGGCCTGTCCGAGCTGCTCTTTGCCAAAATAGTGGATACCAAGGTTATAATGCTTTTCTTTGTAGGTATCTTCACAGGTTTTAATGTATGTGCGGCATTGGGTGCAGGCACTATCATACTCGACCGCCGATGCAAAACTCTGTTTGGCGTCAAGATACTGTTCTTTCTTAAACTGGACCAGGCCCTGCTGAAAATAACTTTCAAACAGGTTGGCAGCAATCTGATCGTTATCAGGGGTGTCTGCTTGTGCTTTTTTGAAAAGCGGAATAGCCTGACCGTATTTCTTTTGTTGAAACAAGGCCATGGCCTGGTCATAGTTACTCGGTGGTTCAGCAGGTGCAACGGGCTCCGGAGCGATTTCCTCTGCCGGGACCGTGTCCGGCTCCGGTGTTTCAGCGGGTTTAATGACCTCAGGCGGCGCATAGGTCTGGGAGGGAGTGTCCGGTACGTCAGGCGATTCGGATTCCTGGGGCGAGGCCATCGGTGCCGCCGGCGCTACCGGCGCAGTCGGTTCCGGCGGCGCGACAGCTGCGGGTTGCGACGGCCGGGGGTGTTGTTCACGCGAACTCTGCCGCTCTTTCATATAGGCCTCATACCTTTTTTGAAGATCTTCAACGGTCAGCCCGTTTAGAACGGGAATTTTAAGTTGCTCCCCGGCACGGACCCGGGTCACATCCGACATATTGTTGAATTTGCCGATCACGGGGTAATATTTCAGATCCCCGTAATAGATCAGACTCAATTTTGAAACACTTTGCCCTTCGAGCAAGGTATGTACAACATAATCATCTGACCCCAGGGAAACGCCGCCCGGGCTTAATTTTTCTTTGGCCTGGGTAAACTCCGGCCAGTTTTGAAGCGCACTTAGATATTCCCTTCTTGCCGCATCATACCGGCCCTGCCCATCAAGGGCCAACCCTTTTTCATAGTGCTGCCGGGCTCTTTCATACAGTGCTGCCGCCACCTTTTTCTTGTGGTCCAGAGCAGACAAATTCTGTGCGTCAACCGTCAATGCCAATTCATACTGCTCCAGCGCACTTTGAAGCTGCCCCTGATCCTCATATGCCTTACCGTTCGTAATATATTGTTCGACCAGGTTGGGTTCTTGGGGTTTTGTCGTCTGCTGGGATACGCAGCTTGACAAAAGAGACAATGACAACAGCAATGCAAATAAAATTTTTTTTGTATTCATTTGACTCACTTTAAAGACAGTTCGGTAAATGTATGCAATCTGGTTTTAAACGTCTTAATATCTTTTTTTAATATCATATCCCTTTTTAATGCAAGGGGATTTGAAAAAAACGGGTTGCTGCCCCGGTCCACCGAGACGGCCATTTCATAACCCGCTTTGCTTGACATCGACATCACATGTTCGTTATAGCGTCCATAGGGAAAGGAAAAAATCGTTGTATTCTGGTTCAATTTACGATCTATGGTCTGCTTGGAAACAGTGATCTCTTTGTAAAGCCTTTTGCTATATTCATCGTCGGTCTCGCCTTCCAGTTCCCGACTTAAATCACTGTGGGACGTTGAATGGGAACCGATATAAAAGCCATCGGCTTTAAGTTGGCGAAGATCCTTCCATGTCAAGGCTTTCTTAGACACCCCGATATAATCGGTATAAACAAAAAACACCGCAGAAAAACCGAATTCCAGAAGGATAGGCGCGGCGGCTTTCAACCCCGATTTAAATCCGTCGTCAATGGTTATCATAACCGCTTTTTTAGGAATCTGTCGCCGATATTTTAAAAAATCCAAAAGCATATCCGGTGAAATTGTCCTGAACCCGTTCTCTTTGAGAAAAGCCATGTGCTGCCTGAAAATATCGGGCGGTATACTCAAGGGCGACGGGTCATCGGAAATGAATTTATGATAACACAAAATGGGGACGGTCTGGTATCCGTCGGCAAACAAACCGCCTTTGTTCTTTTCTTTCAGCGGGACAGTAATAAACGCGGGACTGCCCGGACTATTCGGATCATAGGCATCCTCTATGCGCCAGATTTTCTTTTCACTGCCGTAATATCGCCGGGCCAAATTTTCTAAAGAATCATTCCGGGTCCTGGAATACAATATATAATTTTTTGACTGATACACCGATGGAACCGGCGTTTGTACAGCCGGACGATTTGACACACAGGATGCAAAAAACATTGAACCCGTAAAAACGATCAGAACAAATATGAAAAGGTTCGGCTTGAATTGCATCAAAATCGCCCCTGCTTTTTTTAAAATGACTATCTCTTTTCTTAACCATTTACTATTACCCTAATTTTGATACTTGTTCAAATCAATTAAACAATTTGTAATCACGGCAAATCTTTTGGCGTCCATATTGGCTTTTTGAAGTAATTTCGCGACTTGACAGGTCTTCTTTTTTTATTGTAGTAGATCAAACTAACGCATTACCTGCACAAACAATGTAATTTTCCCGACTTTTATCATCAGTTTTTTTAAGTTCCGTAAGGGATAAGAAAAGAAAGGGATTTATGCAAATATACAAAAAAAACAGGTTCACCCTTAAAAATTTTTTGATCAGCATATCCATTTGGCTTATTGTCTGCCTGGTTGTCTATCTCATCGGACATGCCGTGGAACAAAACAAAGAGGCCAAACTTGTAAAATCAGGATTTGCCATATCCAAAGATATCTCCAGCCAGTCCGGGCTGCCGTTGCTTGAAAGGGAATTTGACCATTTAAGCGCGCTGATTGAACAAACAACGAAAAAACCGGGCGTTGTTTTTGCATCCATCATAGACCACAAAAACAAAATCATTGCATATTCCGATCAAAACCAATTTTTCACACTGAATAAAAAATATGCCCGTCAGGAAGACGGCATTAAATACTGGCGGGTCATCAGTCTTGAAACCCATAATGTCATGAATTTTTTAACCCCCATCACCTTTTCCGACACAAGAGTCGGCGAAGTATTCCTCTCCCTTGCCACACAAAATTTTGACCGGTTTTACCAGATTGTTATGCTGTTGGGGTTATTTAGCTTTCTTTGCATTACGATACTGTTCGGGGCGACAAATTACCAAAATGTGTTGATATGGATTCGACAAAAAGATATGCCGACAGGTATCATAGCGCACGAAACCAGTGATGCCTCCCTGTTTACCTGTCCCCTTTGCTCCACGGCAACGCGATTTTCAAACCAGACCTGCGATGATGAACCCCTAGAGTCAAATACTGTTATTACCCGTTATGGAGACCATGAACGGACAATTATGTTATATGATCTGAATAAATTTGAAGAATTAAGCTGGATTAAACAGCGTATCATCACCAAATGCGCTAAAATCATCTCCATTATTTCCGATCAACATTAAGTGTCTGAAGCGGCCCGGGTCTTTATATCCAAAGGGCGTCGATTAAATCGAAAGAATCCGGTTGATGGCCGGAACTTTTTGCATAACATGATGTAACAACCGGAGAATTCATATGCAGTCCAACAAAAACAAAGAATCTAAGCCCGGTACCCTGTCCATGGAGCTTGAAGCAAGCGTCCCGTCAAGCTTGATAAAAGCTGCCAGACAGAATCAATTCCTAAGAAGAAACCGCAAACCCTTAATTATATATGCTGTTATTTTTCTTGGCCTCGGCATCATATGTCACGTTTTGCTGAAAAACGCCCAGCATGCAAGTCGGCAGGAAGTGTATGATTCCGGGATGCTTTCGGCGGAAACCATTGCTGAGAAAGTGACGGCACCATTGCTGGAAAAAGATGTGCTGACCCTGAATGTGGCTGTGGGGGAACTGGAAAAAAAGCATCATCCCATTTTTACGGCCATCCTTGACCATGATGACAAAATCATTGCCCACAGCGATCCAAATGAAATCGGCAAAAAATACACGGCACCAGCAAAGAAATCAAAAATCGGCACGGACAACGACGTATCCATTGAGCGCATGACCATAAAGGATAAACGCATTCTATGCTTTTCCAAAGTCCTTGTCTTTTCACAGATCCCCATAGGAAAGATACTTTTTGGTATTGATGCAGCCCCCCTGGATCAAACCGTTGCCGGGTACAGACGACAAATTTTCATTATCTGGGGATTATGTATCGTCTGTTTCATTGCCGCAGTTTTCCTTACGGATATATACCTTAAAAACAAACAGCAAAAAGCACTTGAAGAGATGGAAAAAACCCGCAAAGTCGGGCCGTATCTGCTTACCAAAAAAATTGCCCAGGGCGGCATGGCCGAGCTTTATCTTGCCGAATATATCAAAGAAGACGGGTTCAGGCGGACCGTGGCCGTAAAAAAGATCCTGCCCCATTTGATCGAAAATCGGGATTTTGTGGATATGTTCATCCGGGAAGCCCGATTGGCAGCCATTCTCCAGCACCCCAATATTGTCCAGATCTATGATTTGATTAAAATGCACAACGCCCATTTCATGGCCATGGAATATGTCCCCGGAAAAAATCTTGCCGAGGTCCTTGCCCATGAAAAACAAGGGCTGCCCGTGGTCATGGCCACGTTCATCATCCAGAAAATCAGCCTCGGGCTCTATTATTCGCACACCAGGACCAGTGACGATACGGGAGAGCCGTTGAATATTGTCCACAGGGATGTCAGTACCCAGAATATGCTCATCTCATTTAAAGGTGAAGTTAAGATAAGTGATTTTGGTATCTCCAAAGCCCGGTCCGAGCCCAGTCTTACCCAGGCCGGTGTGATAAAAGGCAAATTATCCTATCTGGCGCCGGAGCAGGCCCTGGGAAAAGGGGCTGACCATCAGTCGGACCTTTATGCCCTGGGCATTATCTTTTATGAAATTTTATCTGGAAAACGCCTGTATAAGTTTGAAAATGAGCTTGAAGCATTAAGCAGACTGCCTAAAATGGTTGTCCCCCCCATCAACACGGTTCGAGAGGACATTCCCGAGGAACTTAACCGCATTGTCATGAAATGCCTGGAAAAAGATCCCGTAAAACGCTACGAATCCGGCAAAAAGATTTATGATGATCTGGCGCAATTCAGGAAAGAACTGAACATCGCGTTTGATGAAACCAACCTGATTGATTTCATGGCAAAGAGATTTAAATAACATGGCAAATTATATTTTTGTGGGAAAAACCGACCGGGGCCTGAAACGTAAAAAAAATGAGGATACCGTCCTAGTCAGTGAACAAAACGGTTTTTGCCTAGTGGCTGACGGCATCGGCGGTTCTATGGCCGGGGATGTGGCCAGCCAAATGTTTGCAGATACGGCCCGGGACGTGTTTGCCGAGGCGCTTGATTTGGATGAACCTACGTATACCGCCATCCAGCGTGTATTCTTAAACGCCAACGAGTCTATTCTGGATTATGCCGGCAAACATCCCGGCTGTGAAGGCATGGGGTGCACTGCTGAATTGTTTGCCGTTGAAGGGGAGCGTTATGTGCTCGGCCACATTGGTGACAGCCGCACATACCGATTGAGAAACGATGAATTCAAGCAATTGACCAAAGATCACTCCCTGGTCCAGGAACAGCTTGACCAGAAACTGATTAAACCCGAGGATGTCAGCACCCATGCCTTGAAAAACGTCATATTAAGGGCGGTGGGGATTAAAAAAGACCCTGCCGTGGATATCATACGGGGCAACCTGATCAGCGGAGATATTTTTCTGCTCTGCTCGGACGGCCTCAGCGATATGGTGGACCCGGAAACAATGAAGCTGCTTCTTCTGTCGTCCCTGCCCCTTGACCAAAAGGCGGATGCCCTGATCCAGGATGCCAATGCCAGGGGGGGCAAGGATAATATATCCGTTGCCCTTGTACAGATCAATTAAAGGTCACACAAAGCCTTTTTCACTGATCAGCAGTAGAATCTGCTGAACCGCCTCATCCGGGGTCAGGTTGGAGGTGTCAATGGACAGTTCCGGATTTAAGGGTTCTTCATAGGGATCGTCCACTCCGGTAAATCCCTTGAGCAAACCCGCCTTGGCTTTGGCATACATGCCCTTGCGGTCCCTTTTTTCACACACGCTGATGGGGGTTGCCACATGGATTTCAAAAAATCCGCCATGGGCTTCGATGGATGTCCGTATTTTTGACCGTGTGCGTTCGTAAGGAGCGATGGGGGCGCAGATGGCAATGCCTCTATTCTTGGTAATCTCGGATGCCACAAATCCGATGCGTCGGACATTGATGTCACGGTGCTCCTTGGAAAAATTCAGTTCGGAAGAGAGATTTCGCCGCACAATGTCCCCGTCCAAAAGCGTCACGGGCCGGGTGCCCATTTCCATAAATTTTGAATAGAGCACATTGGCAATGGTTGACTTGCCTGCCCCGGAAAGCCCGGTGAGAAAAACGGTAAATCCCTGGGTGGCCGGCGACGGATATGAACGGCGCAATTCTTTGATCACCTCGGGGAAACTTGCCCATTCGGGTATATGCTTGCCCTTTCTGACCCGCTCGCGGATATCGTCATTGGTAAAAGAGAGGGTTTCCTGGCCTTCTTGCACTTCGCTGGCCAGCTTGAACTCATCTTCAAAGGGCAGATAGACCATCTCTTCAAAAAATACCGGCTCAATGCCGATCTCTTTGCCGGCCTCTCCGGCCAGCTCCCTGACCTGGGGGGTATCGTAAAACGGATTACCGCAGCTGTCCTTTCCCGGGGTTGCATGGTTATGCCCGATGACAAAGTGGGTGCATCCGTAATTTTTTCCGATGATCATGTGAAGCACCGCAGCTCTGGGCCCTGCCATCCGGGTGGATAACGGGAGCAGGTTCAGCATATATGTATCCGGGGGATAATGGGCACCTACCTTCTGATAACAGCGCATCCGGGTATAATGATCAAAATCTCCGGGTCTGGGGATGCCTGCAATGGGCAGCATCAACAGGTTTGCCTTTGCCTTTTTCATGGCCTGGATGGTCAGCTCGAACTGGGGGCGGTGAATGGGCTGCCGGGTTTGAAATCCCACCACCCGTTTCCAACCAAGCTTGCAAAATTGTTGCTGCACCTCCAACGGCGTATTACGGATCTGCTTAAAATCAGAATGGATCGGCAGATTCAACGCCTCAATACTGCCGCCCACGTAGTACCTGTCCTGCCCCCCCTGAAGCCGGGCCACTTCATCATGATTCATGTCCGTGGTGCCGTAGACGGCCATGGCCTCTTTTTCCCTATCCGCCTGCCAGATGTCCTCAATGGCCATAATCCCCAGGGGAAACCCTTCGGGATCACGGAGGACAGCGGACTGGCCCACCTCAAACCGTTCTGAAAGATCCCGGGGCACATCAAGACAGATGGGCACAGGCCAGATTTCACCCGATGGCAGACGCATGCGGTCCAGAACACTTTCATAGGCTTCCTGGGTCATAAATCCTTTCAGCGGACTGAACACACCGGTGGTCAACAATTCAAAATCACAAATCTGTCGCAAATTCAGCGTGATATCCGGCAAGGAAGATAATAGTTGTTTAAGTGTTGCATGACGTTCCTGATCCACCAGGAGGTTGACAAGAGATGTGTCTTGGGACATGTGTAATGATCCTTAAAAATTTTTCTGCTTTATTTTCCGGGGAAAAACCGAATTAACCTTCAGAATTTTGTTATGATTGATTGCCGGTCTTTGGCAACCGTCTCTACCTATTAAGATAAAACCGGCCGGACTGTCAAGGTTATAACAGAAAAGGCCGGGAAACCTGTCTGGTTTACCGGCCTTTCCAATGATCTTACAAAAAATATTTTTATTTCATTAATTCTTTATGGCTGTTGATCAAGGTACCCACCACTTCAGGATCAGACAACGTGGATACATCACCCAGCTGATCATACTCATCGGTTGCAATCTTTCTCAAAATCCGCCTCATGATCTTGCCGGACCGGGTCTTGGGCAGATCCTTGGCAAAATTGATCACATCGGGCGTAGCAATGGGTCCGATTTCATTTCTCACATGTTTTTTCAGGTCGGCCATCAACGCATCGGATGGCTCAACGCCGATATTCAGGGTAACAAACGCATAAATCCCCTGCCCTTTAATATCATGGGGAAAACCGATGACCGCGGCTTCGGCCACATTGATATGGCTGCCCAGGGCCGCTTCCACTTCTGAGGTACTCATGCGGTGTCCGGAGACGTTGATCACGTCATCCACACGGCCCGTGATCCAGATATAGCCGTCCTCATCCCGGCGGCAGCCGTCTCCTGCAAAATAGTAGCCGTCGAACATCTGGAAATAGGTCATTTCAAACCGGTCATGGTTGTTATACACCGTGCGCATCTGACCTGGCCAGGGTTCTTTGATGGCAAGGATGCCTTCGCAGGCCCCGTGCAGCACTTTTCCATCTTCACTGAGCACCTCCGGCTGAACGGAAAAAAACGGCAGAGTCGCCGAGCCGGGCTTCTGGTCAATGGCGTAGGGCAGAGCGGAAATCATGATACCGCCGGTCTCTGTCTGCCACCAGGTATCCACGATGGGGCACTGCCCTTTACCCACATGTTGATGGTACCAATACCACGCCTCGGGATTGATGGGTTCGCCCACGGATCCCAGAACCCGCAACGAGGAAAGATCATATTTTTCAACCCAGTCATCGCCCTGGGCCATGAGCGCGCGAATGGCGGTGGGGGCGGTGTAAAATTGAGTCACTTTCCATTTATCAATGGTGGCCCAGAACCTGCCGGGATCCGGATAGGTGGGCACGCCTTCAAAGATAACGGATGTGGCGCCCTGGGAAAGCGGGCCGTAGACAAT
Source organism: uncultured Desulfobacter sp. (assembly GCF_963666145.1). Classification (NCBI taxonomy): domain Bacteria; kingdom Pseudomonadati; phylum Thermodesulfobacteriota; class Desulfobacteria; order Desulfobacterales; family Desulfobacteraceae; genus Desulfobacter; species uncultured Desulfobacter sp. The sequence goes on along the minus strand of NZ_OY762614.1, from coordinate 3,619,751 downwards.
ATAGGAATGGCCTGTCACCCAGCCAATATCGGCCGTACACCAGTAGACATCGCCGTCGTGGTAATCAAAGATGTATTTAAAGGTGGTTCCGGTATACACCATATATCCGCCCACATTATGCTGAACCCCCTTGGGCGTACCAGTGGAACCGGACGTATAAAGAATAAACAGCGGATCCTCGGCATCCATCCATTCCACGGGGCAATCGGAGCTCTGGGCCTGGGCGGCTTCGTGCCACCACACATCCCGACCCTCGACCATATTCACATCGGAACCGGTGCGCTTGACCACAAAACAGGTACCGACATCGTGTCCCAGGTCTGCGCACATCTTAAGAGCCTTGTCTGCATTGCCTTTAAGGGGAACGGATTTTGCCCCGCGCATGACACCGTCGGAGGTGATCAATACCTTACAAAGGGAATCCATGATTCTATTGGACAATGCCTCGGAAGAGAAGCCGCCGAACACAATGGAATGAACAGCCCCGATTCTGGCACAGGCCATCATGGAAATGGCCAGTTCAGGGATCATGGGCAGGTATATGGCCACACGGTCGCCCTTGCCCACCCCGCTCTCTTTGAGGGCATTGGCAAATCGGCACACTTTTTCATGGAGTTGCCGGTAAGTGATCACCATATCCTCATCCGGGCTGTTTCCTTCCCAGATAAAGGCCGCCTGGTCCCCCCGGGTATCCAGATGACGGTCCAGGCAATTGTACGTTATGTTGGTTTTGGCATTTTTGAACCACTCAATGGAAACAGGCCCCTTGGACATGCTGTAATTAAAATCCCGAACCTTGTCCCACTTTTTTTCCCAGTAAAACGTTTCTGCAATGGGGCCCCAGAACCCTTCGGGATCTTCCACGGATTGTTTGTACATGGTTTTGTACTCGTCCATGGATTTAATCCAGGCATTTTCACGAAATGTATCCGGTGCATGAAAAATGTTCTCGCTCATATTGAAGATCTCCTTCCCGTATAATGTGCCTATAAAATTGTTATTAACCATTTTTACTTCACATTAAGAGCAAACTTTGTACCGGCGCTGAATATTAATTATAACAGTCTAATTTTAAAGCACATATTCAATAAAACAAACCCCATAAGAACCCAAAACCGCCACAACAATAATTGTAGCTATTTTTTAAACAAAAAGATAATACATTTTTAAAACAGCATGTTAGATACATCCACAACATTTTTTGTGGATACAATAAAATGGTAGATTAAGTTGTAGCCGGAACCGGTTTACCCCTCTTCGCGAAGTTTTTGAAGGCGCTTGCTCAAGGCCTGCTGGGAAATCCCCAGAATTTTGGCGGCCGCAGACTGGTTCCCCCCGGTATGGGCCATGGCTTTTTCCACCAGATCATTGGCGGCCTGCTTCAACGTCGGCAGCCCCGGATTTGATGGCATCGGCTGCCGGGTCCCAGGATCTTCATGGGTAAACACCTTGAACAGATCCGAAGATATGGCTCCCCCCTGGTACCTGGACATGGCATCATACACCATGGATTTTAACTCTCTGATATTTCCCTTGAACGGATATGTCTCCATGGTTTCAATAAGACTTTTGGGAATATCAGGCACCGGCTTGTCAAGTTCATCGGCTGCCTGGCAAATAAAACGATCCAACAGCAAAGGCAGATCCAAAAGGCGTTCCCTCAACGGCGGTATGGTCAGCGTATGCGTGGAAAGACGGTAAATCAGGTCCTTTCTGAACTTGCCCTGCTTTTCAAGGGTCCACAGATCCTGGTTGGTGGACGCAATGATGCGAGTATCTGAATGCCGGGTAATATCCGACCCCAATGCCAGATAATCGCCTTCCTGGAGCAGCCTGAGCAGCTTGACCTGGGAGGAGAGTGCCAGATCGCCGATTTCATCCAGCATTAACGTCCCGCCGGAAGCCTTCAGAATCAACCCGGGCCGGGCGTTTCGGGCGCTGGTAAACGCGCCGGGCACATGGCCGAACAAGGTGTCGGAGAACATATTATCATCCAATCCCGCCACATTGACCTTCACGAGTTTTCCCTTACGGCCGCTCAGGCTATGAATGCACTGGCCGATCAATTCCTTACCCACCCCTGTCTCCCCAAAAATCAGCACCGGCTGGGGGGACGGGGCCACAGCTTCCACATAATGAAAAATGGCATGCATCTGACTGTCTTGGGTAATAATATTTTTAAAGGCCGAAGGCTTTTTTACCTGGTTAAACAACTCCCGGGGCATGGGCTTTGAAAGCAGGCCCGGGGCCTGACCGCCATCAAGGGCCTGCTTTACGGACTTGGTCAGAGCCCCCGGGTCAACGGGCTTGAGGATATAATCCATGGCTCCGATCTTCATGCATTTTACAGCCGTTTCCACCGAAACATCATCTGTAAGTATAATAACGGGTATCCTTGGCCATGTTTTTCTGATACTCTTTAAGAGATGGTTACCACTGATGTGAGGCAAATTCAAATCCAAGAGAACCAGTCCGGGTATTTTTCGCTCCATGGTCCTGATCACATCCCTTGAATCCTGAATCGCGGTAATATTGTCAAAACCGGCCATGCGCAGCGCCGTCCCCACTGCATCAAGGATCTTCGGGTCGTTGTCCACCAGTAAAATTGGATTATCAGGATTTGGGGAATTCAAAACGTTTAATACCTCCTTCTTGCCGGCCATGAAAAAAGTTCATGGCATGGAAAGAATGAATATAAAAATAGTTGTGACAAAAAAAACAATGGTCAGTTCGCCGGAAATATATTAAAATTATTTCCAGTTTCAACTTTCATATTCCAAAGGGTCTAAACCAAAGTCAACAACCCTGAATTTAAAGGGTTAGGGCACTCTTTCTTTATCCTGAAAAAAGATTCCAATGTCAACTGCTCTTCAAAAAACATGACAAAAAGGAGAACAAAAATGTAAATTTCTACCCAATTATTCCGATAACCATATTAAGGGGGATTCTCTCAACAGATACAAACAGACTTCAAACACCCTATAATTTGGCGCTCTCCCCTTTTTTTGACGATTTTAAAGACATGATGGTACGCAAATTGCTTTTTAATATTTTATGATTTGAAACACAAATCACGTATTTTATTAAAAAAAGGATTTATAAAAATGGACAGCAACAAAAAAATATTTGAAGTTAAAAAGACATTCGGACTCAGTGTACTGCTCAAGCTCACACGCAAAACCATAGAAGGGGTGGAAATTCGTGAAATGGACGGGAAATACCGCTCTAATCTTGATTTAGACGAAATGAACCAGGCTGTTAGCCGTACCATCGCTTCGCACAATATCCAGTTGAAAACCAGGTAACCTGGTGTCGAGAACCATTTGCCGGGTCAGCCTTCTTCTCCCGGCAAAAGGTGTTATCTAAATAAATTTCTGAAAAGCATCTAAATTCATTTTTCGTAGATATTTCACGTTCATCCGTTAAAACGAAGCTGATACATTAATGTATCAATGATTCATAATTGTAATTATTCCTGCCCACTTATTTTTAATAATAGAGGTGGTATTCACCTGCGTTTTAATTTATGACTGTCCAGATTGATTTGGCCGCGTCCAATAACACGTATAATGGAACAGGCTTATTAATAACAGTCATGGGCTAAACGGGTTGATTGCCGTTTAAGTCCAACCCAAAAACAAACGGGTTAATACAAAAATGATTAAAATAGCAATGGTAGGATTAGGCGGTGCCATGGGAGCCATATGCCGTTTTCTGGTGTATGAGGGGTATATCAATGCCGTTAAAAGCACGTCGCTTCCCTTGGGAACCATCACCGTCAACGTTTTAGGATGCTTTATCATAGGTCTTTTAGGCGGAATCGCCGACACACGGCAAATTTTCCCTCCGGAGATCAGGCTGCTGATCTTTACAGGATTTTTAGGTGGATTCACCACCTTTTCCACCTTTGGATTTGAACTGTTTTTATATATGCGCAACGGTCAGATCGGACTGGCCGTAATTAACGGACTGATCCAGTTAAGTGCCGGACTGATTTGTGTCTGGGGCGGATTTGAATTCTCAAAAGTCTTCTGAAAAGATAATACATTTTTGTATCACCAAATTGTAATATCTTTCCAAGACAGTCACATTGTTTAGCATCACCTTTATGGCATCAGCAGCTACAACAACCGAACCCAGAAATAAGCCCGGGCCGCCAGGTTAAAAAACCTGGCGGCCCGGGAAGGAAAAGAAAAGAAGAAAGTGTGCTAGATTAAAATGGCGGTATCTGTTCGCGACCTGATTCAACTTAACCATGCCACATCCAGCATGTTTTATCTTTTATCACTCTAATCTAACCTAAACGTGACCAGAACATGACCTTTTGGTAATGGTGTTTGGCCTAAAAGGCACCCACATGCGGCGTTGCAGAAGAATCTGCAATCCTCACAACCATTAGGTTGCTCCGGTTGCAAATTTTTCTGCGCCTTGCATCTGGGCACCTTTTAGGCCAAACACAGCACCATCGAAACTTTATAAATTAGTGTTTAAAGCGAAGTCCGTTGCATGGACTTAGGCGTTTACAAGGTCTTTGCAGATGGTCGCAATCTCAAGTTCTTCATCTGTTGGAACCACCCAGACTTCCACGGCACTGTCATCCGTTGAAATACGGGCAGCCTTTCCTCTCAAACCGGCATTTAGCTCTTGATCCACAATAATACCCATATGCTCAAGTCCCTCCAGGCTTTTGCGGCGCACTTCCGGGTCATTTTCTCCGATACCGGCCGTAAAGGCAATGGCATCCAGACGACCGAGTACGGCATAATACGCCCCGATATACTTTTTAATACCATGGCAAAGCATCTCAAAGGCGAGCCTGGCGTTGTCATCACCCGAGGCAATGGCCTTGTGAATATCGCGCATATCATTCATACCGCAGATACCGGCAAGACCGCTTTCACGATCCAGAACGGTCTGAATTTCCGCCGCACTTTTTCCGGTACAAGCAGCAAGATAGGCGGGCAGAGAGGGATCAATGTCACCGCACCGGGTCCCCATGATCAGGCCGGACGTGGGGGTCATCCCCATGGAGGTTTCCCGGCACACACCGCCTTTAACAGCAGTAATGGAAGAGCCGTTACCCAGATGACAGACAATATTGACCAACTCATTTACAGGTTTCCCCATCAGACCGGCAAGGGCTTTGGTGACATAAGCGTGGGAAGCGCCATGAAATCCATACCGCCGTACCTTATACTCATTGTAATACGCTGCGGGCAACGCATACCGGTACACATAATCAGGAAGCCTGCTTGCAAACAGCGTATCGAAAACAGCCACCGAAGGCACACCGGGGAAATGCATCATGGCCGCTTCAATACCGGCCAGATTGGCAGGGTTATGCAAAGGCGCCAGTTCAATATTCTTTCGAATACCCTCAAGGGCCTTGGCATCCACAATGCAGTTTTCCTTAAAAATTTCACCGCCCTGGGCCACCCGATGCCCAATGGCTGCAAGATCTTGCGGGGATTTAACAAGCGGCGCATCACTGGTCATAAGTAAAGCAGCCACCTTTTCGATGGCCTGGGTGTGATTTTCAAAGGGTTCAAGCATCTCGTTTTTTTCAGCAGGTCCCGAGTCCGGGTACAGGGTATGGGCCAGACTGCTTTGCGGACTGCCGATTCGCTCCACCAGCCCCGCACAGATTACCCTGGGACCAGCCAAATCAAATAATTTATACTTCAGGGAAGAGCTTCCTGAATTAATGACAAGTACTTTCATTTTTACAACCTTGCTTAATGGAAGAGTTTTACAACGGCCAGCCCCTTAGCACGAAGGCTGGTTGATTCTTGCTGACAATTTTGTAACGGAAGAATTGTAACGCTTAGACAAAGAAAACTGCAAGCAAAATCAATTTCTCAGGGTGGCAATCAAACGTTTAGGGTTTTCAAAAAAGGAAAAGACATCCAGGATATGCCGGATCATCACATCGCAGGACATTAAAGCCGGTAACGCCATGCCCTCCTCCCCAAGAACGGCGACACCTAACACGGCATGTTTCAGCATCAAGGCGTCGTTAACCCCGTTTCCCACAGCCATGGTGGTAGTCGAGCCGATGCGGTTGAGCACATCCAGTTTTTTCTGGTCCTGTTCCTGATTTGAAATCAGAACAACGTCAGCCTTAACCCCTTCAAGCTGAGCCTGGACCGAGCCAAAGGTGTCGGCCGTTACCACATAAAAATCAAGCAGGTGGGCAAGCCGATTTATAGCCGCCCCAACGCCGTCAAGTAGACAGCCATCCGCTGCGATGGTGCCGTTGTAGTCAAACATGACATTTTGAATGGTAACCGGCTCTGTGCCGGGGATTTCAATGCGGATCATGCCGTCTCCCAACATTTTTTTATATTAACGCCCTTTGAGCGGGCGGTTAGCTGGCAAGTCATAATTTTCCAGATTTCTATTATCCGCACCAGGTAACAACGTCTTCTACTTTTTCCCGGGGGCTGATCACCTTATTTGCAGGGAAATTATCGTCCGGATATCCAATGGCAATGGCAACAACCAGGCGCTTGTCATCGGGAATTCTGACAATATCTCTAAGTACGTCGGAATACATGATACCCTGGTTTTCGATACAGGTGCCCAGCCCAAAATCAACGGCAGCCAGGCAGATATTTTGAATAACCAATCCGGCATCCAGGTAGGTCCACTCAATGGGATTAGATTTATCGCTGACAAGTATGATCGCAGCCGGGGCATCAAAATACCGGAACCCGCGTTTCATCCAATCGATTCGTTTATCTTTATCTTCTCTGCCGATGTCCATGGTTTTAAACAACCGAATACCAATGTCCACCTGGCGGTCGCGATAAACAGTGCCTTTCTCCGGTTCGATCAGCGTGTGCGCCATCTCCGCGGGCGGGACTTCAGAACTGGTGAAGCGCTCCTCAGCAGCCTTCTTAAGCTGCGCCAAAGCTGCTCCGGTAACCACATAAAATTGCCAAGGTTGCGTATTTTTCGTAGACGGCGCCCTGAGGGAAATTTCCAGAATTTGTTTTAAAATCTCTTTAGGGACAGGTTTATCTAAATATCCACGAACACTTTTCCTTTCTTTAATTACAGCTTGCAGTTCCATAATATCATCCTTGGCTAACTATTATTTCACTTGTACTAAAACTTCCAAACTAGTGCCGGGCAGTTTACTGTCAACTACAATAAATATCCAATAGTTTTTATTTTAATTTTCGCCAAAGTGTGGGTTCCATGCAAAACAACTCTTTATCCCCAGGGCCATCCAAGGTATAAACTTTTACTATTATGAAAAATACAAAACAGATCACCAATATGCATGCTGCGGATCAGAACCCTGGTGTCCATCACTTACAGGCCAGGGTATATTATGAAGATACGGATCACTCAGGGGTGGTTTACCACGCCAATTATCTGAAGTTTTTTGAACGGGCCAGAGAAGATATCTTCGGTGTAGAAAATCTGGTGCAGATGTGGCACGACAAAGGCATGGGGTTTGCGGTATACAAAGCGGACATCGGATACCACGACGGTGCACAGTTCGGAGACCTTTTAGACATTCGCACCACCTGGGAAAAACAAGGCCCATACCGGGTGGTATTTTTTCACAGTGCCTGGCGCCCGGGCCAGAACAAGCCTGCCGTGACCTGCACCCTGGAACTGGTCTGCCTGGGACCGGGCAAAAAGCTGTTGCCCATTCCGGAATTTGATTTCCTGGATTAGACTTCCCGGTTTTACAACTTTTTTACAACCCTTTTACCCCGGTTTGACACATGACTTTTTTCAATGGGTTATCTTTGACATGTAAGTAAAGGCAGTTCAAAAAGCCTTACATGCCAAACAAAGACTCAATACCTCACAAAAAGGAGAAAGCCATGAGCCCCAGGTTCACCAGAACATTAAAAGTTGCAGCAATTTTTATCGTTTCCATTGTCATGGGCACCCAGGTCCTGGATGCCCCCCTTGCAACAGCAGCTCAGAACCGTGTTGCCTGCCGGGTGGAAACAGACCGATCCGTACTGCCGGCAGATGAGCCCCAGAATGTCATTTTGAAAATAACCCTGGACGCACCGACAGTTCTGGAAAACACCACCCGTCCCCGGGTGAATATTGCCCTGGTAATGGACCGGTCCGGGTCCATGGGCGGCACAAAAATTGAGATGGCAAAAGCGGCGGCCATGGAAGCGTTGTCCCGGCTCGGCAAAGATGACGTATTCTCCCTTGTCACCTATGCCACGGATGTTACCACCCGGGTCCCGGCCCAAAAAGTCAGGGAAACCGCTTCCATTATCAACGCCATCAAAGGCATTGAAGCCTCCGGCAATACGGCGCTTTTTGGCGGAGTGAGCCAGGGAGCCGCTGAAATCAGAAAAAACATTGAAGACGATTATGTCCACCGGGTGGTCCTGTTGTCCGACGGCCTGGCCAATGTCGGGCCCAGCAACCCCTCAGATTTAGGGCGTCTTGGTGCAGGTCTGTTCAAGGAAAACATCTCGGTGACCACCGTAGGCGTGGGTACGGACTACAATGAAGATCTCATGGCTCAACTGGCCCAGAAAAGTGACGGCAATACCTATTTTGCCGAATCCGGAACCGATCTGCCCCGGATCTTTGCCGCGGAACTGGGAAATGTGCTCAACGTGGTAGCCAAACAGGTGGTGGTCACCATCACCCTGCCGTCCGGCATTGAACCTGTTGAGATCGTCGGCAGAGAAGGCAGAATCCGGGACAACCGCATCGAGCTGTCCATGAACCAGCTGTACGGGGGGCAGGAAAAATTTGCCCTGGTGGAAGTACGTATGCCGGGCCACAAAGCAGGCAGCGTTGTTGAAATCGCAAAAGCCGATGTCTCTTATCAGGATCCGTTTTCCATGAAAACCCTCAACAGCCAGGCAAAGGCCACAGCCAGTTTCAGCCGGAACAAAGATAAGGTGGCAGAATCCACCAATGCCCAGGTGGTTAAGGATTACCAGCTCAACCTCAACGCCCTGGCCCAGGAAAAAGCCATTGAACTGTCCGACCAGGGAAAAACAAAAGAGGCGGCCCGGGAACTGAGACAGTCTGCCGCGGCATTAAAAGGATATGCCGGCAAATACAATGACAAGCAGGCCCTTGAAGAAGCCCGGAACGCAGAGATCCAGGCAGATATGCTTGAAACCCAGGGCATGAGCAAAACAAGCAGAAAAGAGCTGCGGACCAAATCATATCAAATGAAAAACCAGCAGATTCAAAAATAGGTTGCGATGACCAGCCGAGGCTCAATCATTATATTCTGGACCCTGCTATTAGTGCCTGCCATGGTGCTGGCAGGGTTTGCCTTTCGCCAGATCTCTTTTGAACAGGATCGGCTGCGAATGGCCGGAATAACCGCTCTTGAAGACCAGGCCCGGCTGACAGCCCAAAATCTTGACCAGGCCATGGCCAATATTCAGGAAAACCTGACCCGGTCTTTGCGGGACATAAATGCAAGCAATCTATCCATACAGACGCTTGGTGAACGTCTCTTGGCCTGGGAACAATCCAACCCACTGATACGAAATGTATTCATTTTCCACCCGAAAAAAGGCCTTATGTACCCCCGTCGCTCCCGGGCTGCCACGCGAGAGGAACGGCAGTTTATCAACCGATTTAATCCACTGATGACAGGAGACCTGCCCTTTGATTTTAACCGCCCGGCCGGCAGTGAGAATAAAAGAGTCAGCAGCCCCGCAATATCCAGCAGCCTTTACGCCTTGTCCAGACAGTCAATCCCTACAATATCAGAAGAAAAGATTACCGGTGCAGATACCGTCCCAAAGCCGGCTGCAAATCAGGAAGAATCCGGATGGATTCCCTGGTTCAGCGACAACCAGCTTTATGTCCTGGGATGGGTGCAGTCTGAACCGGACGGAATGATCTACGGCATTGAATTGGAGATGATGGTTCTGTTATCCCGGTTGATGACAACCATTCCGGAAAACAACCGTTCCGGCACAGCACTTGAGATCATGAACGGCAACGGCGACGTCCTGCTCCACACAGGCCCCCTGGAACTTGACCATGGCCCAAAAACACAGGATGCGGTTGTCAAAGTGGATATATCCGGACGCCTGCCCCACTGGTCGGTGTGCGCGTTCGTGGATAACGCGGCCCTGTCCCAATCCAATACATTTATGGTCATTGCCCTGATCCTTGTGGCCATCCTGGTGACAGCCATTGTAAGCGCAGGTGTACTGATTACCCGGCTGACCCTGGCACAGATAAAAGATGCCCGGCAGAAAACCTCATTTGTGGCCGCCGTTTCCCATGAGCTGAAAACCCCGTTGACCAGCATCCGGATGTATGCGGAACTGCTGTTGTCAAAGCGTGTGTCCAATCCTGAAAAAAAGCAGACCTATCTTGAAGTGATGGTGGCGGAAAGCGAACGGCTCACCCGGCTGATCAACAATGTTCTGGATTTTGGAAAACTTGAACAGGGCCGCAAACAATACAGGATCAGTGAATTTGACATGGGACAATTCTTAGGCGAATGCATTAACACCAACCAGGTCCGGCTGAAAAAAGCGGGATTTGAACTCATCACACAAGTGCCGGATCAGAAATTTCCCGTCAAAACGGATCGGGACGCCATGGCCCAGGTGTTTTTAAATCTTGTGGACAATGCGATCAAATATGCAGGAACAGGCAAATTCCTGAAAATTATTTTGGACAGAACATCCCGGGATGTGCAGATAAAAATCCAGGATGACGGCCCGGGCATTGAGCCTGGCCTCAAGGAAAAAATCTTTGATAAGTTTTTCAGGGCCGACAATTCACTGACCACATCCAAACCGGGATCAGGGCTGGGGCTGAGCCTTACCCGGCACATGCTTCGGGATTTGGGCGGCGATATCGTCATGGACACGACGCTCGCCCGGGGAGCAGGCTTTATAATAAGGATACCCATCCATGAATAATACAACCATACTTGTGGCAGAAGACGATATGCACATCAGGATCGGATTAACAGACACCCTGGAAAGTGAAGGGTATCAGGTCATTGAGGCCAGAGACGGCAATGAAGCCCTGGACGCATTTGAACGAAACCCACCGGATCTGGTGCTTTTGGATGTGATGATGCCGGGCAAAAGCGGTTATGATGTGTGCCGGGACATCCGAACAAAGGACCCGCTGGTGCCGGTGATTATACTCACGGCCAAAGGAGAAGAGATCGACAAGGTGGTGGGCCTGAAGCTGGGGGCGGACGACTACATCACCAAACCATTTGGGATTCATGAACTTCTGGCACGAATTGATGCGGTGCTGCGCCGGGCCAAAAGGTTTAAACCCCATACACCGGAAGATGAAAGTAGAAACACCTTTACCTTTGCCGGTTTCACGGTGGATCCCAAACGGTTTAAGGCAGAATCCGGCAGCACATATTTTGATTTATCAAAAAGGGAAATTGAGCTGCTCAGGCTCTTTGCCGCACATCCCGGCGAAGTGCTGGACCGGGAAACTATTTTAACGCGGATTTGGGGATTGGACTATGGGGGCACAACCCGGACCCTGGACCAGCATATTGCCATGCTGAGAAAAAAGATCGAAAAACATCCTGCAACACCCACGATTATCACCACCGTTCACGGTGTGGGCTACAGATTTGAATCAGACGAACCGTTACACTGACTCCTCTGACTCTTTTTCCAGAATGCTCAATCCGACGACTTTGTGCCCGGGATGTCGTCCTTGTTCAGGATCAGAGATGTGACGAATTTCCACCCGGTATGCCTCCAAAGAGACGCCGGGGCCCTCCCGGCGGAGCGCCACTGAAAAAATCTGGCCCTCCCGGATATATTCCAACACCTTGGAATCCTCCCTTGCCAGGATGCCCAATCCTGTGTAACTCCAATCCCTTAGGGGAAACTGATAAGCAAGCGTGGCTCCTGGGAACGAAAATTCAACACTGGCGCCATTGGCAGCCGCGGTTCGTATCTGTGTACGAAGCTCTTCGTCTTCTGAATGATTTTCTTTTTCCATAATCGGCCTGATCGTTAATTGAACGCCATAGGGCGAACTGTTCGCAGTCAGCTATCAGGAAATAAAATTTCCCTTATAATAAACTAAAAAGATTAATTTTATATTAAGCTATTTTACTTAATCAAATCAAGGAATTATTACTAGTCATAATAATTGCACGATTATAATATTTGATTTCCCATCATTTTATGTAAAAAATTGTAAAATATTTATTTTTTTTATAAAATATTGATTAAATATCTAATTTATCTATGGAAATATTGACACAAATACATCTCAATCTATATACTGATCCAATAAAAAAATCCGCACAGGAAAAATTGCAAACAAATGCGTCAAAGCCTGGGGATTTATTTATGTACCCGTAGTTTTTTAACAGCATCAAGGAGGTGCCCGTGAAAGACGAGCATGTGTTGCCTGAAACGCAACAAAAAGAATCAGGAGTTACCAGGCGGTGCTTCCTGAAAACCGTTGCCGGTGCCGCAGCCGGCATTGGTGTGTCCCAAGTGGTAAACCCCGCGCTGGTTAGAGCTCTTGAAAAGGGCCTGAAACGCCATCCGGTAGTCTGGCTTCAGGGCCAGGGCTGCACAGGCTGCTCGGTCAGTCTGCTCAACAGTGTTGATCCCAGCATTGGCGATGTGCTTTTGAAAGTCATCAGCCTGCAATACCACCCCACAGTGATGGCCTGTGAAGGCGAAAGCGCTTTAGAAAACTTGTTTGCCATTGCCAAGGAATACCAGGGAAGATTTTCTCTTGTTGTAGAGGGTGCCATCCCAACGGCAGCAGAAGGGATGTACTGTGTTGTCGGAGAGTATGGGCACAAAGAGTACACCATGGTTGACCTGGTCAAGGAAGTTGCTCCCATGGCCGGATCATGTCTTGCCGTGGGCACCTGTGCCGCGTTCGGCGGTATTCCGGCAGCAAAGGGCAATGTAACCGGCGCCACCAGCTGTAGAGACTTTTTTGCAGACAACGGTATTGAAACCCCGATTATCAATATCGCAGGCTGCCCGCCCCATCCGGACTGGATTGTCCTTTCCATCGTACATCTGCTGGAAGAAGGCATCCCCGAATTGGATGACGAAGGACGCCCCATGCTCTTCTTTGGAGAAAATATCCATGAGAACTGCCCCAGACTGGACTTCTATGACGAGGACATACTCTCCAAAACCCTGTCAGATCCCAAAGGCTGCCGTATGGATCTGGGCTGTAAGGGCCCTTCCACCTACGCGGACTGTTTTAAAAGAAAATGGAACAGCGGCCTGAACTGGTGTGTGGACAACGCCGTCTGTATCGGTTGTGTTGAACCCGGGTTCCCGGATGCATCATCACCTTTTTATGAACCCGAATAATTAGGAACGACGGGAAATATGCAGCATTCATTTTTTCCCAGCGTCTAACCGAAACAGATTCACACAAGGAGAATTTTTAATGTCAGGCAGTAAACCAGCTACCGCACCAGCGGGCAGCACTAAAAAAATAAAAATCAGCATCGATCCGGTCACAAGGATTGAAGGGCATCTCAAAGCCGAGGTGGAAGTCAAAAACGGCGTTGTTGTGGATGCCCGTATGTCAGGCGGTATGTACCGCGGATTTGAGCAGATCCTTATTGGCCGTGATCCCAGGGATGCCGTTCAGATTACCCAGAGACTGTGCGGGGTATGCCCCACCGCCCATGCCACAGCATCGGCACTTGCCCTGGATGACGCGTTTGGCGTCACACTCACGGACAACGGACGCATTGCCAGAAACCTGATCCTGGGTGCCAACTTTATCCAGTCCCACATCCTGCATTTTTACCATCTGGCAGCACTGGACTACGTCAACGGCCCGAACACAGCGCCGTTTATCCCCAGATACAAAAACAATGACGTCCGGGTACCCAAGGAGATCAATGACGTCGGCGTTGCCCAATACCTTGAAGCCCTTGAAATGCGTAAAATCTGCCATGAAATGGTGGCGCTTCTGGGCGGCAAAATGCCCCATGTCCAGGGAATTGTTGTGGGCGGAACAACGGAAATCCCCACCCGGGAAGCCTTGAATGCCTACGCAAAACGGTTCAAACAAGTCAAAAAATTTGTCATGGAAAAGTATATTCCGTTGATTTACACCCTGGCAGGGCCTTACGGTGATCTGCTTAAAACGGGTGTGGGTCATAAAAATCTGGTTTCCTGGGGTGTGTTCCCCATGGACAGCAAAGGCAATACTCTGCTGAAACCAGGCATCTACACAGACGGCAAGGACTATAAAGTTGATCCGGCCCTGATCAAGGAATATGTGAAGTACTCCTGGTTTAAAGATGACACTACCGGCCTGAACCCCACCGAAGGTAAAACCATCCCGCAACCCGGCAAACCCGGTGCATACTCATTTGTCAAGGCGTCCAGATACAACGACAAACCCCATGAAGTCGGACCTTTGGCCAGAATGTGGGCCACCAATCCGGAGCTGTCCAAAACCGGACAAAACGCCCTGGGCGTTAAAAAACTGCGTGATATCGGTGATGCGTGCTTCTCAATTCTGGGACGTCATGTGGCCAGGGCCGAAGAGGCTGCCATCGTTGCCGAGGCAATTGAACAATGGCTTGCCGAAGCCACCCCGGGCAAAGAGACCTTTGTTCCGGCAGATATCCCTGAAAACGCTGAAGGCCTTGGCATGACAGAAGCGCCCAGAGGTTCATTGCTGCACTATGTGGACATCAAGGACTCTGTGATTGCCAATTTCCAGATCGTTTCCGCCACACTGTGGAACGCAAACCCCATGGATGACATGGATCAAAGAGGCCCCATGGAAGAGGCGTTGATCGGTGTGCCCGTACCGGATGTTGATAATCCCGTGAATGTCGGGCGCTTGATACGCGCCTACGACCCCTGACTGGGCTGTGCCGTCCACGTGCTGGACGCAGATACCGGTAAGGAAATCAAAGTGGAACTTCCCCTGTAATAGTGGGCAATGTCCCTTTTTGATAGAATGACCAAAAAACAATAGGGAGGCGATTTACAGCCTCCCTATTGTTTTTATGATGAAGTCTGTGTAACTTAATCAAAGATACGTCAACATTCGTTGTGAGCTTAAAGCGCCACAACACATCAGGCCATCTCGTGGCTGTTATATGCGAATCGGAAATCAAACCATGAAAAAATTACTGGTGATAGGCGTAGGGAACATCCTCATGCAGGACGAAGGCATCGGCGTCCATGCCATCAATGAATTCTGGAAGGAAAAAGATGCATGGAAAGATGCGGATGTGGATTTCATCGACGGCGGGACGTTTACCCAGGACATCTTTTACCTGTTTGAAGGGTATGAAAACATTATAGTTCTGGACATTGTCCGGGCCAACCAACCCCCAGGCACCATTTTTTCTCTGGAAGAGGACCAGCTGAGAAAAGATAAAAAGCAGATACTCTCCTTGCACGACATTGATCTGCTGGATTCTTTAGGTATGGCTGAAATGAGAGGCCACAGGCCCTATCTCAGAGTGGTGGGCATTGAACCGGCCACCATTGACTGGGGAACGGAGCTGACCCCGACGCTGGCTGCCGCATTCCCCGATTATTTGAACATTATTCGAAAACATATTAACGAAATCCTTGCCTCCTCCGACACCGCGTAATGTTGAACGCCTGTTGGTAACCGTCATTTATGACCTAGTAAAATGCTGGGTATGCTGTGTTGCGAACACGCCTATATGCATCTACCCACTTGAATCTCTTGCTTTGCCCCGGGTGAACATTATTGCTTTCTGCCCCCCCAAATTTCCTACTTCTCCAATGAATTCAATGGTCACAAATTCTACACCCTTGATTCAAATAAAAAATCATACTAAACAAACTTTATAAGTCAAAAACTCTTCTGTTAAAAACCGGCCGGAGCACACAATCCTATTTGTCGGCCGTTGATCAAGATTTAATAATAAAGTTGACCTGTACACTTTAGGAGGAAAATGATAATAATTACGGTGATGATAGACTGACAATAAGTTCAATCCCAAATTTCTTGGTTTTCTAGGATAATTTTTTATAATGGACAACACCCTGAGCCTCCCTAGTAGTTCTGATATCAAAAAAGTCCTTAAAAGAGAGGACAAGGAACTGCCGGGGTTTGCCCAAGTCATGGCGAAAATGCTCATCGTATGCAAGGATCCTGACGCCGCCATTGAAGATGTCGCAAAGCTTGTTGAAACAGACCCGGGTATCACCGTAAAAATACTGAGTATTGTAAATTCTGCTTATTTCAATCTAAGATCCAAGGTCTCGGCCATTTCAGATGCGGTATTGTTCCTGGGAATTGATGAAATTAAAAAAATTTGTCTGGGTGTAACGTTCTTTGAAACAATGGTCAAGTCCGGCCGTAAAAAACAATTTGACAGGACATTTTTCTGGCGTCACTGCTTGTGTGTGGCAAGTCTGAGTCAAACCATCGCAGAACAGATAGGATATCCCAACCCTGGGGATGCATATACCGCCGGGTTGCTCCATGACTTTGGCAGAATCGTTCTGGACCGGACCGGCCGGGTGAATTATGCTGATTTTTGCAAAAATGCTATCAACGGCACCGGCACCCTGGTTGAAGAAGAAAGGCAGATCATAGGGATCGGGCACGATGACCTGGGTGCGTATTACGCACATCGCTGGGGATTCCCCCCAAAACTTTGCCTGGCCATACAATACCACCACCGTTGTTTCAGCCACCTGGATCTTTGCAAGGAAGACGTCCAGTTCATCAGCATTGTCTGCCTGGCTGATTTTTTGGCCTGGACCCAGGGCATGGGCTCTGTTGATCTCATCTTCCCTTTAACCCTTCACCCCGAAATCGAAAAAGAGATTCAACTTGACCACATAGACTTTGAAGCCATCATTCAAAAAATGGATGAAGAGATTGAAAACACAGCCGAATTTTACGGATTTGAATTTCCTTCTCCAGATCAGTACCGGGCCAGTCTTCTCAAGGCCAATTTAAAATTAAGCGCCATCAACTCGGGCTCTTTTTCACCAACAGACCAAGACGTCCATGAGCAAACGCGATCTGTGACGGCGAGTATTCTTGCACCCCACAGCAGTCTGGAGCCCCAGAAAATATTATCGGCGACCTTAAAAGCCATTTGTCAGGATTTTGGTTTTGATCGGGTCTATATTCTAAAGGCCGAGTCTCCCCTGAGGCGACTTCAGGTGGTCAAGTGTCTGAAACAGGACCGGTTTTCAGACCAGTTGGCGTCCCATTATATCTCCATGGATAACGCGGATAACGGTTTTCTACAATGTCTGAGAAATAAAACGCCGGTCGTCATCAACGGTACGCAACCGGGCGAAAAAGAGGTGCTGGAAAAATTTACCGTTTCCCAGATGCTTGTTGTCCCTTTTTGCAGCCATGATAAGGTGATCGGACTTCTGGGGATGGATCATGTCGATTCGGGTAAAAAAATTAAGTCCGGCCTGTTTTCATCCATTGCAATTGTGGCCAATGAACTTGGGCGAGCCTTAGAAAATGCGTCAACCTATAAAAAGGCAAGGTCTGCCTCTCTGCATGACGGAATGACCGGGTTGTTGAACAGAATGGCCATTGACGAATTGCTGGAAAAATCTTTTCTAAGCGCAGTCAACGAAAATAGGGCGCTGTGTGTTGCCATGATCGATGTGGATCATTTTAAAAAATTTAACGATATGTTCGGACACCAGGAAGGGGACAATGTCCTTAAACTGATCGCAAAGACCTTAAAGAAAATGTCGCGCCCCACGGACCATGTCGGCCGGTATGGTGGAGAGGAATTTATCGTTATCCTGAATGACACGGACCCTGCCAAAGCAATTATGTATGCCGAACGTATTCGAAAGGAGATTGAACATCTGGGCCATTTGCTTTCTGACCGTTTTCAAGGGCTTGGCTTGACCGTAAGTATCGGCATCAGCAATCTTGAAAATAATACAAAACGTCGCGACACGCTGGTGTCAAGGGCGGATAAAGCCCTTTACAAAGCAAAGGAGACAGGTCGAAATCGCGTGGTTTCAGGATAAGACTAACCCCCTGATAGGTGCGAAACGGATAGGCCCGGTCAGCTGATGGCGGTGAGTTGTAATTCCTGGATTTTTCCAAGGGTGTGCTCATATCCGATGTCAATGATTTCCTCGGCTTTGGGGTAGGCAGTCATGGGGAAATGGGACACCGGCAGTTCGAGGTAATGATCTGCCAGGGACATGATCCGCCTGCGTTGTGCCAGGCCCCCCATCTGATTGGCATAGGACAGAATTCTTTTCAGGCCGGGTACCGGAGCTGCCTTTTTGTCCAACCGTCCCCTGATCACATCCCAGTTTTTAAGCGACGTAATTTTTGGATCAACCGTCAGGTTCTCTTTGACATCGACATCCAGGGCGATAATAGTTCCATTTCCCCGGCGTCGTTCCAGGGCGGTTCCCAGCCGTCCGCGCATGGCCTGGACCGGCACATTTTCTAAAATGGCACCGTCCACCATCAACTCCCCGTTTCTGATAACAGGAGGAAACAGCCCTGCCGGTGAATTGCTGGCCAGAACGGCCTGCCAGAGGGGGCCGACATCCATGACCGCAGTATCGGCACGGCTCAGATTGCAGGCGGCCGAAAAATAAGTTGTCCACAAACACTGAACCTCGACATCACCAAAAACCCCCCTGAGGGCCTTTTCAAAATTCTTGCTGGAAAAAATTGACACCACAGGCAGATCAGGCCGGATTAAGCCTTTTGCCGAATTCTGGATTGTCGTGTGAATTGACTTTAAAGGAATGCCAAATACATAGGATGCGCCGATCAAGGCCCCCATGCTGTTACCGCCAATCAGATCAACCGGGATGCCTTTTTCCTCGAACGCCTTTAGTGCCCCCAGATGCGCAAATCCCCTGGCACCACCGCCGCCCAGCACAACTCCCACCGCTTTACCCACCAGCAACCGGGCAATTCGCTGGTAATCGGATAAATCATCAGGCGTTGCCGGGTATACACGCTCCACATCTCTCGGGCCTTGCCACGACAATTTATCCTCACAGTAATTTGTTTTTTCAGGATGAAGAACGATCAGGTGTTTTCTCATCAGTTTGACGCCGGGTTCATCTGCCAGTTCAACCTCCACCCTGGAAAGCTTTTTCTCGGTCCCCGATTGCGCAACAAACAAAATCTGATCGACGTACGCAATCACCTCCGCCACCAATCCGGCATCGGATGAGGTGGCCTGATAGATCAAAAACTCGTTTTCCGCTTCCATACGATCAATATTAAAATGATGATCTGGATTGCGACCATCCAGAACAACATGCAGGGCCTTGCCCAGAACAGAAAATGCCTGGGCTAAATTATGCGCCACCCTGCCGGTATCAACCTGGCCTGAAATCGGAATAACAATAAACGCCTGGGCCCGTTTCTGGCTTTTTATCCGTCGGGAGTGGCGCAGATGGTTATAGATGGCCTGGGAAAAGACCCGATTAATTTCCACCGGAAATTTTTTCAGCAACTGCTCAAAATCCTGTTGTGAAAGAATCCCGAGGACAGAACGCCTTAATGCGGTAATATCAGCAGTCCTGGGCTGATCCAGTATGACGCCCAGTTCGCCTACGATTTCACCGGGCAAAATCTCATTATACAACATAAGATTGCCGTCCGTGCCCTGCCGGGTGACCCGCAGTCGGCCGGAAACCAGGAGAAACATCGACCGATCATGCTCTCCTTCAGCGATAACATGCGTACCGGCAGCCACATCCTTAATCTGAAGTCGCTCAACCAGCGCAGTTAAAATCGCGTCGGAAAGCCGCTGGAATTCCACTCCGGCTTTCAGCAATTCAACAATCTGATCCTGATAATTCTCCATTTCCACCTCTAAAATTGAACATAACCCGACCCAGCCGCGCTCAATCGAAACACTTTTTTACGAAATTACAGACGATCAGTTGACGGCTTACTTCCTGTTATCGTAGAATTCGCTTTAATACGTTTGTGATATACTAAAATGACCGCTTTCGGTTGGAACGCTTAATGCGACGTCCAAACTAATTTTTTACAAAGAGCCTCAAAAAAGAGGCCGTTTCGATCTTTGTTGCGGACAATATTATAAAACGATTCAGGAACACCAAACGACGCGAATTGTATCATACATTGAAATAAAGATGAACCGGGCTATTTTAAAATCCCGAATCCCTCAAATGGGGATATGACAGATCATGCAGGAAAATTTATTTAATAAACAAGGCAAAGTCTCAAAAATAAAACTTGCCTGGCTCTGGCCTTTCATGTTGTCCGGAGTGATCGTTTATGCCTTTTTGCGATACGATTTTTCAGCCATGTCAAAGGTATTTCACCAGATTGACTGGCCTTTGATCGGCTTGTCTTTTGGATTTAACATCTTGATTCTGTATTTTCGGGTGTTTAAATGGGCCATGATTTTCAAGCCCATGAACTTAAAGTTCTCATATTTCAACATATGCCTCTCATTATTTGCCGGGGGGCTTGTCAATATGGTTATCCCGGCAAGGGCGGGCGGCCTGATTCAGGCATTTCTTATCGGGAAAAAAGAAAATGAAAGCTTTTTTACTGCCCTTGGGACCGTCACGCTGGTCAGAATATTTGACAGCATCATGCTGATTTTTCTCGGACTTTTAACGCTGCTTATGCGGAACATCCCCCATACAGGCGATGAATACTTTAAATCCATCCTTAAGACCCTCGGAACAGCCGGTGTTGTACTCACATTTCTTGTCATGATGCTGCTTGGGTTTACCCACAATTCCAAAGCCATGGACAAACTTGTGCAGCTTTTGATTTTACCGGTACCCGGTCGGTTCAAGCCCGGCACAAAAAAAGCGGTCGGCCGATTCCGCCAGGGATTGATATGCCTCAACTTCCCCGGATATATCTGTTTGGGGCTTTTGTTGGGCCTTATTTTCTGGCTGCTTTGCGCAGTGAACGTGTTTATCTTGCTCAAGGCAACAGGGATTGAATTTGAGGGAATGCTACCGTCCTTTTTAATTCTTCTGGCCCAGGCCTTTTCCATGGGTATTCCGGCACCGGCAAATATAGGCCCGTATCATGCAGCCACGGTAATGGTTCTCTCGTTTTACGGCGTTTCTGCCCAGTTTGCCCTCAATGCGGCCATCATCATGCACGCAGCCATGTTTATTTCAAATACCTCTCCCGGACTGTTTTATCTATGGTTGGATAAAACACCGATACGTAAGATGCTCAAAGGACTCAAAAATGCAGACCACACCATGCGATAATGTCTATCCCCTCTCCCTGATTCAAGAAGAGATCTGGCTTTCCCAAATGATCCATAATGAGGTGCCGTTATATAACATTGGCGGGAATTTCAAAATTAACGGATATATTGATGCAGACATATACATTGAAGCCCACAACCGGATGACCCAAGAGAATGATGCCTTTAGAATGGTGTTCCACAGAGGTGCAACCCTTCCCCATCTTAGTTTCTCCCACACAGCCCGGGAACTGGTCTTAAAAGATTTTTCAAACCAGGCAAATCCGGACAAAGCGGCCATGCAATGGTGGAAAAAAGAATTTTGCAAACCCTTTAAAATCTATGATGCCCAGCTGTCCAGATATTTTCTTTTAAAAATATCCGAGGAAAACTTTTATTATGCGATATGTGCCCATCACCTGACAATGGACGGGTACTGTTTTGCCCTCCTAAGCCAGCAGTTACTTGAAAACTATAACGCCCTGATCAAGGGAACTGGAAAGATCGGCCGCAAACCGTCCTATGTTGATTTTATTTCCAATGATCAATCCTACAGATCTTCGGATGCGTTCGACCAGGCAAACGCGTACTGGTCTAAAAAATTTAAAACCATTCCAAGGCCGATGATACCCCGCCGATACGTAGCCGTATACGGGAAAACAGCGTCGCCCAGCGACTTTTCTCATATCTGGCTGACCCCTGATTTTTATTACCGGTTAATCGCATACTCAAAGCAACTTCAGGGAAACGTTTTTTTTCTAGTGGCGGCTGTTTTGTATACCTATTTTCTGCGGACCACTGATACCAAACAATTTGTTTTTTCAATGCCTTTGCTCAACCGGGCGACACCTGAATTCATGGAAACCATGGGACCCTTTGTCAATGTAGTGCCGGTCTGCCTTGATTTTGGACTGGATATTGATATTCAGACCTTTTTTGACCTGCTGAAGGTCGAACTAAAAGAATCCTTTCCCCACCAAAGATTTCCCTTGGGTGAGATCAACCGGGCCACAAAAATCAAAAGGGCCGGACGGGATCAGCGTTTTGATGTGAGCCTCTCCTATGAAAAATTCAACTACAACGTGATGGATTATAACGGCACCGGATTTGAGGTCAATACCATGCACAACGGCTGGGAACAGACGCCTTTAACCCTGGCCATAAAGGAGTACCAGAAAGAGACCGGCGTCAAACTTGAATTTTATTACAACCTGGCCGCATACAAATCCGATGAAATTGAATATTTAATGGAACGGGTAAAATACATGCTCGAACAGCTTCTGGATAATCCAAACAGCCCCCTAAATCAACTGAACCTCATGCCGGACCGGGAATCCCACAAACTTCTGGTGGAATTCAACCAGCGAGAGCAAACCGGCCCCGCCCCATATAAAACCATCTGTCAAAAGGTAGCGCAGGCAGCCGAAACCTATCCGGACCACACCGCTGTTCAACTGGGCAATCAGCAAATTTCCTATGGCAATCTCAACGACAAAGCCGAACGTCTGGCATCTTATCTAAACCCATTGCTTCAAGCCCCGGAAACCATTGTCGGCATCTATGTTGACAGATCCATTGACATGGTGGTGGGCATACTGGCCATTTTAAAAGCAGGCGGGGCATACGTCCCCCTGGACCCGGATTATCCCCGAGCGAGAATACAATTCATGGTTAAGGACTCGGGAACGTCAACCATTTTAACCCTGAATAAATTTGCATCAACGTTTGCCGATAACAAAACACTCAATATTATTATCTTAGACAAATTTCCATTTGAAAAACAGACGGTTAAAAAGAACAACGTGCCCTTGAATGCCCACAGCCTGGCCTATGTCATATACACGTCAGGCACAACCGGCCGGCCCAAAGGGGTCATGTGCACCCATGGCGGACTTATAAACCTTGTGGTGGCCCAGAACAAAATATTTGACATCAGCCATGAAAGCCGTGTGCTTCAATTTGCATCCATGAATTTTGATGCCTCTGTCTCAGAAATTTTTACCGCCCTTTCGTCCGGGGCAACCCTGATTTTGACTGAAAAAGACAATTTAATGCCGGGCCCCCCGCTGCTTTCCACCCTTGAACACCAAACCATCACCCATGTTACATTGCCGCCCTCCGCCCTTGCCGTTATGGACCCAATGCCGCTGCCCTGCCTTACCACCCTGATTACTGCAGGAGAGCCCTGCCCTTCAAAGCTATTAAGAAAATGGGGAGACGGACGCCGGTTCATCAACGCCTACGGCCCCACCGAAGCCACGGTATGTGCCTCGGCCTGCATTTGCAAGAATGAAGACACGGACCAGCTGCCCATAGGTCACCCCATTGACAATACAAGTCTCTATGTCCTGGATGAAAATCTTGAACCGATCCCCCTTGGCGTACCCGGGCAATTGTATATCGGCGGTGCAGGCGTGGCCCGGGGGTACCTGAACCTGCCCGAACTGACCCGGGAAAAATTTATTGACAATCCCTTCAAAGTCGACTCCGGACATGATCGGCTCTACCGGACCGGGGACATGGTCAGTTTCTTAACGGATACGACCCTGATGTTTTTAGGCCGGTTCGACCACCAGGTGAAGATAAGGGGATTTCGGATTGAACCCGAAGAGGTTGAAAAGGTGATTACACGCCACCCCAAAATATCCCAGGTTGTTGTGATACCCAAAACCGATCGATCATCGGGCAAATACCTTGCGGCATTTTTTTCAAGCCTCAGGCCCCCTACTGAGGATTCTCTGGCTGCAGAGCTCCGGCAGTTTGCCGGACAACACCTGCCCGACTACATGATCCCGTCCCAATTCATCCCCATGGACGAAATGCCCTATACACCGAGCGGTAAAATAGACCGTCGTCTGTTAGAGCGTATGGATACCCCCATCAAACGCGCCTCAACATCCCAAACGCAACCGACCAATAAAGCAGAAAAACAACTGCTCGCCCTTTTTTCCACTGCTATGAATGAAACGTCCATCAGACTTGGCCCCCACGACGACTTTTTTGAATACGGCATGGATTCCCTTGCCGCCGTGAGGTTTATCAACCTTATAGAAAAAACGTTCACCCATCGCCTGTTATTTTCACAACTTACGGCCAACAGCACCCCACACACGTTGGTCAAACTGTTGTCAGGCCGCACAGGCCCGGCCCACCGACCGATGATTATCCCCATTACAACAGGCGGCACCAAGCCACCTTTTTTCTGTATAACCGCAGGTTATGGCGATCTGGTCAAGCTGCGCCAGTTGTCCGGCCACCTGGGAAAAGACCAGCCCTTTTTCATGATCCAGCCCACAGATGACGACGGGGCAATGACAGCCAAAACCTTGGCCCGACAGTATACACATCAAATTTCAAAGCAATTCCCCAACGGACCTTACAGGCTTGGCGGATACAGTGCCGGCGGACTGATGGCCTATGAAACCGCCTGTCTGCTCAAAGAACAGGGTGCCGAGGTAGAATTTCTGGTCATGATCGGGGCACCGTATTCATTCAATCAATTTGCCCGTATAATGAACCAAAAAATCCGGTCTATGGTGTTACGACTGCAGCCGGATTATGAAAAAACCGCCGTGCCGGACAGTTTGGAGATCCTGCGTGCCGTATTCCTTGACGGCGGGCTTCAACACCATCTTGGGGCACTGGTGGGGTACCGCCCCCGGGGATACACGGGAAAAATCAATTATTTCCAGGGCAAATGGGCCATGTCCAGATTTTTAGGCACCCACAGGACCTGGCGCAAACACGCACAAGGTCCGTTTGAGCTGCATATGCTCCCCGGCAACCATGACAGTTTCATGAAAACCCCTTATGTGAAAACATTGGCCGGCCGACTCAGGCAATGCCTTGCAGCGCTTGACCAAAACAAAGGCACACACAAATGAATATTACAATCGTGGCCCTGGGTTCCAGTGGCGATGCGTATCCTCCCCTTGCCCTGGGACTTGGATTAAAACAGGCCGGATGCAGGGTATGCCTTGCCGCCAACCCTGTTTTCAAAGCCGATGTTCTGAAACGAGGCATAAATTTTTTCCCCATCCAAACCATGTTAAGGCAGTCTCTATCAAATTCACCCGACAGCATCAAACCATCCAAACCACTGAATCCTATACACTTTTTCAGATCTAAAAAAAGGCATATCGCGCCGATTCTTGAGCGTATTGTCACAGATATCCGCCATGCCTGCCAGGATGCAGATTTGATTCTGTACAACATGTTAAGTTTGCCGGCCCACCATTTTGCCAAGCAAACAGGCACCAAAGCATTCCCCATCTGCCTTCAACCCCTGGGACGGACCAATGTATTCCCAAGCCCTGTGATTTCATCCAACATCCATGTTCCCAAAATGCTCAATGCCGCAAGCTACAGACTCGTTGAAACATGCATGACGCTCTTTTTAAACAACAGCGATCAGTTGAAAGGAAAAGCCTCGTTCCAGGAATTTTTCCAGGAGGTATATTCTGAAAACATTCCGGTGCTCCATGGGTTTAGCGCCTCGATCCTTCCAAAACCGTCCGACTGGTCAGACAATATGCATATTACCGGGTACTGGTTTATGGATCCCCCCAGGGACTGGGTACCGCCTGAAAGTTTACACGCTTTTTTGAGCCAGGGGCCTGCACCGGTATGCGTCGGATTCGGCTCCATGAATGATCCGGATATCGACAGCATCATTAAAACAACTGTCCATGGATTACGTCAGGCCGGCCACAGGGTGATCCTTTTAACGGGTTGGAGCGAAACGCCATTTAACGACGAAACAGCCGGCCCCGATCTATACGTGGCAAAAAGTATTCCCCATTCCTGGCTGTTTCCCAGGGTATCCGCCGTGGTCCACCACGGCGGTGCCGGCACAACAGGCGCAGCCGTCCGGGCAGGGATTCCATCAATTATCATTCCCTTCTTTTTTGACCAAGTCTTCTGGGCAGACAGACTTGAAAAACTTGAGGTGGGACCGCCACGCCTGTCCAAAAAGATGCTAACAGAACAAACGATGTCAACCGCTATCAACAAAACACTGAATAACAAAACCATGCACAGAAGACTCTACGAACTCAGTACGAAGCTGAACAAAGAAAACGGCGTCGAAAATGCGGTAAACCTTTTGTTGACAGCCATCGGCTGATCTACATCAATACCCATCAACCCATAAGACATGTGAAAAGTATCGTAAAATCGCTCAACCTAATCGTTGAAAAATAATTGAATGTTTTCGTCGTTTCATGTAGTCATAGAACATGACAATTTAACGGCTCAATAAAGAAAATTCCAAAACCAGCAAACTCAACTATCAATTGTTTAAATTTATGGGGGGGAGGCGGATGTCTTCTAATTTTTTCAAAAATGTAAAAATCAGCTCTAAATTATGGGGATTAACCAGCATCTTACTCTTATTTCTTCTATTCCTCGGGGGCAGTTCATATTTTCTCATTTCGCAAATTATTCATGATAGTCATGAATTTGCTGTGGAGGCAAAGTACACGGAAAAATTTATGGATATCGAACTGGGTCATCTGAAATGGGCCAACGAGATTGAAGCATTGTTTGTTAATAATAATGAGACACTGAACGTTCAGCTTGACCACCAGCAATGTCCCTTTGGTAAATTTCTGGCAAGCGATGAAGCGGCGACGATATCAAAACTATCCCCTGAAATAGCCAAAATCCTAAAAGATATCGTACCTGTCCATAAAAAACTGCATGATTCCGCCGCGAAGATTAATGAGGCCTGGGTTCAAACGCATGAGGGGTTGGGCCTGAAGCTGGAACACCTATTGACGCTGCATCTAAAATGGATGCAGTCCGTTTCAAAATCGATCATGAGCCAATCAAAAATTGATGTAGAGACAGATTGCAGAAACTGTGAATTAGGTAAATGGCTCAATGGGGGAGAAGCCCAAAAAATCATCGCCCAGTGGCCTGAATTTGCCGCAATCATTGGTAAAATTCGAGCGCCGCACAAGACGCTTCATGCGTCTGTGATCCAAATTAATCAAGCGGCAACCATGGAAGAAAAAATAAACTTGTATAATCAAATCATTCCGCCGGCCTACAATGAATTGGAAAAATCTTTCAATGAAATCATCAGCCTTGAAATGGCCCTTGAACGCAGACAGCATGAGGCAAAAGAGATCTTTCACAATGAAACCCAGCCGACCTTGTCATCCATCATGTCGATGCTCACCCAACTCAAAGAAGTCATCCTGCAACAGGAACAGATGTTGAAAGAGGAAATGGATAATAAGGCATCTGTCGCCATCTCAACGATTGTTTCCATTGCGTTGATCGCAATCATTTTCGGTATTGCGATATCCTTTATACTGATCCGGTTGATCACACGCCCAATCATTGAAACAGAAGGATTTACCAATAAACTGGCCCAAGGCGATTTTTCCCGGACATTAGAAATAGACCAGGCCGATGAAATCGGAAATATGGTAAAATCCATCAATGAGATGGCAGTTTCTCTCAAAGGTGCGCTGCAAGAGATCTCCGACGGCGCCGGCGCATTGGATGCGTCAGCGACGTCGCTGTCCAATGTATCTACCCAAATGGCTTCCAATTCAAAGGAGACTGAAAATCGGTCCCAAAACGTTGCCGCCGCGGCCGAAGAGATGGCCACAACCATGAATAGTGTCGCAGCCGCCTCTGAACAGGCAACCGTGAATATCCAAAACATCGCATCTGCCATAGAAGAGATGTCCGCGACAATTAATGAAATCGCGACCAATACCTCAAAAGGGAATCAAACCACGGCCGAAGCGGTTGAAAAATCAAAATTCGTTTCCGATAAAATGAGCCTCCTGAATCAAGCGGCATCGGAGATAACTAAAGTCAC
Organism: uncultured Desulfobacter sp.; assembly: GCF_963666145.1. Classification (NCBI taxonomy): domain Bacteria; kingdom Pseudomonadati; phylum Thermodesulfobacteriota; class Desulfobacteria; order Desulfobacterales; family Desulfobacteraceae; genus Desulfobacter; species uncultured Desulfobacter sp. Next base: position 3,591,732 of record NZ_OY762614.1, on the reverse strand, counting down.
AGAAACCATCTCTGACATTTCTGAACAAACCAATTTACTGGCATTAAATGCCACCATTGAAGCGGCCAGGGCTGGCGAGGCAGGCAAAGGCTTTGCCGTGGTTGCAAGTGAAATCAAAGCCCTTGCAAATCAGACAGCGGATGCCACCAGCGATATCGCGGACAAAATAGAAGGCGTTCAAAAAACCACAGACGAGGCCTTCTCTGCCATTGAATCAATCAGTGCAATCATTGAAGAGCTCAGCGGAATTGTATCCACCGTTGCCACAGCCATTGAGGAACAATCCGCCACGACCCAGGAAATTGCTGATAACGTCAGCCAGGCGGCATTGGGCATGCAGGAAGTCAATGACAATGTGAACCAGGTGTCAGGCGTTGCCGCTGAAGTAACACAGGACATCCAGCAGGTAAACCAATCGGCCGCGGAGGTGAACACCGGAAGCCGGCAGGTGAATGATAGTGCTGCAGAGTTATCCAGTTTATCAACGCAATTGAATCAATTGACCGCCAAATTTAAGTTTCATTAACTGGGTTTAAATCCCAGCTGACGGATCATGTCAAGGTCCGCTTGAAGCTGATTGCCTTTTGTGGTCAAATAATTGCCTGTCATGATGCCGTTTGCCCCGGCCTGAAAAATCAGGGGATGAAGCATTTTTAGATTTGATATTCTTCCGCCGCAGACGATGATGTCCGTATCGGGCAGCACATACCGCATAATGGATATTATTTTCAGACATGTCAGCGGCGTCAAATTATTTGTTCCTTCAAAAAAAGTGCCGGGTATAGGAGTTAGAAAATTAATCGGAACCGCATCCACCTCAAGCGCCTTTAACTCCAACGCCAGCTCAAGAACCTGGGACATACTTTCGCCCACACCAAAAATGCCGCCGGAGCAGACCGACAAGCCGGCCTTTTTCGCCCGTTTAATCGTATCGACTCGATCGTCATAGGTGTGGGAGGTACAAACCGCATCAAAATGGCTTCGGCTGGTTTCCAGGTTATGGTGATAACGTCCGACACCACTGGCTTTTAAATAATCCATATCCGCATCTTCCAGAATGCCCAAAGAGACACAATAGTCCAATCCCTTGGACGGCAGGCCACCCAGGGCATCCGCCACCTGCCGCACCTCGTTTCCTGCCAACCCTTTGCCGGTGGTCACAAGGGAATAACGATGTACCGCGGTATCCATAAGTTCGTATGCCCCTTGCTGAAGTTCAGCCTTGGGCATCAGGGGATAGACGTCAATATCCGAGGCAGCAAATTTTGATTGGGCGCAGAATTTACAATCTTCACTGCACATCCCGGATTTTGCATTACAAATTGCGCATAAATGGATGTCACGTTTAAAAAAGGCCTCCCGGATAAGATCCGCACCGGCCATCAAGGCGAAAATATCATTATCCCCGGTCAAGGCCAGATGACGATAAATTTCATTTCCGGGGCATTGCCCGTCAATCATATTTTTTGCGATATCAATATATGATTCAATGGTGTATTGCATGGTTTTTCCTAGGATAGTGAAAATTCATTTTGGGGGACATAGAGTCCGGTAATGGAAAGGGCTGTGGAAACTGCCATGCCGCAAACAGCCAACATGTCCATTCCCAGAAGATTGGCACCAAGCCCCAAAATACCGCCCACGATGATGGCCGCGCTGCACCAGTGGGAATGGATACTGCGCCTTTGCCACATGATCAAGGCCACCGCCACCGGCGGAACCACACCGGCAGTAAACACGGCATATGCCTGGATGAGCAGGGAAATGATATCCGGATTCTTCATGGCAAGAAGTGCAGAGGCAACACCGATAATGCCAATCACAAACCTGGTGGTCTGAACCCGTTCCTGCTTGAGAATATCGTATTCAACGATACTCGCAACGGCAAAAAGGCAGGTGTCGGCCGAGGATATGATTGCGGAGACAAGGCCGATTAATAAGGCTATGCCGCCGGCTGCCGGTAATTTTTCGGAGATGATAAATGCAAGGATGTCCTTATCGTAGGAAGGATCAATATGAAAGGACGCCCAGATCCCGATCAGCGTAATGACAACACTGACTGCAACAAGCCCCAAGGCCGATAAGAACGATGCCCGCCGGGCGGTAAGGACATCCCGGGCCGTCAGAATTCGCGAAAAAAGCAAGGGGCAGACAAAATAACTGCCGCCGACGACCAACAGATAGTACACCAGATTTTCAAAGGTAAAATCTCCATTGGTCAGATCAAAACGAATATCGGCCAGGGGCACCGGGCGACCGGCATAAAGATAGACCAGGGTAAAAACAAGGGCGCCGACCAAAAGGGCAAATTGAATTCTGTCGGTTTTCATCACCGACGACTGCCCACCCATGGCCGAATAGGCCACAATCACCAGGGCCGTTACCGTGATGGAAATGTTGGGATCAATGTTTCCAAAGGCCGACAGCAGTTTTGCCCCGGCAACAAATTGCGCGGCAATAATACCGGTCCAGGCGATCACCACAATGATGGACGTTAAAAACCTGGCATCCCGGCCCATCAGTTTTTCGGTAAGATCCGGCAATGTATAGGCTCCCACCGCCCTGACCCTTCGGGATAAAAAAAGAGACTGTAGCAAAAGCCCCACCGCCCCGGCCCCCAGCCACCAGAAAGCGGGGAATCCAATATTCCGGGCTGTGGAAATCACACCTAAGGTTGCCGAGGCGCCGATACAGGTGGCCAGAATGGAATATGCAATGGCCGATGTTTTCTGGGTCCTGCCCGAGATAATGAAATCGTCAAAATTTTTTATCTTTTTACACTCAAAAAAACCAAATCCCAGGAGCACCACAACATACAAAATCAAAAAAATCATCGCAATTACTTCCTCTCCAAATACGTCTTTATAACCTCACACATGGCTGTTGCGATCCTCACCACATCCTCTTTTTGGCAGACATAGGGCGGCATGGTATAGACCAGCCTGCCAAAGGGCCGTATCCAGACACCGGCCCGGACGAACATCTCCTGGATCACCGGCATATCTACCGCATCCCCAAGTTCGATCACACCGATTGCCCCAAGCACCCTCACATCCTTAACACCGGCGAACGTCCGGGCCGGTGAAAGATGCTCGGCAAGCAGATCATGGATATCGGCGACCTGGGTTTGCCACGCCCCGGTCATCAACAGGTCAAGACTTGCATTTGCAACGGCGCAGGCCAATGGATTTGCCATATAGGTAGGGCCATGCATGAACACCCCGCCGTCGGACGAGATCCCCTTAGCCACCTGGGAGGTTGCAAGGGTTGCCGCAAAACTGATGTAGCCCCCGGTCAAGGCCTTTCCAATGCACATGATATCCGGGCAAACATCTGCCCACTGGGCGGCAAACAATTTTCCGGTGCGCCCGAACCCTGTGGCGATTTCGTCAAATATCAGCAAAACATTATACTGTCGGCACAAATATCGAAGCGTTTTCAGGTAGTTGGGATGATAAAAACGCATCCCCCCTGCCCCCTGGACAATGGGCTCAAGTATGACCGCGGCAATCTCCTGGTGATGCCCGGCCATGAGCGATTCGATCTCGGCCGTATCTGTTTCATCCCAGCTTTGGGAAAAAGCACATTGGGGTGCCCGGGCGAAAATCGCCTCGGGGAGTACGCCTTTGAACAGACTGTGCATGCCCTGGACCGGGTCACACACGCCCATGGCGGCAAAGGTGTCGCCGTGATAGCCTTTTCGGACCGTGAGCAGTTTCTTTTTTTGGGGCTTTCCCAGCGCCTGCTGGTACTGAATGGCCATCTTGATGGCCACCTCAACCGCAACGGATCCGGAATCGGAAAAAAAGATATGTTCAAGCCCCCGGGGAACAACGGATATTAATTTTTCCGCCAAGGTACAGGCGGGTTCATGGGTCAAACCGCCGAACATGATATGGCTCATCTTCTGGGTCTGTTCATAAATCGCCTGGTTCAGCACTGGGTGGTTATACCCGTGGATGGCGGCCCACCAGGACGACATGCCGTCGGTTAAAACCCTGCCGTCGGCAAGGTGGATGTGCACCCCTTCCGCGCGTTCAACCATATACGCGCTGATCGGATTGGTCATGGAGGTATAGGGATGCCAGATATGCCTTTTATCAAAGTTCAGATATGCGGCGGTTCTATTCATTCGTCACACCGTTTAAAAGCGACTCGACAATACCGCCCATGCAGCTGTCCAGGCCGGACCAGAACGATTCCGTACCAAACGGCACCCCATGAATAAAAGGCAAGCTGCCCAAAATGGGAATGCCGCACAGTTTGCTGATAATCCGGGGATTGTCCTCAAGAATAAATGCGTCGCAATCTTGTGGGGGCGTTGTTTCGGTCATAATTGCCCCCCTGATTTGAATATTCTGTGATCTTAAAACCTGAATGGTATTGATGGCATGGTTCACGCATCCTAAAACGTTTCGAACGACCAGAATCACGGGCAGCCCCGTTTTTTTTATAAGATCAAGACTTGTAAGTGTGTCCGACAGGGGAACACTGATTCCCCCCACCCCTTCGGCGATAACCAGGTCATGTGTGACACACAATCTTTTCAGCGCCGTCAGAACCGGCCCGACTTCACACACGCTCCCGTCCATCCGGGCCGCTAAATGCGGCGAACAGGGGGCGGAAAATGACAGCGGCACCATATCCTCGATTTCATCCCGATCCCGGATAAAGGATGAAGCACTGCAATACACGTCAAAATCCGGGGAAATGGGGTACCCGTCTTCGGTATACCCACCCCCGGTCTGAATCACTTTCATGGGCACGGCATCTATGCCGTGCATTCGCAGTTGACGCACCAACGCAGCAGTGACAATTGTTTTGCCTGCGTCCGTATCTGTACCTGCCACAAAAAATCCGTTCATCTGTCCACCTCTGTAATCTCACCGACAATTCGTTAACCGAAGAAAGAAATAATAGTTAACAACATATTCGTCAAGGAAATTTTCAAAAACTGTGTAAGGGAACAGACATGGCAAGTCCTATGATCTCGGACCGGCATGCGGCTTGGGCAACGATACCGACAAAAACCGTTATCTTATTTACCGCTCCTTCATTTTTCGCATTTGCCAGTCCTGTCAATTTTCAGGTCCAACCCCTGAATCATTTTCTTAACCCGAACCCGGGGGGTGCCCAGAATCAGGCGTACGTTTTTACTCAAAGAAAAATAACTCCACAGCCAGGAGAAGATCACAGCAATTTTATTACGGAAACCGATGAGCGGCAAAATATGCACGATACTCCACATGGCCCATGCGGCAAACCCTCCGAACCGAAGGCCACCCACCCAGGCCACGGCACGGTTGCGGCCGATGGTGGCCATGCTGCCCATGTCACGGTACACAAAGGCGGGTCGGGACACCTGAACATCTTTGAGTTCAGCGCTGATTTGCCGGGCAGCATAACGTCCCATCTGCATAGCAGCCGAAGCCAGTCCCGGAACCAATCGCCCGGTTTTTGGATTTACCGCCCGGGCAAGATCTCCAATGACAAATACATTGGGAAACCCCGGAATCGACAAATCCGGTGCCACCTCAATGCGTCCCTGCCGGTCTATCTTACACCCCATGCCGGCGGTGACATCGGCGGCTTTAACCCCGGCAGCCCAGATGATATTTTCGGCAGTAATACATTCGTCACCGATAAAAACTCTGCCCTCCTGGATGTCTGTGACATGGCTGTTGAGCCGAACCTGAACCCCCATTTGTTCCAAATCTTCTTTAGCCCGCAGCCCCAGTTTTTCAGGCATGGCTTCCAACAGCCTGCCACCGCCCTGGAGCAGCAATACCCTGGCCGTGGTGGTGTCAATGTGACGAAAATCCTTGGGAATGGTTTTGGCTGCGATTTCCTTAAGGGCGCCGGCAAGCTCAACACCCGTAGGCCCGCCGCCGATCACCACAAAGGTCAGTTTGGCCTTTCGGGCCTCGTCGTCGGCTTCCCATTCAGCGGCTTCATATGCCAAAAGCACCCGTCTTCTTATTTCAAAGGCATCGTCAAGGGTTTTCAACCCCGGTGCATTGCAAGCCCATTCGTCATGCCCGAAGTAGGAATGGGTAGCCCCGCCCGCCAGCACCAGGTAATCGTATGAAATGACGGCATTGTTAAAAATCGCCTCTTGACGGTTCAGATCCACCCCTGTCAGTTCATCCAGGACAACCGTTGTGTTTTGCTGATTGCGCAGTACCTGGCGGATAGGGACAGCGATATCGGCCGAGGGCAGCACCGCACTTGCCACCTGGTAAAGCAGGGGTTGAAACAGATGGTAGTTGTTACGGTCGGCAAGGATGACATCGGCATCGCAAGAAGCAAGTTTTTTTGCGCAGGTGAGACCGGCGAACCCGCCGCCGACAATTAAGATTCTGGGTTGGGTATTATGAAGCTGTGTCTGATCCATTTTTCCAAGCTTTCATTTTTTTTAAGCTTTATTGGTAAAGAATAAATTCAAAGAATAAATCCGTAAATGAAATGACTGCCAGTCAAAGCAATAAACGGTGTCCGGGGGATACGCTGAAAACGCATCCCCCGGGAAAAAGGGTTTACCTGAGTGTCAGCCGTTCATCAATAGAATCCGGCAGGCGCCTCATCCAGACTGATGTAAATGTTTTTGGTCTGGCTGTAGAGCGAGAGCATCATCTTGTGCGTTTCTCTTCCGATGCCGGACTTCTTATACCCGCCAAAAGGAGTATGAGCGGGCAATTGGTTGTAGGTATTGACCCACATGCGGCCGGTTTCAACGGCCCGGGCCACCCGCATGGCGCGGTTAATGTCACGGGTCCATACAGCACCCGCCAGACCGTAATCGCTGTCATTGGCCATACGAATCACTTCCTGCTCATCCTTAAATTTGATAATGCAGACAACAGGACCAAAAATTTCCTGCTGGGCCACGGTCATCTGATTATTCACGTTGGCCAGAATGGTCGGCGCAATGAAGCATCCGTTGCCAAGCTCGCCGTCTGTCAGACGGATACCACCGGTGATCACTTCGGCCCCTTCCAGCTTGGCCGCTTCAATGTGGCCCAGAATTTTTTCTGTCTGCCGTTCATTGATCTGGGCGCCCATTACCGTATCTTCCTGCCAGGGCAGTCCCACCTTAACGGCTTCAAAGCGTTTTTTCACAGCGTCCAGAAATTTATCATAGATATCTTCATGCACAAACATTCTGGAACCCGCGCAGCACACCTGGCCCTGATTAAACAAAATTCCTAAAAGCGCCCCTTCCAAGGCCTTGTCCCAGGGACAGTCCGGGAAAAAAATATTTGCGGACTTACCGCCCAGTTCCAAGGTAGCGGGAATCAGTTTCTTTGCAGCGGCATCGGCAATCTGGTAGCCCACTTCTGTGGATCCTGTAAAAGCAAGCTTGTTAAAGCCGGGGTGGGACAAGATAGCGTTACCGGTCGTGCGTCCTTTTCCCGTGACCACATTGACCACGCCGGCAGGCAGAATATCGGTCAACAGCTTGGCAAATTCAAGCAGGCTCAAACTGGTGTCAGAAGAGGGTTTGATGACGATGGTATCCCCTGCGGCAAGGGCCGGGGCAATTTTCCAGGCCGCCATGAGAAAAGGAAAATTCCATGGGATGATCTGCCCCACCACGCCGATGGGTTCTCTTAGAATGATGCTCATGGTATTTTCATCAATCATGGTGGCAGTGCCTTCTTCGGTGCGCACGGCCGAAGCAAAGTACCGGAAATGATCAGATGCCAAAGGAATATCAATATTTCGAGTTTCCCGGATGGGCTTGCCGTTGTCAAGGGTTTCCACCTGGGCCAGATGTTCGGCATTTTCATCTATGACATCAGCTATTTTAAGCAACAGTTCGGCCCGCTTCTGGGGGGCTACCGTTTTCCAGGTTTCAAATGCCTTTTTTGCGGATTTGTATGCCCGATCAACGTCTTCAGGACCTGCATCTGCACATGTGGCAAGGGTTCTGCCGTCAGCAGGGCATGTGGTGTTAAAGGTTTTGCCGGCTTCGGGTTCAACCCATTGGCCGTTAATATATAACGAATATTTTTTATCGATCAAACTTTCCATGCGTAATGCTCCAAAAGTTTTATTAACGCTTAGTTTGGGACTTGGGTCCCAATTTATTCCGCTAAAGGCCTCAAGAAGTCTGTCCTTTCGGCCTTTATCTTGCACTTAATTTAAAGCATACTATATGCCAGTATATGTAAAAAACGCCACAAAAATAAACAACGACAACAGCTTGAAATTAAACATGATTCTAATTATTCATCACCACACACATGTATCACACAAATAGTCACAGACACACATTTGTAACAACACTGTCTCATTTGAGTCAGTCTAATCACTTTAGGCTTAAATAACTATATCTGACTTGGAGCAAAAAAAGCATCTTCATGCCTTCACGGCCGGAGCAACACACAAATAGTGTCCGGACCTCGTGTATCATCAACCCGTGTGCTTACGTTGACCCGGACCCTATTGATTCCTGTGGGAATCTGGGTTAATTTATTTATTTTTGAGTCTTCGGCGATGCCTATCATCTCATATTCCGGCTATTTGGGGGAAAATGTGACATGCTCTTGAAATGGAATTTTTTAATTGGCCATTTAAAGGGTGTTGGAATCAATCAAATTTTCAACTGAGTCTAAACTGCCTACGCGCTTGAATTTCGATTTTTTAAGACCCGGTAGTCCATTTCTATCGTTATAAAATCTGAAATTTGTTTTTTGCCGCAATTTTTATGTTAGATAGTGGCCTTGCTTATACTTCAGATACAACGGTATTAACTGAATCAATCGGTTCAAAAAAATCAGCATTGAAATTAAATTCTATCCTGTTGAGGCAAACAACTCCTTTTGTTTATTATCTTTTTTCTGCGGTTTATGTCTTGTCCCAGCCATTTCAATCAACAATGTTACAATTGTCGTCAATACTGATCGGACAACTACACCATGCTGGCTTCTCACTCTCGTCTGTTCAAGGCCTTCTCTTTTTTTCATCAAATTGAAAGGCCGTTCGCAGTTCTTTCGAATTTCGATTGCTGATTGCGACCCGTTATGAAAAGTTGGCATTGGCTGGAAATGACCGTTATCAAAACCAATTATTCTCGATTTAGGGCAACTTGATGCAAACATACATTCGCCGGGCGTTGCTCCACACCTAAATTCATGGCCATCCAGTGTTGTACCCAGATAATCCATTGGAATTTCACAAGAATCATTGCAGGTAACTCTCACCGGAGATTGCAATACATTCTCGGGCAATTTCGCTTGCTCCGATGCAGGGGCCACGACATAGACACCTGTTTCATTGAGAACCGAACCATCACTATCGTGGTAAGCCTGGTCTGCGGTTATCAATTTAATATCAATGCCTAATGCTTGAGCAAGCTTGATCAATGGTTTCAGAAACAGGCTGTCGTGATGATTCGCTGCCCCCACAAGGGATACCAATGGAAAGCTATGGCCGTTTGTGGGATTAATAGCGGTTAGTGTATGCATCCGGTATCCAATGACATAATGCGACTTATCCCTTTTGTTCCGGCGTTTCCCACAATCACAGTCCAGATCGGAATAAATTCGTACTTTTTTGCCGTTGATTTCAATGGCGCAAAGGGGATAATTGACTTCGGACGGCAGTTCACTGGAATCAACACCATGAATAACGGTATTCTCAAGACAACCCGATTTATAAAAATGGTGGAGGAAATATACCAGGACGTTCATCAATTGATTAAATTTCAGGTCGCTCCGGAAATGACATAATTCAGTATGATCTACCTGTTTTTTAGCCTTTAACGACAACCGAATAAAACGCCTGTTTTGCTTTCGCTCTTTGCCAAAATATTCATCGCTGCAAAATTTCCTGTAACTGATTTCAGGATATTTGATAATTTTTAACAGCTCCATCCGAAATAATTGGTAGGGCTGAATATCCCTGTGTGCAGCGGAGTAACCATCGGGCGCGATCAAGCTATTGATAAGCTGGTCATCTATGAGTTGGTCAATAAACTGCAATTCCTGATCTACAATTTCAGGGTATGGCTTTTTCAGGGTGTCAAAATTAAACAGGTTATCGGAATGAAAATTCTCAATGTAAGATGCCATTTCAGGAAGACTACGAATGCCTGCTGTAGGGGATTGAGCTTCAATACCTATGAGGTCCTCGATGGGGATGTCCAGAGATTGAGAATAATCGTATTGCTCCACAATCTCCATCATGATTTGTTCTGTCAGTTCTTTTTTGGACGCCCTTGTCATCGTTTTCCAGTTCGGAAAACTCTTTTTTAATTGCTTTGTGATGAGCCGCCTGATATTTTTTCTATGCATAAAGCCTCTGTGGCGTTGTTTTCTTTTGTGTTTGGTCGCTTGAAAGTACAACTAAACAGAGGCTTTTTCAACTCCTAACAAACTGAGAATATGTCTGATTTTATTAAATTTAGGTGGTCGATTTCAACACCCTTATTTAGCGGTTGTCAGCGGTTTTATTCTTGCGTTAACCTTAGTGATGTCTATGCTGCGCAGGCAACGCAGTTCTTCGGCAGCCTTTGCCTGGCTGATGGCCATTTTTTTTGTGCCTTACCTCGGGGTGCCCTTGTATCTTATTTTCGGCGGCCGAAAACTTAAACGGGATGCACTCACTAAAAAAGACATACATTTGGAAGGGCAAGGAACGGCTTCAGCACAGGTTGCAAGTCCTATTGACTCTTTGCTGCGTGGATACGGCATACCCGGGGCAACCAGCGGCAACGAAATCCGGTTGTGCCCCACCGGAATTGATGTATACAACGCCCTTGTTCAACTTATTGAAGAAGCTGGACACCAGATACTGATCACTACGTTCATACTCTCCCGGGACCAGGTGGGAAGGGATATTGTGGAAAGGCTTTCCCAAAAAGCTGCCCAAGGTGTCACTGTCCGCCTTCTGCTTGACGACATCGGTTCCATGTTTACCACCCGAAATTTTTTGGGCAGCTTACTGAATAACGGAGGAAAAGTCGCCTATTTCATGCCCTTGTTCCGGGCGCCCTTCCACGGCAAAACAAATCTTCGCAACCACCGCAAAATAGCCATTGCCGATCAGAAAATAGTTCTGGCCGGAGGTACAAATATTGCTGACGAATACATTGGTCCCGGCCCGAGTGAAGATCGCTGGACGGATCTTTCTTTTGTCATGACCGGGCCGGCGGTGCGTCACTATCTTGAGGTTTTTCAATCTGACTGGCTCTTTGCCTATGGGGAAAAAATCAATATTATACCGCCGGGCATGGATAATCCTAACGCAACAGGACACGGCGTCGTGCAGGTAATTCCCTCTGGACCGGACGTTCCGGGTGATCCAATTTACGATGCCCTGCTGACCGCTATTTTTGCCGCAAAAAAAAGGTTCTGGATTGTGACGCCCTACTATATTCCAGACCAAACACTGGCCCAGGCGCTGCGGCTCGCGGCTTTAAGGGGCGTTGACGTGCGCGTTGTGGTTCCGTTTAGATCCAACCACATACTTGCAGATCTTGCCCGGGGAACCCATCTGCGTGAGCTCGAAAACTGTGGCGGCAAGGTGATCAAGTATCCGCACATGGTTCATGCCAAGGTAATCCTCATAGATGAAAGCCACGCGGTTGTAGGATCGGCTAACATGGATATGCGCAGCCTTTTTTTGAACTATGAAATCGTAATGCTGGCTTACTCAAAACCGGATATCATCGCGGTTCACAAATGGGTGGAGGGCCTTATTGAGCAAAGTAGTGAAGGTACCCAATCGGTGGGTATTGCCAGGGACACGGTTGAGGGTATTGCCCGCTTGGTTGCCCCTTTGCTTTAAATAGAAGTTTTCTGCCACTGGTAAAAAAGACATATATAAACCATGAAAAAATTTACATTGATACTAATTTTTACCCTCACAGCTGTTTTGGGATTTGTCCCAGTTTGTCTGGCCTGGGGTCCGGGTGTACATATGGCTATAGGAAATGCCATCTTGAAAAATATTGAATTTCTCCCACCTGCTGTAGCCCGACTCCTGATTATGGAATCAACAGCCTTTTTATATGGATGTTTGAGTGCAGACATATTCATCGGCAAGGGGAGCAAGCCAAAACCCGTGCACAGCCATAACTGGAAAACAGGGCTGAATCTCTTGGACGCTGCAGATAATCCGTATCTCCAAGCTTACTCCTTGGGGTACTTATCTCATCTGGCCGCCGATATTACTGCCCATAATTATTATGTGCCCAACTTGATGAACAAAACGTTCAAAGGGGGGCGTTTAAGCCACGTATATATCGAAATGCTGGCCGACAACCAGGTCAATCATTCTGCGCATCAGGCAAGTGATCTTTTCCAGCCCGCCACCCGGAAGGCCGATATCGCCCTGCGCAGACAAATGGAAGCCAGGACCGTTAGCTTTTTCATCAAAAAAAAATTATTCCACCAAACCATTAAATTTCTTGGATATCAGCCTGTCAGTCAATCCCTGGAATTTTCAAAAAGAATTGTTCCCGCCTACCAAAAGGATTTTTTGAACGAACAATTAGCGTATTCTTACGGCCTTGTTGCTGATCTGCTCCAAAATCCAAACCAGGCATTAGCCCTTGATTTTGATCCCATCGGAAGTAAAAACATTGCGTTGTCTATTCGAAAAAACGATTGGAAAAATATACTAAAAAAAAAACAAGGTCCCCCGCCCTGTTTCAGGGTGGATAGCAAGATTAAAAATATCTGCCTTCGGAGGCACAACACTTTTTAAAACAGCAGAGGTCTCCATATGAAATCTTAAGAAAGAACATAATTTTGTGATAGAGATTGCATGTAAGTCCCCAAAACAGAGTTTAATTTGCAGCGACCCCGTTTTGGGATTTCCTATTCCTTTGCTCTGGGAGCGTTGAACAACTCCCTGGCGTTGTAAGAACTTCTGACAAAGGGCCCGGCGGCCACCTGTTCGAACCCGATCTCACGGGCCATGCGGGCGAGTTGTTCAAATTCTTCGGGGCTGTAAAATTTTTCAACACTAAGATGCGCTCTTGTGGGCTGGAGATACTGGCCCACGGTGAGGATATTGCAGCCGTGATCGTACAAGTCCCGGAAGGTGGCCCTAAGTTCTTCCATTGCCTCGCCCAGGCCGACCATGATGCCGGATTTGGCCGGCATACCGGGAAAAAGCGTTCGCACATTTCGAATCAGGTCAAGGGATTGCTGGTACCCGGCCTGGGGACGGACCTTTGAATAGAGGCCCTTCACCGTCTCAATGTTGTGGTTAATCACATCCGGTTCTGCCTCAGCCACAGTTTTAAGGGCGTTGACATCGCCCTGGAAATCTGGAATCAGCACCTCCACCCGAATGCCGGGATCCGCCTGTTTAATGGCCCGGATCACACGTGCAAAATGGGCTGCCCCGCCGTCGGGAAGATCATCCCTGGTCACCGAAGTGACCACCACATAGGTCAATTTCAGTTCAAGTACGGTGTCGGCCACCCTTTTGGATTCATCCGGATCAACCGGGGTCGGTGAATTTGAAGCCACATTGCAAAACCGGCAATTCCGGGTGCAGTTGGCACCCAGAATCATGAAGGTGGCGGTATTCTTTTCAAAACATTCAAACATATTGGGGCAGGCGGCTTCTTGGCAGACGGTATGAAGTCCTGCTTCGGATAAAAGCCGGGTCACCCGCCGGCAATCCCCGCCTTTGGGCATACTTTTTTTCAGCCATTTGGGTTTGCCTTTCCGGACGGTCCCGGCATCGGCAGAAGATTTTTTTGACTGGCTGTTGCAATGGCTGTTCATGGGTTTGCTCCCCGTGTGTTAAAATTAAAAATCTCGCAAAAAAACTTGAAAAACAGATCCTTGACCCGTTCCATGGACGCTTTCGGATCAAAGGCCAAGTTTTTATTTTCCTGTTCAAGGGAAGTCATCGCTACATTCTGCAGACCGCAGGGGTTGATCCAGGTAAACGGCGTCAAGTCCGGACATACATTCAATGCCAGGCCATGGATGGAGACCCCTTTTTTAATGGAAATTCCCACACTGCCGATTTTCTTATATCCGACCCAAAGGCCGTGGTTTTTCGGGTCCCGTCCTGCCTCTACGCCAAAATTGCGGGCCGTTCGCATCATGATTTCCTCAAGGCCGTTAACAAAATCGGCCACCCCGATCCTGGATCGCTCCAGGTTGATAATGGGATAGAGCACGGCCTGGCCCGGACCATGAAAGGTAATGTTTCCCCCTCTGGCGGTCTGGACAATGTCAATGCCGCGTTCGGCCAAAAACTGTTCCGAGACCACAAGGTTTTCCCTGCCCCCTCTTTTACCTAAGGTGTAAACCGCGGGGTGCTGGACAAAAAGAACCCGGTCGCTTAAACCTGGGTTCCGGATCAACGCGTCCCGGGCTGAGGTCTGAATCTCAAGAACCGGCACATAGTCCCGGAGACCAAGGTCTTCAAATACGGCAAGTCGGTCATCCGCCGAACGGGTCATTCCCGTCATGTTTTAATCCTTCTAAAATTTCATTCTCCAAGGACAGACGTCCCTTACAAAAGCAGGTGTCGGGTACCATTAATTGCCCGAAAAATCAAGAATTTCCTGGTCGATCGACAACGGTTCCCGCCTTGAAAAACCCTCGGAAAACAATCAATGGGAGCGGGCTTTCCAGCCGTAAACAATACCGAACAGACCCAATATAATGCTTACCCCGATAACAATCCCCTGGGTCCGTGAAATTGCCGAAAAGTCAGTTTTTACTGGTGCTGCCGTCTTCATATCACCTTTGACATCGAGAATTTCCCGTTCTAAAGCCAGCCTGTGCCCCACCCCGTCCGAAACAATAATCTGCCACATGCCCTTTTGGTCAGGCCGGAACATAAACCGCCCGTTCCGGTCGGTCCGGCCTTTTTGAAAAGGGATATCACTGTACGGGGCGAGAATCTTAACTTCGGCATAACTCATGGGTTCGCCGTCGTCGTATTCGGCACTGACCAGGATGCCCTCTTCTTTTTCTGCAAAACCTTCGGTCCCATGCCCCCATACCGGAACCACCAATACCAGTAAAACTCCCAAGGCCAACAATGCCTGGATTGTTTTCATAAAATCTCTCCAACTGTTTATCCGATCCTTGATGTCTCAATACCGCCAAGACAAAAATCCCCGGCCGTTACATGACCGGGGACAAAGAGAAACCGCCATCAGGCGTTATTCAGCCACATGAAATGTCAGGGTAGCGGCCCACCGTTGGGTGTCGCATACGGCACTGTCGGAAAAAGGTTCTTCGATTTTGGCAATCAATACCCAGGTGCCCTGGTGCAGCAGTTTGATTTCAGCAATCCCCTGCTTATCGGTACGGGTGGTATAGCAAAAGGTATCTTTTTGATCTGAAAAACCGTCATAGGTGCCGTAAACATATGTCCGGGCCGGCGCACCTTCTTTGAGTACCTTGACCGGAAGTATGTCGCCAGGATTAAGGGTGGCCGGGTCCTTTAACGGAATAATTTCCATCTTCTGTCCAAGGGGTTTGGCATAGGCGTCACCCCCGGCCTGGCCCACGGTGAATATTGCTTTGGCATATTTCATGGAATAGCTGCAGAGGAGAGGATGATCCACCTCTTTTTTATTTTTCCCTCTTTGGTAGCCGTCCGGGGTTTTGGTGGCAAAACCATTAACGGGAACAGCCAGACACATGTATGTGCCCGGGGCACTGAGTTTAGCGTTTTGTGCCACCCGTTCAAATGACGGCGTGATAAAAAAGACCTCCTCCAGCCTGTCCGGACTCATCACAGCGTCTTCCGGCGGTAGGAAATTATGGGCACTGAACACCTTTAAGCCGGGGGTGCTGTTGATTGACGTTTGATAATTGTCCATGACCAGCAGGGTGTCATGGGCATGGACCGTGGCAGAGCAACAAACCGCAAAGGTAAAAACAGCAATACAGAAAATCACATTTAAACTTTTCATCATACACATCCTTTGTTGTTAATTTAATAAGCGTTTGTATAAAAATCACCTTCATACTTCATGATGAATTGGGCCTGACTGTTCACATACAGAGTCAGCTATACAGCCGTTAAAATGAATATTTGAGTTCGGCAAAATAGGTGCGCATGGGATAGGGATGCGAAACATAATATTCCTCGTCCGTGATGTTATCCACGCCCAGGGTTGCTTCAAAGCCCTTGGGAAAACGGTAGCTGAACTTGACATCAAACACCAGAAAGTCATCCACCCCGCCGTATCCGCCATTGGTGTCCGAGTTATCCAGCTCGGAGTACTGCTCCCCGCAATAATGGCCGGCAAAGGTGATGGCCCATTTGTCCGTCGGCGCATAATCCAGCACGCATTTCACCCGCCACTCGGGGACCCTGGGAAAATCTTTGCCCACACTTTCAGGGACATTATCGTTACGCAGAATTTCGGAATCGGTCCAGGCCACGTTTGTGAACAATCCCAAGCCGTCAATAAACAGCCGCCGCACATTAAATGCCAGTTCGATGCCCCGGGTCCTGACTTCATCCACATTCTGATAGTTGCTTACGTTTGTATAGCTGTTGGTCTGCTTGAAAATGGCATTATCAATATCATCTTCAAAAAAGGTCAGCCGGGCTTCGGAATTGCTGCCCAGGAACCGGGTGATGGTAAAATCCTTGGCAAAACTCTCTTCGGGCTTTAAATCCGGGTTGCTTTTATTGATCTCGCCTGTGGATGTGATACCGCCGTAATACATCTCACCCACTGTGGGATACCGGATGGCCTGGGCCAGGGAGACTCTGAGCTGCCAGTTGTTGTTCGGCGTGAAAGTGGTTGAAAATTTGGGAGAAAACCCATTGTCGCTTTTGTCGTCAAGGTCCGTGGTAACCCGCCCGCCGACGCCATCAGTGGATTTGCTGGCGTCAAATCCGTTCCACCACTCATACCGGCCGCCCAGATAAATCGACCAATGGTCTTCAATATACCAGGTATCCTCTATAAAAAGCGCATGGGTCTGGGTCTTTCCTTCCGACGCCTCGTCCAGACTGGTCCTGACATCATCATACCAGTCGGAGGCATTCCATGTTTCGCTGTCCGTGTAATACCGGTCAAAATGATAGCCGGCCGACAGGGTGTGGGCACCTGCCCAGCCGGTGACATCTTTGGCGACTTTAAGATCTGCGGTATACCAGCCGTTATCATTTTCCGTTACGGTTCCGGCACCGCCGTGCTCAGACGCAGGCACCGCATCCGTGGACTGGCGGGAGATATTTTTCAATGCAGTATAAGCACTCACCGAGGCATCAACCTTTAATCCATCGGGGGCATCCAGCTTATAACTTAGCCCGTTGATCAGATCCTGGTATTCGGCCTCCCGATACCTGAAGGTGGAACTGCTTAATGTATAACTGTTGCCGTCAATATCCACAGTGCCGGAGTAGACAATATTTCCGCTTGCATCCCGCAGATAACTTTCCGGGGAATCTTCCAGCTTCTCTGAATCCCAGATGGCGGACGTCAGTCTGATCGTCGAATAATCGGTCAAATCATACGCCATTTTAAGTTTCAGGGTATTATTTGTAATATCGCTGGTGCCGGCAGAGCCCAATACGTACCGGTCTTCGTTATTTAGGTCCTTATCGGCCACCCATCCGGACACCGGATTTCCCACGGCAACGCCGCCGGATGAGGCGGATTTGGTGATGAAGCTAATGGCCTGGGCCTCAGCCTCCATGCGGTTGAACCACAGATTGTAAGAAAACTTCCCGGTCCGATTGCCCACGGAGCCAAATGCATTATATCCCTCAAGATCGTCATCGGTGTTATAAACATGGGCATTCTGATAAAAATATTTCAGGCTGGTATCCACCTCCAGGCTATCGGGCATATGGGTGGTGATCAGGGCCGTACCCGACATGGAATTACCGCTCAATGCCGCAGAAAAAGGGCCGTAGATCACATCCACTTTCTCAATTTCCTGGGGGGCGACCATAAACCATTTCGGGGCATTGCTGTTTCCACTTGACGTAAAGTCGGAAAGCCGCATGCCGTCCGCCAACACCAGGGTCCGGCCTGTCATGGTGGAATTATTGCCCCGAATGATCAAGGGACTGTTGGTGCTTCCCGGATAGAGTTTGCGCAGGTAAGAGCCGGGCATGTATTTGAACACATCCGATGTTTCCATGGCATTAATCCGTCCAATACCTTCAGCCGTAATACTTTCCACCACGGCAGGCATATGGGCCGTGGTTTCGTCCATAATTTTTCCGGTGACCGTAATTTCGCCCAGATCCTGCGCCGGTTGTTGGGCTGCATCCTCGTCTTCGTTCACTGATGATGACACCTGGATTTCGTTATCATCCGCCCCGGCCTCACCTGAAGAAAAAAACAAACCGGCACACATCAATATGACAAAAATAAAAACCAACTTTTTCTTTTTCAACATTTCTCCAGCACATCCCCTTTTAAATTCAAATTGTTATAACAAATCCCCTTTCCCACATAAAAAAAGCCACAAAGATAGTGTTTTTCAAAAACAACTGCCTTCGTGGCTTGACTTTACTATTATTTTTTTACTTCTTAAGACTAACTTAATTCCATCGCCTTCTGGCGAAAATTCGGTGCGTCTTCATAATGAAACGTATACACTTTGTCAATTATTTTTTCCAAGACAGCGGACATGGCAGGATTATAATCCTTCACAGCCATGCAATTGATCCCCAAATTGTGTATGATGATCTTTCCCATGTTACAGATTCAAAGAAACTTAGCCGAAAGGATTCAGCAAGTGAACCATCCAATTGAAAAGATGACACCAATTGATCTGATAGACCATCCCGAGGGCGGCAGATATAGAGAAGTGTTCAGATCTGACCGCATAGTCTCCAAAAATGACGGGAGCGCCAAACCCGCCCTGACCCATATCTATTTTTCGTTAAACCCAGAAGAAATCAGCCGGTTTCATAAAGTGACATCAGATGAAATCTGG
The DNA here is from genome assembly GCF_963666145.1 of uncultured Desulfobacter sp. Taxonomy (NCBI): domain Bacteria; kingdom Pseudomonadati; phylum Thermodesulfobacteriota; class Desulfobacteria; order Desulfobacterales; family Desulfobacteraceae; genus Desulfobacter; species uncultured Desulfobacter sp. The sequence continues at coordinate 3,572,827 of NZ_OY762614.1, read as the reverse complement.
AATCTTTATCAGGGAGAAGGTATCCATCTGTTTTTATGGAATGAAACAGACTCTGCGCCCCAATGCGTGACATTATCTGCCCAAGAGAACTGTTTTTGTCATGTTGTCCCAGCAGGCGTCTGGCAGGCGGCCGCCCCCATTTCAGAAACGGTGCTGGTCGGTTGTTCAGTGGCCCCCGGTTTTGAATTTTCAGATTTCACACTGATGGTGCACGAATCCCAAGAAGCCCAAAAACTTGTTTCATTGGCACCGGAACTGGCCGGATATATCAGTGATAGCAGCTCGAGATAATTTAATCAGGACGCTGTGTATACGTTTATGAAAATCATGAATCACAAATGCCATCGAACTATGAGCGAAGAAGACTATGATGTCGAAATCAATTTTATCCAACGAACGTTTTTTGCGACGCAATAAAAAAGTATGTCACATTTCTAAAACAAGGCCACCGAGCCTTACTTCTGCCATTTCCCACCTTTCGGAAATCATCGGAAGTGATTGATCATACCATTAAGGCTCGCCTCAAGTTTTCTATATTTCCGGCCCATAAGGAATGTTTGGCATACGCTATTTATTAATGTATAAAATGTACGTTTAGTTTGAGAAAAATTTCTTGCCTTTCTTCCATCCAGAGAAAATTTTTGAATAGAGCCAGAAGCAAAACAATGCGTTTAAATTACCCAAAAAGCCAAACAAAGCCCATTCCAAATTGCTTGAAGCGGATTTCTTATATAAGTATCTACCACACAAAAAATTAACTAATGAAAGCATCATCAGGCATAAGACCCCAAAATACAATTGGGTTTTCCCTTGTTTGGCAAATTGTATCATTGAAAAAATCCCACCCGAATTGAGGTGGTAGGGTAATTGTGGACACTTCTCTAAGAGTGGGTTAATAATCCACACGGAGGTGTCAAATGAAGAAAGACAGAAAGAAGTATGCACCTGAATTCAAAGAAGAAGCAGTTAAACTGATAACCGAACAGGGATATCAGATTACCGAGGCAGCCCGAAATCTCGGAGTCAATCCAACCATGCTGGGTCGCTGGAAACGTGAGATTGAAGGTAGTGGAGAGAGTGCCACTGGTTTACAAGGAAGTGTGGCAATGAAGGCAGAGTTGAGCCGTCTTCGAAAAGAAAACAACCGTTTGAAGATGGAACGTGAAATCTTAAAAAAGGCAGCAGCCTTCTTCGCGAAAGAAATGAGCTGAAGTATCAATTCGTTGATGCTGAGAGGAAGGCTTACCCAGTAGCTCTGATATGTATTGTCATGCTCATATCCCGGAGTGGATATTATGCCTGGCGTAAATGTAAAAAATCATTGAGGCAGAGGGAAGTAGAGACACTAATTCCTATTGTTAAAGCGGCTCATCAAGCATCAAGGGGTACCTATGGCGCCCGCCGGATTGCAGAAGAGATAAAAGCATCCGGCAGTCCTTGCGGGCGGTACAAAGCTGGGTCATTGATGAAAATGGCCGGTGTTGCCGCCAAGCAGAAAAAGAAATTTAAAGCGACGACAGACAGCAAACACAATTTGCCAGTTGCACCGAATTTACTGGACAGACAGTTTGAAGTTGTCGAAGCGGACAAGGTTTATGTCTCTGACATTACATACATTTGGACCCACGAAGGGTGGTTGTATTTGGCCGTCGTTATAGACCTTTTTTCACGCCGGGTTGTCGGCTGGTCCCTGAGTAATCGAATGACCACAAAGTTGATCATGGATGCCCTGCACATGGCAATCAGGCGTCGAATGCCTGCCCCTGGCCTGCTATTTCATTCAGACAGGGGAAGTCAGTATTGCAGTAAAAACTTCCAGAAAATGTTGAATACCCTTGGGATGGTTAGCAGCATGAGCCGGAAAGGGAATTGTTGGGACAATGCCGTGGCAGAGAGCTTTTTCGGTAGTTTGAAGACTGAGAGGGTCTTTTTTACAAACTACATGACCCGAGAAGAAGCCCGGAGAGACATCATTGATTACATCGAAATGTTTTACAATTGCAACAGACGTCATTCCTATTTGGGGTATATCAGTCCAAAAGAATTTGAAAAACTGTGGTTTTTAGAAAAAGCCGCTTAACAAAAGTGTCCATTTTTACTTGACCAGGTCAGCGTTGTGTGCTTTCAAGAACGTCGATGATGCGTTTGAGCATTCAGGTCAGATGAAGTTAGGTAATGCTTTTGTTCACCTCTACAAGCTCGACGATAGTTTGAGAGGGCATGAAATGATTGTGGCATCTACCAATAATAAAGCTGTAGAGAATGTTAGCAAAGAGCTTCCGCTATACGGACAGATTGCGCAGGACATTGAAGGGTTTGAGTATTTTAAAACTGTTAGTGATGCTTTGTCTGATGGAGGGGAAGAAACGTGGGGTTTATGTGCTGCCGTACTTGGGAATGCTAAAAACCGCTCTAAATTTATCAATACAGCATGGTGGGACGATGATACGGGGCTTCGTAAATACTTCCTGTCGATAACGGGTCAACTGAATTTAGAAGTTGATGACGATGGAAATGACATTATTCCTCGCATCCTTGAAGAATGTAATCCGCCCAGCTCAATAGAAGATGCAAAAAGACGTTGGGATTTTGCTTGCAGAGAATTCGAAGAGACTTTAACAAACGCACAGGCTGTAATTGATAAAGCACAAAAATCTTATGAGGCTTCTATCAAAGCAGTGAAGCTAGAGGTAGAGATTCAGAGCTTGCTGACTGATGAAGCGCAGCAAAAAACAGAAATCAATAACGCAAAGGAGCGCTACGCTTCACTCGAAAAAGATTCTGGACAAAAAAAATCAAAAGTAGATCAGCTTAAAACTTGGGAAAATGATCTAAAAGCCACGAAACCCGGATTTTTTAAACGTCTGTTTTCCCGATCTAAATGGAAAGAGTGGAAGGTTCAATATAGTGCATTACGAACAGAGCTTTCAGGTGCTAACAAAGACTATAAATTGGCTCAATCGAAGGCTAATGAATGCGGTTCCGAGCTATCCAAACTTCATCATGCCATTTCTCATACTCAGGAAAAAATAAGTACACTTCATTCACAGCGCGTTACTCTTTTAGCTGAAATTGAAAAATACTCGCCAATTTGCGGAAATAAACTCGTTACGTCGGGACTTTGGGCTCTAGAACACGATCAACAGCAAGTTTTCTCTCCGAACTTTACAATCGAAGCGCAGTGTCTTAGAGATGATGTGTTCGTTGCCGCTGTACGTTTACATAAAGCATTTATAGACGCAGCCTCAAAGCAGCTCAGACAAAATCTAGGTGCGTTTTTCTCGGTTTTAAGCGGAAAAGGCTTACCCGAAGACAAGCAGGCATTGTTGCCTCATCTTTGGTCGAGTGCTTTTTTGTTAACTCCGGTTATGTCTACTGCTTTCGCTTCGGTTGGGCGTATGTTCAAGCCAATGCCAAAAGAAAGTATCGGCTGGTTACTTATCGACGAGGCTGGTCAGGCAACACCACAAGCAGCTATTGGAGCAATTTATCGATCCAAACGTGTCATGTGCGTTGGTGATCCACTGCAAATAGAGCCTGTTGTCACTTTACCTTCGCTTTTGGTTGAAGGAATTTCAAAGCATTTTGGAGTTGATCCATTTCACTGGATGGCTCCAGATGCGTCTGTTCAGACGTTATCGGATAACGCTAATGTCTATGGTACAACTATCCCCCGAGAATTGAGCGAGATTAGAATTGGTTCGCCTTTGCTTGTTCACAGGCGTTGTGAAGACCCAATGTTTACGATTTCCAATCGTCTTGCCTATAACGGCTTAATGGCCCAAGCAACGGTTTCCCGCGAATCAGATATTACCTCTTTATTTGGAAAGCAATCCGAATGGTTTGATATACAAGGAAGTGCTCAAGAAAAGTGGTGTCCCGAGGAGGGAGAGGTTGTTGCCGAAATGCTTCTTAAACGAATTGCTGAAACCAATGGCGATCCTGAAATTTATGTCATTTCTCCATTCAGAATTGTTGCCGAACGAATGAGTCAGCGTATGCGGATGGAAGAGAATACTTTAATACAGCATGGCATCGTAAATCCAAATGATTGGATTTACAACAATATTGGAACTGTTCACACCTTCCAAGGAAAGGAAACCAAAGCGGTTATATTACTTTTAGGTGCTCCAAATCCGGCGCAAACAGGCGCAAGAAGCTGGGCTACATCTAATGTGAACCTGCTCAATGTTGCAGTTTCCAGAGCAAAACAGAATTTTTATGTGGTTGGGAATAAGTCACTCTGGGGAGAGCTCGGAAATATGAAGCTAGTTGCCCGATTGATTGGTAAGTGATAGGTGTGAATAGGTTTTTACTTTATACCCATGGTGTTTAATGTTGGATAAGTGCCAAAGATCAACGGGTCAGGGGATATGACTTAAAAGTCCAATTTTGGGCAAGTTCCGGGGACACGAAGAGGGGTCAAGTCGACTTTTGACTCTTGTTGCAAAATATTTATAACAAAATAATGCACCGGATAAACCGGTGATCATCGCGATATGTGGACGCTAACATCCACATATCGATGCGGCTGAGCCGCCTGGCCGCTTTACAAATGACGGGGACTGCAGCCCCACAGGCAGCCCTGTGGTGGATCGCCACAGGATTCACACTTACCGGCGGCTTATGATCTTGCCGCCGAGTGGATAGGGGCGACAGGGGAGCCTGTAACCCGCGCCACATATCCAAGGCGGATGGACCGGACCTTAGGCTACAGGCTTCTTGGCCTAAACCCGGCCCCTCATCCGCATCGTTAGAGTGTTGACTTTGTCTATACATAAACGCCGTGATGCTTGTCATTGAAGGCGTTGGATACTTCTGTTATTCCTGCCTGGTTTAAAATCCGGAGCAGTGACACTGAATACCATCATTGTAGGCTCTGATATTGCTCTTTTTATTCAAAACTAATGATTTGGCCGTCAGCATTCTTGAAACCTTGGTTTACCTTATCGCATATGGTATAAAAGGTCTCAAATTCAGTATAAAAAAGATCCAAGAAAGTGCCCTCCAAAGAGGCCGGAATCAAGTTTCGATTCGCATTGTTATGAGAAAAGACTCGTTGCTGTGAATTCCATGCAATGTATGACAGCGAACCTAAAATGGAGAATAATGTTTTTTAAAGGAGATTGACATCAATGGCGTCAGCGAAGAATTTAAATCGATTTTTCCTTTTTGTTCTCTTCTGCGTATGTGGCGTTGGGGGAAATTGGTTTCGAATCGACCTCTTTTTTAATGTGGAGTTTCTTTCTGGTTCTGTCTTCTCCATGCTGGCGATCATGTCGCTCGGAAGGGCCTATGGCATTGCCAGCGCGTTCATTGCTGGAACCTGCACCTACCTGATCTGGAACCATCCGTGGACTGTTCTAATTTTTACCGGAGAGGCAGTTGTTGTCTCCTGGCTGTACACCAGACATAAAGGAAACCTCGTCCTGTATGATCTGGCTTACTGGTTCGTCCTGGGAATCCCTTTGGTCTATCTGTTTTATCACCAAGTAATGGGGATCTCAGTCCAAAGCACTTTGCTCATCATGCTCAAACAGCCGGTCAACGGAGTCACCAATGCCCTGCTGGCAACCATCTCACTCAGTCTCTACAGGTACCTGAAAAAGTCCAAAGGCATTCGAACCGGTTATTCAGAGCTGCTCTTTAATGCCATGGCCGCTTTTGCCATCCTGCCGATTTTCCTTCTGTCTGTTTACTCGATTCGGACCTACCAGGACAACAACATGGAAATGCTCCGGTCCCAGGTCTCCTGGGTGGCAGAGTCTGCCCGGAAAAATCTTAGAGAATGGATCGCGACACATCACAATAACGTTCAGATTTTGTCCACTCTGGTGAATGATCCGGAGAACAACACTTTTGAGAAGATGCAACACTACGTGGAGGTCATCCGGTCTGCAACCCCCGAGTTTAAAGGCATGGGAGTGTTCAACGACAGGGCTGTCACGGTGGCCTACTCGCCACTGTTCCAGGATGGTCGGTCTAATTTAGGGATTGACATGTCTGGCCGTGCGCACATCCAGGTAATGAAAAAGACCAGGAAACCCTATATCACGGATGTCATTATGAGCAGGCTCGGAAAACCTAAGCCGATTGTGGTGGTTGTCTCCCCCATTATTTCTGCCAACGCGTACAAAGGATATTGCAGCGGGGTTCTTGAAGTCGACCGGGTCTCCGGTCTCCTGGCAAGCCTCAGGAAGCCGGAGACTCATATCACAATCGTCGACGGGCACAACAGGGTGATCGCGAGTACCCGTTCTGATTACGACATTATGGCCCCTTTTGCACAGCCATATATCAAGGCTGAAGGGTACATGAATTCACAAACCCATCTCTGGCAACCGGCTCCCAGACCCAACATCAGTGTCATGCAACAGTGGACGGACTCTTTTCTCTTCAATGACAGCCGCATACCCGGGGAGAGCCACTGGCGGGTTATCGTAGAGGCGTCCCTGCTGCCGGTCGCCAAGTCCACCTCGCAATACTGTCTGGCCTGGCTGACTATTCAGGCACTGCTTATCCTTGCCGCCATTCTTATTTCCCATATAGTCAGCAACCGGTTGATTGCCGGCATCAAGAGGCTGCAACTGCTGACTCGTTCGGTGCCACAATTATTTCACGATTCAGCTCAAATTCAATGGCCCGGCAGCCGTGTCCGAGAACTGTCCGAGCTGACAGAAAATTTTAAAGAGATGACCGCGTCATTAATAAAACACCATACCGAGCAAGAGATGGCAGAAAAGCATTTGAGAGAAAGTGAAGAATGCCTGCGCATCTTCATCGACCATGCACCGGTATCTCTGGCCATGTTCAACCGAGAGATGTGCTACATAAACGCCAACCTTCGGTGGATGAAGGACTATAATCTCCACCGAAATGATTTGGTTGGGCTGTCTCATTACAATGTTTTTCCTGAAATTTCAGATGATTGGAAAAAGATTCACCGGCGAGGCCTGGCTGGGGAGGTCATACGGGGCGAAGAAGATAGGTTCAAACGCTCAGACGGTTCGGTCAGGTGGTTTCGCTGGGAAGTGAGACCATGGCGAAGAGTAGAAGGTGATGTCGGGGGCATCATTATCTTTACCGAAGACACAACCGAACACAAAAAGGCTGAAGCGGAAAAAGAAAAGCTGCAGGCCCAGCTTACCCAGGCGCAGAAAATGGAATCCATAGGGCGACTCGCTGGTGGTGTGGCGCATGATTTCAACAACATGCTCAGTATCATTCTGGGAAATTCGGAAATAATGTTGGAAGATATTAAACCGGAACATCCATGTGCGTCCAATTTGAAGGAAATTCAAAATGCAGCACAGCGTTCATCAGACCTTACCCGCCAGCTACTGGCGTTTGCCCGGAAACAGACAATTTCTCCCAAAGTCCTTAATTCCAATCATATAATTGAGGGTATGCTTAAAATGTTGAAGCGGCTGATAGGAGAAGATATTGATCTGCTATGGCAACCCAAAACAGATTTATGGCCCATTAAAATAGACCCTTCCCAAATTGATCAGATGTTGGCCAATCTCTGTGTTAATGCCAGGGATGCCATCAAAGACGTGGGCAAAGTCACCATTGAAACCGACAATATCAGCTTTGATGAAGCTTACTGCGAGCACCACACGGGCTTCATACCTGGGAATTATGTTTTGATCAGTATCAGTGACAGTGGCTGTGGAATGAATAAGAAAACATCAATGCATCTTTTTGAGCCCTTTTTTACGACAAAAAAGAAAGGAGAAGGGACCGGACTTGGTCTGGCAACCGTATACGGCATTGTCAAACAGAATAATGGATTCATAAACGTTTACAGTGAGCTTGATCAAGGAACCACTTTTAAGATTTATCTGCCGAGATACTCTGGAAATATCGAAGAAAAAGTCGAAAGAAAACAAGGCGAACTCCTAAAAGGCCATGAAACCATTCTCCTGGTGGAAGACGAAAAGGCTATTCTGACGATGATTAGGCAGATGCTTGAAAGACTATGTTATACCGTGTTGACGGCAAGCACGCCCGATGAAGCTATCCGGATCAGCAATGTCTCGGGCACCAAAATCGATTTGCTGATAACTGATGTGGTTATGCCGTCAATGAATGGACGCGAGCTTGCCGAGAAAATCCTGCTGTCCTTTCCCAACATGAAATGCTTGTATATGTCCGGCTATACCGCCAATGTGATTGCACACAGAGGAATACTCGATGAAGGATTGAATTTCATAGGCAAGCCGTTTTCAAATCAGGATTTATCAATTAAATTGAGAGAAATATTTGATTGAAAATGGAATCTGAAGTTGCTTATCCGGATTTTCCAGGGTGTTTTTTTACCAAATCAAGTGAATGATAGACATGGCCAGCAAAATAATAAAGGTATGTTTTTGATGCTTCTTTAGCCATGGGATACGGATTAAACGGGTACCGATTTGGCCGCCCATAATAACCCCGCTGCAAGTTGCAAACAACAAAGATGTTCCATGGGGCCACGTTGCCTTTCCAACCCAGACACTAATGCAGACCAAGAGCAGGTAAAATAAAATAGTCACAAACATGATAAATAAACTGGTGGCTACGGCCCGAGATGTCTCCATATTGAGCTTGAGCGTCATATGGGGGATGAGCCAATCCGTATTACCAATACTCAAAAGGCCTGTAAAAAATGAAGAGAGGACAACAATAGGGTAGCTTCTTCTTAAAGGAGGCATAGTACCAGGGGGAATTTTTTTGTTGGCATCCGAATCCTGAGTATTAAGGGATTGAATAGTTCTCATCAACAGGTAACCTGCGATCAGTAAAAAGATGTAGAGCAAGAATCGATCATAGGCCGTAGGTATACAAAAGCCTGCTAAAAAGCCCAGGGTCACTCCCAGTAAGGCCATGGGAATAAAGCTTGCAGCTTTTTCCATATCCACCATCCCGTTGAAAAGGTAGGTCAATGAGCCAGTACCTTTTCCGGCAATTTGGGTGAATATGGAGATGGCAACCGCTTCAGAGGGTCTGATATGTAAAAAGGTCAGGACTGGTATCCAGAGCACACCCGCTCCCAGCCCCGCGAACATGACCATGGTTCCCACGGCGATGGCCAGCAAATGGACAAGTGTAAATTGGGGAACGCTTAATGGAATATTTGTTTCCAGAAAAGAAGATACAAAAAAAATGTAGATCACATCAGCTAACGCCCAAAAGGCCAAATACTTTGGGGCATTGCGCAGCCAGGAGAAAATTCCCATTATGCACGATTCTTTTTATTTTCACTCTCATTTATTCCCAGATATTTTCCATACTGCCGGGCAATAAAGACAAGCGTGGTTAAAAAAGCGGATAGTCGTACCAGATGCCAGACCCACCACATACCGTTCCAAGGGCTTGAAAACGGAAAAATCATAGCGGCAATTCCGAACAGATAAGCCAAACAAGCAAAAAGCAAATCCCGCTTATCTCTTTGTTGTCGGTACTCCTGATAAAACTTAAATACTGAGGCAATAAACAGAAGGCTTGCCGTTAGATTGATCAGCACTGCTGCCATGGTAAATTTACCGTCAAACAAAGGCATAATTCGAGGTACATCACCCGGAAACAGCAGAGCTCTCAATCCGATCGAAACCGATAAGGTAATAAATCCAAAGTAAATAAAACGAAGTTCATGAAGGTTTCCAAATCGTCGACCTTTGCAGAAAAAGACCGAAGCAAAGAAAAAACTGCCTGATAGACTGGCTACGCTGTGAAGAAAAATAAAAGAATCTCCAAGCTGACTTATGGCATGGGCTGTATCAAGCACCCCCATGCTCGCAAATCCTGTCGCCAGCATAAGTGAGCTGGTATTTAACTCTTCCTGGGATTGGATGAAAAGTATTATGGAAATTAGGCAGGCAGTCATACCGCCAAGGGTTTCTATTGTCGAATGCAATTGAAGATGTTGCCACTGCCAGGCATATAGCCTGTCAAATAAGCCTAATAGAGCGGCGCCTAAAGCCACTGCTGTAATCAGGAGCATTTTTGCAGGCGTAATCGAAAACATCAGGTTAAGGCCCCTTGTAAATAGAATTTCGGTTAATCAATGTTTTTGTATACGTCCCTACTATATTTTTTACAAGAATCTTATTCTTTCCATTTCCTAAGAATTGGAATTCAGAATGAGCAATTTATGAATCGAATTTAAGATTATGTAAGGTGAGCTTTTTGTCTATGATTGTGGCCCAAAGCCCTTATTGAAAGGGATGTTGACTACTTCTGTTACTGATGATGTCAGACTCAAATTTTATTGACGTACAAAGTAAACCTATCCTAAATTCTTTGGAGCAGCAGCAATTAGCAAGCATAGCTTTTAAACTTCGCGTTTGAGTTTATGATGATCCTGAAATTTCGACAATTTTTTCAACGGCCTGGGCCAATCCGTCACCCCGAGACTCGATTTGGGCGTCTCCGGCACGCCAGAACTGGTCGTCGTAATGACGATCAAAGGGAACAACAATGTGTTTTTCCGTCTGCCCGCCCCCTTCGGCCACGGCATTGTATCCGGCACCGGTGTATACCCGATGTGCTTTTGCATAAAGAAGAGAGGCCGGGAAATAATCAAAGCAGTCCGGCGCATCATCCCGGCCGGCCAGAAAGGGATTGATGACAATCAGCTTGCCCGCACCCGCTGCGCGGATTGCCGTCTTTGCCCGGACAATCAGCTGATCCACTTCATGTTCCGGCCCGCTGTGTACCACCAGATGAACGCGCTCCTTCTCTAAAAGAGAGCCCAGAGACTTGGGAATTTCAGGTGCTTTGATTAAGGAATCCGGAAACCGAATGCGCCCCCAGAGCCGGGCCTGCTCCCTTGTATTTTTTTCAAGCCACTCCTGATGACAGGCTTCAAGGTCTTCAATAATAATGGCGGTCATGTCCGGGGGATAAACCCCACAGCCCAGACTTGTCAGCCTATGACAATAGGCTTCGAATTTCAGCCGACGGGCCAGGTACACCACAGGGCAACAGAACCGCTCCCCAAAGGATTCCCCGCGAAACCCCAAAGGAAAGCTGTCCAGCACCAGCAAACGGGGGCTGATGCGATGGACAAGGCCTGCAATATCCTTTTTCCAATGTTTCAGGGGGAACAAAAATCACACTCAGCCCTGTAATACGAGAAAAGCCCTGGGCCAAGGGAGAAGAAGATACAATGACGGAGACGACCTGTTTTTTTTCAAGTGCAAGGGCCAGGGCACCGGTGCGGACCAGATGCCCCAATCCCGAACCGGGTGCCACAAACAGCACGAGCCGGGCCGGTCTTTCCGGCGATCCAGCCACGTTTATTTACCGGCGGATAAAATATAGAGGGCCAAGAATACCGCCTGGTCCTGGGTCAATGGTTCAATTAAGAAGACGCCGGGAGCGGCACTCAAGGCACTGAGCTCCTTCATTTCCGCCACAGCATTCCCCTGCGAATCTTTGGCTTTGATCTTTCCTGTTTCACTGTAGAATTTAACCTTGCCGTATTCCGTGCCGCTGTGAACAATTTTGACCTTGTTACCTTTGAACTTGATCTCCCAGGGTGGAGATGAGGCGTTCAGCACCACCTTGATTTTGTCCGCACGGCACTTCAGGCCCAGAAACGTGCCGCCCGATGCCGTGGTCAGGGTGACGTCCTCACCTTTAATCCGACCCGTTGCCAGGATTGTTTGCCCGCGTTTAAACACAAGCCCCGCTTTTTCCATTGCAAGCGTATACATCTCGGCCCCGGCTTGCCAGGTCCACGCGCCGTCTTCGTCTTTTGAAATCCGGGTTTCAACGCCCGAGGAGAGTTTGAGATGTATATCGTTGACCGCGGCACGGCACAAGCCTGATCCTGCAATCAGACAAACCAGGATGGTTAAAAAGGATAAAAATCGTTTCATGGGTATTCCTTGGGATGAATCAATGTATGAAAAGCTTGATTTTCTTCGAGAAAATCATCACAACAATCGCAGATCGGGTATGGGTGCCCTGCAGCCATGGAGTAGGCGATCTCCTTTCGGCCGGATGACATCAGGGCCTGGGACATGGTGTGGTCAAACAGATTGGCGTAAGGTGTCATCTGCCCTTTGCCCATACAGCAGGGATAAATTTTGCCGTCGGCATCCACAAACACGTTGAACCAGGGGGCATAGCACACCCGATTGCCGTAAAACACGCCGGCGTACTTACCGTTTTCCGCCCGCTCGCCGCTTCTTTTCGAAGACCAGTCCAGCGGAAGCCTTGCGACCAGGGGGCCCCATTCCGGTACCCGTTTGAACAGATCATCCCACTGTTCCTTTGTGGGCCTGAGATCTGCGATTTCGGTATCAATGGGCAAAATCCGCCAGGCATCAATGCCCTGGGCAAGGAGCAATAGCACCATCTCACCCAGCAGATCCATGGTGTTTCGTGTGACCACGGTATTCACAGCCAGTTTTGGGCCGCGGCCTTTTTTGACCCTGCGCTCGCGCACCATAGCAATGCCGTTCATGGCCGACTTGAACGCGCCCTTGACGCCGCGGATTTTATCATGGGTCCGGCTGTCCGGCCCGTCCAGAGAGACCGCCACCGTATGCACCCGCTGATCCACAAAAAAACGGGCTGTCTCCTTGTTGATCAGGGTGCCGTTGGTGGTCAGGTTGACCTGGAGACCCAGGGAGCGCGCATGGGCCACCACACCCTGAAAGGCGGGATACAAAAGCACCTCCCCCCCTGAAAAATGCACTTTCTTCAGGCCCTGATCATAAAGATCGGAAATGGCCCGGCACACCTGTGCGGGATCAAGACCGGGTACGCCCCGCCCCTCTCGGGCATAGCGCCAGAGGTTGCACATGGCACAGCGCAGGTTGCAGCCCCAGCTTAATTTAAACTTGGCGGTCAGCACCGGAAACGCGTGGTCGGGATCACGCACAAGCCCCTGGGCCTGTTCATGCAAAACCCCGTCACGGCCTATCAGTGTGGCGATGTGCATCGGCCTCCTTGATTGTATTTATGATTTCTTGGGCCAGGACATCACCCTCCTTTTCCACAGAAAACCGGTCCCGGACATCTGTTTTGACCCGTTGCTTCATAGTATCCAGAGCCTCATCCGACAGTGACATTGCTTGGGTTAAAGCACGGCCGCAGGCTTTTCGATCCAGGGCCGGAAACACAAATCCGGTTTCTCCGTGGACAATGACATCCCCCATGGCACCGGCATCGGACACGATGGGGACCACACCGGCCGCCATGGCTTCAAGCAGCACATTGGGAAACCCCTCAAACAGAGAGGGAATGGCCATAAAATCACAGGCACCGTATAAAGCGGCAAGCTGATCCCCATCCCGGAAGGAGAAATGGCGGCTTGCCGGAGAGAGCACCGGATCATCCATCAGGGCTTGGCATTCCTCATCCATACGTCCTGTGATTAATAAAGTGACCTTGTCTTTGAGCCCCTGCGCCCTGATGGCGGCCAAAAGGTCCGGCACCCGTTTCTTGTATTTCAGTTCTCCGAAAAGGCCGATGATCCGTCGTTCATTTGCGTTCAGTTCGGATCGCAGTTCCCGGCAGCGGTCCTGTTCAGCCGGAAGCAGATCAAACCGGGCTGTTTCCACCCCATTGGGGCACCAGAACACTGATTTCCCCGGAAACAAGGCCCGGATCTTAGCCGCTTTTTCCTCGGCCACCACGGCAACCCGGTTCGCCCGTCCTAAGGCTTCGCGCACAAAGCCACCGCGTTTGGGTTCAAACCAGTCCCGGTCAAAATCGTTACCCCGCACCGACACCATGGAGGGGACACCCAAAAAGGCAGCCCAGGTCACGGCGGTGTAGCCGGGCATGCAGGCCCCGAACCCGACCAGAAGATCGTAAGGATTCTCATGATGGCAGGCCCTCACCTCCCGCCAGGCCCTCTGGGCCGCGTTACCAAAGGCATCACAATGGGACACCACCGTGTCCCTGCCGCCGTCCCGCAATGCCCTTGACACAGTCACGGCCTTTTCACCGGGCCTGTTATGCAGGACCATCACATCCACGCGAAACCCTTTTCGCCTGAGCGCGGTCACCTGCCGATGGGCGCTGACAGCCATGCCGCCGCCCATCGGCGGGAAACGCTCGGTAATCCACAAAATAGCAGGTTGTTGATCCATCATCAGCTTTCCATGCCGTCGTCATCAATTATGGTTGGGATGCCCCCGTCTTCAGGCGGCTCCACGACGACCTGATCCCTGCCGTCAAAGGTACGATAGTCATTGTCGGAATAATAATAGGCATGTCCGTAATAATAGGGAACATAGCCGTAATTGTGGTAATAGGTCTGCCGCCGGGCGGCGCTCTGAGCCCCTGAATCTTCTCGAATTTTACGCTTCTTGCTTTTGGATACGTCCGCCGCGCACTCGGGGCAGAGAATCCCTTGCGCCGTATCAATGGAATGCGCCCGGCAGATCGGCCGTCCGCAGGCCTGGCAGTTGTTAATCACCATGCTGCCGCAGTCCTTTAAAAAAAGCAGACCGGTTTTGGCCATGCAGGTCTGACTGTTGCGATACTCATCTTCCATTTGGTTTTCTCCTTTATCCTGCGGGGTTCAGCATGGCACACAACTTCATAAACATATCCACCAGAAGCTCAGGAGGCACCGGCGCTTCCGGGACGCCTGCGGCGGATTTGGACTTGAATTTCCGGGTCAGACGGCACAGTTCGCCTGTGTTTTTTTCCTTGAATTTGACCTTTTCCTGTTCGGCCATACGCGCTACTTTGTCAGCATCGACGGAAAAATCGTCACCCGGGGGGATCAGTCCTGCCGTCACCAGTGTCAGCATTTTCCACTTTTGTTTATGCTTGTACTTGCCCCGGGGGTTTTTATAGTAACGGTCGTAGGAGGCCGGTTGTTTGACAATATCCAGTATCAGCCGGGCCCCATTGGTCATTGGAATGGCCGCATGAACAACTTTGGACCGGTACACCCTCTCAATTAATTTTTTATTCCGCCCCGGTGGCAGTTTTTGTTCGCTGATCATATTTTCCTTGGCAGCAGGAGTGCCCAGGTCCAAATCCAAAAAAATTTTTCCTTTGGGTGGAATGTCCTCTGACAGAATTTGAAGCAGGGGCAGCAGGGTGTCACGGAAGCTGTTGTCCAAATTAATTTTTTTCAGACGTGATACCTTAATCCGGTAGATGATGAATAAAAGAAAAAAAACAATTAACAGTCCCCCCGTCAATGAAACAACCCGTATGTCCCCATCGCTGAAGGCTGTGCCGAAAATGGCGGCAAACAGGGACAGGAACGCCAATACCCCAAACAGAACCGAACGGCCCTGGACCTTTTTGAGGCGGGAGTCCACCTGGGCGTCAAAACGGGAAAGGACCGGTAGAAACCCAAGCCATTCCCGAAGCCTCTTTTTTCCGAAAATGCGCTTGGTTTTGACAGCCTCCCGGACATCCGGCGGTAAACCTTTCAGGGACAGCGTTTCTTCTGCACTCATGCCATTCTCCTTAATCTAATACTATTCGTTCAAAACACCGGGACAGTTCCCGGTGAATGTGCCGGGGGTGAAACTCATTCAAAGCCCGTTCGGCAGCACGTTCTCCCATGGCGTGTGTCAAGAATCTGTCGCCGAGCAGGGTATCCATACCGATGGCCAGGTCCCGGGGAGATCCCGCAGCAACCAGCCAACCGGATCGGCCATGGTCAATCAGGGAGCGGACCGATGCCAGGTTCGACGCCAGGACAGGGACGCCTGCGGCCATGGATTCGATAATCTTGACCGGGCAGCAGCCCTGCCAGGTATTGCGGGGCGTCTCCTTGAGCGGGGCCAGTGTGAATTCAAAAGAACGCAGCTCATGAATCAGCTCATGCCGGGGCAACGGATGATTCAAGGCCACACACCCTTCCAGGCCCAATTTCCGGATCTTCTTTCTAATTTTTTTACGCGTTTGCTTGTGCCCCCCGCTGATCAAAGAAAGGCCCACGTCGGGATAGGCCGGTTTTATCATGGCAAAGGCAGCCACAGCATCCTCAACCCCCTGCCAGGGGTGCAGGCTGCCCACATATCCGATGCGTCTTTTTGTATTTTCAACGGGTTTACCTGGACCAGGTTCGAAAAAAAACTCAGGCGCACTATTGATGACAGTGCTGATTTTTTCTTTGGGCACGCCCTTGGCTGTTAGTGCCTGTGCTGTGATCCCACTGACCGTCAACACGTTGTCACAACGATCCAGGCAGCATTGTTCCATATCCATGATCTTGTGCTTCAGCGCAAAATTTTTCTCAAACCCCGGATAGGTGTAGCCAAGTTCCCAGGAAGGCAGGGCATTGACCTCAAACAGGGTTTTCAAGTCAAAGGGGGCGGCCACGGCTGGCAGACCACCCCATGGGTCACGGAATACGGCAAGCTTGAGTATATGGCAAAACGATACCAGATGCTGCGCAACAAATTCAGCGAAGATCTGGGCCCGCTTGAGCATATTGGGATGATACAGCTTGCAGCGCCGGATCAAGATGTTTCCCTCTTTTTGAAATGCGGGCATGTCTCCAAATCCCAGGCAGAGCAAAAGGACCGGACCATGTCCTTTTTCAAGCGCCCTGAGCATAGAGGCCATATGGCTCGAAGCGCCCTTGGGGCGAGGAAAAACCTCAAAGGCGATATACACCGATCTCGGTGTCTGCATATTATTTTCGTTCATTTCCATTTGGCTGTTCTTCAGGCGGAATAAGGTTCTACGGACATGTGTCAGAAAGAGTGATTATAGCAACCAGGGTATATTGAGTCCATCACTAATCGCCGGGCTGAAATATGTTTTCCGCAATTCGGTGCCCTGCCCTGCAGATGCAATAAAATTATTGCGCTTTTATATATCAGAGACCTTACTGATAAACAGCTACAGGACACTTCAGATAAAACATAAACGATATAAAATCATTTAATTTCAGCATATTAAAAATATAATTAAAAAAATAACCCGGCAACATTAATCCACTGGCATAAATATGGCTATAGTCAGAACTTGGATTAAAAAAACAATATATCCGGGACCATGGTTCCGGGCAAAACAACAGGTCCTCAGGGAGAACGAATATGACCAAAGAATCGGTGTTCAGTGTCTGCGGCATGTGTACGGTACGCTGCCCCATTCAAGTAGAAGTGGAAAACGGCCAGGCGGGATTTATTTCAGGCAATCCCCACATACCGGCAATGAAAGGGGCGGTTTGCCCGAGAGGTGCGGCAGGTACGGCGCTTCTCCACGACAGCGAACGCCCCCAGACACCCTTAATCAGAACCGGGGAACGCGGGGAAGGCAAGTGGAGAACGGCCACCTGGGACGAAGCGCTGGATTATGTGGCAGACAAACTCAAGCAGGTCAAAGCTGAATACGGGGCCCGGGCCATCTCATTTTCCGACAGGGGCGGCCCGTTCAGGGACATGCACCGGGCATTCCTTAAAGGACTGGGCACCCCAAACTACAACAACCACGACTCTTCCTGCGCCAGAAACGTTCAGCACGCTGCGCTTTCCTTGACCGGCATGGGCCGGAAAGCCGTTGCCTATGACTTTAAAAATTCAAAGCATGTGGTCCTCCAGTTCAGAAATATTTTTGAAGCGGTGAATGTCCAGGAAGTTAACGACCTGATGGATGGCCTGGAAAACGGATGCAAACTTACGGTAATTGATATCCGGGCCAACATCTCCGCAGCCAAAGCCAGCCGGTTTATGATGATCCGGCCCGGGACGGATTATGCCTTTAACCTGGCAGTCATCCATGAGCTCATCAACAAGCGGCTGTATAATGAACAATTTGTCAGCCGTTATGTGGCCGGATTCAAGGCGCTTGAACAATTTATTGCCCCCTATACGCCTGAATGGGCTGAACAAGAAACCGGCATTGCAGCCGCAACGCTTCGCAGCTTTGTGCAGGAATTGGCAAGTGCCGCACCGTCAGTGATCTGGCACCCGGGCTGGATGGCAGCACGATACAAAGACTCGTTTTACATCTGCCGCTCCATCTATATTATCAATGCGCTTTTGGGCAGTTACGGCGCCAAAGGCGGACTTCCGTTTGTATCAAAGCCGGGGGACGTTGGTGTAAAGGGCCTTAAGTCATTCATGGATCTCTATCCCAAGCCCGATGAAAAACGCGCCGACGGTGTGGGCTGGAAATACACACATTTTGAGAATGGCCCCGGTCTTGCCCACTTGCTGTTCAAAGCCATTGAAGAACAGGAACCTTACCCCATCAAGGCCTATATCGCCTACCGGCACGACCCCCTCATGGGATATCCGGACCCAGACCGGTTGCGCAAAATGTGGGACAAACTGGACCTGCTTGTCTCGGTGACCTTTTCATGGTCAGACACCGCCTGGCATTCGGATGTGGTCCTGCCCCTTTCCACCTACCTTGAACGCGAAAGCCTCATTGCCACCAAAAATGATCTGAAGCCCTACTTTTTTGTCCGGAAACGGGCAGTGCAGCCCAGATACGACTCCTTGGCAGACTGGGAAATCATCTCAGGCCTGGCCCGCCGCATGGATCTGCCGGAACTGGTCTTTGACCGGGTGGAAGAGCTGTGGAATTTCCAGCTCAAGGACACCGGCATCACCATTGAGGACTTCAATGCCAAAGGGGTGGTGAATCTGGCTGATGAGCCCATTTATAAAGACTTTGAAGACTACGCATTCAAAACCGATTCCGGTAAAATTCAAATCCTTTCCAAAAACCTGGAAGAGAACGGCCAATCCTCTTTGAAACCCTATGAGCCGCCGACATCTCCCAAGGAAGGGGAATTCCGGATGACATTCGGCAGATGCGCCCTTCACACCCAGGGCCACACCGTTAACAACCCCATGTTAAACGAACAGATGCCGGAAAATACCCTCTGGATCAACACCCAGGAGGCAAAAAAGCTGAACATCTCGGACAAGGAGATTGTTACCGTGAGCCAGAATGGTTACTCGGAAACCATCCGGGCCCAGGTCACCGACCATATTCATCCGGAAGCCGTATTTGTCATCCATGGGTTTGGCCATCGCATCAAAGCCGAAAGCCGGGCATTCGGCAAAGGACTTGCCGACAACAATTTTATGTCGGGCGGTCTGGACGTCTGGGATAGAGCCGGCGGTGCCATTGCTTACCAGGAACACTTTGTCACCGTATCCAAGGGGTAACCTGAATCGTTCCCTATGTATATGAGACCGGGATACTGCAATAAAAACATTGCGGTGCAAAATTTTTATTGCATGCCGGAAAAACAGCCCCGAAAAACAAAACTTATTAATTAAAGATATTAACACGTGTCACGCCAGACACCGGAGGCCCCATGAGTAAATACTACCTGTTTCAGGATACCAGAAAATGCATCGGTTGCCATACCTGCGAGGTCATGTGCAAGGTAAATAAGAACCTGCCGCCCGGTCCCAAACCCTGCCAGATTATCCAGGTGGGCCCCAAAACCATTGATAATGTTCCCAAAATCTCTTTCATTTTCATGTCCTGTTTCCATTGTGAAAACCCCTGGTGCGTTACAGCCTGCCCCACCGGCGCCATGCAGCAGCGCGCCAAGGACGGCATTGTATTCATAGACAAGGAGCTGTGTGTGGGGTGCAAAGCCTGTATCTTATCCTGCCCCTGGGGAGCCCCCCAGTGGAACCAGGAAACAGGGAAGGTCGAAAAATGCGATTATTGTATGGACCGAATTGATCAGGGCCTGAAGCCTGCCTGTGTAACCAACTGCACCACAGGTTGCCTTGAATTCGGACCGGTTGAACAGATGCCGCAGATTCGAAGGCAGCGCCATGCCGCATCCGTTACCTCCTTTGAAAAGACAAGTTATTAAGGAGGTGACATGAAAGACGTCTGCCCTGTCAAACAAACCGTAGATTTTCTAACCAGCCTGATCGGCCCCAAAGGATTGCCGGATCCCAGAGGTCAGCGCATATCCGAACAGATCCTGGTCCTTGCCGAAGAAATTGCCGAAGGCACCGCAGGAGAGGAACATCTGCCGGCCATTGAGGCACTGGTTAAAACATATGAGGATGCCGGCAGCCCCGCCAAAACCCGGGAGGCCGGACGGATTATCCAGGGGTTTCTCTCGGACCACCGGGAGGAATTCACCAACCATATCCAGACCAAAAACTGTCCCACCAGTGACTGCAGCAAACTTGCGCCGTCCCCCTGCCAGATGGCCTGCCCTGCCGGAATCGACATCCCCACCTATCTTGCGCTCATTGCCCAGGGAAAGGATGAACAGGCCATTGAGGTGATCAGGCGGGACAACCCATTGCCCTGGGTATGCGGCCTGATCTGTACCCGGCCCTGTGAAATGATGTGTGTCAGGGCAAGAATCGATAAACCCATCTCCATTAAATTCCTCAAAGCCTTTGCCGCCGAACGCGCCATGTCCGATTGTGCCTATACCAACCCTGTTCCCCAACCTGCCAACGGGAAAAAGGTATGTGTGGTGGGCGCAGGCCCGGGCGGGCTTTCCTGTGCCTACTATCTGGCACTCATGGGCTACCAGGTAAAAATTATTGAAGCGCTGCCCGTATCCGGCGGCATGCTCATGGTGGGCATCCCCAGATATCGACTGCCAAGGGAAGTCATTGACCGGGAAGTGTCCATGATTGAAGCACTTGGCGTGGAAATCCAATACAACACCCGGTTTGGTAAAGACATCACCAAAGAAGAGCTGGACCGGCAAGGGTTTGAAGCCTATTTCATTGCCATTGGCGCCCATCGGGCATGGACATTGGATATTGAAGGCGAAAAAGATTTCCCCAAAGTCATTGAAGCGGTTCGTTTTTTAAGGGATGTCGCCCTGGGTGATCGCCACTGCCCGGGGAAAAATGTCGTGGTGGTGGGCGGCGGAAACGTGGCCATTGATGCGGCCCGTACCAGCCTTCGCCTGGGTGCCGAAAATGTGACCATCGCGTACAGGCGGACCCGGGACCAGATGCCCGCAGATGTGGAAGAGGTGGAACAGGCCGAAGAGGAAGGCATTGAATTTTCTTTTCTGACCATTCCCGCCGCCGTGAAAGGTGAAGGAGACGAAATTCGGTCCCTGTCATGTATCAAGGCGGAATTGAAAGCAAAAAAAGGCTCCAACCGCCTGGCACCGGTTCCCATAGAGGGCCAGGAGTTTGAAATCCGGGCCGATGTGGTGATCTCCGCCATTGGCCAGTATGTGGACAATAAAGGCCTGGAAGCGTTTACCGGCATCAACTGGAGCCGCAGGGGCACCATAGATGTCAACCATGCCAGTATGGAAACGGCCCAGCCGGGCGTCTTTGCCGCCGGCGACGCGGTATCGGGCCCTGCCACGGTGATCGAAGCCATTGGCGGCGGCAAAAGAGCTGCCGATGCCATTGACCGCCATCTTCGCGGAATTCCCCAGCCCCGGGCGCCCAGAACACCGGTGCGCCATAAAACAGAACCGGTCATTGAGATGACGGCCAGCCGTAAAATGACCATTAAACCGCCGAAGATGCCCATGCTCAACCTGTACCGGCGCAGGACCACGTTTCAGCAGGTGGAACTGGGATATGAGGAAGCCGATGTCCGCCAGGAGGCAGCCCGGTGCCTGCGCTGCGACATCTGCCGGCGCTGCGGCGACTGCGTGGATATCTGCCGGGACAAAATGGGGCTTAATGCCCTGAAGCTGGGATATCTTGATTTTGACAAAAGCGGGCCAACCGATTTCAGGGTAACGGCTGAAAACTGCATCACCTGCGGGGCGTGTGCCGCCAATTGTGAAAACAACGCACTCGTACTTGATGAGAAAGACGGGCACAGAAGACTCTTGCTCTGCGGCACCATCCTGAACAGCCAGGCCATCCAGTATTGTGAATCCTGCGGTGCCAAACTGGGTTCCATGGAATATAACCGCTTTATTGCCGGTAAAATCAGAAACATGACACCGGCCACGAATAAGCACCTTTTATGCAATGACTGCCTGCGCCGAGAGTCTGCGATCTCAGCGATCGCTGACAGCGGGGCCTTACCCATATAACACAGGAGGCAAATATGACGTTTCAACGCGGAGATAGAATAGAGGTATTTCAAGCGTCCAGGGACGATGCCTGGGAACAGTATATGAATGATTTCTTGGGCTGCCACGGTGTTATTGTGGATCCCGACACCTCGGTGAACGACCCGGACTCCCTGGTGGAGGTAAGCCTGGAAGGCAAAGGTACACACCGGCTTCCCCAGGATTGCCTGAGGCAATTGGAGGATAAAGAATGAAAATCAAGGAGTTGATCAAAGGCGATGTCGGTCATTTTTATACGGTGGAAGGTGACGAGACCGTATCCCATGCCCTGCAGCAAATGTCCGCTTATGGAGCTTCTGCAGTGGTGGTGATGACCCATGAAATGCCCGTGGGTATTTTCACGGAAAGGGACCTGGTCCGCTTCCAGATTTTGTTTCCGGATAAACGGACCGACCAGGTGATGATTAAAAAAGTCATGACATCCAAGCTGATTGTCGCAGAAGAGCAAGACTCTGTGGAGTCAGCCATGGCCATGATGATCAAAGCACGGATTCGTCACCTGCCTGTGGTGGGAGACCAAAAGATCATTGCCATGGTCGCCCTGGAAGACCTTGTCAAAGCCCATGTGGGGGCTTTGACCCAGGAACTTCACTATCTAAAGGACTACATCACCGATCTTCAGGATGCCGCATATGATTGAAATGACGATCAACGGGCAAACCATCCAGGCAAAGGAAGGGGACACGGTTTTAAAAACCGCCCGGGAGCTTGGTATCCCCATTCCCTACCTGTGCTTTCATCCGGCACTTAAACCGTCTGGGACATGCCGGCTGTGCGGTGTGGAGACCGGTCCGGATTCAGGGAAAAAAGTGGTGATGCTCTCCTGTATTCTCAAGGTCAAACCAGGCCTTGAGATCAGAACAGAATCGGATCTGGTGACAGCCCACAGACAAAAAGCCTTTGACAGGCTGCTGTCCATGGCACCCAACTCGCAACGAATCCGGGAACTTGCTGAAAAGTTCAATGTCCCGGTGGTTGCAAAGCCGGATGGGTGTATCCGGTGCAGGCTCTGTGTGCGGGTCTGCAACGACATCATCGGCGCAAGGGCCATCGCCATGATCAAAACCCAAACCGGCACCCATGTGGGACCAAGTGACGGAGACTGCTTGGGGTGTGGATCATGTGCCAATTTATGTCCGACACAATTCATTACCGTTCGGGATCAGGACAATGTCAGGACCGTTTCCATCGGAGACCAGGTGTTAAGCCGCCTGCCCCTGGAGCGATGCGGTGCCTGCGGCGCCCGGTATGCAACAGCACAGTTTATCGCCCATGTGGACGACAGCACATGTGACCACAGCCATGCCAGACAGCCCCATCATTTTTGCCCGGCGTGCACCAAATTAATGGCCGGAAGGACACGTACGAAAAATAAAAATTAAAAACCAATTATGGTTCTGGTGCAGGCCTTAAGTTGCAGGCACCGGCAAAATATTGACCAAAGATTTTCGAACAGATCGAAGATCACCATTTTTCAAGGAGAAGACGTATGAGAACGAAGTTTAGATGGTTTGTATTACTTTTGACGGCAGCAGCACTGATTCTGCCCGTAATTGCGGCAACGCCTGTTATGGCAGACCCCCTTGCCGATGCCATTGCGGCCGTTCCCCAGGGCACAGGACCGGGCCAGATTGATCCGTCGGCGCCGGCAGGCATTTTCAACATTCCCGGGGCACCCTCTCCGGGTCTGCTGTTCTGCTTTTGCTGGGCCATCTGGGTGGGCTGGATTTTTTCAACTGTCGGCGCATTTGGCGGGGTTATGGCCGGCGTAGGTCATATTTCCATTTACGGCATGGGGCCGTATGCCAAAACATTTAAGGACACCTCTCCCACCCTTAACAAGATGCTTACCGACAGTATCCGGGTCTCCAACCAGTGGCTGGTCGGCCTTTCCGCACTTGTTTCCAGCATCACCTATGGCCGGCAAAAACGCCTGGTGACATCTTTAGGTGCATTCATGGGTGCCGGGGCGCTTTTCGCCACATTTCTGGTGGTATTTACCACAGCCGGAAAAGTTCGATTTTCACAATACCAGGGCTGGTTCGGCCTGTGTGTTTTCCTGATTTTTGCCTTCATGGTATATGAAATGTCCCCCAAGGGACAGGCTTCAAAAAAAGCAGCCAAGGCAGCAGCCAAGGCATTTGAAGACACCGTAAAAAATAAAGGGTCCATTAAAGGCCAGGGCGTAAAAACCCTGAGCTGGAGCCTTTCTAAAACTGAAATTTCATTTTTTGGCCAAAAATTTTCCTTCAGCCCCATCTGGGCCTTTTTCGGCGGCTTTTGCATCTCTGCATTGGCCTCCTTTATCGGTGTCGGCGGCGGTTTCCTCTACGTTCCCTTTTTGACCAGTGTTGTGGGACTTCCCATGTTCGTGGTTGCCGGTACTTCATCTGTAGCGGTGCTCATCGGAATGATTTTTTCCATCTTCAATTTCATGGTTCTCAAAGGGGTTGTGGTTTACTGGCCCATGATCGGTCTTGAACTTGTGGGCGTATTTGTTGGCTCAATGATCGGTCCCAGAACCGGCAAATACATCCCTGAAAAAGTGTTGAAGTGGATCTTCCTGCTATTGGCGTTCTACATCGGCATCCGGTACACATTAAGGGGTTTTTTCGGTATCGCAATGCTTTAGGATACGAGTTTATACCCACCAACAGGCCGCCTTTGGGCGGCCTGTTGAAAAACGCAAAATCAAAAGGAGTAAAAAAACATGGTCAACGCATTCGATCAATTCTACTTAGCCATTGACAGTTACATTATTTTCTTCTACCGGGTGACGGGCATTGGAATGGTCGACTATATGATCGGAACGTTCTGCCTGTCGCTCATTGCCGTCCTTTTGGGAGAGTTGACCATTTCACTTGCCCTAAAGGCCAACACCCCGTATCTCACCGGCCTGGCCCTTCGTATGAAAGAAAAGGAATCGTTATCCATCAAGGCCTATGAAAATGGAGATATGGCGGGATACAAAGCGCTGAACAAAGAAGCCACAGACGCCTGGGGGCGCAAATTTTTTTCCATGCTGGCCCATTCAGCAGCCATCCTGTGGCCTGTTCCCTTTGCCTTGGGATGGATGCAGACACGGTTTGCCGGTATTGATTTTCCCATTGCCTTTCCGTTTTCCCTGGTTACCGATTCCGTGGGGTACACATTTTCGTTTTTCCCCATTTATGTTCTGGCACGAATCGTTTTCGGCAAAATAAGGCCCCATCTTCCCTATTTCGCTTCAGTGC
The DNA here is from genome assembly GCF_963666145.1 of uncultured Desulfobacter sp. Taxonomy (NCBI): domain Bacteria; kingdom Pseudomonadati; phylum Thermodesulfobacteriota; class Desulfobacteria; order Desulfobacterales; family Desulfobacteraceae; genus Desulfobacter; species uncultured Desulfobacter sp. The sequence continues at coordinate 3,547,612 of NZ_OY762614.1, read as the reverse complement.
ACAGACGACTGAACGAACTGTCAGCCTAAATCCCGGCAATTCGTGTCAGGGAAACCTGTTACTCAAACGTTAAGACCAATTCCCCATTGAAACCCAAAAGGTTGGTTTCTATAATAGGCGTGTATACAAAACCCCATTGAGGACATTAGACGATGAAACATTTTAACAGCATCATGCTGGTGATTACGGCATTGCCGATCCTGGCATTGCCCGATAATTTATATGCGCTGCAGTTTCATTCAAGTTCCGAAGGGATCATTACCCACCAGATCGGACACATGTTTTTTCTTTTCTCAATGATTGTGCTGATGTTTATCATCAGCGGCAAGGGATTGACGACCCATAAAGGATGGCGCCTGATCCAACTGTCAGCTTTTTTTTTCATTCTCTGGAATGGCTGCGCCATTGCGGCCCATTTTCTGGACAACCAGATCTATGCGGTCAGCATAGAACAGCTCGCCAAAGGATATGCCAGAATCCTGAGCCAAAACCATTCAGGTCTGCTGGGCTGGACATATTACGCGCTTAAGCTGGACCATCTGCTCTGCGTTCCCGCCATGTTCTTCATGTACAAAGGGCTCTCATGCCTGGTGGACGAACAAAAAGCCGGCCGAGGAGAAAACCTATGATCGTCCCATATGTGCCCATGGTGATCATAGACATTATCGGCTCCTTTGCCATGGTGGTACTCTCTCTTCTATGCTGTTACAAAGCCAGAATTTTAAGGGAAACCGACCAGGATAATGTGCTTTTTTTGTATCTTGTCTGGATATCCACGGGATTTACGATCTTTGCCGTATCACGATCCTTTGGCCACATCCTGCGGCAATTTCTGATTTTAACGTCCCATACCGATACCTGGCAGATATTCGCCGCTTTTTCCGGCAGCGTGAATACGGTCTCGTTTATGCTCGTAAGCCTGATCACCCTGTTTTTCAACCAGAGCTGGAAGATCAACGAAAAGATTTTAACATCCCGAAAAAGGTTGGAATCTGCCCACGGCCAACTTTTAAGTTTAAACCAGAATCTGGAGCAAAAAGTTGTGGAACGCACGGAGAGGCTCACAAGTTCCGAGCACAAAGCCCGGCGTATTTTTGAATACTCTTTGGACACCATTCTGGTTACGGATGCCCATTTTAAAATCCTGGAAACCAACAACGCGGGTACCAAGCTCACAGGATACAAAAAGGAACAGATGCTGGCACGGAACATGGGGCTGATGGATTTTATCGCCCATGCCCCGGACTGGGAGCATATTTCAACGCAGCTGAACACCAACGAATATGTTCTCAATGAAGAGTGCGATATTTTAAATTCCGATAATATGAAAATACGGGTGATCATTACCGGCGGGGTCGATTACGGGGCATTTGGCTGTGCCAAAACCTTTCATTTTATCATCAAGGACATTAACGAAAAAAAACAAATGGAGCAGCAGATCGCCCAGGCCGACAAATTGGCGGCTTTAGGGGAACTTTCCGCAGGTGTTGCCCACGAGATTAATAACCCGCTGGGTATCATCCTCGGCTACACCCAGCTGATGCTCAAAGAAAACTCAGACTTTAATGAAGATCTCAAAACCATTGAAAAACACGTAAAAAACTGCAAGGAAGTCGTCAGCAACCTGTTATCCTTTTCAAGGAAGGGATCCGGGGAAATGGCAAATGTAGACATCCACAAAATGCTGGATGACGTGGTCAATTTTTTAAAAAACCATTCTGATTTCCGAAAAGCTCAGATTCAGCTCAGCCTTTGGCAAAATGAACATCTCTGGGTAAAAGGCAATGCCCAGGAACTGTCCCAGGTGGTGTTAAACCTGATGATCAATGCGTGTCACGCCATCCATGATAACCCCAAAGGGGTCATAGAACTTATCACCCAAAAAGAAGATTCACAGATGCTGATACTTGTCAGGGACAACGGCACGGGTATCCAAAAGCAGCACATGTCCAGAATCTTTGACCCGTTTTTTACCACCAAACCCGTGGGTCAGGGTACTGGTCTTGGACTTTCCGTGGGATACGGTATCATCCGGCGGCACCAGGGTGAAATCATGGCTGCAAACCGGGAAGGCCAGGGTGCAGAATTCACCATCCGGCTGCCCCTTTTAAACACAAACAGCAATGAGGAGAAGTAAAAGATGACGCCCAATATTCTTGTGGTGGATGATGAAAAGGACATGACCCGTCTTCTCCAGCGCACCCTTGAACCGGAACTGAACTGCCGGGTGACCATGGCGTTTTCCGGTGAAATGGCGCTGAGTCTCCTTGGGATAGCCGATACCGCCTTTGATCTGGTCATCAGTGACATCCGCATGCCGGGCATGGACGGGTTTGAACTTCTGGAACAATTGAAACAAAGGTATCCGGATCTCACAGTGGTTATGCTCACCGCCTACGGCAATATTGAATCTGCCGTGGCAGCGATCAAAAAGGGGGCTTACGATTTCATTGCCAAGCCCTTTGAGCGAGATGAAATCATTTTTAAAATCCAAAAAGCCCTGGAACGCAGCCGGCTGATCTCCGAAAACCGACGGCTCCAGAAGGCATGCCGGAACGAATCCCTGCCCTTGATCGGACAAAGCCCGGCCATGCAGAAGGTGCTCGAAAAAATAGCGATCGTCGCAGACTCGGATGTCACGGTCCTGATCACAGGGGAATCGGGGACGGGCAAGGAGCTGACCGCAAGATCCATTCATGCCTTAAGTTCTCGAAAAAACAAACCGTATATCCCCGTCAACTGCCCGACCATCCCCGAACATATCCTTGAAAGTGAACTGTTCGGGTATAAAAAAGGGGCATTCACCAATGCCTACCGGGACAAAACAGGACTTTTCCAGGAGGCTGACCATGGCACTATTTTTCTGGATGAAATCGGAGACGTCGGCCAAAGCATTCAGAGCAAACTTTTAAGGGTGATCCAGGAAAAAGAGATCAAACCATTGGGCGACACCCGGGTAGTCCAGGTGGATGTCAGGATTATAGCCGCCACCAACCAGGACCTGCAACAGAAAATAAAAGACAGCGAATTCAGGGAAGATTTTTTTTACAGGCTTTCGGTAATCACCATTGAATTGCCGCCGTTACGTGATAGAGTTACGGATATTCCGCTGTTGTGCGATCATCTTCTGGCCAAAAACTGTGAAAATTTAAATAAACCGGCCAAGCATTTGTCTGAAAACGTGATGGATCTTTTCATGAAGCACCCCTGGCCGGGCAATGTCAGGGAACTTGAAAATGTCCTTGTCCAGGGGATTCTCTATTCAACCTCAGAAACAATCCGCCTGTCCGATATCCCAATAAACAACACGGGCAGCAAAGCGTGCATCTGCATGGACGTTGGTACGGAGATGGCGCAGCTGACTTATAAAGAGGCCAAGGAAACCACCCTGACCCAGTTTAACCATAACTACATCGGTGCCATGCTCGCCATGACCCAAGGCAATATCACCCAGGCCGCCAAACGGTGCGCCATGGATCGCCAGGCCCTCCAGCAGATCATGAAACGGTATGCCATTGACCCTGAAAAATTTAGAAACAAGCCGTCATGAACTTTAAAAATTCAAAATTGTACTAATATTAAGGATAAAAAAAGTTTGACCGTTGCGCCCCGCAAGTGCATTTGGATATTATTTTAAGACGATATTGAATCATGAAAAAACAGACACACCCACAAAAACCGACCTTTAAAACCGTACCCGTCCAGGATGCCTGCGGTATGACCATTGCTCATGACCTGACCGAAATCGTTCCCGGAAAGTCCAAGGGACCTGGCTTCAAGCGCGGACATCGGGTCAGTGCCGGCGACATCTGCCGCCTCCAGCGTATGGGCAAAAACAACCTCTATGTGCTGGATCTTGATGAAAGCCAGGTACATGAAGATGAAGCGGTGTTCGAACTGGCATCAGCCCTGGCCGGACCGGGGGTCGAGTTTTCCGGCACACCCAGGGAAGGCAAGCTCGAGCTGTATGCCTCGTACCCCGGACTGTTCCGGGTGAATGTGGCAGCCTTGACGGAATTTAACATGTTCAACGATGTCATGTGTGGCAGTATCCATACCAATACGGCCGTGGAAAAAGGCCACAGCCTGGCCGCCACCCGGGCCATCCCCCTGGTCATAGACCGAAAAACCCTTGACCAGGCCACGGCCTTTGCCAAGGCCAACTACCCCATTTTCAGCGTTTCAATGTTCAACCCCTTGAAAATCCGTCTGGCCATCATCGGTAATGAAGTGTATAACGGCCTGGTCCAGGATCGGTTCCAGGCCATTGTGGAAGAAAAGACCGCCCGGCTTGGGGCCCAGGTGTTTGAGGTCAATATCCTGCCCGATGACCGGGAGCGCATCACCGCCCAGATCCGGGATTACCTGGATAAGGACACCGATCTGATCATCACCACCGGCGGCATGTCCGTGGACCCCGATGATGTTACCAGAGAGTCCATTGAAGCTGTGGGGTTTGATGAAGTCCACTATTCAGCCGCCGTGCTGCCAGGCGCCATGTTTCTTTTAGGCTACACCCCAAAAACCACCATCATGGGACTGCCCGCCTGCGGGTTGTATCACCGCACCACCATATTTGACCTGATTCTTCCCCGGGTCATGGCCGGAGAGCGTCCCGGCAAACGGGACCTTGCAAGCCTTTGCCACGGCGGGCTGTGCCGCAACTGCCCCACCTGCAGGTTTCCTGACTGCTCTTTTGGGAAAAGCTATTGACCATGACCATATTTACAGTTATAGGCTGATCACTTTATTCCTCTGCTTCTTTGCTTCATACAGGCAATGATCGGCCTGGCTGTAAAACTGATTTTTATCTGGTATTTCAGATCCTTTATAGGTCCTGCCCCCGATGGATACAGTAATGTATGCACTGACATCGCTATACTTATGGGTTATCTCCAGCGATTCAATCCGCGTTCTGATCTTTTCAAGAAATTGACGGGAACCGGCACTGTCTGTGCCTGGGAAAACAATCGCAAATTCTTCTCCGCCCACACGAAAAAGATAATCATCCGGACGCCTTGTGATGCCTTTGAGCGCCCCTGCCACCTGAATTAACACATCATCTCCGGCAGGGTGTCCGTAATGGTCATTGTACCGTTTAAAAAAATCGATATCCATCATGGCCAAGGTCAAAAACGCATCTCTTCTGCGTGCCAGGCGAATCTCTTTTTCAATCACATCGTCAAAGGATCTTCGATTAAGAAGTCTGGTCAGCGTATCGGTAACGGACAATTCTTCAAGGGCCTTTTTATCCGTAACATCGCTGATAATATGTGAATAGGATGACAGCTTATAATGGTCATCATAAACGGGATGAATCGTCTGGTTTATCCAGCGCGTGTCTGTTTCGCTGAAACGCTTTTTTATATTCCCCTGCCATTTGCTGCCGGTTTCAATAACCCTGGCAATTTTATCTTCCAGCCCTTTTTGATTTTCATCGAGAAAAAAACGGGACGGTTTTCCGGCCATCTCTTTTTTAGTCACGCCCAGATATCTACACAGTGCGTTGCTGATATCCACAATCCTGCCTTGGGTATCTGTTGATGCCAGAAGGGTTGGCTGATAGGAAAGATGATAACGTGAATTAGAATCTCATAACGCAAATACGAATCTGAAATCTTTTAAAGCCTGTTTCATAGATATTTACATAATTTGGAAATTTTTAAAATGGTAGAGTGCTTTTTCAAAAAAACAAAGCATTTAACGAACCCCTTTGATTTACAGCAAGGGCTGACGGCCTAAATCCGCCATTAGTGCGAGCAACAAGGGCCTATGACAATGGATAAAGGTGCGAAACTGATATCTCACCGCACTCAATCTACATAACAACCTGGAACGATTTACATACAAACCCGTATTTAAAAAAGAACACGGAAAACCCAAAATGATACTAAACCCTTATGAGAAAGGAGAGTAAACATGAAACATCCGGAACGTATTCTCGTAGTATCTTTGTGTACGAAACACTCCCTTGATGCGGTTCAGTGGGGCATTTCTTTCGCCCGCAATTACGGGGCGGAACTTTTTATCACCCATATCGTACACAATCCCTTTGGGCTGGAAGGCTGGAGTCTGCCCTTGGCCTCGGCCCAAATTATAGAGGATGAATTCAGCAAAATGCTTGAGAATGCCCGCAAGGAGCTTCAGGAGTATATCAAAACCGAAGAAGCCGAAGGGCTGTCCATCCAGGAGAGCGTTATCCAGGGGGACCCTGTGGAGGAAATCACAAAATTCATTTCTGAAAAAGAGATTGGCCTGACGGTTATGACGGCCCATGAGCAGGGGCATCTTGAACATTTGCTGAGGGGTCACGACATTCGGGAACTGATTCGTAAAATGCCCTGTTCCATGTTTCTGGTTAAAAGAGAACTTGAGTATAAGCATTATTAAGGACTTACTACCGCTGTCCTGCCTCTGGAGACACCACAGCGGTAGATCATCGTACCACAGTTGCAAAGGAGTGTTTCCATGCAAGAAAAAAAAGAAAAGTCACATGATGAGAAAACGGTGTCCATCGAAGATCTGCAAAAACAGCTGAACACATCGCCGGACGGGCTAAGCCTTGAAGAGGCCCAAGACCGCCTGGAACATTATGGCTATAATGAACTGGCAGAAAAAAAAGAGCAGCCGATCCTTAAGTTTCTGAGCTATTTCTGGGGACCCATTCCCTGGATGATCGAAGCGGCGGCCCTGCTTTCAGGCCTGATCAAGCACTGGCCTGATTTTTTCATCATTGTTGTCCTGCTGCTGGCCAATGCCGTGATCGGGTTCTGGGAGGAGTTCCAGGCCGGTAACGCCATTGCTGCGCTTAAGGCAAAACTGGCGCTTAAGGCCCGGGTAAAGCGCGCCGGGAAATGGAGTTCCCAACCCTCTCGAAACCTGGTGCCCGGAGATATTATCCGAATCCGGCTCGGGGATGTGGTGCCTGCGGATGCCCGCCTGATGGACGACACTTCTGTGGAGGTTGACCAGTCGGCCCTGACAGGGGAGTCTCTTCCGGTGAAGCGGCATAAGGGGCAGGCGGTTTTTTCAGGATCGATCATGCGCAAAGGAGAGGCCCAGGCCATTGTCTACGCAACCGGAACAAAGAGTTACTTCGGCAAAACCGCCCAACTGGTCCAGGATGCCAAAACCGTGAGCCATTTCCAGGGCGCGGTACTCAAAATCGGTAATTATCTCATCATTCTTGCCATCGTGCTGGTGGCCGTGATTCTGGCAGTAGCCCTGTTCCGGGGCGACCCCATGACCGAGGCCCTCCAGTTTGCACTGGTCCTGACCGTGGCTGCCATTCCGGTGGCCCTGCCGACAGTGCTCTCTGTGACCATGGCGGTCGGGGCAAGACTGCTATCGGCCAAAGAGACCATTGTCAGCCGCCTGGTGGCCATTGAGGAACTCTCCGGCATGGATATGCTCTGCTCGGATAAAACAGGCACACTGACGAAAAATGAACTTACCCTGGGAGATCCCTTTGCAGTGGACGGTGTAGACCCCGACCAGGTGATTGAGAGCGCAGCGCTCTGCTCCAAGGCGGAAAACCAGGACACCATTGACCTTGCCGTATTAAACGGTGTTGATAGTGAGACGGTGTTCAAAGATAAAGAAGTAGATGAATTCATCCCCTTTGACCCGGTAAGCAAGCGAACCCAGGCCCGTGTGCAGATTTCAGGCAATACACCCTTTAAGGTGACAAAAGGCGCCCCCCAGGTGGTGCTGGATCTGTGTGAAAATAAAAATACGGTTAAAACAGCCGTGGAAAAAGCGATTAATGACTTTGCCGGCCGGGGGTTCCGCTCCCTTGGCATCGCCAGGACGGACGATGGGGATCAGTGGCAGTTCCTAGGTGTCCTGCCCCTTTTTGATCCCCCCAGAGACGATTCCAAAGAGACCATTGCCACGGCAAAAAAGATGGGCGTGGACGTCAAAATGATCACCGGCGACCAGCTGGCCATTGGCCGGGAAACCGCAAAGGAGCTTGGTATGGGGACCCATATCCTTGATGCGGAAGGATTTAGCGATACCCGGTACCACGAATCCGGACAAATGGACCAGTCCATTGAAACGGCGGACGGTTTTGCCCAGGTCTTTCCTGAACACAAATTTCATATTGTGGAGATCCTCCAGAAACACGGCCACATTGTGGGTATGACCGGCGACGGTGTCAACGATGCCCCGGCCCTGAAAAAGGCCGACTGCGGCATTGCCGTCTCAGGGGCCACCGATGCGGCCCGTGCGGCGGCAGACATGGTCCTTCTGGCCCCGGGGCTATCGGTGATCATCGACGCCATCAAGGAGAGCCGGAAGATATTCCAGCGCATGACCAGCTATACCATCTACCGCATGGCGGAAACCATCCGGGTCCTGCTGCTCATGACCCTGTCGATCCTGGTTTTCAACTTTTATCCGGTCACAGCGGTGATGATTGTCCTTCTGGCATTGCTTAACGACGGCGCCATCCTTTCCATTGCCTATGACAATGTCCGTTATGCCGACAAACCCGAAGCATGGAACATGCCCCGGGTCCTTGGCGTTGCCACGGTTCTGGGAGTCACCGGTGTTATCGGATCTTTCGGTCTGTTTTACATCGGAGAGCGCATCTTTCATTTAAACCGGGAGTTTATCCAGTCCCTGATGTACCTGAAACTTTCCGTGGCCGGTCACCTGACCATATTTATCACCCGGACACGGGGGCCTTTCTGG